>JAHDBI010000005.1:82961-89668 GCA_020630475.1 Saprospiraceae bacterium
GACTTTTGTTTAGATGGTCTAACACCAGATGAATATCAAGAATTAGTAAGAAAGTGTTCTATGGAAAATCAATCATTTGATTAATACGCTTTCGCGAAAGATAAAAAATGAAAAGGCGCTTCAAATGAATGAAGCGCCTTTTTCATTTAAAAGGATTTTTACCCTTATAATCCAATCATTTTCTTTGTAGCCTTAAATCCATCAGCCTTGATGGTATAATACATAACACCTGCAGTATTTAAGTTAGACTTTAATACTTCAAATTGATTATACCCAGCTGCCGCGTTCATGTTGTCTTGATAAATTAATTTACCAGCAACATCGAATACACTTAACTGAACTTTAGACGCATCCGGTAAGTTGAATGCAATATTTGTTGATTCAGCGAATGGGTTAGGAACATTCTGGTACAACTCAAATTGAGCTGCTAAGTTTCCGTTCTCACCTCTAAACAACAATTGTATTTGTCTTACATCTAAGTCTTCTGTATACGCTTCAGCTGCAATTTGACTTGATCCAAAATTGATGAAGTCTGCTAATTCTAAATCAGCTTTTGCTGTAAAGCTCAACTCAAACAATACTTCATCGTTAGCAATGTTTCTTGTGTTTACATCATTCCAACTTGTAGCGATAATTCCATCTTGTAAATTGATCATACCAAAGTTAGCATCAGTCGTACCTAATTGTGCACTCACTACTTCATTGAAGTCAGCAACATCCTGGTCAAAGTTGATACTGAATTGGTATCCTACAAACGATTTGAAGTTTTCAGCGTAAACTGGGATGGTAAATGTCTCCCCTGCTTCAATTCTTTCGTTATCAATAATGAAGTCTAAAGATTCTCCACTTCTTACAGAAGCTTCGTTTTCAATAACATTATTAGGATCTGCGTTTCCAGTTACATCGGCAATCTTCACCGCCATAAAGTTTTGATTCGACATATTTTGTGAAAGATTCACAAAATCAATGATCTCATCATATGGGAATGGGTTTGTTGGATCAGCAAAATTGAATGTCTCATCAACAAATCTCCAAGAATTTTGTCCATTCGGGAAATCAATGTTTACTCCTAAAATCAACTTTCTGATACTAATCAAATCAATCGCTGATACATCACCATCGTTATTGGCATCAGATGCAATGATCTTGTATGGAGAATCTAAATATTGAGTTGTCAATATATGCTTCTGAATCAATACTAAATCTAATGTGGATACACCATTCATATAATCACTATTATTTGTAGCGCTTATATAGTACGTTTCATTCATTGGAAGATTCGTAAAAGTGTATTGACCATTTACGTCCGTCATTTGAGTCTGAGGGAACAATGGTTGATTACTGGTCATTTCAACAGCAATATTCTCCATTGTTAGGCTTGACTCAGTAGCAATACGTCCACTTACAAAATTTAAGTTTCCTGATAAATCATCACATGCATTACCTGCATTATCTTGAAGGATAATCGCGATTTCACAATAATCTTGATTTCCTGCTTCATCAGTCACCCACATTTCAAGTGGAATATACTGTGACTGACCATCTGGAATTTGAGCACAAGTAAATGTCATACTAGTATGACTTGTATTCTCAGAGAAAGAAATAATTAAATCCTCTTGAGCTGTACAGTTATCAAAACTTCCAAAATCAAAGTCATTCGCCCAAATCTCTAACATTCCGTTATTGTTCATTACCACTGAAGTAACCGATGATAAACAGTATGGCGTTGGGTTCTTACAATCTTTAACTTCAAATAAGTAATCACATTCCGTTACGTTACCACATCTATCTTCAACATACCATCTGATGTAGTGCGTCCCTTGAGGTAAACCAGTAAGCGTCAATGAATTTCCTGTTCCGGAAAATTCAAAGATGTGATCTCCTGTATTGAAAGCATCAATCTCCCACCAGTACATCAATTCACTTGCATCCGTACAATCATCAGTTGCAGATACTGATAGTGTTACCTCACCTAAACAGCCTTCATTATAATGACAAGCTAACTTGTCTTCATCACAACCTTCAATAAATGTAGGCGCTACGTTATTGTGTAGTTTGATGATTTGTAAATCTGTATATACTCCAGCACCATTACCATCATAAGTACACCAATCAATAACAGTCCACGTTCTTAATATCTTTAAACATGCATCATCAGAAAAACTAAATACTTGATCTTCATAAGTGGCTGCAGCTAAGCTACATTTGTCATCACTAATATTTGGCGCATTAAATGGTGCAGGTAAAAATTCAGGATCCAAAAGAGTATTACACCCAGAAGTAGTATAATCAGGTGCCCAAGAAATATCTCCTGATCCAAATGGTGAAGAATTCTCAACTGTAATAGTTTGTTCACATGAAGCTTTAAAACCGTTATTTAAGTCTTCAAACGTCCAAGTTCGTACTATTGTTCCTTGTCCACAATTGTCAATATTTTGACTAACAGTAGAACTTAAATCTGTATTAGTACAGTTATCAACAAATGTTGGTGAACCAAAAACACTCAAATCGGCATAATCCACGGCACAGTCAATAGTCACATCTGCAGGGCAAAAATCATTGTATGGAGGCAACTTATCTTGAACAGTCACTTCAACCATACATGTATTTTGATTTCCATATAAGTCAGTTACTCTGAACGCCACCATAAAGGTTTCACCTACCTCATCACAACAGAATCTTACTTCATCACTCCATGATGCGTTACCACAACCACTTACCATTCTTCTAGCATCCATGGAAGCAATCCCACAGTTATCCCAACTCCCATCGTCAAATGTAATCGCTTGAACAATTCCCCATCCGTCAGCACCAACAGCTACAACTGTTTGTTCATCACACACTGCAATTGGAGGACTATCATCGTAAACATTGAATTCAATGATACATTCATCAGTGTTACCACAAGCATCTTCTGCTGAGTATACTACCCAACTTGTTCCAAATGGTAAATCAGTTACTGTATTTCCAGAAATATATTCCGGTCTTGGAGCACCTGTTTCCATGGCACCATTTAAGTCTGGTAACAATACTCCTTCAACAGTATAATTCCAAGATGAACATTCTCCATTTACCGTCGGTGCTGGTAATACATAAGAACCAGTACATGCATAATCTTGAGCAGCAATATCAATCACACCAATTTGGCAGAAAATTTCTAAAGAATTATCTGCTACTTTAATGATTTGATCGTGCTCGTGTACGATTCCAGTACACCAATCTAAAATGGACCAGTGTCTGATAATTTTATATTCACTTTCGCAAATATCAATTCTTGTATCTGTATAAGGAGCTACTTGTACATGTGCGCAAAAATCTCCAGTAGGGACTCCAGTCACATTTGTTCCAGGAACGGTAGTTCCATATAATTCGCAACTTAATGAAGGTTGATCTACATCATCATAGTCTGAAGGCCAAACTAAAGTTTCTAATAGATCATTTCTATAAACATATATTTCTTGAGTACATGGAATAGCTTCATTACCTGCCGCATCAACTCCTTTCCACGTTCTATAAATAATCTTTTCATATGGAGTAGAACAATCTTGATCTACTTCATTGTCCTCATAGAAAACTGTTGTTAAACCACAAGGATCAAGTCCAATGACATCATAAACTTGTGCTCCTACTTGAGTCCAAGTAGCCGTTGTTGGCCATGGGAAAGAAACTAATGAAGAGTTCTTTGTAAAAGAGATATCAAATCCAGCTAAAGAACCGACATTACCTCCTGAAGCATCAACTATGGTTAAAACCCAAGTACCACCAGCATCAACTCCTTCTAAGTTAGATAAGGCGTCTACTGGTTGAAAACTTCCATTCACAGCAGTACCCAAATTACAAGTAGATGCAAAATCGACTGCAGTTAATGTTGCAGCATCATCAAATGTAACATCTATATTAGGATTAATACAAGAACCAGAAGTCAAATCAAATAGACTTAAGGTTGTCAAGTTAGGCGCTGTCAATGTTACTTGTAATTCATTAACCGAAGGGTGAACGATGTTTAAATCGATAATGATATCAGATATTGCAAAACCATCTAGTCCCAATGTGAAAGGAATTACTGTCGCTCCATTATCAGTCAATCCTTGTCCAGGAACGGAGTGTACAAAGCTATTTGTAGTTACATCACCAGGATCAGTTCCCATATGACATCTTGTCCATGCATTTTCGCAAAGCATCGGAGGTAAGCTTTTATCAGCTACATCAATTTTTCCCCAACAAGAATTATTGTTTGGACCAGTAACCGTCACTGTAAGATCTTGTCCAATATTCACTGAAGTCAACATATTTCCGTAACTCACACCATTGGCATCAGTTATATCTACAGTGTACTTATCATAACATCCATATCCTCCACCTTCTAAAATTTGATCCGCTGTTACTACCGCTTCACAATTTTCATCTAGTGAAATTTGAATTTCATCATTACAAGAAATAGCAGATATAGGAGGCATTGATTCTTCCACTGTAACATCAAAAGTACACGTCGTAATACTTCCTAATCCTGAAAATGCCGCATATGAAACGGTTGTAGTACCTAAAGGGAAATCATCGCCATCAGCTAAACCTTCATATAAGGTCATATCATAATCGTATGTCAAGGTCAAATTCTGAATTGTTGACGTGGCACCTCCACCTATTCCGTCAAATGCTCTTTGATCAAAACAGAAGACATCACCATCAGCAACTGGTGTTACAAAATTACCGACTTGATTTACTGCACCTGCTCCAGTACCCTCGGCACCTGCAGTTAATTGAGTTGGTGCACCATTTAATCGAACGAATAACGGATCCCATCCTGCGAAAGAATTTGATGACGCATATGTCCAATCAAATGAAAGTAAACCATTAGAAGTTGATAATTCATCACCAGTTGGTGTTAGAATATCATGAAAGTCTAATTCGATACAATACATAGTTGAACCGGCGCTGCCATTATTATTTCCAGTAACAGCTATACTTCCTGGCACACCTACAACGCTAACTGATCCATCTCCTGTCGAGCTGAATGACCAGTTAGGTGGTGCAAATTCACCAACGAAGTCATTTAATACTGCATTACAGTTTGGACCAGATGTATTAACACCAGTAACAACTGGTGAACTACAATCTCCAAAAGGTACCGTAACAGTAAAATCACCGGGGCAGTTCAAATTACATTGAGCTATTGCTTCGTTTCCTGTAAAGACGACGAAACACAACAACAATGCAAAAACCGCATTTAAAGATTTTGGGTAAAAATTTCTCATTTTTTTCACTTTGATGTTCATGTATTCCTTAATTAGATATACTTCTTCAGTTTTATTTAAAAAACCTCAAAAATATAATCACTTGATAATCAATAATTTATGTGTAAGTCAGTGATTATATTGCAGAATTTGGTAATTCGTAGATGTAAAAGGCAAACATTATACCATTTTTGAATGTGTTGGCTTTTGTACCTTTATAGAGAAGAGAAAAACATGAATCAGGGAAAGAACAAATTTTGTTTAAATTGTCATTCTTCGATTACGGAGTTAGATTTTTATTGCAAAAAATGCGGGCAAAAGAATAAATCCAGCATTTTCTCCATACGTAAATTGGTCGTGGATACATTTCTCGATGTTTTTAATCTAGATGCTAAAATATGGAAGACCTTAAAAGACATCTGGATTCCAGCGAGATTGAGCCTTGCATTCGTCGCGGGTAAGCGAGCTAGTTATATGAATCCTGGTCGTTTACTAGTCATAACTGCCCTATTATACTTTGCTATTGTCGTATACGGCATTAATAAGAGTATAGATAACAACGACTTAAAGTCAAATGACCTTTATAGTTACGTAGCTGAGCAAGAATTAGAAGAAAAATTTGATTCTCTATCAAATCAATTCAATATTCTTTCTACCGCTGATATGGATTCCTTAAAAAAGAGGCTATTCACCACAAAACATGATGAATCTAATCAGTATTTAATACCTAAAGATCAAGTCACCATGTTTGGGATGATTAATAATTATCCTATTCTAAAGAAGGATGTTGTACAATTAACTCAGGATGAGATTTTTGAAAAGCATCAAATCAAAGACTTCTGGAATAAGGCGTTTTATGGTCAACTCATAAAAGTGTATAAGGATCGAGCGGGTGCCATCAAGTTTGTTATCGGTAATATGGCTTGGGCTTTTATTGTCTCGATAATTTTTATGGCCGTCTTTCTCAAGCTCTTTTATATAAGACATAAAATGTTTTACGTTGAACATGTTGTCTTCTTGATGCATTTTTACTCCTTTGTTTTCCTTTGTTTTATCATATTCGGGGGGTTTAATTTCACCAATGATGATAGTTCGCAATTAGGAATTGCAGGACCATCTATGGCGATAACTGCTATTTATTTCTTTATAGCATTAAAGCGATATTATCAGCAAGGAATCATCAAGACCGTTATTAAAGCCTCCCTCATTTTGATGGCCTTTATTTTTGTAATGTCTTTCATCGTAATGATCATATCAGCGATAAGTCTCTTATTATTCTAATTTTTGCATGAATTGTTGATTTTCAATATATTTGTAATTGAATATCAATGACTTATAGATTGAAAGTAGAAAAAGAATTAACTAAACTTTACTATAGCATCAGCGAAGTCGCCGAGATGTTTGACGTGAGTAATTCGTTGATTCGTTATTGGGAAACGGAATTCAAATCTTTAAAACCAAAGAAAAGCCGTAAAG
>JAHDBI010000063.1:0-9614 GCA_020630475.1 Saprospiraceae bacterium
TGCGACCACACGACCCCCAGCCGTGTGCGCTACCGGACTGCGCCACATCCCGTTTCGGAGTGCAAATTTAATAAATCGCATCAAATTAAATCACCCTTGAGTTTATAAGAACCAAGGGTGATTTTTTTTGCAAAAAGCTGTATTTATTCAATGACTTTTACGATTTCACTCACCGCTCCAACATTAAAGAAGCCTAAAATCGGCTCCTCTGTCTCTTGATCAAATACATTACTTTTTGTATTCGCTACAGGCAAAGCAAAAATAGTATTTAGTCCATTCGTCATTTGTTCTTGGGCTATCTGTAAGAATCTAAAAGCATCATTACTTATAGATACTAATTCAACTCGGATCTCATCGCCAACCTCATACGGCGCTTTTGCCTCTTCTCCTTCTTCCAAATCATCAGGAATAGGATTGATGGCTTCTCTTAAAGGCGGAATAAAGGTCACACCATCTAAACCAGAACCAGCATCAAATGTCGCATCATAAATGATTAACAATTCTAATGGTTTATTTAAAAACTGGCCATTCTTATAGGTTTTTGCCCAATAGGTATCCCCTATTCCAGGTAAATCTCGTGCATACAATTGTGCATAAATACCATCCGTAAAAATAAGTTCGTCAACACGCGTTTCTTGACTTATGGAATCAATTTCAGGAACACGATTGATTCTATTCGTTCCTAAGTACTCTTTACCATTGACAAATATTTGTAAGGTCATTTCATCTCCTATAGAACCTAAAGTCTGACCATTCGAAGTCCAGATATAATCACCATTACCTTGATCTTCAAAAATGTGTTCGATATTACCACCATTACTTACTTTAATTTCTGCCCCTGTTACTCCTTCCGCTATTGCAGAGTTTAAATACTCTTGCGAAAGCGTCAATCGAATTTTCTGATCTTGAGCCCGATTATCTACCCAAGCATCCACCACCAGCTGAGCATTTTCAAAATTAAGATCCACATCAATTACATCTTGACATCCACTAAAAACAAACATCCCGAACAAAAAACAGACAGTATATATATTAAACTTTTTCATAATATGTTGCGCTTGATTTTAAAATTTGAAATTATAAGAAACCGCAGGTACAAATGACCCAATAACCGCTAGACGTTTAGCCTCGGTGTTGACTGGTGAACCCGTCGGAACTCGATTTTGATCTTGATCAAAATAAATGGAGAACGCATTTCTTCTAGCATAGACATTATAAACACTGAAAATCCATTTACCAAAATATCGCTTCCCTGGCTTCTCTTTTGGATTTATGGTCAATGAAAAATCTAGTCTATGATAGTTGGGTATTCTTACGTTATTTCGACGGTTGCCATCATTATTAGGGATGATAAATCCTCCTTGTTCAAATCGACTCGAATGAAAACTCGTAGGTGTTCCTGAATTAAAGACAAAGTTGGCACTTAAATCTATTCGCTTAGATAGCGCGTAAAAACCTGTAACACTCAAATTATGCAATTGATCAAATCGAGATGGATACCATTCATCTCCATTAATACCAATGACTTGTCTTTCGGTTCTGGCCAAGGTATAACTGACCCATCCCGAAAACTTACCTTCCTTCTTTTTAGCCATGATCTCAAGACCGTAAGCTCGCCCATCTCCTTCTAATACTTGACCTTCGTAAAATTCATTTAAAATAAGATCAGCACCATCAATGTAATCTATGATATTATACATGTTCTTATAATAGATTTCAGCGGAAGCTTCGTAATTGTCTTCCTTGAAATTCCGAAAATATCCCAATGCCACTTGATCTGCAGTTTGTGGTTTGATGTTATTGGTTGCAGGAGTCCAAATGTCCACGGGAGTTGATGCAGCCGTATTAGACAATAAGTGAATATATTGCGCAGTACGGTTATAACTTGCCTTTAGTGAGCTTTGATCTGTCAGTTGATATTTAAACGACATTCTTGGTTCGAAATTCAAATAATTACTGATGGATTCACCATCATCAAATTCCGTTACACTTTCTAGAGGTCTGACATCACCTTCTGGTACATCGCCATATTGGTAAGATCTGCCTGCACCGAAATAATTAAATATCGACATTCGCAATCCATAATTCATCTTAATTCTGCTTCCTAGATCTAATTCATTTTCTACAAACACATTAGACTCTATGGCAAATTGCTTATCTAAACTAATATCGATTTCCTCTCCATTCGAAACCGCAACAGCATTAGCAGGTTGGAATTCATAAACGATAGACTCCCCTCCAAAACGGAGTACATTGGACGGTCTTAAAAAGTATGAAAACTGAGGCTTCAAACTATAGTTGATGATCTTGGCACTCCAATCAAACTTATCAATATCCGTATCCCCAAAATTGATCTGATAATCATAATTACTATAATAGCTCGTTAGGTTAAAGAACAAACGATCACTAAATAAGTGATTCCATCTGAGCGTCGTGGTAGAATTACCCCAACTAAATCCTGCGGCGTCTCCGAATCTAAAATTATCCCTTCCAAAGTATCCAGATAAAAAGATTTGATCTTTATCACTAAACTTATAATTCGTTTTTAAAGTCAAGTCATAAAAATTCAAAGCAGAACCAGAAAACTCATCGTCTAAAAATGGTTTGGCGAGAATATCAATGTAAGATCTTCGACCAGCTATAATAAAGGAAGACTTATCTTTTACAATAGGAGCTTCAATCGCTAGTCGACTGAAAATGGTTCCTATTCCACCATTAACCGCTAATTTTTTATTGTTCCCTTCTTTCATTCTAACATCCAAGATAGACGAAAGTCGACCTCCGTATCTTGCAGGAATACCCCCCTTATAAAGCTTTACATCTTTGACCGCATCTGGGTTAAATACAGAGAAAAAACCAAATAAGTGAGAAGAGTTGTACACCGGTGCTTCATCTAAAAGGACAAGATTTTGATCAATACTTCCACCTCTTACATTGAATCCGGCCGCACCTTCACCTACTGAAGTTACACCAGGCAATAGCTGTATACTTCTCAATATTTCAGTTTCTCCTAATAGCGTGGGTAATTTTTGAAGTGTCTGTATATCGAGTTTGTTAACACTCATTTGAATATCCCTCACATTTTTATCCTTGGCTTCTGCGGTAATAACAACTTCATCTATTTCTGTTGCAGAAAAACCTAATTCCACGTCTAATTTTATATTCGCCGAAAGGCTAATACTTTCTATTTTATCTGCAAATCCTATATAGCCATACTCAACGGTGTAATCACCTTTGGGTAATGTCAAGGAATAAAATCCGTATACATTAGTGGTTGTTCCAGCTTGTAATTCGGATACATAAATGGTGGCTCCAATCAGCGTTTCACCGCTAGAAGCATCTTTTACATAACCGCTCAAGGTCACCTCTTCTTTATCCTGGCTATAGCCGAATGTAGAAAGGCAAATGAAAAAGATAAGTGAGAAAAAAGGAATTGTTTTCATGCTCTGCATTTAATGAATGGCAAAGCTAGGAAACAACGAAAACAATAAATTGTTTTTGGTCGATTGTAACAGTTTATTAATATAATTTTGGTCTATAAGAAAGTGCAAAGGAGCAGTTTAGGCCACCTTTAACTTTTGAATTTTCGACTCAGAGATTTTATTTGTGGCGTAAACTTCATCTACTACAAATTCTTTGACATCCTTTTGTGAAGGCAATTCAAACATTGCATCAGTTAAAATTGCTTCACAGATTGATCGAAGTCCTCGAGCACCTAATTTAAATTCTAACGCTTTCTTAGAAATGACTGAAATAGCGCCTTTAGTAAACTCTAACTTGATGTCTTCTATCTCAAACAATTTTTGATACTGCTTTAAAAGAGAATTTTTAGGTTCGACTAATATACGCGTAAGTACTTCCTCTGTTAAAGGATTCAGATAAGTCAACACTGGCATCCGACCTATCAATTCAGGAATTAATCCGAAGTTCTTTAAGTCTTGATGTGTGATATACTGAAGCATGTTATCGGTATCAATAATCTCTTTATCAGAATTATTGAAACCAATGACTTGGGTGTTCATTCTTTTGGCTATAATCTTATCAATTCCAGCAAAAGCACCACCACAAATGAAAAGGATATTACTTGTATCTACTTTTATCATTTTTTGCTCCGGATGCTTTCGACCACCATTCGGTGGCACATTGACTTCGGTTCCTTCCAGCATTTTTAACAAGGCTTGTTGAACACCTTCTCCAGAAACGTCTCTGGTAATGGAAGGATTGTCATTTTTACGCGCGATTTTGTCAATCTCGTCAATGTAAACAATACCTCTTTGAGCTGCATCGACATCAAAATCACAGACTTGTAATAATCGACTCAACATACTCTCTACATCTTCACCAACATATCCTGCTTGTGTAAACACAGTGGCGTCTACGATGGTAAAAGGAACTTCCAAAAATCTGGCTATAGTCTTCGCTAAAAGCGTCTTACCTGTCCCTGTTTCACCAACGAATAAAATATTCGATTTTTCGATTTCAACATCATCGACAACGTCTTGCTTCAAACGCTTGAAGTGATTGTATACGGCTACGGAAAGGTATTTCTTAGCCTCTGTTTGACCTACAATATATTGATCTAAATATGCTTTGATTTGAGCAGGAGTAATATTTTCTGGCAATTCAAAGTCTTGAGATTTAATTTGCTGCTTGCCTTTGACCTCATCTTCGATAATATCATTGGCTTGTTCTACACAAACCTCACAGATGTATCCTTCCATCCCCGCTATGAGAATGAGTGCTTCTTTTTCATTTCGACCGCAAAAAGAACATCTTTTGTCTTTAGACTGAGTCATATTACTATTTAATTACATTTGTAAATTACTGCAATATAACGAATTACAATAAATATACCCGTGATTACTTCGTAGGTTGTTTTGATAACACCTCGTCTACTAAGCCATAATCTTTAGCTTCTAAAGCAGTCATCCAGTTATCTCTATCACTATCCGCTTCAATTTTCTTCACTGTTTTTCCTGTATGACTGGCCATGATCTCGTACAATTCTGTCTTCAAGGTCTTGATCAAGTTGTATGAAATTTCCATATCAGAAAACTGTCCTTGCATACCACCTGAAGGTTGGTGAATCATTACTCTACTGTGCTTTAAACACGTTCGTTTTCCTTTTTTACCAGCACAAAGTAATACTGCACCCATAGACGCTGCTAGTCCTGTACAAATCGTTCCTACATCGGGTGAAACATATTGCATCGTGTCATAGATACCCATTCCTGCAATGACAGAACCTCCTGGACTGTTAATGAACATTTGAACATCTCTTTTGGGATCCGTAGATTCCAAAAACAATAACTGCGCTTGAATAACATTCGCTACATAATCAGTTACTGGGACACCCATAAAAATGATTCTATCCATCATTAATCTTGAGAAGACATCCATTCCTACTACATTCATTTGTCTTTCCTCAATAACTTGAGGGGTAAAACCAGTGATGTTAGGAACACTTGCTTCCATATATTTTTCCAAATGCATAGTGGACATTCCCATATGCTTGGTTGCGTACTTCTTAAACTCGTCTTTGTGAAACATATTCATTCAAATTTTAATAGTAACGTGATATCAGGATAGTAAAATACATTTTTTATGCAAAATGTTTAGTCATGGACTATCCGCCCTTCAATTTAGCGTTCAATGTTTGTACTTTTTCTTGAAATTGTTCAAGACTAACTTTATCCTTTTTGATTTTTATTTTTTCTTCCAAAGCCTTGAAAACTTTGTCCGCATGTATCTCTTCATAGAGCTTGTTGACTTGCTCTCTATCTTGCATTAATTTTTGGACCATGTTATCTACATACTCAGCACCCATATTATATTGCCCTAAATAGCTATGCACCCTTGCCGTCATGGCATTCTTAATTTCATCTGCTTCCACCTTTACATCTGCATCCTTGGCTAACTTATTCTTTATTAAAGTCCACTTCAAGTTCTTTACAAAATCAGGAAATTCCTTTTCAAGACTTTCATCAGTAACTTTATCATTACTGAGCTTAAGCCAACGCTTCAAAAACTCCTCAGGCATTTCCATAGGATTCTTTTCGATCAAGGCATCCATGATATCACGATACATCAATTTTGATGCTTGTTCATCATAATACTTACCGATATCCTCTTTGATTTTCTTTTTACCGTCTTCGACCGTTTTAATTTCTTCGTTATTAAAATATTTCTGAATGAATTCGTCATTCATCTCGGCGGGTTTCAATCTAGATACATCAGCAATAGTACCTTCAAAATCATTTCCTATCTCTCTTTCTTCATCTTCATCAAGGTTCAAAAGATATTTTCTGACATGTGTTTCGTCTTTATCTTTTTCCAGCTTGTATATATCAAAACTGAATTTTCCACCTTTTTTCATTTTCAAAACAGACTTTCGCAAGGTATCATCTGCGATTAATTCCGTCATGATTTTAAATTCAGTTTCAAATCCTTTGGCTTTTGGCTTAGCATTTTCCAATTCAATTGCCTTCACTGTTAGGATATCTTTTTCTTCAATATCACTGTCCACAGATTCTTGCGTTCCCATTCTCTTTTGACCAGCCATCAACTCGTCTTCCACCACCTTGTCATCAATAGCTATGTCACATTTTGTATAACTATCATTTTCACTAGCACCTTTTAAGTCAAATGCTGGAGCTAAACCTGCATCAAATGTAAAAGTGTAATCAGACATATTATTCGGATCGAACTGAATTTGCTCATGATTCTCGGTTGGGATAGGATCACCTAAAACCTCTAATTTCTCTTCCGTAATGAATTCATATAAAGCCCCTTGCAACTTGTCATTTACGGCTTCCGCCAATGCTTGTTCGCCATATAACTTTTTTACCATGGAAAGAGGCGTTTTACCCTTTCTAAAACCTTTTAATTCAGTTTTTTGACGTTGCTTTTGTAAGGTTGATTCAAACTTATCTTTATAATCAGCTTGTTCAATGACCACTGTGATACGTGTATTGAGCGTATCAATATCTTGCTTTGTTACTTGCATATTTGAGGTAAGAAATTTGAAAAGTTAATGATTCCCCGAAAGGGAGAGAAGAAAGTGCGGGTGGAGGGAGTCGAACCCCCACGCCGTGAAGCACTAGATCCTAAGTCTAGCATGTCTACCAATTCCATCACACCCGCAAACACTATTTCTTCTAAATAGAGCGCAAAGATAACATCTTTTTTAAAAAACCAAGCTTATTTTACGCATTGTAATAAAGCGAATAGAAATTACTTAATTTTGTAATATATACTCGTATTTTAATACAATGGCTGAAGTTTTAGACTTAACGGAAAAAGAGAAAAAAGAGATTAGGAATGCCTACAATCGTCTTTATCGTAAAATCAAATCGAAATTGACGGAGGAGGACAAGACTTTTATGTCTCGAGCCTTCAAAATGGGCAATCATGGTCATCGATTTCAACGTAGGAAGTCAGGCGAACCCTATTTTTTGCATCCTATTGAGGTGGCGAGAATTGCTTTTGAAGAAGTAGGTTTAGGACCTACTGCTGTTATTTGTGCTCTACTACACGATGTTGTTGAAGATACGGAGTATACCCTCGAAGACATTAAAGAAAACTTCAACCCGAAAATAACGACCATTGTTGATGGATTGACAAAACTTGATGGTTTGTATAATGTCGAAAGTCCACAAGCGGAAAATTTCAAAAAGGTGCTTTCTACCTTAGTAGAGGACGTCAGGGTTGTATTGATTAAAATGAGCGATCGTTTGCACAATTTGCGAACCATCGACCACATGCCTGTGCATAAAAAACTAAAAATTGCTGCGGAGACCAATTATATATATACTCCTTTAGCACATCGATTAGGACTGTATAAGATAAAAACAGAGTATCAGGACATCTATTTAAAGATTACTGAACCAGAGTTTTATCAAGAAATTGAAACCAATATTGAAGAAACGGCCTCTGATCGTAGTTCGTACATTAAAGAATTCATTCGACCGATTCGGAAAAAACTGAAAGAGGAGGATGTCAATTTTAGATTTGCGGCGAGAATCAAGGCCATATCCTCTATAGCCAACAAAATAAAAACGAAGAAAGTACCCTTTGAAGAAATCTATGATCTATTTGCAATGAGAATTGTCATAGATGTACCAGTAGAAAAAGAGAAAAGTGTTTGTTGGCAAGCCTACTCTATCATTACTGACTTCTATACTCCTATTCCTGAAAGACTTAAGGATTGGGTAACCACCCCAAAAGGAAACGGTTATGAATCTTTACACACCACGGTGATCGGACCAAATGGAAGGTTTGTTGAGGTACAAATTCGTTCAGAAAGAATGGATGAGATTGCTGAGCGTGGTTTTGCGGCTCACTGGAAATATAAAGGCGTCAAAGAAGATAACAGCGTCTATGATCGATGGCTGAACAGTATTCGAGAAGTGCTGGATGCTCAACACAACAATGCGCTGGAATTCTTAAATGACTTTAAGTCCAATTTATTCTCTGAAGAAATATATGTATTCACTCCAAATGGAGACATGCGGATTCTTCCAAAAGGTGCGACTGCTTTAGATTTTGCCTTTGAGATACATTCTCAAGTAGGATACAACTGTACCGCCATTAAGGTGAACAATAAATTGGTTCCCATGGGCTATAAGCTCAACAATGGTGATCAAGTGTCCGTAACGACACAGAAAAATCAGAAGCCTAATGAAAACTGGCTGAAGATGGTCGTTACAGGAAAAGCTAGATCTAAGATTCGGTCTGCAATGAAGGAGGAGCAGCGCAAACAAGGTGAGTTAGGTAAAGAAGCCCTTCAGCGTAAGCTTAAAAACATGAAGGTGGACTTTGAGGAGAATGTCGAAATCCTAGTCAAACATTTTGGCTTTAAACATAGACCTGATTTGTACTTTGCCTTAGCGACGGACGCCATTAAAATGACCGAGCTCAAAGCTTTTAAGGTGGAGCAGGGCAAATTGGTTTTGAAGGTTGTAGAGGAAGCTAAGGTTTTACCCACACCTGATGCCCAGGAGGATAAGGAAATCAAGAAAAAGAAACCTTCGAAATCAAATATTTTAGTGAACGGTGAACCGGCTGATCAATATGAATTCATTATGTCACCTTGTTGTAACCCAGTATCGGGAGATCCAATTTTTGGATACCTCACTGCGACAAAAGGTTTAAAAATCCACAGAACAAGTTGTCCTAACGCAACCCATCTCATGGCCAACTATGGTTATAGAGTTTTAAAGGCTGAATGGGCCACTCGAGTCGGAACCAATTTCGTAGTGGACTTGTTAATTACGGGTGTAGATTCAGGTATTGGTGTGATACAATCATTAACCAATGAGATTTCTACTAAATTAAAAATAGATATCCGATCATTCAGTATTAGTGGAAATGAGGGATACTATGAAGCTAAAGTTAGTTTAGTCGTACTTAATAAAGACCAATTAACGTTAGCATTAAAATCGATCTCTAAATTAAATGGAGTATCTACGGTAACTCGAATGGATAAATCATCGCAATCTAAGTAGAATGGAAACAAATATTGAAATTCAAGATTCGTTGTTAAAAGAAGTCAGGAATATTTTCTCTGCCCACCTTGAAAAAAACAACCTTCGTAAAACTCCTGAGCGTTATGC
>JAHDBI010000063.1:9714-15299 GCA_020630475.1 Saprospiraceae bacterium
TAGAGTTTTGCGACCCTAGAATCCAACAAATCAAAAACATGATGGGTGATATATTAGAGTTTAAAATCACGCATCATTCATTAAACTTATATGGTCAGTGCAACAAAGTTTGCGAAAACAAAGCATAGGTGATAAAAATCGTTCGAGCAACAGGTGCCAATTTGGAGCAAATAGCTCCCCTATTTGATGCATATCGCGAATTCTACAGACAAGAATCTGATCTTGAAGGTGCTCGGTCCTTTTTAACGATGCGCTTTTTAAAGAGCGATTCGATCATTCTGCTCGCATTCGTAGATAAAGTCCCAGTTGGGTTTACCCAATTGTATCATACTTTTAGCTCAGTTTCTATGAAACCGTCTTACATCCTCAATGATTTGTATGTAAGAAAAGAATACCGAGGCCAAGGGGTTGCAGCTGAGCTTTTGGAAGAAGCTAAAACATTGGCGAAAGCCAATAACCAAAAAGGAATTGCTCTAGAAACTGAAAAAAATAATCCTGCTCAAAAATTATACGAGCGTTTGGACTGGGCAAAAGACAATGAATTGTTTCACTATTATTGGACGAATAAATCATAATCCATTTTAACCAAATCGAAAAAAGTAATTATTCGATTCTACGGAAAATATCTTTATCTTACCTAAACCAATAATCGAAAGTAAAAACATCCTTTCTCATCATTCTTTTGTTAACTACTAACTTAGAATGATGGGATTTTAAAATCTATTCTATGTCAGACCGATGTTCTTGGTGTTTAGGCTCACAAGCCTATATTGACTACCACGATAAAGAATGGGGCGTTCCCGTTTATGACGATCAAGTCCTATTTGAATTTTTAATTCTTGAAGGCGCACAAGCAGGGTTAAGCTGGAGTACCATACTTAATAAACGAGAAGGTTATCGTAAGGCTTTCGCCAATTTTGATATGAAGAAGGTCGCTCGATTTACGGATAAGAAATTAGAAAAACTGAGAGAAGATTCAGGTATCGTCAGAAATCGTTTAAAAATTTATTCAGCTCGAAGCAATGCACAAGCCTTTATTCAAGTTCAAGAAGAACATGGCTCTTTCAGCAAATATCTTTGGGGTTTTGTGAATGGGAAAGCCATCATCAACAAATACAAAAAATTAAGTGACGTTCCAGCAACTACTCCTCTAAGTGATCAAATCAGTAAAGATCTAAAGAAACGTGGATTCAAGTTTGTCGGATCAACGATTATATATGCTTATATGCAAGCAGTTGGGATAGTCAATGATCATATCACCAGTTGTTACCGATATAAGGAATTAAGCTAATTATAAAACCATGGGTGAAAGTGTCGTTGGAATAGCTATTGTTGTCATCACTTGCCTCATTACATATTTAGGACAAAAGGACAGGTCTTACCAACTCAAGTATTTATTTGACGTTGATAAAATATTAATCGGCCAAGAATATTATCGGTTAATCACATCAGGTTTTTTACATGCCAACTGGATTCAGTTAGGATTCAATATGTTAGCACTTGCTTCATTTGCAAAAAAGTTAGAATACTCTATAGGTTTAGGTGAATTTTTAATTATTTATTTCTTCTCAATGTTGGGTGGAAGTTTTCTTTCCTTATACATCCATAGACAACATGGTGATTATACTGCGGTCGGAGCTTCAGGAGCAGTAAGTGGGATTGTTGCTGCAACCATTATATTATTTCCAATGGGAAACATTGGATTATTGTTTATCCCCATCAAAATAACAAGTTGGATTTTTGGATTAGCCTTTATTCTTATTTCCATTTTGGGAATAAAGTCCCAACGAGATAACATTGGTCATGAAGCACACTTAGGAGGAATATTAGCAGGCGTTTTATGTATTTTGATTTTAGCTCCCGAAATGGCGTATGAAAATTGGTGGGTAGCTTTGTTGTTTGTTACTGTAGTCATTGGATTTCTCGTTTTAATTCATTTGCGTCCTGAAATTCTCATTACAAACAAATGGAACATTTCTTTACAAAAAAGGAAAAGAAAAACACTTGACTCCGATAGAGACATGGACGCAATACTTGAAAAAATCAAAAACAAAGGAATAAATAGCCTTACAAATAAAGAAAGAAAGATTCTAGATGATATAAGTAATAGGCCCAATTGACAATTTTTCTTTTTAAGTACTAAAAGAATGAAATTATGGTTTTAATTGTATGAAAATTGGAATCCTCTTTAGTTTACTTGTTGTGGTGATACTACCAAATGTTTTCTCGCAAACTAAAACATTTGAACACATTAGCTATGTAGAGATTACTCCTTCTTGTTATGGCGAAATCGTTAATGCTCCAATTTGGGAGAAGCGATTTGAAGTTATTGACGATGATATGTTTTTTAATTATTTGGGTAGTAATATAAAAGACTTAAAGTTTTATAGAAATGACAAGTTAATTGAAGTCGGGACAATTACCCACATGCACCCTGATGGAGAATATTATTCATTCAGAGTAGAATTTGTTTTAAGTGAAACTAAACAAACTCCTCACATCATTATCAATGAAAAACGAGGTAATAGAGAAATAAATCATAAAATTGTCTTTAAATCTGGCTACTACAACCTCCATTCCAAGCTGAATATTTTAAACTTTAATGAAGCTTGTCAGGATACCATTTTAATAAATTTTCCACCTATGGGAACAGAAACCGCAATGAGCCTTTGTAAGTTAACCAACAACAATATTATTTTCAATACTATAGACACGGCTTATTGTTGTGGGTATCCATTAGCATTGCCATTTACTAAAAAAGATACCGGCGTATACCGTGTAGAATTATGGGGGTGTTATCAAAACCATTCGATTTTCGACTTTGAATTAAAGTAAAGATCTAATATCCTTAAAGCATGAAAAGAAGAAAGTTTATTAAAAATTCGATTCTGACTTCTTCGGCCTTAGTCGTAGGTGCAGGATTCTACACTTGGCAAATAGAACCCTATTGGCTAGAGATCGTTCAAAAAAAAATGTCCTTTAAAAAACTTCCTGACCATTTGATTGGTAAAACAATCATGCAAATTAGCGACATTCACGTTGGCAATAGATTTAACTTCCATTTTATCATAGACTCGTTTATTAAAGCGCAAAAATTAAATCCGGATTTTGTTGTTTACACAGGAGACTATGTCAGTTATGAATCTAAAGAACAGCTTGATCAATTGACTCAAACGCTAAAAAGTGTTGTAATCGGTAAATATGGAACTTATGGAATTTTAGGCAATCATGATTATGGCCTTAACTGGACTGATCAAAAAGTTGCTGATCGTATCTACCACATTTTAAAAAACTCAGGAATACAAGTTCTAAATAACGAAGCCGCTGTCAATCATGGCCTTAACTTTATAGGACTAGATGATTATTGGGGACCCAACTTTAATCCACAAAAGGCATTATCGAATCACAAAAACGACATGCCAAACATCGCTCTTTGCCACAATCCTGACGTATGCGACCTCAATGTTTGGAGTGGTTTTGAAGGATGGATTTTATCAGGCCATACGCACGGTGGACAATGCAAGCCACCATTTCTTCCTCCGCCTATGTTACCCGTAAAAAACAAAAAGTACGTTGCCGGTGAAATTCAACTTGATGATAAACGTAGTTTATATATCAACAGGGCCTTAGGTCATCTTCATCAGGTGAGGTTTAATGTTAGACCAGAGATCACCATATTCGAATTAGAAAAAATGAGTTGATAATTATACTATTTTAGTATCATGAACAACATCATTTTACGACCAGCGGAAATCAATGATCTAGATATCCTGTATTCATTCGAACAAGGAATAATTTCTTTCGAAAGACCTTTCGACGAAACCTTAAAAGATGATCCCATAAATTACTACGATCTTAAAGAAATGATTCTTTCCGTCGAAACGGAGGTAGTTGTGGCAATCGCCAATAATGAAATTATCGGTTCAGCTTATGCTCAAATTCGTGCAGCAAAGCCTTATCTTACATACGATAAATTTGCCTACTTAGGGTTCATGTTTGTAACACCTGACCATCGAGGAAAAGGGATCAATAAAAAGATCATAGACTACTTAAAATCATGGTGTAGAAAACAAGGTGTATTCGAAATACGATTAGATGTTTATCATGATAATCCCTCCGCCCTACGGGCTTATGAAAAAGCAGGATTCAGCAAATTATTAGTCAATATGCGTATGGATATCAATAGATGAGAATCGCATTAAACCATTCGTATATTCTCAAGTCAAATTTATTTTATGTTTAGGTTGATAAGTGAGTTCAAATGTTTGATCATCCTTAGTGTAGTAATACACCACCGCTTATTTCTCTACCTCTATTGAACTCAACCATTTCAGTTTAACAAGTCATTAGCATTTCAGATCAATGCAAATCGTCTAAACATTAAATTAATATCTTATGTTTGATATCCTATTAAAGTAGATCAATTGACTTCTAAGAATTAAATGGTTTTGAATGAAGCAGCTGCTCATATTTATTCTTTTATTGACTTCTAATTTGGCGACAGCTCAACGAGGAGATGGTCCCCCGAGAGGAAACAAAAGTGCAGGAAATCCTCCATCTGGTTTCATTCTTACAGGTCAAGTTATTGAATCCAATTCTGGACAAGCTATTGATTATGCTACTGTGACCTTGCACCATCAAAAAAATGATGAAATCATTACAGGAACAACCTCAGAAAACGGTGGCGTCTTTAGAATCACTAGCTCTTTTAAAGAGGTTTATCTTGATGTAAGCTTTATCGGTTATGCTACTAAGAGAATTGATGAGATAAGCTTCGACGGTAAAATGGCCAACCTTGGAATAATCCAATTAGGAGAAGATGCAACGATGCTTGATCAAGTTGTTGTAACGGGTCAAAAATCAAAGACAGAATTTAAGTTGGACAAAAGAGTCTTCAATGTAGGCAGTGATTTAAGTTCGACTGGCGCTAGTGCACTTGAAGTACTGAACAACGTTCCATCCGTCAACGTGAATATCGAAGGAAGTGTGACATTAAGAGGTAGTGGAGGTGTACAAATTTTGATCAATGGAAAACCGTCTGTATTAGCCAATGATGAAAGCAATGCACTAGGCACCATCACCGCGGAGATGATCGAAAGTGTAGAGGTCATTACTAATCCTTCAGCAAAGTACGAGGCGGAAGGCACCTCAGGTATTATCAACATCATCTTGAAAAAAAATGAGAAGGCCGGCATTAATGGTTCGATTACCTTAAATACCGGAACTCCCAATAACCACAGCATTGGTTTAAGCCTTAATAAGCGTACAGAAAACTTTAATCTATTTACTCAATTGGGAGTTGGGTATAAGGAAAGAATCTCGGATACCGAAAACATCAACAGAGATTTGAACACTGGAAATACCGTAAGTTCAGATGGTGAAGAATCCAGAAATGAAGGATACTATAATGTTATTTTAGGTACAGATTATTACATCAATCCTGAAAACGTGGTCACATTATCAGGAAGTTTCGCCTATGAAATTGAAGATCAACCGTCACTAACAGAATTTAATTTAACAGACAACAGTGAAGCCTTGATTCAGAATTGGTCGAGATCTGAAACTACAGAAGCCACCAATCCTAA
>JAHDBI010000063.1:15399-21448 GCA_020630475.1 Saprospiraceae bacterium
GAAATCAATGGTCAATTTGTTGTTGATCCAGGACTAACGAATCTGTTTGAATACGACCAAAAAGTTTTCGGATTGTATGGAACTGGAGCCTATGAAAATGACCTATGGGGCTTGAAGCTTGGATTGAGGGTTGAAAACACAGAATTAAACACACTCCTCACCAATACGAACGAGGATAACAATCAAAATTTCACCAACTTATTCCCATCTGTCCACTCTTCGTATAAATTGACAGAGGGTGTTTCTGTACAAGCTGGATATAGCCGAAGAATTTATAGACCACGATTGTGGGATTTAAATCCATTTTTCAATCTTAGAAACACCTTCTCTATCCGGACAGGAAATCCAAATTTACTTCCAGAGTATACAGATTCATATGAGCTAGGGACCATATTTATTTTCGAAAAACTCACGTATAACCTTAATCTGTATCATCGGTATACTACCGATAAGATTGATAGAATTTCAACATTTACAGACAATGTGAATGTATGGTCACCAGAAAACATAGGTACTAGTCGGACTACTGGTCTTGAATTAAACTTCAAGTACTCCCCTTTCAATAAGGTGACAATAAATGGAGATGCCAACTACAATTACTTTAAACGTGAAGGCGAGTTTAGTGATCAAAATTTCGATTTCTCGAATGATCAATGGTCTTCAAAATTGACTTCTAAATTTAAAATCAATAAGCAATTTGATTTCGAAATCACGGGACAATATCAATCAGAAATTCAAACAGTCCAAGGAATGCGAGCGGCAGTTGTCTTTGGTGATTTAGGGATGCGTTATAAAATAATGAACGGAAGGGCGGTTATCAACTTTAGTGTGAGAGATATTTTTGCTTCCCGTGTTAGAGAAAGCATTTCTGAAGGAGAGGACTTTTATGCTTTTGGTTCAAGACGATTAGGTCGTTTCATTACCCTTGGCTTTAGTTTTGGATTTGGAAAAGGGGAAGCCATGCGTTACGGTGGCGGTGGAAGAAGAAGGTAATATTAATCTTTTAAGGATATATAACCGAGAAGCATTTTTTTGACGTAGTCCATATCTTCCCAAGGTATAAAATGACTTTTACCCGACCTTTCTTGTTGGATGAAAATAGCGGGATTGACATGCTCTTTTAAAAATAAAGCATTCTCCTTGCCGGGCGCGATCCAATCTTCACTATCATATAAATGAACTATGGGAACATCAATTTTTTTCCATTCGTTTCTATACAACTCTAATTGATCCGCGTGCATAAATTTCTCCTCAGTAGACACCTGGATCCACTTAGGAAAAATCCATTGCGTCCAACTCCATTTCATAGGATAGCTAAACCAAAATATTTTTTCATTTTCTGGATCGACAACTGGAGCCAACATAATTATTGCCTCAGCATCACTGTACTTCATTTGATAAGCGGCGGCAATAGGTCCTCCATATGAATGGCCCATTAGAAATACTTTACGATTGGGAAAAATCTCAACGATTGATTTGATCCATTCGACTTGATCGTCTATAGTTGCTACTTGACCATATTGACTTTGGCCATATCCTAAACGATCAATACTTAAGAGCACAAAATGATTTGATAACTCATCGTCCTTCAAATATTCAACGAAAGCATCCCACGATCCTGGCGCCCCGTGAATCATTATTAATAAGGGTAAACTGTCTTGTTTGTTGTTTTCACGAATTAAATACCTCCCCAGTTCTTCGTTAACAACAGCAATTTTATCCGGATTATTTTGGCTCCAAGCTGTAACATCGTCAATCGGGCCACGCAACTTTCCACTCACCAAATGCATCAATAAAATGACAAGAATCATTAAAATGAAAACAGCTAATATGATTTTTTTTAAAAGCCTCATGATCAATAATAAAAGTACTTATTCTAGATTTTATTAATGAACTGTTAATGGTCGAATAATTTATTGTTGTCTAACTCAAATTGCCTTACTTGGTATTATCGAAATGAATAAAATGGATAGCAGTCCAACTTATTTTAAAATCCTTAATTCACTAGGACTTATCATCGTAGGTCTAGGAATTTCTGCGTTAATCATGCCTCCTTCGGCTTGTGCAGATACGATTCAAAATTTCAGGTTAACAGACATACTAGGTATTACTTTCGCTGGTTTCGGCGTTCTTTCTTACGCACTCTCCTATCAGCATCCCAAGTATGATCAAGTATTAAATTACGTTTTAAGATGCCTTTTAGGTTACTTTCTATTCTATTCAATTAGTGTTTTTGGGCTTTCTCAAATTCGTGATATACAGATGTACTTTAGCTATTCCACCATGCATCAAAAAATCGCGGACTTAGAGTCCATGGAATTTGTTTGGGCTTTTTTTGGATATAGCGGCAAATACAAAGCGGTCATCGGTTGGACTCTATTATGTACTTCTATGCTTCTTTGTTTCCGTCGTACGAGATTAATTGGGGCCTTGATTATGACCGGGCTTTTAGCCAACATATTTTGTTTAAATGTGTTTTTCGATGTCTGTTTAAAGCTTAGATCGTTTATTTATTTAAACGCTTCGTTGTTTATAGTTTTAAGTCATTTACCTCGATTGTATTCATTCTTTTTGACCGACAAGGCTGTCGCCGAAAATAGTTATCCTTTGTTCTCTGATTCTGGAAAGCTCTATCAAGCTCTAAATTACTTGAAGTTATTTTTCATCGCTGGGACATTGGTATATTTTGGATGGAAACAAGACCGCATGTTGAGATGGACCAAGAATCACCACACCAATCCAATAGAAGGAACTTGGGAAATTGTGAATTATGAATATTCAGCAGATTGGGATATTAAAGATTCAGAAGAGATTGAATTTCTTAAATCAAATATGTTTGTATTTGAAAGAGGTGTACGAGGATATATTGTCGAGGAAGATAGTATGTCTATGTTTAAATACTTAGTGGATACTAGTAATCAACAATTTGAATTGTACGACTTTCATAATTATCGTAGCGTAGACTTAAAAGGTAAATACGAATTAATCGATCCTGAAACATTAAAGTTTTATGGAAAAAACAATAAAGATTCTTTGAGCATTTTGCTCAAGAAAAACGCCAAGTACGAAAAGCATAAAAAGTAATTGACTATTCTACTACTGTCACATCTCCTTTTAACACCTGCGTTGTTCCATCCAAGTAAATCACTTCTGTGATATAGGCAAACACACCCGGATTTACTGGTTCATCTTTCATAGTACCATCCCAGCCCATCAATTCATTATTGGGTTCAAAATTGGTGTTTTCAAAAACAAGATTACCCCAGCGATCGTAAATATTTAGGTACAACACAGCTTGTACTGTAGGATTGGCATAAACCGTGAAAAGGTCATTTTTCCCATCACCATTAGGCGTAAAGACATTGGGTATATAAACGTTTAAATCTTTAATGACTCTAATCACTACTTCATCTTGCAGCATACATCCTGTAATTATATCGGTAACCGTTAAGGTGTATAGTTGTGATTCAAAAGGACTGGCATATGGATTAACACAGTTATCGCATGACAAGGCTAATGGCGGTGACCATACGATGTCTTGATCTTCTAAAACATCGACCGAAGCATTGATCAACACACTATCTCCCAATCCTATACTCATGTCATCACCAGCAAAAATGTCGTTCTCTTCTGGTTCGTATAACTCTATCGGAATTTCCAATAAACAATCATTCGCGTCAAGCAAACGAGCCACATACGACCCTCCATTCAAACCATCAAACTCTTTTTCATCTCCAAAGTTGTTATCACTTAATGCATATTGATATGGTGGGACACCACCTTGATCATTGTTTATGACAATATATCCATCTTGATCTCCAAAACACTGTAAATCTTCCAATTCAATCTCCATTTCTAAAGGATCTGGTTGAGTGATGATATTGACATCAAAATAAGGACAGGCATATTCATCCTCAAAAACAAAACTGTATTCACCTGCACATTGATTCGTAATCGAATTGCTCAGATCACCAGTATTCCATTGATAGGCACTTACATTATTCGGTAGATTGGCCACAATACTTCCTGAACAATCCTCATAACAATTAAGGTTTTGGATACTATATTCAATCACTGGTTTAACGGCATAACTCAATTCAAACGAATCCCGAGACGAACAACCATTATTATCTATTTCGACCCAATATAAGCCAGGGACATTCGTATTTATGTTGGGGCCATCCCAACCACTTTGCCATTCATAAGAAGTTCCTAGTCCTTCAACACTAACACTTAATCCTTCATTCGCGCAAAGCGTTGTATCATTTAAACTAAAATCAGGCGTGGTACTAAATACCAAGTCTATGGTATCTCGCGCTTTACACCCAAATGCATCCGTTAACTCGACCCAATACTCTCCTGAATTTTGAACATCTAAAACATCAGTTACTGAACCATCTTGCCATTCATACGATACGGCAAAGAAATTTGAAGCATCCAATGAAAACGATTGGATATCACATAGCAACTGATCATCTGGTAATTGAGCCACCATAGGTGAAGGCGCAAAAACCTCAATTTCATCCATTGCAGGACAATCATCAACTGTCACGATAACATTATAAATCCCGGGGCCATTGGCCACATAATTGGATTCACTCGAACCATCTTGCCATTCAAACTCAGCATTAGGAATATTTAATTCTAAATTTAATTCATCTCCTACGCACAAAACCGTATCCATTCCCAAATCAAAAACTGGTGAATTGTTAAATTCTAAATCAATAGAATCGCGTTTAGCGCAACCATTAATATCTGTCACTTGCACCCAATAAGTTCCGGTGTTTGATACAGAAATTCCAGCAGAACTTTCCATGGTATTCCATAAATAAACATCGGCCAATTCGTTCGTACCATCCAAATCAAAAGAAGCTTGATCACAGAAAACTTGATCTTCTCCCAAATCGATATTGATGATGTTTTGTTCAACCACAATTTCATCCATGGCTATACAACCATTAGAATTGGCAATTAAAGAATAGGTTCCAGCTTCTGTAACTTCAAACTCAGATCCCATTGATCCATCTTGCCATTCAAATTCAGCATCTTGAATGTTTGCTTCCAAAATCAGAATATCCCCTTCACATAAAACCGCATCCGGGCCTAAGTTAAAAAGAGGTGTTGTATTAAAATTGACTTCTATTTCGTCCTCTTGTTGGCATCCAAATACATCCGTAATGGTAAGGTAGTAGGTATCAGATTCATTGACCAATAAGGATGGGCTCTCATTTCCATCACCCCAATTATAACTTGCAAAATTGCTATCCTCGGCATCAATTAAATAAGTAGTTTCATCACAGAGGTTTACAACTTCATCCAACTCCAAAGGCGCAGCCACTATATTACTTATATTGAACGTATCTCTTCTACTACAACCATCAATACTTATGTCCACCCAGTAAACCCCTGCATCACCAACTTGAAATGTTGCACCAGTACTCCCGTCTTGCCATTCGTAACTTGCATTTTGAGTAGTGACATCTAAGAAAATATCATTGGCTCCTTCACACAGACTTTGTTCGATCACCATACTGCTACCATCCAACACATCAATCTTTGTATATGCTGTATCTCTTAAATTGCAACTGTTGATATCTTCAGCGATCATCATCACCTGATAGGAACCAGCTTCCGTAAATGTATGCACAGGATTTTCCAAGGTACTCATATTTCCATCTCCAAAATCCCAGGTAAATCCCTTGCCATCCTGACCTGTATAGGTAAAGTCAACTGTAAAAGGCAAACAGCCACTTGTACTGGGAGAAATAGCACTTGCCGCAGTGACCGTTTGAATATCAAAATCTATTTTGAATATACCCATATCGCATTGCTCCGTTTGAGAGGTTGCATATGCATCCGAATTGGTTTCTAAAACTCGACCCGAACAAGAGCAAACTCCTTGATAAACCACTCCACCTTTATCAAATCTACTTGTCCCACCATCCACATGATCTGCGTTACCATAATAAGTCCCAAAGACTAACTCTTTAGCATCAGGGGACAATACCCCTAAGTAAAAAGCATCTTCAGCTTCACTTGAAATGGCATC
>JAHDBI010000064.1 GCA_020630475.1 Saprospiraceae bacterium
ATAATTGGGTTAAAGCCTGATTCTGGGTACTCAACTCGCTTATATTTTTATATCGCTCGTTTTCAATGCGATGTGACAAATCACTGACTTGAAAAGGTTGATCTAAGTGACCATCATTGTACACATCCTGCGCTAGTTCTAATTCAGAAGTGGTTTGCGTTATTGTTATTTTTTCTTGGTTTAAAGTAAAAATTGTATTCGATACGTTTCTTTTTGATTGATTAATAGGAATCTCTTCTTGATTAATTTCACTGTTTCTGCTTACCAAAACATCTTCTGGAGCTTCAGTAATTTTTTGTGATTTTAAAATTTCTGATTGCTGAGTGTTGTCGCTAAGATTTGTTTCTTGATAATCTTCTTTATCTAAATTTGCGACAATCTGTGGTGTGACTTCTAATCCACATGATTTGTAGAATATCACTATTAAAATTGCGCAAAATACAATGCCTCCAATCCAAAATCTTTTGGATCTATTTTTTTGGAGAGAATGGTCATTCAGTGCATTCATTTTATCTAATATGCCTGCCTCCATGTTTTCCCATTCCATTACCTTTGGAAGGTCGTCAGCCTGTTCCACTATGTCTCTTAACTTTTTGTCAAAGTAGTCCATATAAAACTTTTTTAGCTTGTCCGTTAAATTCTTTTTGTAGCCATTTTCTAGCTCTTGTTAATTGGGATCTTGAGGTCTCCGCACTTATATCTAATAACTCTGATACTTCTTTATGATTATAGCCATCAAAAACAGTGAGCATAAAAACTGTTTTGTACCCTGTTGGCATTTTTTGAAGTATTGTTTCAATTTCATTTTCACTTAATTGTATTTCTCTGTTATAACTAGGTTCGTGATTTGACTCTAGTGAATCAAGAGAAAGCCAATGAAGTTCTTTTTTGTTTTTTCGTAAATATTGCAAGCATTGATTGACGCTAACTCTTCTCAACCAAAACTTAAATAATCCTTTTTCCTGATCGTATTTTGATATGTTCATAAATACCCTTGCAAAAATTTCTTGCATTACATCCTTGTGATCACTTTGTCTTCTTATGTATCTTTTGATTATCGAAAAGACAAAAGGAGCACAGCCTTTATATAGCTCCTCAAAGGCTGTGCTTTTACCCTTCTGACAATCTTTAATCGTGGTATGTTGAACAATATCTGTCAAACTCTATCCTTCGCAGTCCTCAATTACTTCAACCAAATCTTCATTACTTTCTAGTGTAACTACGTTTCCATCTACAGTTGTAATTGTTACTGGATATACAATTGTCGATTGAACTGGATCATTTGCGTTTAAAAGATCCACATACTCCTGATTATTGTTTACAGTTACTGTTCCATTTGGAGTTTCAATCTCTATTGGATAGTTTATCGCATAACAACCGATTTCAGCATCACTGAATAAAAACAGATCAATAACCCATGGGAAATCTCCCCAATCTATATCATAGCAATCATCTATAGCAGCTTGCAATTCATCAGCACTTCCAATTACTAAAACATTTCCATCTACATCTGTTAGCGTAATCGGGTAAACAAAGTCCTCAACATTTCCTTCAAATAAGGCTGTATAAAACTCATCTTCATCATTAGCAGTAGTAACGGATCCATCAGTCAATAATAAATCAACTGGGAATTCAAGAGTGTAACATGCCACTCCACCAAATCCGATTGAATCACATGGTACCGTATAATCGTCACAATCATAAAGTGCCGTAAAAAATTCATCTGCATTATTGACAACAATTTGTCCATCTTCCCCTTCTAAGGTTACAGGGAATTCAAAAAACAACCATTCGTGAGCCGCTAACAAATCAATAAACTCAGCTTCACTATTAGCAACATACTCTACCTCATCATGGTCAGACAACGTCACTGGGTAAACTAATTCAACACATGAATTTTCTGCATCAATTAAAAAAGCTGGAATACAATCCTCATCACCATTCCATCCATCATCTGGTATACATGATGCAAATAACTCAACTAATTCATCCAAACTCGAGACTGAAACTTCTACCTCATCTTCGTTTTCTACAGTAAGAGGGTATCCAAAATCAACAAAAATAGCACTGGAATCCAAAAAGGCTGCTTCGAAATCACCATCCGAAGTTATTGGAACTAGAGTACCATCTTCAGTAACTAGATCAAACGGATATAAGATGGTCAGACAATCAAATTCTAATCCGTCACCATCTGTTCTCATTTGGGCAAAAGCATTATTGACCAGGTTTTCCTCTGTTTGAACTTCAGTTTCTTCATTAGAAGTTGTATCAAAAGAATCTTTTTGACATGATGTCAAACACAACATTCCTATCATTAAAAGGAATAAACATGACTTAAATAATTTCATTTTTTATATTTTTAAATAGCATTAAACAATATTCCGATCGGTGCACAACTACTATATGCTCACAAAGCAGATAATGTTGCATCATCGGGATATTTTTTTTTGGAAGACGTCCATTTGACACTTCACAGATTTTGACAAGTATGAATCAGGGCCAATTAGATCGGTTGATTACATAGATATAGTGGCGTGATTCTTTGGCCGGAATATGATTAGAGCCATCGGGACCAAATTGAGTAGCACCTAATTTTGTCATTGCTTTTTGAGATACAATGTTTTCGTGATCTACATAAAATAAAATATCCGTGTATTTCTTGAGTCCAAAATCAATCATTAAACTCTTGAATGCTCTATTGTACACTCCTCCCCAATACTCCGTAGCTAAGAAAGACCATCCAATTTCAACGATATCTTCTCGATCAGGGATTTGATTAAATCTAGAACTACCAATTATTTTATTGGTTTTGTTATCCCATATAACATAAGCTCCTATAGAATTCATCGCACCATCAAAAAACTTTCTGAACACATCCCTTTTATATCTATCAAAGGCAGGATGTTTTTCCCAAATCTTTGGATCAGATGCTGCTAAATATAAATCTTCAAAATCACTTTCAGTTAGTGGTGTAAGTTTGACCAATTTATTTTCGAGAATAGGAAGATCTATTTTCATGCTGCCTTTATTTTGTCTCTAGATAACGTAAAAGTAGATATACTAAATACCTTTTTAGCTACTTTTGTCCATATGACTAATAACGACATTTTACGAAGATTGAGGTATGCCTTTAACATTAATGATCAAGGGATGATGGATATGTTTAAATTGGTTGACGTTCAAATTAGTAGATCCCAAATTAGCGATTGGTTGAAGAAGGATGATGATCCTACATTTAGAGAAATTAGCGATGAACAATTAGCTAATTTCTTGAATGGACTCATTGTAAAACATAGAGGCAAAAAAGACGGTCAAACTCCAATAGCTGAAAAAGTACTTAGCAATAACATTATACTGAGAAAATTAAAAATTGCTTTATCCTATAAGGTTGAGGATATTGCTCAAATCATGAGAGATATTGATCTAGAATTTAGTGTACATGAAATATCTGCCTTCTTTCGAAAAAAAGGCCAACATCAATATAGACCATGCAAGGATCAGTTTTTAAGAAACTTCATTTTTGGGTTGCAGGATAAGTATCGCAAAAGGGATTGATCAAGTAGACCGATCAAACTTATTAATTAAAAAACTACCTAGTATGATTAATATTCCACCTATGAACATTCTAAAACTGATTAAATCTCCTAATATTAGATAGCTTAATATTATTGCACTCACCACTTCTAAATACATTATAGTTGATGCTGTAGACGCTTTTAAATATTTTAAACCAAAGAAAAAGAGATTAAATACCAGGATGCCTATCATACATGCATAGAATATTCCGACACATAAATGTTCAATTTCTATACCTTGCCATTCGGAAAATAGAAAGGGCAAGAAAACTAAACCACCAACAAGATTTTGATAAAATATCAATTCATTTCGAGAATAATTATTGGATTCGGTTTTATATATAATTACTGTAAAGGCATAAATAAATGCGGACCCTATAGCGGCCATCATTCCAATCATATCTCCATCTTGAAAACTAAATTGTTTATCTGAATAACTCACAATTAGCCCAATAAATGCCATGATTAGAAGCGCCCATTGAATTTTATTGAATTTTTCCTTAAGATAAAAATGACCAATTAAGGCTACAAATATTGGCCATGTATAAAGTAATATCACTGCATTGCCTATAGAGGTATAGATAAACGCAACAAAATACAAGTACATCCTAAAAGCATTTAATAATGAGGCAAACAACATTTTTTTGTAATTGCCTGTAAATAGTTTCTTTCCAGATATACTCAACCAAAGACCCAATACAATTGTAGGTACACCCATTCGAAACCATGATATAGTAGAAGCACTCATACTTCCATCCATGTATTTAACAAAAAGTCCACTTGCACCTGCAATACAGGCACCTAAACAAACCAATAAAAAAGCACTTCTATGCAAAACGATTTATTCTATGAAAAAGTAAAATATTCACTTGCATAGATAGACAATCATTCGTGTTTTTATCCTATTTTAAAAAAGTAATTTTAATCCAATGATAGATGAGTTAATTAAAGCAATTGGTTCACCTTCTGTGTTAGTCGGTGACGCATTAAAGGATAGATATGTGCACATTTGGAGTATGTCCGATAGCCTTTCGGCGAAAGCCGTAATAATACCAAAGAATACTGAAGAGCTTTCAGCAATTTTGAAAATTTGTCATAGATATAGTCAAAAGGTTGTTGTCCATGGTGGAAAAACCAACTTGGTTGGAAGTACAGAATGTAAAGAAAGTGAGATGGTCATCTCCTTAGAAAAACTGAATCAGATTGAAGAAATTGATGTGAACAGTCGTACCATGACGGTGCAATCCGGTGTCATCCTGGAGCATATACAAAACCATGCAAAAGAACATGATTTACTTTTTCCTTTAAATTTTGGAGCAAAGGGCTCTGCGCAAATAGGTGGAGTTATCTCGACAAATGCTGGTGGCTTGAGAGTTATTCGATTTGGAATGACAAGACAACTTGTATTAGGCTTAGAAGTTGTTTTAGCTGATGGCACGATCATTAACTCCATGAAAAAAATCATAAAGGATAACTCGGGTTACGATCTAAAACAATTATTCATTGGAGCAGAAGGAACTCTGGGAGTCATCACAAAAGCGACTTTGAAATTAGTTGAAGCACCAAAAAGTAGAAACAGTGCTTTCATAGCGTTCAACGAATACGAAAAGGTAATGGCATTCATGAAATTTATGGACCGTGGTTTAGCTGGACTCATGAGCGGTTTTGAATTAATCTGGGGGCCAACGTATAATACCATGACCAGTCCTCCATCGAGCTCAAAACCACCTTTGGATCAACACTACAAATATTACGTTTTGATTGAGAGTTTAGGAAGTGATCAAAACAAGGATAAAGAACAGATGCAATCTTTATTAGAATCTGCATTGGAGAACGAAATGATTTTAGATGCAGTTATGGCCAATTCAGTATCTGATCTAAATTGGTTTTGGACTATTAGAGAAGATGTACATGTGATTAAAACTAGTTGTGATTATGATCATCATTTTGATGTTAGTCTGCCTATTCCATTAATTGGAAATTATGTCGATGATATTTGTCAGAAAGTGGTTCAAATTGATGGTGTCAACGCTTGCTATCCTTTTGGTCATATTGCAGATGGGAATATTCACTTTATCATCGATAGAATCAACGAAGATCCAGTGCTCATTCAAGAAATCAACAAACTTGTTTATAGGCCATTAAAAGAAATAGGCGGATCAGTTTCTGCCGAACATGGGATTGGAGTACATAAAAAAGCCTACTTACCCATTTCTCGTAGTCCTGAAGAAATCACATTAATGAAACTTCTCAAGAAGAGCTTAGACCCGAAAGGGATACTAAATTCAGGTAAAATAATTGACTTGGATTAACTTAACGTAAAGATTCAATATAATTGGCAACTGCCACAATTTCTGCATCCTTCATGATTCCCCGGAAGGGTGTCATCAAGCCTTTACCAAAATAAACTTGAGCGACACTTTCAGGCAATCCAATTTTTGATACGGTTAAATCTTTAGCTCCGTTAACCATTAAATCACCCTTGATTCCGTGACAGATAGAACAATACAACTTAAATTGTTTTTTAGCATCCACAGCATCAATTTCCTTATCTGAGACAGAAGCTATTAGCGCTTTAGCACGCTCTAGCTGCTTTGGAGGTACCGAAGTGACTTCCTCTTCTTTATCTTCACTCGTCTCTTGTTTCTTTTCTGTTTTTTCTGTCGTACGTTTTCGATTCTTGTTAGCACCTGGTCTTTCGTTGTTACATGCAGTGAAAACAAAAAATGCTAAGAATATTACAATTGAGATTTGCTTCATCGAATTTTAAAATTGAGCGTTAGTTTTAAATGTAAGTACTAAAGGTAAAGCTTTAAAATATTATTATCGACATTGTTTGCTTTCGATTCTTTCTGCCTATTCGAATGATTAAATTTATATATGAAAACAATAATCTGGAGTGGATCCAATCGCAATGGCTCGAGCACTCTATCCTTGGTGCAAGTCATAATGAATAGCTATCCAGCTTATCCAATTGAATTCTATTCCATTCACGACTTACCTTTATTTCACCCTGATCAACAAAGTGAAAACATTCCAGAAAGTGTACAATCTTTAAGGGACACTCATTCATTGGCGAAAGCCATCATTATCGTCTCGCCTGAATATTTATACAATATCCCTGCGTCGGTCAAAAATGCACTGGAATGGTTATCGTATGGAAATTCATTTGACCAAAAGAAAGTTTTCCCAATATACTCCCAAGGCACCAAGAGGTGAAAAAGCTTTACAGTCCTTAAACCTGTCCTTACAAGCGTTGAATGCGAGCATTCCATCTTCTCTCTTGATTCATCATAATGAAGTTGAATTAGATAAGGATAGATTAAATCAAGAATCAGAACTATTTACTCTTCTTGAAGAAGGATTTGGCTTATTGAGGTAAATCGTATTGACGCTGAAAGTCGATCTGTTGATCCAATAATTTTTGAAGAAACTTTTTATCCAAGTGCGTTCCGAAAGCTGCCTTTAATTTAACAACATGTCCTTCAGCGTGAATAGATAATTGGTCAGCATTTTTATAGATATTTAATCGATAAAAAGGAATCAACCAATTAATGACGATCAAGCCTTGAGTGATTCCGACAATGATGCCTTTTGGTCTCAATTCGATGCTTGCAAAAATGGTATCCTGATTTAAGGAAAACCAAGATTTTATTTTTTCGGAGGCCAATACCAATTTCATTTTAGGGCTACCTATTCCTCCGAGCTTTAATCGTTGGATTAAACTAAATGGGCGGCCCAGTAACTCATTAGTCTGGCGTTCATTTTCATGTGATGGATATCTAATATCCAGTATCATCTTCTAGGAAGATTTGTGTAATTGATTCCACATTTCAATGTCTTTTTTGTCTGTCCAAATATGTGGATGCTCGATACCATTGACTTCATCATATGCACGAGTAACATTAAAACACATACAATGTTCAAATATCACCCAATGTCCGAATTGAGGCTTCATCAGTTCAACGATCCTATGATAAGCCTCATAAAGCGTTTCGTTATTCTTAATGGAAGCTTTTGTTTCTTCGAGTAATATTCTGACGAATTCTCGAGTTTCTTGAATGGCTTTAAAACAAGATGCTTCATCTTTAAGTGCTTCACCTCTTCCTGGAACCAAAGCTTGAGCTTTTAATTTTTCAAGCTTAGATAAGGTTTCTGGCCATTTAGCTAATTGGGCGTCTCCGCAATATGGGGTCGCTTCGTACTCCACTATATCACCGGCAAATAATACCTTTTCTTTGGGTAACCATACAACAGCGTCACCTCTGGTGTGTCCTTCACCTGGATGAAATATCTCCACTATTCGATTCCCTAAATCTAAAGTCATCTTATCATCAAATGTGCGTGTTGGCCAAGTTAATCCAGGGATAGATTCATGTCCTTCAAACAAACGAGGAAACCTTTGAAATTCAGATAACCAATCTTGTTCGCCTCTCTCCACAATCATTTCGTAGGTCTTGGTCGAACTAATAATTTCATCCGCTCCATACGCTGAAGCACCTAAAACCCGAACAGCATGGTAATGGGTCAACACTAAATACTTCATCGGCTTATCAGTAATCAACTTAATTCTATCGATTAAATCTTTTGCTATTATTGGAGTTGCTTGAGCTTCAATGACCATAACGCATTCATCGCCGATAATCACTCCACTATTGGGGTCACCTTGAGCCGTGTACGCATAAACACCTTCAGCTAATTGATCAAATGAAATCTCCTTCTTCTGAATATCCCCTTGTGAAGCAAATGATTTTTTCAATCTAGTTAGATTTACTTTTTAAAATATCTAAAGCAACATCAACAATCATGTCCTCTTGTCCACCGACCATGTTTCTATTCCCTAGTTCTTCTAATATTTCGCGAGTATCCAATCCATATTTTTTTGCAGCTCTTTCAGAATGCAATAAGAAACTCGAATAAACACCCGCGTATCCTAGTGATAATGTTTCTCGATCAACACGGACAGGTCTTTCTTGCAATGGTCGAATGATATCATCAGCGATATCCATCAATTGATAAACGTCTGCATTATGTTGAGCTCCCATTTTATTTAAACAAGCGACCAACACCTCTAGTGGAGCATTACCTGCTCCTGCACCCATTCCCGCAAGGGAAGCATCCAAACGATTTGCACCATGTTGCAGTGCAACAATGGTATTAGCGACACCAAGAGATAAATTATGATGACAATGTATTCCTATTTCCGTTTGTGGATTTAGAACATCTCTAAAAGCTTTGATTCTATCTATCACACCATCCATCAATAGTGCACCTGCAGAATCAGTCACATATACACAATCTGCTCCAGCGTCTTCCATAATCTTGGCTTGTTTTGCCAAAGCCTTTGGTTCATTCATATGAGACATCATCAAGAAGCCACCGACGTCCATTCCCAATTTTTTTGCCGCTTCTATATGCTGAGGAGCAATATCTGCTTCTGTACAATGCGTTGCAATACGCACAGATTCAACGCCCAAATCATTGGCTTTTTTTAGATCATGAATGGTGGCGATTCCTGGAAGGATCAAAGTGGTTAATTTTGCTTGAGTCAATGCGTCTTTAATCCCATCTAACCAATCCCAATCTGTATGCGCGCCAAAACCATAATTAAAACTACCTCCAGCCAATCCATCACCATGGGCGATTTCTATAGCATCTATCCCTGCTTTATCAAGGGCAATAGCGATCTCTTTTAATTTTTCCTTTCCATATTGATGTCTAATCGCATGCATACCATCTCTAAGACTGACATCTTGTAAATATATTTTGTGTTCCATCTCTATATATTTTGAGCCATTTTTTCACCTACTGCCATGGCAGCACTGGTCATGATATCCAAATTTCCTGCATATTCTGGCAAGTAATGTCCCGCTCCTTTTACTTTCAAAAACGTTGTGGTTTTTAGTCCATGACGATAACCTAAACCTTCAATAAACACCGGATTGGTTTCTGGTATATCATCAAATTGAACTTCTTGATGTAGGTCATATCCCGGTACGTATTTTTTGACCTCTTGAACCATGTCATGAATACTTTTTCTAATCGCATCTTTATCCCCGTTTTCTGAAAGGGTAAAAACCGTATCTCTCATGACAAGTGGAGGTTCAGCTGGATTTAAAACAATGATTGCTTTTCCTCTTTCGGCTCCTCCTACTTTTTCAATGGCTTCGGCAGTCGTCTCGGTAAACTCATCAATATTGGCCCGAGTTCCGGGTCCTGCTGACTTACTAGCAATCGATGCAACTATTTCACCATAATGAACTTTAGCGATTCTATTCACTGCTGCTACAATAGGTATGGTCGCTTGTCCACCACAAGTCACCATATTGACATTGGGTAAATCCGTGTTGTCGCTATAATTAACCGGAGGAACTAGATAAGGTCCAATCGCTGCAGGGGTTAGATCTATTACTTTTTTATCCGAAAAATTCTTAATCCGTTCCCAATTAAAATGATGGGCCTTGGCAGATGTAGCATCAAAAATAATTTTGATATCGGACCATTCAGGCATTTTGATTAATCCATCGATCCCTTCGTGGGTTGTTTTGACTTCCATTCTTTTGGCTCTAGCCAATCCATCAGAATTGGGGTCGATACCAACTAAAACAGAAATTTCCAATCTGGTAGACAGTCGTAGAATTTTTATCATCAGGTCTGTTCCGATATTTCCAGAACCAATGATGGCTGTTTTTATTTTATCCATGAACTTATTTTCAAAGCGCCTAAGTTAAGGATAGTTTTTACAGAGAAGAAGTAATTATTCTAAGCTCTTCAATCGATTGAGGCCAGATTTTGCTTTTTGATGCAAACTGTTTTTGTATTCTTTTGGAGAAATCTCAAGACACTGATTAAAGTATTCGGCCGACTTTATAAAATCATTTTGGCTTTCATATATCAATGCTATTTGTAATGCTGCATTGCATGCCATGTAAGATTTGTCTTCTTTTCCTTTTTCAAGAGACACTCCATAATAAAGAAGGGCGTCGATATAATTTTTCAAGGCATGTGTCACCCTTGCTAATCGATAGTAGTATTCCAATTGAGTAGATTTGCTTGACTCTAGAACAAAGGATCTTTTTATCAGTAGATTATAGGCCTTTTGATAATATCCACCATCATAAAGAATTCTGGCTTTTAAAAGATCAGGATTCGGAATCATTTTTTCCTTAGCCTCCTTCAAGGCTTGTTTGTCTTCATCCACTAAGTCTTCGCCTTGAGATTGACATTTCTTCATGTAGAACTTATATGCAGCTATATCATCGTTGATGATAAGTTCGTACCAAGCTAATTTTTGAAAGGCCTCTTTTATAAAATGTCGGCCTTTAAATTTCTCCGTAAATGAAAGCATAAGTTCTTTACTGCTCGAGTCTAATTTGTACAATCGTGCTCGTCCTTCAAGAAAATCAAGATAATGAAAGTCTTGAAATTCCCCACCCTTTGGCCTCACCTCAAGAGCTTTTATCATTTCTTCATTTCGTCCTGTCTTTTGTGCCATGGAGGCTATTAAAAAACTGGCCAGTGGGTTTGTACTTGGATCAAGATCACAGGATTTTATATAATCCCAAGCCTCTTCTCTTTTGTTATTTTGATAAAAGAGTATGTACGCATATATTGCCGAAACTTCTTCTTTGTATAGAAACTCATTATTTTTCATATGCGCTATCACCTCTTCTATTTCTTTCGTTCCCTCTTGAATTGATCCTTTTATTCCAAATAGAAATTTGAAAACTCCAGGCACTGTTTCCACCAATGTATGAATAGCGGACAGACTTTTTTTAGTAGCGATAAAGTCCGGAAACCTCTTCTGATTATCTTCTAGGAGTTTGTAGGCATTAAAGACTTCTCCTGATGCTTTAAAAAACTGTTTAAATTTGGCTCGTGCCGTGGCCCATTGCAAATCAATTTCGGCTAAAACAAATCTATAATATGGCGAAGATCTATCACCATGTTTTTCAATTTTCTTAATTCTCTTTTTACGATTCTTTTCTAGCTGGTCAAACTCCTCTTTATCCTCATTGATGAAAACCGTGAAGAAATCTATATAATTCTCCATATGAAGTCGCATCAAATTATCCGGATCTTCTTTTTCTATTTTTTGAACAATAGACTTCGCCTCATTTAGCTTTAGGCTAACAGCAGCGCGATAAGCAGATTTAATGTCCTCGGTCAACGTAAAATGACCCTGAGCAGAGATCCACATAGGTAACACACAAAATAGAAATATGACTGTTATCGGTCGCACCACTGCTTAAACGTAAAATTTTAAAAATTAGTTATTAATTAAAACTTAAGATTTTGCGAAAAAACATAAAAAAAGAGGATGCTTAAAACCATCCTCTTTCAATAAATCTTTATGTATTTCGAATATTTATTCTTCTGTAATACCTGCAGTCACATTATCTACTAACACTCTACCACAATGTTCACAAGCAATGACTCTTTTGCGTTGAGTAATTTCAATTTGCATTTGAGGTGGAATTCTGTTAAAACATCCACCGCATGCTCCTCTTTCCACTGTGGCTACAGCTAAACCATTTCGATAAGAAGTTCTAATCTTATCATATGATTTTAGAATTCTTTCTTCTAATCCTTCTCTAGCGGTAGCAGCGGCTTTGTTTAATTTCTTTTCTTCCTTCTCAGTCTTCTTGATAATCTTTTCAAGCTCCACTTTCTTAGTCTCTAAATCATTCTGTCTTGCATCTAGTTTTTCAGTTGAAGTTGCTTTAGCATTAATTTTCATCTCTTTTAAAGCAGCCGATTCTTTAATCTTCTTTTCAGATAATTGAATTTCCAACTTTTGAAGTTCGATCTCTTTAGTCAAAGCATCGTATTCTCTGTTATTCTTGACGTTATCTAACTGCTTCTCATATTTTAATATTAGAGCTTCAGCTTCCTTGATATTTGCCTTGTGTTTAGAGATTTTCTCATCAAACTCTGCAATGTTTTCATCCAATCGAGCAATTCTAGTATTTAAGCCTACTAACTCATCTTCCAAATCACTTACTTCTATAGGCAATTCACCTTTCATGATCTCAATTGCATCAATCTGAGAATCAACAGTTTGGAGTGAATATAATTGAGTCAATGTTTCAATTACTGTTAACTCTTTTGTTTCTTTTTTTGCTTTAGTCGCCATATTTTATAAATAATTTACGGGATTTGTATTCACTTTCGTGCAATGGGCTGCAAAGTTACTAAATTTTTTAGTTATGAGCCCGTGTAATAAGGCTATCGTGAATTGTTCGCTCTCATAATGCCCTATATCCGCAATGATTACTTCACCATTTGCGTCAAAAAACTCATGATACTTATAATCAGAAGTGATGAAAATATCTGCTTTTGCCTTAATAGCGTCGCTTAAAAGAAAGCCTCCTGAGCCTCCACAGACAGCAACTGTTTTGATCTCATTAATGACTAAATCCGTGTATTTCACACAAGAAACTTCCATAGCGTCTTTAAGATGTTGTAAAAAGGCTTTCGCCGAAAGGCTACTTTCCAATTCACCAATCATTCCACTTCCCACTTCATATTCTTCATTAGAGACTTCTGCTTTAGGTCTTAAAAACCTTAGATTTTGCAAACCAATTTTATGGGCTATCATTTCGTTGACCCCGTCTCGAAATACATTATCTAAATTGGTATGGATAGCATAAATCGCGATATCATTTTTAATCGCCTTAATGACCGTTCTTTCTATGTAATTGCTCCCAGTCAATTTCTTCAAGCCTGAAAAAATAATCGGATGATGAGCCACAATTAGATTACAACCCAAACTGATAGCCTCTTCTACCACATCTTCTGTAGAATCTAAAGAAATTAAAACACCATCAAGTATGGCATTTTTATCTCCAACCAATAATCCAGCATTGTCATATTGCTCTTGTAGATGCAAAGGGGCGATCTCCTGCAAATAATCAATGAGTTGCGAAATCTTAGGATTATCCATTGTCATTAATTTTATTAATCAAGTTTGTACTTGATTCACCATCAATATACGACAGGCTCTTTACTTTTCCTCCTTGTTCTATTACATGCGCTGAACCAACGATTTGATCAATGGCCCAATCACCTCCTTTGACTAAAACATTAGGCGTTAAAGTCTCAATTAAATTTAACGGAGTATCGTCTTCAAAGACTAACACTAAATCCGTCATCTGCAAAGCAGCAAGACATTCTAATCTATTTCTTTCATCTTTCACCGGTCGTTCTTTTCCCTTCAATCTTTTCACTGATGCATCACTATTTAAACCAACCACAAGGCGATTTCCTTGTTCTTTTGCTTCGATTAAATATCGAATATGTCCTCTGTGCAAAAGGTCAAAACACCCATTGGTGAAAACAATTTGATCACCTTCCTCCTTCCAACTATTCACTTGAATTAAAGCTGATTCTAGATTAGTGGCTATTTTATTTTGAAGCTGAATCAATTTCATTTTTTCGATTTATGATCGGCAATAAAATTAAAGCTATGATTCCGAAAAATACATTACAGAAGAACTGGATTGAAAAGAAAATAATGTTGGCAAAACTAAAGCCATTACCAGCACTCACCCCATAAAACCCAAGGCTTTCTGTGACCAACCAATGATAACTACCCATCCCTCCAGGAGAAGGAAAAACAATTCCCATCGTTCCAAAAACAAAAACTACAAACGCTACTTTCGGTCCAAGGTCAGCTGTCGGTGCAAAAGAGAAAAAGCAAACGTAAGTCATCAAAAAATATAGAACCCATATCCCAATGGAATAGGCATAAAATAGACTTGGTCGTTCTAATTTACCCACACTCATTATTCCATCTTTAATGCCCATAATAAACGAAATCAACTTCTTGACAAAAACTGATTCTTTTAATGAGCTCATGAATAGAATGTAAATAAACCCAATTCCTAGAATGACTGAAACGACCCAAAACCATGGGCTAAACATAAAGCCAACTTTATCTTGGAGCGTCGCATTATTTTGTAAAAACTCTAAAATCTTTTCTCCAGCAAAACCTAACATTATACCAATACAAATCAATAACATCAGAACATCAATAGCTCTTTCCAAAATGATCGTACCCATTAATTTGTCAAAAGGAATGCCTTCGTATTTTGTTAATGTTGCAGGACGAAGAACTTCTCCTGATCTTGGGAATCCTAGATTAGAAAAGTACGCCAACATTATCGCTCCCATCGAGTTTAGAAGTTTCGGTTCATAGCCCATCGGCTTCAACATTTGATTCCAACGCAATGCCCTAAACAGATTACTCAACATAAACATGAAGAGCACGACCAAAATCCATCCAACCTTAACGGTACGAAAATCGGATACGATTTTATCAATGAGACTACAATCTCCTTCCGCTAAGCCTTTTTTAAGGCATTCTTCGAGATAGGCTTCATTCTGGTTTTGAAAGACAAAATACAAGACTACAAGACCAAATGTCAGGAAGAGAAATAATTTTATGAATGGTATTAGCGCTTTAGGCAAGTCGCGTTAAACTTTGTTGTTCTCGTCAGGGAATATTGCCACAGGTTTGTATGCTTTAGCTTCCTCAGGTGTCATCATAGCATAAGAAATGATAATAACAACGTCTCCAATTTCTGCTCGTCTTGCCGCAGCACCATTTAAACAAATAACACCTGAACCTCTTTTTCCCGTAATCACGTAAGTTTCAATACGCTCTCCATTGTTATTGTTTACAATCTGTACTTTTTCTCCTTCGTACAAATTAGCTGCTTCCATCAAATCCTCGTCAATCGTAATAGAACCCACGTAGTTAAGATTAGCTTCAGTAACTCTGGCTCTATGGATTTTTGACTTGTGTATAAATAGTAACATGGTGCAAAGTTATAAATATTCAATTTCTAATAACGATTAAATGAGCGAATAAGTTTTTTTCTTTTCGAATCATTTAGACGAATAATTTTATATGTCCGAAAACTTTATTTTAAATCAATGTTCTTCTCTAAATTATTTATCAGAAATTATAAAACAACAAATCATAAGTAAAAATCTAATCCAGAAATAAAGGAACTTAAAATAAACACAATTGTTTATTATTCACTATGTTTATTAAATAAACAAATTTGTTTACTATGCTTCCTAGTTTAGATAGAATTAAAGGAATTCATCCAGGTGCCGTTTTGAAGAGAGAAATTCAAAAACGAAAGTTAAAAAGTATTGAATTTGCATCGGAAATCAATGAATATCCTCAAACTATAAATGCTATAACAAAAGAGAGAAGGGGAATTAATGCTAAATTGTCCTATAAGTTAGGAGAGTATTTTGAAATACCACATGACTACTTTATACTAATCCAAGCCGCTTTTGAGGTAGAAGCTTATCGAAAATCTAAATTAGAAATGTCAAATCCGCTGATAGGTAAATTTAGAAATTCTCTTTTTTGGGATACAAGAATTGAATCAATTGACTATCAGAAAAATAAGAGATCTGTCATTCAACGTACTTTAGAAAGAGGTAATAAAACCGAAATAAAAAACTTGATTCAATTATATTCTTTAGACACGATAAATAAAGAATTAGACAGTATAAAAAACTCATTTATTCCAAATTTTCAGGTAAACATTCAGAAATATATAAAAAGTAGTAATTAATGCCATCAAAGATTCATAAAGAAACTGTTACTGATTTATTATGGAGCAGTTTGATTACGTTAATGAATATTGAGTCTTTAAAGTCTTTTAGACTTGTTGGCGGTACTGCCTTAAGTCTGTTGATAGGACATAGAATGTCTATTGATATTGATTTATTTTCAGATGTTGAATATAGATCAATAGATTTCAAAAACGTTTATAAAAAACTCAAAAAGGAGTTCAAGTTTATTAGTAAAGAAAATTGGAATAATAACACTATTGGCAATTCTTGCTTCATAGGTAACAGCCAAAAAGACACCATTAAACTTGACTTATTTTATACAGATGACTTCGTATATCCAATTAATATTATTGAAAAGGTAAGAATATCAAGCATTGAAGAAATAATAGCCATGAAATTAGAGATCATTGGCGGCGATGTAGGCGGTCGAAAAAAGGATTATTGGGATATTCACGCACTTATTGATAGATTTAATTTAGATCAAATGTTTGAAACTCATTCACTCAGATATCCACATTCTTTTACCAAAAAAGAATTAAAAAAAGGTTTAACAAATTTCGAAAATGCAGATCATGATCCTGATCCGATTTGTTTAAGGAATAAAAAATGGGAGCTAATTAAATTAGATTTCGAAGAATTAGTAAATAAATAAGTGTGACACACCATGTATCATGCCACAGCATCGAGCGGAATCCGAAACAATAAAACGGTCTTCAGTTTTAATACAATACAGTAACCGTTCCATGAAGCTGGATTTCTTCTTGGTTTGCACCAATGGCTTGAATCAAATAGGTATAAACGCCTGGTACGACGTCTTCATTTTTAAATTTTCCATTCCAACCAAACTCAGGATTGTTGGGAGAAAAATTTTCTAAATGAAACAATTGATTACCCCATCGATCAAATATGTGCATATCAACTATTAAAAGTTCATCCGTATTACTTTGCACAAAAAATACATCGTTTACATTATCTCCATTAGGGCTAAATACATTCGATATATAAATATTAGTTCGTTCTGGCTCCACTGGATCTTCTTCACAGATTTCCGCATTAATCGTCAATTCATATTCACTATCAATACAAGGCATTTCGTTTTCTAGAATATATCTGTAGGTGTATAATCCCTCGATGGCTCCAGTGAAATCCACAATATTGGGTGGATTAATTAGAATCCCATTTTCATCACTCCAAAATCCTTCGACCGAAGTAGAAATAACCATATCATTAAGATCTACAAATGTGGATTCACCATTTGGGCTGTTGACACAAACATTCGTAGTTGAAAAAATTTCTGCCGACTCCTGATTAATTATTGATACGGTAAAACTAAATGTACTCGCACAATCTGGTCCTGGATCTGTAGACAATTCAAATTCAAAAACATAATCACCAGGCACAACGAACTCTACCAAAAACATATCATCGTCCAAAGTTGAATTACCCCCAGTAGGTTGTTCGATAATAATCCAAGTGCCTTCATGGTCTGAAATAATGAGATCATTAAGATCTAGGCTTTCGCCAATTGAATTACAAAGGATAGGAGGATCAAGAAACTGTGGATTATCACAACTGCAATCCATAACTAAAACTTCAATGATCGCTTGTTCGTTTTGACAAGGAAAAACAGCAGTAGAAGTTGTATAAATATAGTTGACTACCGTACCAGGCATGATCCCTTGAAAATTCACCATTGTAGGATCAGTTACAATTAAACCAAATTCGTTGGTCCAAGTTCCATCATCACCTTGCACTAGATCATTGAGATTTATAAAGGTGGTTTGTCCATTAAACTCTTCGTTACAAACCTCTGTATTGACAGCAGAGATTATTTCGGCTTGCGCCAATAAATCAACAGTTAAAAGTTCATCCATTGGGCAATCCATAATCGGATCATCCAGGGTATATACAAAATTATAGGTTCCAGGTGTCAATGAAGTTAAGTCCACTTCGTTGTTGGTGATTGTTGTAGGTTCAGGATTTGAAGCATCTACAGACCACGATCCGGGATCAGATGATCCTTCATAGTCACTAAGATTAAACAAACCATTATCATTACATATAGGATCGATGGAGCCTAAATCCAAAATAGGGCAATTACAATCAAACACATAGACTTCAATAAAAAAGGAAACATTTTCACAAGGGGGATCCGCATTATTGGTTATAAATTCGATCATATAACTAGCCGCAGCAACTCCTTCAAAATCTAGGTTATTTGGATCACTAAAATCTAGGTTTGTAATCATTGGGTCAACCCAAGTACCGCTACCAGAAATAATTAAATCATTAAGATTCAGTTCTGTAGTCGAGATCATAGACTCCACATTGCATAAATCAATGGCGATATTAAATTCAGCCGTCGGTGGTTCAATGACCTCAAGAAATAACGTATCCGATTCGGGACAACCCATCATCGGGGCTGGATCTAGAAAATAAATCAATTGATATATCCCTGGACTAGTATTTAATGTATTGGCAATTGTACCTGAAATGGAAAGCATCTCTGGGCCATTTTCAAAAACCCAAAATCCTGGATCAGTGTCTATCAATAGTTGATCATTTAAATCTATTTGATTGGTAGTGTTACAAATCAACAATTGATTATTAATTTCTGGACTAGGGCAAGGACAGTCCGATACATTCACCACCAATGTATCGGATAAATCCAAACAAGGGTAAGTTGCAACATTAGTTTCAAAAACAAATTGATATGAACCCATTGGCACCATATCAAAATCGACCTTTGATAAGTCGTCTATAAAAATGGCCGGTAGATCTAAAGATTCCCATTCTCCATTATCACTGGATGCAACAAGTCCTTCAAAATTAATCACTGAAAGTTCATCTGAATCATTGCAAATCTCTATAGTCGCTAGCTCTTCGAGAATAGGTGGAAAGCTTTGAATAATCTCTATCGAATCTTCACCAGAGCACATTCCTAGGGTAACTTCCAGATAATATATACCTCCAGCAGATACATCCAAAAACTGATCGTCTCCAATTTCATTTCCTAATTCATTTGTCCATGTATACTGATCAAAACCAGGACCTCCATCCAACATTGTAGATTGGTTTCCACATAAATCTTCTCCAACAATATCAATACTCAAGTTAGCACTTTGAGTAACTGAAAACATCATCGTATCGGAGCAAGAAAATTCATTACTCACTATTACCGTGTAATCCCCTGCTACATCAATCATCAAGGAAGAATCTGAACCCATTAGTTCATCATTTTCACCCAACCACTGATAATCCGTTTCCGATGAAATACCACCAGCATTTATGATGGTGCTTTCTCCTGGACAGATACTTGTGGAGCCCGATAATTGAACTTGCGGTGTTGGGTTCAATTCAATTTCAGTCGAGACAGTATAACTGCATCCATTTTCATCCATAGTTTCTAATGAATAAATCAATGTAGATTCAGAAGGCATTGAATCAATAAATGAAACTCCCGTGGCAATAACTACTCCATCTTGATCATACCAGATATAACTTAAATAATCATTGGGATCGCTACTAACATTAATCGTAGAACCCAAACATAAAGATCCAGAGACGACCAGTTCTGGTGGATTTGAAACAAGCAAACTTACATCCACCGATAAGGTAATGCTACACCCATTTTCCATAATGATTTCTACAGTATAAAGACCATCCTCAGTAGGTGTAAAGGTCAACAAATTAGTACTTGTTGAATTCATGGAAGGATCTGTCCAAATGATATCTTGGAAAGCTACCTGTCCGTCGTTATTGGCATCCAAAATATCTGGAAAACCATCACCATTGAGATCTGGTCCATTGTTATAGATATCCTCTCCCATTGGTCCATAAAATTCAACTTGCAGCTCGGTCCCACATTGTTCATCTACTAGAACATCGATTATTCCATCGACTATCGGATAAATTATAAAACTGACTTCATTGCTTTCTGCTTCACAGGAGAAAACATCTATTGACATTACCGTAACGGTATAAACTCCAGGGTTAAAATTATCCGTATAGATGGTGATTGAATTTCCCAATGGAAATAGTCCACCAGCAGGATTGCCCATTTCGTCGAAAATGTTCCAAGCATGGAAAGCAAATGGTCCTCCACTAGTTGCTTCAATTTCTAAAATTAATGTCTCGGGGTCACCCGGACAAGCCTCAGTATTATCAATAGTCAAAAATGTAACCAAAGCAGGATTCCCAGTAACGTTAATATTCGTTTCAATGGTGCAATTATTGGCATCCGTCACCTGAAGTGTTATGAAGCCACTTTGAGCAATTGGAAAATTATCTAGGGTTTGGCTTGCGCCAATGATGGCACCTCCATTCAATAACCAGCTATATCCTGTGTAAGGTGCTACCCCACCGGATACATAATCCAAAGCGTCTAAATCAATACTAAATGGAATGCACTCTGAAATGTTTCCG
>JAHDBI010000065.1 GCA_020630475.1 Saprospiraceae bacterium
TGGAGAGGCTTAGAATTTCATCGAGACCGTAATTTAAATCTTTGACATTTTCTTTTGCACGCATATCGGAGATGTTATGAATTTCATCGGCGTAGATGTCATCCCATGCGTTGGAACTGGTGCCCATGTCTCTGGATAAATGCCCATTTGTATCTAGATCGGCGTTTGTTCTTAGTGTATATCCTCCACCATCTTCAATAAATTCGAAGCTACCTATGCTTAGGCCGTCCCCAGTTGTTGAGCCGATATTTAAGAGATGATCATAATTATCTTGGTCGATACCAACATGTTCACTTACTCCTAAAGTACCATTGATTTTTAGAGAGTCATTTTGAAGATCGCCCCAAATGAGAGATTGTACATGACTATTCGAAATATGAAGAACATGATCAGTAGAATCAAACACGCCTGCGTTTCTACCGATTTTTATACTTCCATTTTGAGTGTAAGTGTTGGAAGATGCCACTGTATTCGCACCAAGACTTACATTATAATCACCATAGGTGTTTTGCTTTCCCGCACCTGAACCTATGAAAGTGTTATCAAAACCAACCGTCATATCATAGCCAGTTACATATCCTAAAAAGGTATTTCTTTGACCAAGTTCTAATTGACTCCCAGTATAAGCACCAATCCCATTATTCCCGTTATAAGCATGGTCACTTGGTGCATTTGTTCCTAATGTTTCTAGAGCATGATATCCGATCCCAATATTAAATTCTATTAGAGGCAAGTTTGAAGAACTTAAAGCTTCATTACCAATCCCAATATTGCCACTTCCAACAGCATCTATTAAGCCTGCATCATGACCGATATAGTAGTTTGATACACCATCAGCAGGATGGATTTTCAAAGAATTTCCTTTTTTAAATAAATTGATTTTAGTGTTTTCAAGAGAGAATTGCACCGTATCTGCATTCGTAGAATGATTAATGGCTTTAACTCCAGTGTCACCATCCTCATCAATAATTTCTGATCTTAGTCGATCTACCTCTAACCAATTGGTACCGTCAAAATACCAGAAACTATCACTGATATCATTCCATACAAGCATGCCTTTTAAAGGATTAGAGATACTTGAGGGGTCAGTCGACTTTAATACAATTCCGTGATTCTCTACTTGTAAACTTGGCGTTTGTCCTTGGCTTTCACCAATGGAAACTATGCACAAAAAGCATATCCAGATTAATTTAAAAACCTTCATTGCGTAGTCTTATTTCTTTTTCAAATCTGCGACCTCTTTCTTTAGATCTTCGATTATTACTTGTTGCTCTTGTATCGATTTTATGAGTACTGGAATAAGTTCGATATAATTAACGGCATATCGATCCAGCTCTTCCCGAGTTTTGCTCCCATCCTCGTGGTAAGTTGTATCGTGTGTTTTAACGACTTCAGGAATTTGGATTAGAAGTTCTTGAGCAGAAAGTCCTAGCTTTTGATCTCGGTCTGAGTCATCTTTTAAGATGTACGAAATGGTGGAGAGGCTTAGAATTTCGGCGAGACCGTAATTTAAATCTTCGACATTTTCTTTAGCGCGCATGTCGGAAATGTTATGAAATTCGTCCGCGTAAATGTCGTCCCAGGCATTGGAGGAAGTACCCATGTCTCTAGATAAATGAGTATCAGTGTCTATATCAGCGTTGGTTATTAAGGTGTATCCTCCGCCATCTTCAATATATTCGAAGCTGCCTATACTTAATCCGTCCCCAGTTGTTGAACCGATATTTAACAGCTCGTTGAAATTGTCTTGACTTAACCCTACACTACCACCGTAATTTACTACCATAACATTTGATCTTTCTGTATCACTACTTCCATTCCCTATGAGAAATGCAGGCGTGAGATCGGTTATTTCCGATGACGTATTTTGAGGAGATACTATGGGATCATTAAACCTGCCAACAACAGTTGAACTATATGCATTAGCAATTAATTGAGATCCAATAGAAGAAGAAATTCTTCCATTGCTTTGGTTGACAGCTCCCAAAGATACAGAGTAAACTCCATTCGAATGGTTAATATATCCCAAAGCTACAGATGCGGAAGCATTGGCAACACTATAGGCTCCAGCTGCTAGGGCGTTGCTGCCAATAGCCTCTGTTTGATCACCTATTGCAACTGATCCTGTTCCTAATGCCCTGGTGGCCCTCCCAAAAGCAGCGGAATAATTTCCAATATTAGACTCTGACCAGGCATCGGTGGGAAAGAAACCAGTTGTGAAATCGAAACCTGCAGTTGTTCCTGCCCTAAAGGCCCCCTTACTTTTGTCGAAGAAAAACAAACTGTCTTCTATAGCTGTCAAAGGAGGCAAGGCATCACTCCCAAATACGAAGTCGTCCGTGTTATGGTTACCTGTCGACCTGACTAATCCACTCGCATTCTCAAAAGCACCTGTCGCGTCATCAGTCCATGTCACTTCGCCGTTTCCGTCTGTAGACAACACTTGACCAACAGTACCATCCGTCGTCGGAAAGTTATAATGATCACCAATTCCAAGATTCCCGAAGACCTTTAAGGAGTCGTTAGCAAAGTCTCCCCAGATTAACGATTTATCTAAGTTGTTTGCAATGTGCAGCACATTGTTTGTAGAATCCAAAGCACCGGCATCATATCCAATTTTTACTGTTCCAGATTGTGTATAATAAATCGAAGAGGCAGAGTTCGTATTATTTCCTATAACGACATTTTGGCTACCAGTGGTATGAAACTGTCCCGCGCCGCTTCCGATCATGACATTATCATACCCAAAGCTCAATCCAGAGCCAGCACTTTGACCCACAAAAACATTGTCATACCCTTGATTTAAGTTAAACCCAGAAGCATCACCAATACTTATATTTGAACTTAAGTAAGTACTGGATGGTAGTCCATAGCCTAGTTCATTTAACACACTATTACCTATAGCTATATTGCTACTTGCAGAGAAGCCATTGATCCAAGTTAAGTTGTCATACCCAATTCCAATATTACCATATCCTTGTTCATCCTCTTGACCTCCTCTTCCTAAATATAGGTTTCCAAATTGAGGCGTAAGAGTGGTAAACTTAAAAGAGTAGCCATCCTTTTCCATACTGAACAAGTTGTTTTCCAAATTAAAGTCCAATCGATCAGGATAGCTTGATAAATCTATAGCTTCAATTCCAGTATCACCGTCCGCATCGATAAGTGCATTGGTATCTTTTTTAATTTCATTCCAGCTTGTCCCATCGTGGTACCAAAAACTGTCCGTATTTCCGTTCCAAACTAGCATACCTTCTGTAGGATTCGAAACCGTGGTGTGGTTCACGGACTTCAATTGAACGCCATCAGGTGTGACTTCTAAAGTGGGTGTCTGGCCTATTACGATGCCTAAAAAGCTTATTAGTAGTATGAGGGTATTAATAAATCGAGAAAGGATCATTTTTATTTTTTTCTGCAATTTAGGCTTGAATAGAAAGGCCTTATTTAGTCAATGTGAATTCAGTATGCTTCGGTGAGGATTTGGTTTATTTGGATAATTGGTAGCTTTAAAGTATTATGGAACATTTGATCCAAGTTTGCCAAAGATTTCAAATCAGTGGTCTAGATATTTTCTTAATTCTTCTAGCAGCCTTCTTCATGTCTTTTTCTAAATCTGGGATGAAGGGGATTGGCATCATTTCAATACCATTACTCGCATTGGTTTTTGGGGCTAAAGAATCGACCGGTATTCTTCTTCCGATACTCATGTTTCTCGATGTCATAGCTGTATATGTTTACACAAGACATGCTGATTGGAAAGTATTGTTTAAGATGTTGCCTTGGGCAGTTGTTGGTGTTATTATAGGGGTTTGGTTTGGAGATGGTTTAGATGAAGATCAGTTCAGAAAATATATGTCTTGGATTGTATTGGCCTGTGTCATCGGTCTATTTTGGTGGGACAGAAGAAAGTCAAAATCAGTACCAACTTCTTGGTGGTTTGCCGCGATGCTCGGACTAGGTATAGGCTTTACAACCATGATAGGGAATCTGGCTGGGCCTTTGATGACCATTTATCTTTTTGCCATGCGTTTGGATAAAAATGCATTCATAGGAACAACAGCATGGTTTTTCTTCATCATCAATATTATTAAATTACCCTTCCATATTTTCGTCTGGAATACTGTCAATTCTGATAGCATCGTTATCAATATATCCTTGATCCCGTTTTTAGTTTTCTTCTTTTTTATTGGTTACCAAGTGGTTAAGCGCATACCAAATCAAAACTATAAGAATTTCATTTTGGTATTAACCGCTCTAGGTGCTATCTTTTTATTTTTAAAATAATTTGCCTTTCGGTCTAACCGACCAGGTCGAAAGCCTAAAATGTATGAATCATCATGAGTGAACTAAAGAATATCATTTTTGATTTTGGAGGTGTACTCCTCGATTTAGATTATCATGAAACTGAGCGCCAACTGACAAAAGTCATGAGGAGAGACCTAAATTTCAAGAGTCTTTCAGAAGAAGAAAAAGATGTTTTTTACAATTATGAAAAAGGAGAACTCTCTGATGAATTGTTTTTATGGCAATTACAACATTGGTCCGTTGGTGTACCCACACCTAGAGATTTAATCGATGCGTGGAACGGAATGTTGCTCGATATAAAGAAGGAAAAACTGGATTTTATATTGGAGCTTAGTCATAAATATAAGGTGTACTTATTGAGTAATACGAACTCCTTACATATCAAATTTGTGATGCGATTACTTAAGGAAAAGTATGAGATCAATGACTTCGATACTCGATATTTTGAGAAGGCATATTATTCCCACCTAGTAGGAATGAGAAAACCTGATAAGGAGATTTTTGATTTTATTGCGCTTGACGCGAATATTAAAAAAGAAGAAAGCGTATTTATAGACGACTTAGAAGAGAATGTAAAAGGAGCTCAATTGGCAGGAATGCCATCCATGCATTTTCCTGCCAATGAAAATTTAGCTTCTTGGTTTAATGACAATGGCTTGATGTAGGAAAAAATTTTTAAACAGACAGATTAAAAATTTATTCTATGCAGCTTTTGGGATGTTTTTGCGTATAAGGAGTAAATACAAAATCATGCTTAATCGATACATTGCGAAAACGCTTATATTTTTTGGTCTATTCCTTTTTGTAGGGTGCCAAGAAAACTCTATTACCCTTGTTGATTCTACAGAGACTACCAGCGAGCCCAATGTATTCAGAACGAATTATTTTAAAGGAATTATTAGGGATGCTCATGGAGCATTTATTGAAAATGCAAATGTTGTTATTGGTGATGAATCGACAAGTTCCGACATCAATGGTTTTTTTCAAATCAACGCAAGCGTTTTAGAAAAAGGGGCTAAAATACAGGTTGAAAAGGAAGGGTATTTTAAGGTCATTGCCAATGTTACCCCTCAGCAAGATGGGGAAAATATAGTCCATGTCATTCTTAATGAAAAGTCAAACCCGTTTATCGTTAATTCTAATAGTGCTTCGACGATAGATTATTTAGGCAATAAAATACAGTTTGAAGAAAATAGTTTTATAGATGAAAATGGCGAAGCTTATGAAGGGGACGTTAAAGTATATGTCCGATACATCGATCCTAGTTTAGAAAGTATTAGCCAGATATTACCTGGTGATTTATTAGCACTTAGAATAAATAATGAAAGGGTTATTTTGAAAAGCTTGGGAATGTTAGAGGTGGAACTGTATAGTACAAACAATAAACAATTAAACATTAATAAGCCAGCACAATTGAGTATAAAAATTCCAGATTCTGAATTGACAAATGCACCAGATGAAATTCCTTTTTGGTTTTTAAATGAAGATTCAGCCATATGGAAAGAGGAGGGTTTTGGGGTAAAAGAAGGTTCGTTTTATATAGGTGAAGTCAATCATTTTACATTATGGAACTGTGATGTTCCAATGGATTATGTACTATTAACAGGCACGGTTGAATCCATTTCAAACTTAGAAGGAAGACGAATAAAAGTAACTTCAAGTGCATTGAATTCTTGGCGTGAAACAACGATAAATAAAAATGGAATGTTTCAGGGACTAGTGCCATCAAACGATGAATTGCTGATTGAAATAGTTTATCCCTGCAATGAATTTAGTTCTTCTATGATTGTGGAAACCGGTGAGGAGGATTTAGAAACTATAATGGTCATTAATGACTTTGATGATTGGGTAACTATAGAAGGGAGAATGATGAATTGCAATGGTTACCCAGTGGAAAATGGTTACGCAGTACTAAGTTGGGATGGTGAATTTGAAAAAGTTCTTCTTCATTCAGATGAAAATGGAAATATACAAACGGACTTACCAAAATGTTCTAACGAGTTTAAGTTAACCATATTTGACCTTGACGAAGAACGTCAAAATATTCAAAGTTTTACCGTTGATGATGATTATTTAAATTTTGGAACAATCGAAGCATGTGAAGAAACAGTTTCTAATATTAAAATTCAGTTTGAGGACCAAAGTGTTACTTACTATTTGGTTTTTGCAGAAGAAGGAACAATAGGTTCTAAACCATTCACTAATTTCTCTTATAAAGTAAATGTTGAAAATGGTTCCTCATTTACTACGGATTTTGAGTTTTGGCCTGAAGGATTCGTATTTGATGAAAACATGAAGTACATCACTCAATTCTCTGAAATTATAGGAACTCCTACTGAAGCATACGAAATCAATCATTGTGGAACTTTTGAAATGATACATGAGGATGATGATATCATTGAGATTGTATTTACATCCTGTGAAATTAGAGAGGTCATTAACAACGAAAGCTATAGTTCTGGTACTGTAAAAATTATTGCCCTTAAGTAATTCGTATATGGATAATGAATTAATAAAGGCAGTAATGAATAAAGATGAAAAGAGTGAAAAACGATTTTTCACCCTTCTCGCCCCTAAGGTATATTTTGTTTGTAAACGTTATGCTCAAGATCAACATGAGGCAAAAGATTTTTTACAAGAAGTTTTTATAAGAGTTTTTGAAAAAATAAAGAAGTACGATCCAGAAAAATCAAAGATCGAAACATGGGTCTTTAGACTGGCGACTAATCGAATCATAGAAATCTTAAGAAAAAAGAAAAGAACCATTCGACTTGAATCTTATCAAGATTTTGAAGAACTCATAGAACAAGAAGAAGTAGCCTCGAAATATTCGAGTGTTGAATTGCAAAATGCCATTCAGAAACTTCCCGAAGGATACAAAAAAGTGCTGAATCTCTTTGTCTTCGAAAAAAGATCCCATAAAGAGATTGCCCAACAATTAAAGATTAAAGAAAGTACGTCAAGGTCACAATTTACAAGATCTAAGAAGATGCTAAAAGAAATATTACTCAAATCAAAACAAGGAAAAAATGAAAGAATATTGGTTTGATAAATTAAGTGAGGAAATATTGAAAAATGACCAACTGGATTTGGACTCAGTCTGGTCTGACATTCAGCGAAAGCGAAAAAGAAAAAAGAAAAAGCGCTTCATCTTTTGGTTAAGTCCATTATTTCTAATCGGCTTTTGCAGTATGACAATAATTTTGTTGGAGGTGAATGTCAAGGATCAAACAATGACAACATCGCAAAATGAACCTCTGACCAGCTTTAATCAAATAACATCCGAGAATAAGGCCACAGCATATTTTCCAAATAAAAGGCCAGTAGAAATTCGAAGTATTCAAAAAAAACGAAGTGCAGACGCTAATGATGAGAAAAGAGATGGTTCCATGGAATTTATAACCAATCATGAATTGCTTATACAAGCAAATGGTAGGTATGAATCAACTGCGAATTATTTTCCTCTTGAATTGCATGCAAATGTCAATAGAGTATTTAATAAAAAGGATAGACTTACTTTGATTGTACCAAACTTATGTGTCGAGCATAGAAACTTAAAAACCATTTTTCAACTAGATACTTCAAACAAAAATAAAAACAGCTTAAACCTTCAATTGGAATTGGATGTCTTAGCAGGGGTTTGGTTTAGAGATTTGACGCTTAAGAATCCAGAACAAAATAATGATTTCCTAAAAAATAGACTCAATTCGGAAAGCAACAAAGAACACTTAGGGTTTCGGTTTATGTTTTCTGGTAAATTGACAAACAAGATCATTTTAAAAACAGGACTTCAATTAGAAAGATATACAAGTTTATTTGAGGATGTTTTTACAACATCAGAAGTAACTAATGTAGAATCACCAGCAGCAACAATCGAAATTGATAAGGACGGAAACGAGATAGTATCGCCAGGTTTGCTTGAGTTAACAAAGAAGGAAACATACGAATTAAAAAATTATAATAGACATTTAGATGTTTCAGTTCCCATAGCCTTTGGATTACGAAAACAATTAAGTGATCAAGGTAATCTTGAATTGAATTTGGGTCTTACGGCATTGATCTATACGAGTAACAGAGGGTTAATTATTAATTCAGATATAGCTGATAAGCCTTACTTAGATTTATCAAATATTGCCTTTAAACGCCAAGGTCTTATTAGCACACAAATTGGTTTATCCTACGGATATATATGTAATGATCAACTCGGATTAAGAGTAGGATTAGAGTATTCAAGGGATCTTAATAATCGTTATTTAAGTCAAGGAATATTTCGTGAAAAACGTAGTTCATTCTTTTCAAATATTGGCTTAACGTATAAAATATAATTCATGAAAAAGTTTTTGTTTTTGAGTTTACTTTTTGGCTTAGGCCAAATTTGCATAGCACAAGATTATTCTGACATTGTAGTGTTGATTAATTCAAACAGCGAAGAATCAATCGCAGTAGGAGAATATTTCCAGAATACTCATGATATCTTTGATGATCATGTTTTTTATTTAGACATGCCAACAGATGAATTGATAGATTCATTAGCAGCGGAGGATATTATTGATGATATTCAAAATCGGATGGATTCGTTAGAGTTGATAGGATTAATCAATTATTTTGTTACAACTTTGGATTGTCCCAAAGGGGTTGACTTTCTTAATAGTCCTGATAATGTTCATCTAAGTTTTGAAAACGCCCTTGCTATTCAATCTTTAGAAATAGGAGCGGCAAATCCCTACAAAAATTTTACAAATAATTTTTCATTTAACGAATATGGAATTTACTTGGTTAGTCGATTAGAAGCAGGGGATTTAAACAAGACGTTTGATTTAATCGATAGAGGCGGATTTCAAGATTTGAATAATGTTTATAACAATGTGATTATTGATGTCTTCCACACATTTATTCAAGATTCTACATTGTTGGAAATTTTTCAACACTTTTCGGAAATGGTGGCGGAAAGTTTAGCAGAAGACGGGATTGATGCCGAAGTAGATTTAGAAGGGTCTCATTATATAGGAGACTTTAAAGGAATTGGCTATTTGATTTATGGACAAGGTGGACTTAATTCTGGTGTGCCTAATGTTGATGTTTCTGAAATTACAGGTGTAGCATCAATGGTCATGACCTATTCCGCCGATCATTCTAACGATGATATTTTAAATGTATATCATTTTTTAAACGAAAATTGTTTCGGAGCTATAGGCGGTTATCAACTACTATATGTTGCTGTATTTAATGCAGTTCAATTTTATAGTCAAATATTTGACCTCACTGTTGACATGAATTTAGCCGAATGCTATTTTTCATCATACGCATCGTTTATTGATTCTTACACATTGTTTGGTGACCCGAAATCACAGATCATGTCTCTTAATTTTATCACGAGTACTCAAGAATTAGAGTCTGCAGATGAATTAGCAAGAGTATATCCAAATCCAATTTCTGATATATTGAATATTGAATTATCCGAACAAATAAAAGAGGCTGAAATTGAATTGTATAATGTAAAAGGAAAAAGATTAATTTCCCTAAATACAGATGGACTTCACCAAATAAGACACAACGTTTCAAACTTGAATCCTGGAATATATATTTTAAAAATCAAATCAGAAATAGTCGAGCGTTCTATACAAATAATAAAAATATAGAAACCTGATTTTATATCAGGTTTCTATATTCATTTTGATTTTTAAGCTTTCCCCACATATTCAATAGTCGGGAATGGTATACCCACACCTTCTTTATCAAACGCCTTTTTCACTTCTTCATTCATAAAGAAATAAACATCCCAATAATTCTGACTATTACACCAGGGACGGATCAAGAAGTTCACCGAACTATCGGCTAATTCTGAAACCTTTATCATTGGTGACGGATCTTTAAGTATATGTGGACATCTGTCTATGACGCTTTGAATAACCGATCTTGCCTTATCAATATCGTCGTTATATCCTATTCCAAAAGTCATATCTACGCCCACAGTACCTTGACCAGAAATATTCGTAATCGTATTGCTTGTCACCGTAGTGTTTCCAATGATAATTCTCTTATTGTCTAAAGTGGCCAGTGTCGTATTAAAAGCATTGATCGCTTCTACCGTTCCTACATTTCCGTTTAAGTCTACAAGATCACCTACTTTAAAAGGCTTGAAAATCATTAACATTACTCCAGAGGCTAAATGACCTAAACTACCGTTTAAAGCCATACCAATACCTACCATTAATGCACTGAAAATAGCCAGGAAAGAGGTTGTGGATACTCCAAACATTCCAATGACAGTAAAGAGCAACATTACCTTTAGTCCAATGCTGAAAAGTGAACTTAAAAATTTAGTTAATGACTCATCTAGACCTCGTTTGTACATGATGTTTTCTGCAAAACCGACGATCTTTTTGATGATCCAAAAACCGACAATTAGGGTTAAAATGGCTTTTGCGACAGTAGGAGCCCATCCAATGGCAGCTTCTGTTATTTTAGGAATGATTTCTTCTACATTCATTTTAAGGGTTAATTTTGTTGTTATAAATTGTTTTCATCAATAATGACGGACAAAGATTCTAAAAAGTCACCAAAAAAGTATTATTCGAAAGATGAAGCTTTAAGTAAACTTCAGCGATATTGCGCCTACCAAGATAGATGCCACTCAGAAGTACGAGCTAAACTTTTGAATATGGCGGTATATGGTGACACTTTAGAGGAAATCATTTCTGAATTAATCAGAGAAGATTTTTTAAACGAAGAGCGTTTTGCTCGTTCGTTTGCAAGAGGTAAATTTAGAATCAAAGGCTGGGGTAGAAATAAAATCAAACAAGAATTAAAGAGTAAAAGAGTCAGTGCTTATTGTATCAAAAAGGGCTTGACTGAAATTGACGAAGCCGAGTACGAAAAGACACTTATTAAAATTCTCGAAAAAAAGAACAGACTCATAAAGCCCGTCAATCAATATACTCGATATCAAAAACTATATGCATTTGCGTACAATAAAGGGTTTGAAGCGAGCTATATTAAAAATGCCATTAGTGATGTATTAGACTAACTACATCAATGTCGTTTCTAAATAATCAAATTGATTTGGATGATCAATGGTAAAATGAAGACCTCGACTTTCTTTCCGCATTTGTGCCCCTCGAGTAATTAAATAGGCAATCGTAATCAAGTTTCTCAATTCACATAACTGTGGAGAAATTTTCGAGTTATTATATAATTCTTCTACTTCTAAAAAAAGTAAGTGCAATCTATTCAGAGCCATTTTTAATCGGATATCTGATCGAACAATTCCTACGTAATAACTCATGATGCTTTTTAATTCCTTCCAACTTTGATGAAGTAAAACCAATTCGTTGGGTTCGCTCGTACCTTCAGCATCCCAGTCAGGAATGTCTTCATTCCACTTTAAATGATTTATTTCTTTTAGAACACTTTGAGCAATTCTGTCTCCAAAAACCAAGCCCTCCAATAATGAATTAGAGGCTAATCTGTTGGCACCATGAAGACCAGTACAAGTACATTCACCTGCTGCATATAAATGTTTGATGCTGCTCTGTCCATAAGCATCAACTTTTATACCCCCACAGATATAATGACAGGCAGGTACGACTGGGATCATGTCAACAAATGGATCAATGCCTAGGCTTTTACATTTCTCATAAATGTTAGGGAAGTGTTCTAAAAATTCTTGCTGATCCAAATGTCTACAATCTAAACACATATGTTCTTCACCAGAAACTTTCATTTCGTTATCGATGGCTCTTGCTACAATATCACGAGGAGCTAGCGAAAGGCGTTCATCATATTTTTGCATGAACTCTTCACCTCCAGGTGTTTTTAAAATGCCTCCAAAACCGCGAACAGCTTCAGAGATGAGGAAATCTGGATTTTCATTAGTAGTGGTAAAAAGAGCAGTAGGATGAAACTGAACAAACTCCATATTTGCCAATCGTCCTTTTGCTCTATAAACCATCGCGATACCATCACCAGTAGCAATTAGTGGGTTTGTGGTGTTCAAATAAACTTGTCCAGAACCACCCGTGCACATGACAGTGGCTTTCGCCAAAAGTGTTTCTATTTCATTAGTTTCTTTGTTCAACACATAAGCGCCATAACATTCAATATCATTGGAGAGACGAGTTAAGTTTCTTCCAAGATGATGTTGCGTAATCAAATTAACGGCGTATAGATGTTCGAGTACCTTGATATTGTTGTATGATTTGGCTTTCGCCGAAAGGGTCCTTTGGATTTCCTTACCCGTGATATCTTTATAATGGAGGATTCGGTTTTCTGAGTGACCTCCTTCCATTCCTAAATCAAATCTCCCATCATCCTCTTTATCAAAACGGGCTCCCCATTCGATTAATTCTTTGACTCGAGTAGGCCCCTCCTCTATGACGAAGCGAACAATCTCAGGATCACAAAGACCATCACCAGCAACTAAGGTATCTTCGATATGTTTTTGGTGATCGTCTTTTTCTAGATTCCAAACTGCCGCAATCCCACCTTGAGCCCATGAAGTGTTGGTTTCTGATTCTAAGGTTTTGGAAAGAACCGTGATATTTATATCCTGACGCTGTTCGGCCATTTTGATAGCAACACTTAGTCCCGCTACACCTGATCCAATAATCAATATATCTGTTCTAGACACAATTCATTTTTTAGCTTCTATAAAGTTAAAAGAATCATTAATTTGGAACGTGAACATTTTAATTGTCGAACCATATTTTTCTGGTAGTCACAAGTCTTGGGCATTGTCATATCAGGCCCATTCAAAACATCATGTAGAGATTATTTCTCTACCAGGAAGACATTGGAAATGGAGAATGCACGGTGCAGCAATAAGTTTGGCTAAAATGTATAATGCTTTATCCATTCAACCAGACTTAATCTTAGCTACGGATATGCTTGATCTTAGCACATTTTTAGCCCTGGTTAAAAGGGATAGCAGACCAGCAGTGGCTTTCTATTTTCATGAAAATCAATTTGTTTATCCTCAATCCAAAATGGATAGCGACATAAAAGCTTCAAGGGATAATCATTATGGATGGATCAATTATGTTTCAGCATTAAGCGCAGATCGAGTCTTTTTTAACTCTCAGTATAATCATGATTCATTCTTTGATGGAGTTTCTAAACTTTTAAAACGATTTCCGGATCATAACGAATTACAAGAAATTGATCTCTTAAGGTCTAAATCTACGGTATTGCCTGTCGGAATAGATTTATCCGTTTTTGATGATTTGAACAGGGAGCAAGAGAATAAAGAAAAAGTTATCCTTTGGAATCATCGTTGGGAACACGACAAAGGTCCCGAGCTCTTTTTTGATGTATTGGATCAACTAAAAAATGAAGCTTATCAATTTAAATTGAATATTGTAGGGGAGAATTTTTCTAAAATCCCCGAGGTATTTCATTCCGCGAAAGCAAAATACGAACAAGATATTTTAAACTGGGGGTATATAGATTCTAAAGAGGAATACAGAAGAATTTTAAAATCTTCAGACATTCTTCCAGTGACGAGCGAACACGACTTCTTTGGTATTTCTGTCATAGAGGCCATTTATGCTGGTTGTACTCCTTTGTTACCGAATGCTTTGGTGTACCCGGAACATCTTGTGGAATCAGATAGGTCTGTTTTCTTATATAATGGCGTAGAAGAGTTAAAGCAGAAGTTAAGATTGCTATTAAATCAAGATGGCGATGCTCATAAAGTCGATACATCTTTAATTGAGCGTTATGATTGGTCATTGATGGCACCAAACTATGATGATTATCTTAAAAACTGTCTTGTGTAAGGCATTGGAAAAATTACGTCGAACCTAAAGCAATCGTTTGATTAATAGTACATTTGCAAAACTAAATCGATACCATTGTCAGATACTTATCATCCCGAACCATACTGGTCTAAAGTTGCTCAAAGAATAAAGGCTCGAGGCAATGGCAATGTCGTTGCTGGTGATGATAGTCCATATTACAGATACAAAAGAAAGCGCTTTTTAGATTTATTTTCATCGCTTTCGCTGAATGGTAAACAGGTAATGGAACTTGGAAGTGGTCCTGGCGGTAATATTTTGGAAGCCCTAAAAACGGAACTTCAGTCGATAACCGGTGCGGATATTTCAATGGATATGATATCATTGGCGCAAAGCCATGTTGAAGATTCTCGGGCAAACTTTGTTAAAATCAACGGTACAGAATTGCCATTTGAAGACAAGAACTTTGATATGGTTTTTTCCGCCACAGTCCTTCAGCACAATACTGATGAAGACATGATGAAGAAGATTTTAACTGAAATGTGTAGAGTATCGAAAAACGAAGTAGTGCTCTTCGAAAGAGTAGAAAATAATCTGAAAGGGGACGATTTATGTATGGGCCGACCAGTTTCGTATTATGAAAAGATTTGCGATGATCAGGGATTTAAACTCAAATCTTCAGACTTTATCAATATCCAAGTGAGTTATCTTTTGTGCGGAGTGATTAGAAAAGTTTTCAATAAGAACTCTCACGAAGAAGGGCAACAAATGACAAAGACCTCAAAGTTTCTCCAGTCTTTCGTATTGCCTATCAGTGCTGTTCTAGATAAGATTTTTAAATCTAAAAGGGATTTAGCGAAACTCCACTTTGTTCGTAAAGAAGTTTAATTTATGCGTATAGGCGTGAATACTCGTGTACTTCTCAAACACCGTATGGAGGGTGTTTGTAGGTATATGCATGAAGTATTACAAAGAATGGTTAAAGCTCATCCCGAAGATGATTTTGTCTTTTTCTTCGATCGTCCTTATGATGCCTCTTTTATTTATGGTCCAAATGTGAAAGCGGTCATCGTTTCACCTCCAACACGACATCCTGCCTTATGGTATTTATGGTTTGAACATCAAATCCCACGGTATTTAAAGAAATACAAAATTGATGTCTTTTATTCTCCGGATACTTATAATAGTTTAAGGACAGAGGTACCCTCAGTTATTGTAAGTCATGATTTAGCATATCGTCATTTTCCAGATCACATTCCAAAAAGGACACTTAAATACTATCGTAAATACTTTAGGCGGTTTCATGAAAAAGCAAATAAGATTGTCGCTGTTTCGGAGTCTACGAAAAATGACATTATCGATCAATATGGAATAGTGGCCAATAAAATGAAGGTGGGCTATAATGCATGTCCGCCCGATGTACAAGTTTTCGACGAAAGTCGTAAAAAACAAATTCGAGATCAAAACGCTGAGGGTAGACCTTATTTTTGTTATGTAGGATCTATTCATCCAAGAAAAAATGTTGCTCAATTATTAAGAGCCTTTGATAAATTTAAAGAGACAGATAATGAAAATTATCAGTTAAAGATCATTGGTAGAATGGCATGGAAAACAAAAGATTTTCAGCTTGTTTTGGACTCATTAAAATATAGGAACGATGTTGAGCTTACTCATGCAGACCGTTCTCATTTAGTAGAAGTCTTAGGTGCCAGTACAGCGTTAATTTATATTTCTCTTTTTGAAGGGTTTGGGATTCCCTTGTTAGAAGCTATGAAAAGTGGTGTACCTGTAATCAGTTCGAACCTTAGTTCGATGGCAGAAGTAGGAAAAGACTCAGCGTTGTTAGTTGATCCAACGGATTTAAATGAAATTGTTTCTGCCATACAAGGAATGACCAAAGAGAGGGTACGAGAACATTATATCAAAAGAGGCCTGAAACGAGCTTTAGATTTTTCATGGGACAGAACAGCAGAAATAAACTATGAATGTATTGCCGATTCCGTGAGATCTTAAGTGCTTTTTGATTTGTTGATAAGAACAATAGAACCGATAATTCCAATCAATACAGAACCTAAGGCGATCCATTGTCCTTGAGAATATTGAAATCCAAGGAATTCATATTTATCATTAACACGAATGAATTCGATGAGATACCGTTCAATACCGCTAAAGATGAGGTAAAGGAAAAACATCAGACCCGCTATTTTAATCTTTTTACGAACCATCCACAGACCGAAGAAAATAATACCACACATGAGTATTTCATATACAGGGGTAGGGTACACACCAGGAATCATTTCGAAGCAATACTCCCCAACACAATCTTCCATTAGTTTACCTTGCTTAGTAATGTTATGTGGATATCCGTACGACCATAGCCAATCAGGTATCCAAGAAGGGCTGGCCGAATCATTGGGTATTCCCCAATCACCATCGCCAGAAAATTGACACCCCATTCTTCCTACGATATAGCCCATGAGTAGAGCTAATGAACCGGCATCCATCATGTGTAGTTTTGAGATTTGATGCTTACTGACATACCACAAAACAATGAATGTTGCTACGATAACACCTCCATAAACGGTAAGGCCGCTTCCAGATAACAGTTGACCAAGAGGGTCATTGTAAAAAGAATCCAGATTTTCCAGGATAGAGAAAACGCGTGCACCTATAATTCCAGAAATGGCAGCAACAATAGTAATGTCACTTATTTTTTGATGAGGATATACTTTGGTAATTATGGTTTTTTCTTCTCGGTTTAGTCTATCCTTAGATTTATAATATTGATATGCAAAAACACCAAGTCCTGCAAGAATTCCAATCAACCAATCACCACTCAAACTGAAAACAATAGATGCTGGATCTGACTTGAAGGCACTAAAATTTGAGATAATGTGAGGTAGTTTAAAGCCGGCTAAAAATATTACAAATGCATTGGATAATATTTCGGACCATACATTTGAAGAATTGGTGACAATTTTTTTCTCTGTTGGCAGAAGCAAACCTTCTTTCTCTTTTCGTCTAAATTCAAGCTTTAAGACATAGGCACTTGCAAAAAAAGCTAAAGCAAGAAACAATCCGAAAGTTTTAAAAATGGCGGTCCAATTGTCAACGGATGTTCCTAAGAGATCATGAAAAAAATATGATAAATCTGGATACATAATTGAGTGTTTTCCCTTAGTGGCTTTAACTTAAACAACGAATGTAAGATAATTCTACATAAGTTTTTTAGGGATAATCTTGGGAATATCTCTATTTTGCGACGCTTTAATGACAATTAAGAAAAATACCACCCTATGATTAAAAGATTATTTTTCTGCTTATTCCTTTTTATTTCTTTTGAAGGATTCTCACAAGGAGGTATGCATGTTTATGCAGGAGTTGCTGTTGATAAGAATGCTGATGTCAATGTGACCCCTGAAGGAACAGCCCATTATGGATATGTAATAGGAGCAGATGCACGTCTTATGGGAGGCGGCATGTACTTTTTGATAGGTATGCAATATGCTGATATTTCCCTTTTGGCTCAAGATTCACCGTCCTTTTTTAGTAATGAAGGAAGTATGAAAATCTTAAAGGGTCGAGGTGGTTTAGGTTTTACCTTGTATGGCGACGAACAAGACTTTAAAGTAAGAGCAAAAGTTCTTGGTTCATTGGACTATTATTACATCTATCCAGCTGAGTTAATTGCTGGAAATGGAGCTTATACTAAATTGAATGATGCCACCTTAGGGGTGTTAGGTGGAGTAGGTGTTGAGTTTAAAGGAATTACATTTGATATAGAATACGAATACAACCTAATTAACGCTTATAACAAACAGCCGGAAACTAAATTCAATACTTTGAATTTCACAGCTGGTTTTTTCTTTTAGACTTTAATACTTCCTTGTAATAAGCTAGGTTCTTGCGAACAACTTAAGTATACTTCTTTGATGGTACTGAGGAGCGTTTCATTTTGGTCTACCTCTACCTTAATGTAATTGTCAGTGAAACCACTCATTTTACCTTCTTTCTTGGATGGTTCAAATAATACAGGACGATTCTGACCTAAATGTTGAAGGTAAAAGGCTTGCTTCTTCTTTTGGGATAATATTCTTAGCATTTCATTTCTTTCCCGCCGAACAGCCACATCCACTTGATCGCTCATTACAGCAGCTGGAGTATTGGCTCTTGCCGAAAAAGTAAATACATGTAAATAAGAAACGTCGAGATCTTTTAAAAAGTGATATGTGTCTAAAAAATCTTCGTTTGTTTCACCTGGAAACCCTACAATGACATCAACTCCTATACAGCAATGAGGGATTTTGGATTTAATATAATGGATCCGGTCAGCATATAGTTGACGCTTATATCTACGCCTCATCAATTTTAAAACTTTATCAGAACCACTTTGAAGAGGAATATGAAAGTGAGGTACAAACTTTTTTGATTGCGCCACAAAGTCAACTATTTCCTCAGTAATTAAATTGGGTTCAATAGATGAAATTCTAAATCGTTCAATTCCCCCCACCTGATCAAGTGCATGAATCAAATCAATGAATAATGCTTCTTTTTTTGGTTTAGTACCCTCAATGACTTCAGTTCCGTTACCAAAGTCACCAAGATTTACTCCAGTAAGAACTATTTCTTTAGTTCCAGAAGCGGCAATTTTTTTAGCATTATTAACGGCATTCTCTATAGTATCAGATCTGCTTTTCCCTCGGGCTTGTGGTATTGTACAAAAAGAGCATTTATAATTACAACCGTCCTGAACTTTTAAAAAAGATCTTGTTCTATCACCAATTGAAAAGGCATCAACGAACGAATTAACCTCTTCTATTTTTGATGAGCTAATCATTCCTTTTTGGGCAGTGTTTGATAGTCCTTCTACATGCTTAATGATATTAAACTTTTCCGAGGCACCAAGTACTAGATCTACTCCTGGAATCTTAGCTATTTCTTTTGGCTTCAATTGTGCATAGCATCCAACGACTATAATCTTTGCATCCGGAGAATGTTTAAGAGCCCTTCGAACCTCATATCTACATTTACGATCTGCAAATTCTGTTACAGAGCATGTATTCAGAACGTAAATATCAGCACCATCTTCAAAAGAAGAAGTCATATACCCTTCCTTTTCAAATTGTCTTCGAATACTAGATGTTTCCGAGAAGTTTAATTTGCAACCTAAAGTGTGAAATGCAACAGAGATTGGTGTAGACATATAATCGATTATGAAGTCAAAAATATGAAAGTCCCTTAAAACTTTAATCTTTCAAGGTCTCAATGATTTTTAATAACCGAATTTTAATTTTGGAGACCTCCTTTAAATAAATTGGATATTCAATTCTATCAATATTAAGTTCGCGTAGAATATTTAAATATGAAGATTTGACACCGATTAATTGTTCACGATAATTATGGATTTTTAAAGATGAGTTTAAAATAATGTCTACAGCTTTCCCTAGTTCATTATTTTCAATGCTTTGTAGTGATGTATGAATAGGTTTAGTCAAGGATAGTTTTTGTATGTCTTGCTTTGAATAGACTTCCGGTCTTTTCTTATTTAGTGTCGCTTCGTAGATGTTGTCTTTTATCCTCCATCCATTTTTCGTTTTTATGACAAGGTATGTTTGTTCGTTTATAGTTTCAAACCTGTAAACCAGATCGCCTGTTATTTTATCTGTCCAGCATAATTTCCAATGCTCCTCAGTATTAATGATGGCCGTGTCATGAAAAACAGACGATATTTTACTCTTTAATAGAGCAAAGGTTGAACCCATGTTTTCTGTTTCAAGGACCCAATTGTATTGTATTTTCTGTTGGATATTTCTTTTAATTGTTTTAAAAGCAACATCCTTATTTGAGAAATAAGCTGATAAATTTGAATTTAGATTTAAGCTTACCTTATTGACCATTTTATAGGTTTCAAATTCCGCATCTAAAGCCTTTGAAACTAAAATCATCAATTCAGCTTGATTAGGATACTTGTTCTCAATTTCAAGTTCGTAATAAGCCTGCATTAACTTCACAATTGTGGAAAGCTTTTCTTTTTTGGAAGGTCCATTGTAATATTTATTATTACTTCTAAACCTAGAAAAGAAATCTTTGAATAGTTTGAATTCAGTTTGTTTAGCATTGATGTAATCACAGAATTCCTTGTAAGAGTGGCCATTAGCATTTAATATGGAAATGCATTCTAATAATTCAATTCTCTTTTCGGCGTAGGTTTTCAAAGCAGGGCTAAAACTACAACTAATTCCTTGTCCGTTGTGAATTATGTTGTGATTTCTATATACAAGAATATGATTGTCCATATTACTTTTGAATTGGACCTTCATTATAGAATAGCTGGACTTGTTAGGAACAAAACCTCTAAAACAAATTGAAAACCCAGCTTAAAAAGAAAGAAGTAATCCCGATGTATTGAGAGAGCCAATTATTTGGCTCTTTTTTATTACATGGACTTTAACTTCTTTTTTAGAGCGAGCATTTCATCTCGATACT
>JAHDBI010000066.1 GCA_020630475.1 Saprospiraceae bacterium
GAAGGCAGTAATTTTAATTCGGTCACTTCTTCCTTAACCATTCCTACATCTTCTATCCTGCTTTCGCGAATGACGATATCTACTCCCAAATCCTCCGGTGCTAATTTAAAATTGACATTTCGTTTAGATCCTGCTGGCAAGGCATCGATTGTATATTCTTTCTCGAAAAAGCCAATTCTAGTGCAAACAATAGTGATCCTTTCGTTTGAATTTACCTCGATTCTGTATGAACCATCCTTATCCGTTTCCACGGCATTGTTGGTGCCTTTAATAAAAACAGTAGCAAAGTCCACCATCTGATCTGAATCGATATTCGATACAAATCCAAATATTACTGCAGGGCTTTCTTGGGCTTTCGCCGAAAGGCAACAAACAAAAAAGAAAACTGGTAGAAAAAAATATTTGACCATAGCTCAGCTTTACCTCACTCAAACGCTTAAGAATAGAATAAATTACGACGAAAATAGATTTTTCATCCTTTCAATCGTTGCCGTTGGATCTTCCGATTTGAAAACACTACTACCTGCAACCAATACATCCGCTCCAGCTTTTAGAATAGCTTCCATGTTTTGTAGTCCAACACCTCCATCAATTTCAATAATGGTACCGGCATTAATCTTCACAATTTCATCTTTCAAGCGTTTAATCTTGTCCAATGTTTTATAGATAAACTTCTGCCCTCCAAATCCTGGATTTACAGACATTAAACAAACAAGGTCAATATCCTCAAGCAAATCAAAAATGAGTTCGACGGGTGTATGCGGATTTAATGCAACTCCGGCTTCAGCACCTGTTTCTTTAATTTGATGCACAAGCCTATGTAAATGATTACTGGCTTCATAATGTACCGTGATCACATCTGCACCAGCATTTCGAAAATCCTGGATGTAGTTTTCGGGATTTACAATCATTAAATGTACATCTGACACCTTTGCATTCAATTCTGCCATTTTTGACACTATGGGTTGTCCAAAGGAAATATTAGGCACAAAAACGCCATCCATCACATCTATGTGCAGCCAATCAGCTGCACTAGCATTGATCATTTCTATTTCTTCTTGAATCTTGCCAAAATCACAAGCAAGTATTGAGGGGGCAATCTTAAAATCCATCCATAAATATAATTGATTTATACCATACGTCAATCATCTCAAAGCATCTGTATTCAGTAAATTCAACTCTGGTTTATGAACGCTCAATAGCCTTAGAAAAACCCTTATCAAGGCGCGAACATCTCGCTCACAATATTCAACAATTCTATCAAGATCATCATCCTTCCAATAGACAGCCGACACTTGTGAACCATCTATATCTGACTTTGGCGATGGAATATTAAGTATGCAACACAACAATTGTAACGACGTATAATTCTTATAATCGCCGAATCTCCATAAATCTAAAGTGTCCAAAATGTGTTTGTTCTCCCATGTCTTTTTCATAGAAATTCGAAATACTTTAGGAACATTAATCTCGTGAACCAAGAATCTTCGAACGATGTAAGGAATATCAAATTCACGAATGTTGTGTCCACAAAATCCATGAATCTCGGGTTGATTGTAATGCTTTACTATAAACTGACAAAATGATTTCAACAAGTCAGATTCTTTAGCTTGACAAAATGATTTTATCCGAACAGTTTGTAGAACACCTCTTTTAATTCTTATGGCAGCGATGGAAATGCAAACAATTTTACCAAACTCAGCATAAATACCTGCTCTTTCATGATAATAATTAGACGCAAGTGATTCATCTACCCTGAACTGCCTTTGACATTTTTTAATCCACTCTGTTTTTAAAATGGGGTCAAGATCATTCCAATTGGATTCTCCTGATACCGTCTCAATATCAAGAAAGAGAATTTGACTTATGCTCGGAATTGAAATTTTCATAGGAGTTTCCCCTTAAAGGTTTATAGGTAGATACCATGATTTTGCTTTTATATTCATTTAATGAAAAATAAATTGAGATATTAGATGATTATAAAAAAACAAAAATTATGGCTTCTTCCAAATCCAATATCAATTCAATTATCCTCTTGTTACTTTTTTTCAGCTTAGGATTAAATGCCTATCAATGGTATGCCAATAGTCAATTAAAATCTGAGCTCAACACTCACAAGACTGAACTCCTAGATTTAGAAAAAGTACATTCTGAATTGGACCAAGATTATCAATCTTCCTTGGCCGAATTAGAAGAATTCAGAGGAGAAAATCAAGACTTGAATAACCTTATAGACAGACAGAAAAAAGAACTTCTGGCTCAAAAGAATAAAATCAATAATTTGATTTGGACCAAGAGAGAGCTTGGTAAGGCTAAAGAAGAGATCTCAAAGTTTGAAGGTATGGTCAGTGGATACATAACTGAAATCAACACCTTAAAAACTGAAAATGAAAGACTCAATAGAGTGAATAGAAAACTCGAAACGGAGAAAACTCAATTGACTGAGGAGGTGAATAGAGAAAAGGCTCAAGTTGTTCAGTTAGAAGAGGCGCAGACCGTCCTTGTTTCCGAAAAGGAAAAAATCACTAAAACCAATGATGTCTTATCTACAAAGGTGGATATGGCAATGGCCATTAAAATCAACTGGATGGAGGTTAAGGGATATGAAGTCAAAGATGATGGCAAATTAAAAAAGAAAAGCAAGGGTAAGGATATGGATATGATTCGAACTTGTTTTAGAACTGAAAGTAATTTTGTTACTGATCCAGGAACAAAAACTTTTCAAGTACGATTAATTGATCCTCAAGGAGAAACAGTTTTTGTTGAAAGTTCAGGTTCTGGTATTCTCACCAATAAACTAGACGGTACGAAAGTTCGCTATACTGGCTCTGGAACAATAGAATACAACAATGAGGACACTGAGGGCTGTATAGACTGGAATGCTGGTTATCAACTTGCCAAAGGCATGTATGATGTTCAGATTTACAACAACGGATTTATGGTAGGAAAAGGTGATTTTAAAGTGAAGTAATTAAAAACGCTTTTCCAGACCAAGCTTCATTCTTATCAATTGATATTTTTGATCTAATAGATAATTCTCTGTAGTTACAGTTTTTAACCTACGGTGGATTTCAGGAGAGAACCATAGATTCCAAGAATCTGATAATTGATATCTGAGCGTAGCACCTAAATTCAAACTTAGACCGTTTCTGTTCTTAAACACTTGTACATCACCACCATTAGTAAATAAGTTTTTTTGTTCATCGAACATCGTAAACGAACTCCAAGACCTTAGATTATACTGAATGGAACTACTTAAGCCTAGACCGAATTTACCAAAGCTCTTATCATACGCCATTCCCAAACGTAGATCTATAAAATTATGGGCATTATATCTTGTTTGATCTACTTGATATACGGTTAAAACAGAGGCGGAACCATACAAGTCCGATGTAACCCCATTAACGGTTTTATTACCAATGATGTATTCCTCTTCAAAACGGATGGAATCGAAAGTATAACTATTAACAAATCGTTCATTGATTCGAATGTACTCGAGTCCTCCAAAAAGATTCAATCCCGATGGATGGTACCACCTAAATTCGAATCCAGCATTCAGTGACTCTAAGGTAGTTTCTGACCCATTTCTGTTGGCCAATAATGAACCTAATGTATCAACTCCTAAATCTATCAACTCCCGTTGAATCATTCCAGCTCCCCCATAGACAGATATTCCCTTAACCCCTGGCAAACTTGAGCTTTCTTCATTTTTTTCAATCAACTCAGACATAGAAATACGATGGGACAAATCAAGTACATCAGCTTGTGTGTTTAGATTCAAAGCAAGACTACTCAAATTTGATATTTTAAAAGTTGTCCTCTGATCTATGCTAGAAATATTTGATGAAGTGTTATTGAATAACTTAGATTCATTCACCAGTGCATGGTTGTGTAAATGATTAGGATTTTGTTTAGCATTAATTCTATCCCTATTGACTAAATCGGTCTGACCACTATTTACTCTCGTGTCTAATTTTTGATTTACGACATTGTTATTGCTCTCGAGTTCGCTTTTAATTTCTTTAGTATTTCTTTGAAGTTGGCTTGAAGGATCGTTTTGAATGTTATTGTTTTCAGATAAAATTAATGAGTTAGATTCTTTAGAATTTGATATTTTTTCAACCTTGTTAGAAGGGTTTATATTTTCTTGTTGCGTTAATAAGCCATCACCAATATCGGTTTGGTTAGAGCCATTATGATTGAGCATCCAAATCGCAAAAGCAATTAAACCAACCATTGGCAAAAGCCACCAAATAAATATTCTACGCCTCTTTTTCGGTTTTTCTAGCCTAGGCTCTAGTGCACCCCAAAAGGCCTCCACATCCATCTTACTAGGATGTTGGTCTACTTTTGACTTTAATATTTTATCTAAACGATCCTCTGCCATGATTCGAAGTTTTTATTTTCGTAAATGGATTTCTTTAATAGTTGTCTCGCCCGAGCAAGATTACTTCTTGATGATGATTCTGCACAACCTAACATCTCGCCTATTTCTTTATGACTATAGCCTTCTACGGCATACAGATTAAAAACTGTTCGATAGCTTGTCGGTAAGGATGCAATAAGTCTAACAATTTCTTCAGCATCAATAGATTTATAGATTTCAGGACTTATGGGCACGTCATGATGATCTATTTCTGAGTGTTGTTTTAAAACATTTTTCTTTCTTAGAATATTTAAAGCGGTATTCACCACGATCTTTTTCATCCACGCTTCTAAAGAACCTTTTTCTACATCAAAAGAATCGAGATGCTTAAATATCTTTATGAACGCTTCTTGTAAAACATCTTCAGCTCCAGGACCTGAAATATATCTTTTAGATACGGTCAATAAACTTGGTGCAAAATGACATACCAGTTCTTTTTGCGCCTGACGATCGCATTCTAGACATTTTAATATGAGTGCTTTAATATTCAAATTGTAAAATGCCAGCCACACTATTGCATGGCTGGCTATTTAGATTGTTTCAATCAATTTTATTCATCTCTTTGTACTCTGAACGAACCATCGACAGTTACCGTTGAACCTGCGTTCCAATTTTCTAAAGTTCCCTCAAATGTTCCTTCCACGTAATCACCTGACATACCTAAAGCACCAATGGTCACTGTAAAGTCATCACAATTTCCTTCGCACCCTACATAAAAGTAATTTCCAGAAACTAAACTTTCGCCTTGCATCGTTGCATAAATCGGATTACTCGTATCATTACCTAATGTCTCAAAAGACAATTGAACGCTCGTAGAATCAGCTCCCCATGCATAAATCTCCATCCTATTATCAGTACTTCCCTGAGCATTATAGTAAGCACTTGGGTTAACCACTACGAAATTTTCGCCATCGATTGTAAAGGCAACATACTCATCCAATGTTTCACAAACCTCAACATTTCCTAAATCAACCACTGATTGTGATGTTAAGTCAATAGATTCTGGAGTTGATTGCTGTAAATTGTCTAAATCATAGCCTATTACCTCAATTATAGGATCACAGAAAATTGAAGTGACTGTAAAACTACCATCAGCTTCTGGCGTAGCGTGTACCCATGAATCACTAAAAGTTACATAACCATTTGTTACTGGGGCAAGATCGCAATCCAATAAGATTCCTGAAATAGTAGCAAAACTATTTGCACCTGGGTCGATGGTAATCGTAGGCAAAACAACATCACTAGAAAAAGGTCCTATATCTTGCGTGTGGACTACATTACCACAATTGCCTTTAACATTAAGTGTAAGGGCTTCATTGGCTGGTACTTTACCTCCGAAATAACCGTCTTCATCTACATTATCATACCCAGTGGAGCTTGATCCGTCAATAGTAATCTCTACATATACACCTGAAATTGGGTCACCATTGGACAATTCAATGCTTCCTTCTAACTGAACTAAAGGATATGGATAATCACAATTCCAAAATGAAAAGTGAGACACCTGACCAACATATTCATTTCCTTCTTTGATGGCCACACCTTCTTCTATCCAGTACCCCGTTGTCTCTGCCATGTGCCATAAAGGAATTTCTTGAGGAGCATCCGCTAATTGATCGTTAGCAATTGGAATTGTGATGGTTGCTGATGATCCTTCAGCAAGTTGTAAAGATTCACCACTTGGAGATTCTAATTCAACACCTACCATACCATATGTCGCTAATTGAACTAATTCATTATCGGAACTAATGGCACGTAAATCACCAGGCATTGTCGTCATAGTATTGGGATCAGCTGCATCATATAAATGACCGTATACATTTACAGTACCATCATACGCGTTACCGTTACTATCTACAAAATTTGCACCGGCAAAAGCAATACTTGCGTCTTCTACATTAACTGTAGAAGGTGAAGTCGTATTGAAACTTCCAGACATGTTCTTTTGGACAAGAGTAACGACCACATTAGATGTCTTTCCGGATCTTGGTTCATACATGCTTAGGCCCCTGAAGTAACCAGATTTTTCAACAGTCACCAAGGTACCATATTGATCCATAACAGCATTTTCCATTTGAAAAACACCGTTTTCATCCGTATCGATGATTGTATTTTCAATATTTACCTTGGCATCCTCAATTGGGTTACCAGCAACATCTAACACCACACCAAAAACCGAAGCCGTTACTTCGTATCTAGGTGGATCTATAGGCATTTCATCAACTACCTTTGTTGTATTATTATCATCTCTACAAGCTACAAAGCTTAAAAGTACAAGGGCAAAAATTGCCAGTCTGCTAAATTTATTCATTACTTATTATTTTTTACTTTTTATAAAACCGCGGTGGACTACAACATGAATACACAAGCTTTATAAAAAACGATGCGTGACTAGGGATATTTTTTTTGGCTTTCGCCGAAAGGCTAATAATACTTACCTTTATACTGTATTATTAAATACAAATGGGGCGAGGTACTTAGTACCCCGCCCTCGCCTTTTGTTAGCAGCATCCTGAACAACATCCAAGAATACTACAGATCAAATCAATAGGAATCATAATAGAAATTTTAATGATTAAAAAATAAATGAAACCTAGGTTATTCTTAACTCGATAATATGTCTTTAAAAGTAGGACCTAAAAAATTTTTAATCATTCCTTGTAAAGCATCTGTTTTAATCAAACTTAAACAGCATAGCGAACCATCGTCATTGTTACAACTCACAATGGCAAACTTATCTCCTTCCTTCAAATCATACTTTGCTCTTAAATCTTTGGGCAAGACCAGTTGGCCCCTTGAATCAAAGCTCACTACCGCTTCCACATTACAGCAACCTTTATTTTTATCTGATTTAGCCATGTCATTATTTTAACACAAACCTAAACAATGATTTTCATTAAATCAATATTTTTCTGAATTTTCTGAATTTTCTGAATTTCGAATTTTTCTCAGAACATATACTCGATATAATTGTTCATATTCCACAAAACAGAATATATTGCTTTAGATGATTGGATGGCATTTTAAAAAGTATCTACCTCCCTCTGACGATGGAAACAACTTTGAAAGATTGTTTAAACTCTTTCAAGAAATTCTACTGCATACTTCTGGTGATGTCAGTGAAGCATTGAGCTGGCTAACCGAATTGGATAAACAACATAATTTAACCAACGAAGAATACGGCATAGCTGACTTCATTCAAGATTTGTTGGATAAAGGCTATTTAAAGCAAAGTAATGGACCTAAACCTACTTTTGATCCTAGCTCTAAATTAGAGATTGCTCTACGACAAAAAGCATTAGGCGACATCTTTGATGACTTAAAAAAATCTAAGCGTGGCGACCACCATTTAAAAAGCTCCGGACTAGGAGACGAAATGACCAGTGGAAATAGACCTTATCAATACGGCGATCAATTGGACAGAATTTCATTATATGATTCCCTAAAGAATGCTCAAATCAATCATGGCATAGATGACTTCAAATTAACTGAAAATGATTTGGAGGTTAGAGAAACCTATGACAAGACAAATTGTAGTACGGTCTTAATGATTGACATCTCTCACTCCATGATATTATATGGTGAAGATCGGATTACGCCAGCCAAAAAAGTAGCCATGGCTTTGGCTGAACTGATCCATACGCGATACCCAAAAGACACCTTAGACATCATCGTTTTTGGAAATGATTCATGGAGAATTGAGGTTAAGGACCTTCCTTATTTACAGGTAGGTCCGTATCACACCAACACCATAGCAGGTATCGAGTTGGCACTAAACATTCTTCAAAAGAAGAAAACGCCGAATAAACAAATCATGATGATTACGGATGGCAAACCGACTTGTATGAAAAAGGGTAAAAAGTATTATAAAAACAGTTTTGGTTTAGATAGAAAAATATTGAACAGGACGCTTGGTCTTGCAGTGAAATGCCGAAAATTGGATATTCCGATCACAACATTCATGATTGCACGAGATCCGTATCTAGTTCAGTTTGTTGAAAAATTTACTGCTGCAAATCAAGGAAAAGCATTTTATAGTTCACTTGATGGGTTGGGGGCTTACATATTTAAAGATTATAAACAGAGAAAAAGAAAAGGATAAATGGATTGGAAGAAGATTACAACGCTTGGGGCATTGAAAAAGAGCAAATATGTTTTTAGGAGTGTCAAGGATGAACTAAGAGAAAATCTTGTGAAATCTTTACAAGAAAAGGTTAACATATTTGAAGGTATACATGGCTTTGAGGACACGGTCATTCCGGATATTGAAAGAGCAATTCTATCCAAGCATAACGTCTTATTACTAGGGCTCAGAGGGCAAGCAAAAACTAAGCTTGCTCGAATGTTGACCTTACTACTCGATGAATATATGCCAGTGGTCAGTGGTAGTGAAATCAATGATGATCCATTAAATCCGATTTCCAAGTTTGCTAAAGACCAAATCGCAGAGCTAAAAGAGGATACACCAATTGAATGGATTCATCGCTCGGAAAGATATGTAGAAAAACTGGCCACACCTGATGTCAACATTGCTGACCTTATCGGTGATGTAGACCCCATTAAAGCAGCCAACCTTAAACTTCCGTATTCAGATGAACGGGTCATTCATTTTGGTTTAGTCCCTAGGGCTAATCGATGTATTTTCGTGATTAACGAATTACCTGATCTTCAAGCTAGAATTCAAGTTTCTTTGTTCAACATCCTGCAAGAAGGAGATCTTCAAATTCGAGGATTTAAGTTTAGATTAAACTTGGACATCATGTTCACTTTTACAGCTAACCCTGAGGATTACACCAATAGAGGAAGTATTGTTACCCCGCTGAAAGATAGAATAGAAAGCCAAATCCTCACTCATTACCCTAGAAGCATTGAAATTGCCAAATCCATCACACAACAAGAAATCCAAAAGACAAATGATCAAAAATCAAAAGTCCATGTTCCAGAGTTCATGAAAGACTTACTTGAATTGGTTTCTTTTAATGCTCGAACCAGTGATTACATCGATGAAAAAAGTGGTGTTTCGGCGAGATTAAGTATTGCGGCCTTTGAAAATCTAATTTCATCTGCGGAAAGAAGGATGCTCATTAATGGTGAAAAAAGTACGACTGCTCGTCTGACTGACTTATGGGGAATCATTCCAGGGATTACTGGAAAAGTGGAGTTAGTTTATGAAGGTGAGCAAGAAGGACCATATTCTGTCGCATTAACATTAATTCATCAATCTATAAAGGAAAGCTTTTTACTCTTCTTTCCTGACCCCAACAGATCGACAGCTGAAAAAGACCCCTACGGTGTATTAAGACAGTGGTTTGGTGCTGGAAACACCTTAGACTTGCTCAATGATGATCCGCAGAAAAAATATAAAAAGCAATTGAACTCGGTAGTAGGTCTGGAGGCCATAGCCAATGATGCCATCAAAAAACATCAATTAGACAAAGATGATTTATTTATCATGATGGAATTGTGTTTACATGGTCTATCGGAATGTGAGGTATTAGAAAAGAACATTGTAGATACACTATTTAATTTTTCAGACCCATTAGCGGATATGTTAAGTGATTTTGAATAAGCCTTAAAAACAAAAAAGGAGCAACCAAATAGTTGCTCCTTTTTTTAGTGTGAGGTATTTCAAATCAAGGAAATACACCTAAAGTCATGTAATCATTAGCTACCTTTTCTAAGGCATTCAAAAAGGCCGCAGTTCTTAAATCTTTGACTGTACGTCTTCTATTATAAACCTCTCTAATATTGGCGTAAGCCGTAACCATAGTTTCTTCCAAACCTGAACGTACTAAATCTACCTCATCGGCACCTTTGGCAATAATGCTTCTGTCTCTTTTGGTGATAGATTTTCCTGTCATACTCTCTATTTTATCCAAAAGAAGTGTTCTGTTATTTTGGTTAAATCTTTTTTCCATTCTACCAAAACGCATGTGGGATAAATTCTTTAACCACTCGAAGTACGAAACGGTTACCCCTCCAGCATTACAATACATATCAGGAATAATCACAACACCCTTCTTAAGTAATATGGCTTCTGCATCTGCTGTAACAGGACCATTTGCTGCTTCTGCTACAACTTTTGCTTTAACGAACTTTGCATTGTCCTTATGAACTTGACTTTCTAAGGCGGCTGGAACAAGAATGTCACATTCTATCTTTACCCAATCCTTTCTATCTTTTAAGGTTTTTGTTCCTGGAAAACCAAGAATCGAACCTTTCTTTGCTCTATACTTTAATAGCTTTTCGATATCGATATTCGTATCACTGACGATGGTCCCTTCGATTTCAGAGACACCTACTACACGTACTCCACCTTCTTCTTGAGATATCGTACCTGTATACGAGCCCACATTTCCGAGCCCCTGAATCACCATCGTTTTCCCTTCAATACCTGGCTCCATACCCAACTTTTTCACGTCATCTGCATAGCTAAAGAACTCTCTTAAAGAATAGAAAACTCCTCTTCCTGTGGCCTCAGTACGACCTCTAATACCGTTTTGATTTACAGGTTTACCTGTAACACAACCTACAGCATCTATCTCTCCACTATTGAAGGTCATGTAAGTATCAAGAATCCATGCCATTTCTCGTGGACCTGTTCCATAATCAGGAGCAGGCACATCAATTGATGGTCCAATAAAATTCTTTCTAATTAGTTCTACCGTATATCTACGGGTGATTTTTTCTAATTCTTCGGCGTTATAAGCTCGAGGGCTTACTTTGACTCCACCTTTGGCACCACCAAAAGGAACATCAACAATAGCACATTTGTACGTCATTAAAGACGCCAAAGCCATGACCTCTTCTTGATTCACGTGGCTACTGAAACGAATTCCACCTTTGGTTGGATTCCTATGATGACTGTGTTGAACTCTATAAGCTTCAATCACTTCGTATTTGTTTCCAATCTTCACTGGAAATCTCATTTGATACACTGAATTGCAGGCTCTAATTTGAGCTAATAAGCCTTTTGGCAAATTAGTCAATGCTGCAGCTTTGTCGAAATTGCGCTGTACGCTCTCGTAAAAGCTAGCTTGTTTACTACCCATTTTTATGTGTTTTTTCTAGTTTCTGTATTCTTGAATCTAATCTAATTAGGTACCAGGCCAGTCCTATTATTATCAATACTAAAACGGCAATTACAGAATATATTTTCCCAGTTGAACGAAGAAAATCTTGGGATACACCCTGTGCATTTAAAGAAGTTGCGAATAGTAGAAGAAGAATTATCGAGAATTGATTTTTCATTGATCTTATTTCTGACCTCGTTTTACTCTACTTGAATAGAATAGTATCAGCAACGAAAGTCGTTCATTTTTTATGAATAACAAATATTTTTAAGACTAAATTATCATCTTTCATTAAAGGCGTCATTTTCCTCTATTCTCGATACTCTAAACTTTAATTGTGCGATCCATGCTCCTAACAAAGTGAATCCAATTATCGCAGGATAAAAGACTAAACGTAAGGTGTTATCGAGATCTTCTCCACCCAACGCAGGATTCCCTCCATTACCTGGATGTAAACTATCCGTTAATCTAGGTATAACAAATACCAACGCAATTAAGGCAAAAAAAGCAAAAATGCTATATACTGATGAAAGCTTAGCCCGTCGATCCATATCTGGTATTGATGATCTTAATACCAAATAGGCAAAATAAATCAACATAGCTACTGCGGTCATATTTAATTTTACATCTGCAGTCCAAAAAGTACCCCAAGTATATTTTGCCCAAATCGAACCACTAATCAAACCTAAGATTCCATAGAAAATGGCTACTGCGGTATACGCGTAAGCTTTTCGATCTAACTCCGCACTTGGTTTTCTCAAATATCCAACTGCATAATACAGTGAAACTATCAAAAGGATAAACATAGCAAACCATAGAGAAACATGATAAAATGTATTTCTTACAGTTTCATGTAGGATGTTACGAAAAGGAAATTTAAATGACTGATCGATAGTGACATCCTCTAGGCCATTTGAACTAGACCATAACTCTTGACCCCGCTCTACTTGAAAAGAATCTTGTGAGATACTGATTGCCCTTGGTAAAATTGCGTAACCATCCTTTCGGTTATCTACTATGAGTGTCGCATCCACTACTGAATCAGCAGAGGGCAGGTATGTTGGGATCAGAAAAGACGCCCTCATAATATTTTGATGAGTCGGCGAACAAAATGCGGATTTGAGATAATGAACACTATCCAATTTTAAATAAGCATAACTGGGCAAATCGCTATAATGAGAATTATATCCTTGTATACTTAATGTGAATTGCTCTCCTGCTTTGGCATTTAAAGGGCTTACCTCCATAATACCATGCTTCAACGGAACACCTAAGCCAAAAATCACTGCATAGATCAACAAGAGTATTCCAAGTAATTTCCACCAATATGTCTTTATAAAATTCATAAACTCATTGTTTCCATAGAATAGGAAATAAAATTAACGCTAAACCTAACATCATCAAATCAATAGCAGCTAAATATAAAAAGTCTGTCGCCACACTGGAGTCCTGTATAATGCCAATGGCTTCCGCTGATATTTTTAAGGCTAATAACAAAACAGGTAAGACAATCGGCATGGCTAAAACAGCCATTAATGTGGAGTTGTTATTTTCCAAACCCGAAATGGAAGAAACAAAAGTAAAGATCACAGAAATGCCTAATACGGATAAGGTCATACCTGAAAGAAACAATCCAAAATCTTTAATTGGATTATTGACAAAAAAGCTCATCAATAAAAGTAAGATGAAAGCCAAAATTAAACTGAAGATGAAGTTGTAAATGATTTTAGATAAAATCACTTTCACTGGATCGAACAATGTATAATAATACAAGCCACGATTTCGGTCCTCTTGGATAAAGCTTTTTAAAATACTGTTGAGTGAAACAAATAAAAATATGATCCAAAACATCACATTCCAAGACTCTTGTCTTAATTCGGCGAAAGCCTTAAAAACAATAAAAACCGTAGTAAATAAAAACAAAATTACACCTGCCGCTGCGAAGCCTTGCCTAAGTTCAATGGCCACATCTTTTTGAATCAGAAGTATTATTTCCTTCACGGTGAGTTGTTTGTTCAAAGATACGACCTAAATCTAATAAATCTATCTAGTTAAATAAATATTCCTAAATCCTAATAATCGTCGGATACCACTAAAATTCATACAATTACATATTATAATTTTATTTAATTTGATATATTTGCAATTGGTCTCAAACTACACAACATGAAAGTATCTATCAGAATTTTAGTCACCTTCTGTACTTGTTTACTTACAAGTTCATTTCTATGGGCATCAAACCCTGAATTTCATAGTGTGGAAGCTAAAGACGGTGATGGCGTGTACCGTTTATTAAGACGTTATCAATTATTAGACGCGACTTGTAACATCCAGAAATTTTATACACTGAATAAGATCTCTAAAGATTCTGACCTCATCAAGGGAAAGAAGTACATCCTACCAGTTTACATTTATAAGTATAATGGAAAGAGTATTCGATCTACCATCAATATTGATGACTGGAAAAAAGCGGTAAGAATTAAAGAGTACAACGAGTATTTACATAGTAGTGGGTTAAGACAAACGCATTATACAAGCAGTAAAATATTATGGGTGCCATACAGTGAATTAGAATGCAATGTCAGCAAAGGCAAAAAGTTAGAAGATATTAATGAAGAAATTATTGCAGAGGCCAAACCAAAAACCGCTAAAGCAAAATCTAATAAATACATTCTTGAACCTCTATTTGGTAAGAAGTTTGAAAATGTAGAAATCATTGACGAACGATTAAAAAACAAAGTTTTTTATGTTGTTGCAGGCCATGGAGGTCCGGACCCAGGAGCACAATGTACAAGTTGTGCTAATACCATGTGTGAGGACGAATATGCTTACGATGTTACTTTACGGTTGGCAAGAAACTTAATGCAACATGGAGCCAAGGTTCATGTCATCATAAAGGATAAGAACGATGGGATTAGAACATCAGACATCCTTCATTGCGACAAAGACGAAGTGTGTATGGATAATATGCAAATACCACTAAATCAGAAAAAGAGATTACATCAACGATCCGAAGCGATTAACAAGTTATACAAGCACTACAAAAAGCAAGGCTTCCATGATCAAAAAGCAATTATGATTCACATTGATTCTAGAGGAACAGGTAAATCCCAAGATGTATTTTTCTATCACTATGGACCAAGTAAGAAAGGAAAGGCACTGGCTTTAAACCTCCAGAAAACGTTTAAAGAAAAGTATGAAAAGTACCAAAAAGGTCGTGGCTACGAAGGGCATGTAAGTGCGAGAAATCTATATGTTTTGAGGACTACTACCCCACCTGCGGCATTTGTCGAATTGGCCAATATTCAAAATAAAAATGATCAAGAAAGAATTACTATTCCTTCTAACAGACAGGCTTTAGCCAATTGGCTATTTGAAGGAATGTCAGGTATCAAACAATAGTGGTTAGTCCTGATACATTAGATTACAGCCCCTTAATTCTGAAGCATCTAATCGCCCTAGGACCTTAAACCTCCTTGGATCGATGGATAAGCCTATATCGCTCGTCTCAATGAAAGCGCACTGATCAATATTAGCAAGGTCAATTACATTTAAAACACCCGACTTCCCTGAATCGACAGCACTAAAAGGGTCGTTCAAATCGCGAAAAACTACCCGCATGCTTGTTGGACAAGTAAATATTCCCTGACCATCAGAATAGGCCTGCGATTGCAATTCTGTCATACCGTATTCTGAATAGATAGTATCGACATTAAAGCCTGCTTGTAAGGTAGCATGTAAATCTTCCCGAGTCATTTCTTTTCTTCTACCTTTCATCCCTCCTGTTTCCATCACTTGACAAAACCTTAAATCCACCTTCTTCGATTCATCCTTTAGGCTCTTTGAAAAATCGAGTAATGCATAACTAACACCGATAAGAATGGTCGGAATTTGATTAATTCGATTATGGTTTAACTGATCGTATAAAGGACTGAATTCATTAAGATAAAATCCACTCTCTTCATATTTAGAATGGCATATAAAATGATCCACCATTTTGACCAAGGAAGAATTACCCCGCTCAAGATAAGATGGCAATAGAGCCAACCAACAATACTCTCGATAATCCCCTAAAAATGAACTAAAACACCTTTCGGCGTTTTCTAGATACTGTACATCATCAAGTAAATGTAGTTTGCTCGTTACTTGACCTGTTGTCCCACTACTTTCAAAAATCATTTTAGAATTCCATGAACCAGACTTAATATCATATTGTTTAAACATGGAAATAGGCATACAAGGAATATCTCGATACGATTTTAGTGCAGAAATATCTATGCCGAGATAGTCAATATATTGACGATATATTTCGTTGTACTTATACTGGTAGTTGAATATATCTAAGGCCAAACGATTAAATTGCGCTTCGTCTTGATTCAACGAAACTAACTGTTCGTAAAGATATTTGCGTTCCTTAATCAAAAGATTATGCTTAATTTGGTCGAAAGGTACTTAATATAACATGTATAAATACTTGCTCATCGGTTTCTTTTTTTCCATTGGCTTCATGGCTTGTGTTCAAGCACCTGATTATGAAGACACACCCTATATCGAGTTTGTAAGTATGTCAAAAAACGCCATGAACCAAGGAAGTTTTGCGGATACCTTGTTCCTCATCTTTAACCTTACTGATGGTGATGGTGATTTAGGAGTCGAAGAAGATGGCACTACTAAAGACATCGTACTTATCGACAATCGAACCGGAAATGTTTATGACAGTTTCAAAAGCCCTTTAATCCCTGAGCAAGGAACTGGCAACGGAATTGAGGCTGAATTTCGACTACTGGTGCTTTCATCCTGTTGTGTATTCCCTGACGCCATTCCGCCATGCTCTGTGGTAGAAGAATACCCTACAAATCAACTTTCCTTCGATATTTATATTACTGATAGAGCAGGTAATCAAAGTAATGTGATTACAACCCCAGAGATTGAACTTATTTGTAATTAAGCCAATCAATACCTTTTTTCAAATACCCTATTGTCTTCGCCTCTTCAGACCCCGGCTCTGGAATATGATTGTATTCCCACTTAGCCATAGGGGGCATACTCATGAGAATAGATTCTGTACGGCCATCGGTATCCAAGCCAAACTTAGTCCCCCTATCCCATACCAGATTAAATTCAACATACCTACTTCGTCTTAAGTATTGCCATTCTTTGGCTTCCGCCGAATAGGATCGGTCCTTATTATTCAAAACCAATTCTTTATAAATTGGAACAAATGCTTGACCGACGGACTGCACAAATTGAAAACATTTGTTTTGAGCACCAAAGGATTTTTCATTTAAACGGTCAAAAAAAATACCACCTACTCCCCTAGTTTCTTTTCTATGCTTCAGATAAAAATAGTTGTCCGCCCATTGCTTATACTCCGCATATTTTTCTCCTTTTGTTTTGCCATCAAAAACTTGACACACATCCGATAATTTTTGATGAAAGACATTGGCTTCATCTACATTGATATAATGTGGGGTCAAGTCGATTCCTCCACCAAACCACCAATCCCCTTTATCGGTTTCAAAATACCGAACATTCATATGAATAATTGGAACATAAGGATTTACAGGGTGCATGACAATGGATACGCCTGTAGCATAAAACTCATTAGGCTCAAGGCCAATGGCATGAGCAATTTTGGACGGCATTTCTCCATGAACAGCAGAATAATTGACGCCTCCCTTTTCTATGATTTCTCCTTGAATAGCTCTGGAGCGACCTCCACCACCTCCTTCCCTGAACCAAAGGTCCTGAGTAAAAATATCCTTCCCTTCCCATTCCCTTACTTCTTCACAGATGGAATCTTGAAGTGATTTAAACCAATCTGAAATCTCTTCTTTGCTCATTTTTTTATTTCAATTTATTCAATGCTAGCTCGACGACCTTTTTACTATTGCCCACAAAAATCTCGTCATCAATGACAATAACTGGACGCTTTAAGAAAGTATACTCTTCCAAAATATATTTCTCATAGTCTTTTTCAGTGAGCTCCATATCATTCAAACCCATAGATCTATACTTCATAGCACGACGGCTAAATAACTCCTCATAAGAACCAACCATCTCTTTCATTTCAGTCAATTGAGCTTTTGTTATTTTATCTTCCTTGATATTCTGAAGTTCAAAATCTCCATGAACATTGACCTGGGCTATGATTTTCTGACAGGTATTACAAGTTTTAAGATGATATATTTTTTTCATGCTCCCTTAAGATGTTTAATTTCGGACAAAAATAAGACAACTATGGTCATTGGTTCGTCAGAACTTATTCTAAATGAGGATGGTTCTATATATCATTTAGGATTAAAATCAGGAGACATCTCCGATCACATCATTACTGTAGGTGATCCCGATCGTGTGGAAATGATCACCAAACATTTTGAGAAAATTGAAAAGACTGTTCATAGAAGAGAATTCAAAACAGTTACAGGGAAATATAAGGGTCAACGCTTAACGGTCATTTCAACTGGTATCGGTACTGATAATATTGATATCGTTCTAAACGAATTAGATGCATTAGCAAACATTGACTTCAAAAGTAGAATCAAAAGGCAACATCATAAAAAGCTTTTTATTTATCGAATTGGTACCTCTGGAAGTATTCATAAATACATCCCTGTGGATTCATTTCTTTGTTCAGACCAAGCTATTGGTTTAGATGGTCTCATCCATTTTTATGACTACAAAGCTAATGGTGAAGAACAATCTTTAATGAACGTACTTATTGAAGAACAAATAGAATTTCAGGACACCTATCGTCCTTATACTGCGAGTTCAAGTCAAACTTTACGTAAACTTTTTGAAGATAACTTTCAGCATGGGACTACAATAACGGCTAATGGATTTTATGGACCCCAAGGTCGAGAGATTAAATTGAACACAAAATTTAGAACGCATTTAGATAATATAATGAGTTTTGAAAGCGGTGGATTTAAGGTGACTAATCTAGAAATGGAAACTGCTGGAATTTATGGTTTATCAAGATTGCTGGGACATGAAGCCATATCCTTGAATGCCATTCTAGCCAATCGAGTGGATCAGACCTTCAGTAAAACACCTCAAGAAACTGTAGAAACTTTGATAGAAAAAACTCTGGAGATTATTCTCGCTTTCGCGAAAGCTTAACCATTGGCTTTTTTATGATCCGCTAAAAATTTAGCCAATCCTATATCTGTTAAAGGATGCTTTAATAATCCAAGCATTGCACTTAAAGGGCAAGTGACCACATCTGCACCATTCTTTGCAGCGTCAACAATATGCAATGCATTTCTAACTGAAGCCGCTAAAATTTCAGTTTCAAAGCCTTGAATAGCATATATTTCAGCGATATCCGCTATCAATTGCATTCCAGGCCATGTAATATCGTCCACCCTTCCAATGAATGGTGACAAATAAGTTGCACCGGCTTTTGCAGCTAAAATGGCTTGCCCAGCTGAGAATACTAAAGTACAATTAGTACGAATACCATTTCTTGAAAAATGACTGATAGCCTTGATACCGGCTTCAATCATTGGAACCTTTACAACGATATTTGGTGCTAACTGAGCAAGGTGCTCACCTTCTTTAACGATGCCTTCGTAGTCTGTTGAAATCACCTCTGCTGAAACATCTCCATCTACTAATTCACATATTTTCACATAGTGAGCCAATATGTTTTCTTGACCAACAATACCTTCTTTGGCCATTAGAGATGGATTCGTTGTCACACCATCTAAGATACCAAGATCTCTTGCTTCAGTAATTTGTTCTAAAGATGCAGTGTCAACAAAAAATTTCATAGGAGTCGTTTAGGCTATTGAAATAAAAATTAGGTAGTTCAAATAAAAAAGTGAGGGACAATACCTAGTCGCTCAACTTCCTACCCTTGCTGTGTTTCCACCCTGGGGGAGTTCAGAAGGAGCTGACCGTACAGCCCTCACCGACTGCAAATGTAAGTAAATTTTTAAAGGAGAATTATATAAATGGATAAAATCTAAAAGAGGGACCACGGCGGGTATTTAGGGCATGGTGTTTCGATAAAAATTGACTCTTTAGAAACGGGGTGAATAAACTTCAAAGATTGACAATGGAGTCCAATGGATTTATTTTCTAATGGTTTATTGGCACCATATTTTAGGTCTCCAACAATAGGACAATTGATCGATGCCAGTTGAGCTCTGATTTGATGAGGTCTTCCAGTTAGTGGTTTAACTTTTAATAAAACGTACCTCGACACTTCAGCCATCAACTCATAATCTAGTTGAGCTTTCTTGGAGCCTGGAACTTTTTTCTTTGTAGCGCTCGCTCGATTTCTTCGGTTATCTTTTAAAATATGGTGAACAAGTGTTCCAGAAAATTCAGCCGGTCGATTTACAACAATAGCCCTATATTCTTTTTCAACCGCTCTTTCCGCAAATAATTTATTCATTCGCGAAAGCGCTTTAGAGGTTCTAGCAAAAACTACCACCCCACTAACTGGCCTATCTAATCTGTGAATTAAACCAAGAAATACATTTCCGGGTTTATTATAACGTCGTTTGACAAGAAGTCTGGTTTTTTCTAGTAAGGATTCATCACCGGTCTTGTCACCTTGGACAATGACATTTGGTGGTTTGGCAACAGCGATTAAGTGATTATCGCTATAAATTATTTTTATCCGGTCTAAATCGCGCATGAGTGTAAAGGAAAGATATATTTTTATGAATATAATTAGATTATGACATTTCGTTTTGGATTTTCTCCCTGCCCTAATGATACTTTCATGTTTGAGGCCATTTATAATCAAAAAATTGATTTAGGAGCGTACCGTTTTGAATTTGTTATTGAAGATGT
>JAHDBI010000067.1:0-8727 GCA_020630475.1 Saprospiraceae bacterium
ACTAAAGATTTGAAAAAACATGAGGCTTTAGATTGGTCTTTTTTTGAATCAGAATTTACTTGTCGATTATGTTATAGCAAATCATCTAGGCTTGTTAAAAGAGTTCACAAAAGACCTGTAGTCGAGGTTAATTACAACATTCCTTCACAATTTTATTACAGAGAAGTAAGACAGTGCAATCATTGCAAAGTCTATAACAACATCCATGAACTTATAGATTTAGAATCATTTTATGATGGATCTTATAACAGTGCAATCACTTCGAATCCATTGAAAAAAAGATTTGAACGTATCATTAATATACCAATTGGAAAATCAGACAACAAACTTAGGGCAAAAAGAGTAGTTCATTTCTTGAAAAATGAAATAAATGATTATTCAAATATCGAAGTATTGGACATAGGAAGTGGGACTTGTGTTTTTCTCTTTGAACTAAAAAAAGAATTGCCCAATGTGCACTGCATTGATCCAGACAAAGCGGCAATTAAGCACGCGATTTCTACTGTTGGGGTAAAATCAGCTCATGAAGGCAGTGTATTTGATTTTAAACCAGAAAATCTGTTTGACTTCATTAGTTTAAATAAAGTTTTAGAACATGTTGATGAACCGTTAAATTTCCTGAAAAAGTCCATTAGTTTTCTAAAACGAAATGGAATTTTGTACATCGAATTACCTAATGGACAGGAAATCGAAAAAAATAACCAAATCAATCAACGTGCAGAATTTAACGTTGAACATTTAACCATATTTAATAAAGAAAGCTTAGAATTTTTAATAACGAAGAGTGGTATGACTATGCTCAAGATTGAAAACATTATAGATCCAAGTGGCAAAGAAACAGTTTATGCCTTTGCAAGAAAGTAAAATTAACTTAGTGTGATTACTGTCTACATTACCAACTATAACTACGGCCGCTTCTTAAAACAGGCAATTGAAAGTGTTTTATCACAAACATGTCAGGATTTTGAATTATTAATTATCGATGACGGGTCAACTGACGACTCAAAAGACATTTTGGATCTTTATCGAGATGACGATCGTATCAAAATAATTTATCAACAAAACAAAGGCTTAAACGTCTCTAATAACATTGCTTTAAGATTAGCAAAAGGAGAATATATTATGAGACTGGATGCTGACGACTACTTAGAACCTGAAGCCCTTAATCTGTTGAAAAACGTTCTTGATTCTAATCCTGACATAGGACTGGTATTTCCCGACTATTTTCATGTTCTAGAATCTGGAGATAAGATTGAGCGAATTCATCGTCATAATTTTGACAATGAAGTATCTCTATTAGATCAAGCTGCCCATGGTGCGTGTACAATGATAAGAGTCAAATTTCTTCAAGAAGTAGGTGGATACAACGAAAATTACAGCTGCCAAGATGGATATGAATTATGGGTGAAATTCACTAAAAAATATAAAGTCTCAAACTTAAACACCCCGCTTTTCAACTATAGACAGCATGGTAGCAACTTAACGTCAGACGAAAATAGAATCCTCAGTACAAGAGCTAAAATTAACGCAGACTTTATTGAAAATCTGAATATTGACAATTCTTCTTTAGCGATTATTCCTGTAAGAATAGACAAAAGAATTTTGAACATTAAATTCAACCAAAGGAATTTGGTGAATATTAAAATAAAACAAGCGCTTGAATCTAAAGCGATTAAAAAAGTGGTTGTTAGTTCAGAAAGTCAAAAATTAAAAGAAATCATTGACCCTTCATTTTTGAATTCAAGTAAGGTAGATTTTCACCATAGATCAACACGTTCCTCATGGCATAATACTAGCTTAGACAAGACTATAGATGAGATAATACAGCTAAATGAAATCAAATCAGACCAATTCACCTCTCTTGCAGTTTTAGATATTAAATTACCCTTGATTGGAACTGAAAAAATTTCTGATGCCATTAACACTTTGCACTTGTTTGGTTCAGATTCTTTGGTTTCTGTAAGGCCAGACAACAATGTTTTATATCAACATAATGGAAATGGCATGCAGCCTATCAACAACTCTGATTCTTTTACAAAATTAGAGAGAGATTCTATCTTCAGGCACGTAGGTGGATTAACAATATCTAGGTTTAGTTCTTTCATCCGCGAGAAAAAAATAATCAATGGTAAAGTTGGACATATTGCCATTGATAAGTTAAGTGCTTACAAATTAGAATCTATAACGGATGTAGACATAATTGCATTTATGAATACGAAAATGAATCGATTTTAAAAAACAATGATGTTAGAACGAATCTATCAATTCATTTTAAGCTTTCTTGTGACGATAATATCTTGCTTTAAGATTATGATTAGATCCAAGGTTTATACTAAGCCTTTGCAATCTAAAAATAAATCAGTAATTATTTTAGCTAATGGACCCAGCTTATCAAAGTCATTGCCTTCACTTACTCCAAAAAAAAACCTTGATTACATATGCGTAAATAATTTCACCAATACAGAAGATTTTGTTAGGCTAAAACCAAAACATTATGTTGTCGTTTCGGAGCAATTTTACAATGTAGGTAACTCAATAAAAGAAAACAACCATAGAGAAAGTATGATTGAATCGTTGATTAATAAAACAACGTGGCCTTTAGTTTTCCACTGTCCTGTATCAGCAAAAAAGCATTCGGCCTTCATTGATCGAATTAAGAAAAATAAATTGATTTCGATTAATTATTTCAACACAACTCCTATTGAAGGATTTAAATGGTTTAAAATTCTTGCATTCAGATTAGGCTTAGGTTCACCAAGACCTCACAATGTCCTTATTCCCTCATTGCTTATTGCTATAAATACTGGATTTAAAAAAGTGATTTTAATCGGAGCTGACCATTCATGGTTAAAGGATATTTCTGTTAACGATAATAACGAAGCATTGGTCAATCAAAAACATTTCTATGATGCAAACACAAGCAAGCCTGAGATAATGAGAAATAAAGGTGTACAGCCGCGAAAACTCCATGAAATACTTCAAAAATTTGTCTATTCATTTAGTTCATATTTTGACCTACGAGAATTCGCGACTTCCAGAAATGTCGACATTTATAATGCCACCCCAAATTCGTTTATTGATGCATTCGAACGAAAAGATTTAGGAGATGTCCAATAATTTTAAACCACAAATCAGTGTTGTCATATGCACTTATAATAGAGTCCGGTTCATTCAGGCGTGTCTCGAACATTTGTTTCATCAAGATTTAAACAAAGAAGATTATGAAGTACTTATCATCAATAACAATTGCAATGATGGCACCACAGAGTTAGTAGACAACTTCATTCAAAATCATCCTCGCTTAAACATCAAACAAATCATAGAAACTAATCAAGGATTGTCCTTTGCACGAAATAGAGGATTTAGAGAAGCTCAGTCCAAACTCATCACCTATATTGACGATGATGGAGAAGCGTTTCCAAATTTATTGAGCAGCATTCTGAGTTATTTTAAGTCACATCAAAATGTAGTCGGAGCTGGTGGTAAAGTCATACCTAAGTATGAAACCGAAAAACCGAAATGGTTAACACATCACCTAAGAATGATGGTTACTGATATTGACTATGGCGAAACAAGTTTCAAATGTTTTGGCAAGAAATATCCCGCGGGATGCAACATGACTTACAGAAAGGAAATATTACAACAAGTGGGCGGTTTCAACGAAGCATTAAAATGGCGAGTTGATGATAAATACATCTTTCATGAAGTCAGTAAAATAAGTGATGAGATATACTACATACCTGAATGGAAAGTGAAACATAATATTGATGCGCAAAGAGTCACTGACGAAAACTTCGACAAGCTTAGTTATAAGCTAGGTCAAGAAGAAAAAATAAGAATTCAGTCCATTAACAAATGGCACTACCCTTTTAAAGTATTTGAATATTTCGCAAAATTCCTGATTACTTTCGCACTTGCTATAAAACACACCCTATTGGGCAAACCTATCATCGGAAAATACCTCATCCGATTTAGATGGCTTGCTTTAAAAGGCCTTATTGCTTGATGGTCTTCAAATCAGTACGGAAATAAGCGTAGACCACATAAAGCAAGAGTAAGAGCAAGGCAAATGATGAGATCAAACTAATAGTTTCCCCCGTATAGTAGGTACTCGGCTTAAATTCAAATTTAATCTGATGACTACCCGCAGGTATTTTCATACCTCTTAAGCCGTAATTCACTCTGATGTGATCAACTTTTTCTCCATCAACATAAGCTTGCCAGCCCTTGTTGGGACCGTACCACATTTCAGAGAAAACTGCAAACTGTTCAGAGTCCGAGCTAGACGAATATTCCAACACATCTGGGCTGTAACTATTCAATGTTATCCGCCCAGTTTTGTTGAGTTGTAAACCCTGAATATAATCTTGATATTCTTGATGCACGATGGCCTCTCCTTGAGGGTCGATATTACCTAAAGATTCTATTTCTTCATTCGCAGTTTGAACTACCTTCAGTTCATTGACAAACCAAGCATTCCCCAAAGCCGCTGGATTTAATTGGGCTGTAGGTTGATTATTGTTATCCGGTACAATGAAGTATCTCGTATTCAACATATTCAGCACATTCTGATTTCCTTTTGATATATAATAATCATGTAAATCTTGAATTCTCTGCAGTTTAGCCGCGTGCATCCCTCCTATTGTCTTATGGTAATACGAAGAAGAACTAGAATTCCAGTAATTGATCGTCAAATCATGAACTCTATAATGCGGGTTTTTATCCGCTAATATCTTTTTATCAACAGGTCTTTGTTCAAAGTACCTTTTGTATTGTCGCTCCTTAACAAAGTCGTTTGCACTAACGTATCTCTGGTCTGTCCCTATCAAATCATATAAATTCAAAACAGCCAAGATTCCAATTAAATACACTGACTTTAACTTACCCGTATGAAATAAAAACATTCCACCTGCCGACAAAAGAATAAGCATCAAAGATCTAAAACTACTTGAACGCATCACGCTGGCCCGATCCTCCATCAGTAAATCCATATTTAAACTCCCCTGAAACCGAGCATCTGAACCACCTGTTAAATCAAAAAGTGAGGGCCCTAATAATGCTAAAAAGGCACACATTCCAATCATAATACCTGACGAAATGAACAATTGCCTTTTCCGCGTCTCTTTTTCCTTTTCAGAAATAAATTTATGAAGGCCATAAAAACCCATTAAAGGAATCAATATAGCAGTAACACTTAACACAGAATTAGGCGTACGGAATTTGCTAAAGAAAGGTAAATAGTCAAAAAACAACCGGTTAAACCACTCCAGGTTAGAACCCATTGAAAACATAAATGTCAGCAAAGTAGCAGAAGCTATCCACCACTTAAATTGTCCTTTAACATTGATTAAACCTAAAATAAAAAGAAAGAACACAATAGCTCCAAAATAAATGGGGCCGCTCGTAGAGGGAAGTGAGCCCCAATACAGTGGCATAGGAGTATCTTTATTTACTTGTGCTCCATTCCTTCTTAAATCTTTAATCAACTTGGAAGATGATGGCATGAGCTCAGAAGTACTACCACCTACGACTAATGGAACAAAAGATGCCAATAAATCCTCAGCGCCATTACTCCAGTTCATCGCATATTCAAAGGATAATCCATCAGTAGCCGCACTACTTAATGCATCTTGCGTTTTCTCTAAAATCGCCTGCCCTCTCATAGTATCTTGACCATACTCATAAGTCGTCAATAGCTTAGAGGCTGAACAACCAGCACCTAACAATATTCCTAGAACAAAAATTCCAAACGAAATCCCTAAGTGCTTTAACTCCTTTTTACGAATCGCCTCGATCCCCATCAATAAGCAAAGGATGCCCATCACAATTCCTAAATAATAGGTCATTTGAAAGTGGTTATACATCATATTGAAGGCAAAGGCTATGGAATATACCAGCCCACCGACCAGATACTTTTTTCTAAACACCAATAAAATCCCTGCGATAATTGCGGGGCTCGTCATGATTACCGCCACTTTTGTTACATGTCCTGCCTCATAGAGAACTAAATTATTGGTCGTAAATGCAAAACAAAAAGATGCCAGCAAGGCTATCCAAGAATTCACTTTCAAACTCAACATCAGAATGTAAAAACAAATCATGCCCATAATGAAAAGGCCGATAGGTTTATCAAAACCCATGCGCAAGATTGATCCTGCTTTGACCATTAGATTTTTACTTTGTTTTGCATTTATCTGGTATGTCGGCATTCCACCGAACATAGAATTTGTCCATAAAGGTCTTCTACCAAATTCTTCTTCATAAGCCATTGTTTCCTGAGCCATTCCTTCGAACGTCAAGTAATCACCTTGAGGCATTTTTTTGTCTTGTAGCTGCGGATAGAAATATATAAGGGAAATACCAACCATGACTAATAAGGCAATCAAATGTGGTATGGCTTTTTTGAAAACAGATTTCATATGGACATATATTTATTTTTCAAATATAAATCTAACTAATTATTCCTTAGCAGTTATACTCGTATTATAAATACTAACATTTATTGTAAAATAGTTACCGAACCCTGAAACTCTAATTTATTGCCATTCAACTGAGAAATGATAATTTCATACGCATAAATTCCTGGTACGACCGGTTGACCGTTAAACTGTCCATTCCAACCTTGATTTAAGTCATTAATCTCTAAGTCAAATCCTTCGAAAATAAGCTCGCCCCATCTATCAAATATGCGCATTTCCTGTACTTTACTAAATTTTGCATCTGATTGAACAAAGAAAACGTCATTCACCCCATCAGCATTTGGAGAAATAACATTAGGTATATAGAAGTCTGTCGTTTCAGCTTCGAAAGGAATTAAAATTGATTGATTCAAACTGCAGTCATTTCCAAAGTCCAGTGTGACCGTAACTGTTAATGAATCATATACTTGCAAATAAGATGAATTGCAATCGGAACATTCAAATACATTAGAGGGAGACCATTCGATATTTAAAGGATCAAAATTGTAATTAACCGTAACTTCAAATTCTCCATAAGATCCGGTTGGAGTATATAATAATTCTTCTATTTTCGGATTGAAAAAAGATAAATCTACAATTAAAACAGAATCACAGCCATTCGGTGTTGATAAACTAATAATTCCTCCAGGGTTTGATTCATCAAATATTTGGTCATCGATGATTAATTGACTTCCCGAACAAAGAGTATCCAATAAAACATTTTCTATTTCCTCTATCCAAAAAATATTAATAGATAATAAACTGTCGCATCCATTAATTGCTGCATTGGGATAAAATAGTTGAGAAGGTATATTTGTTTCATTGTAAACAACACCATCAAATACTACTTCTTCGCCTGCACATAAGGTATCCTCAAAAACTTCTTCTAGTATATCTAAAAAGACAAGTTCAATGTTAACTATTGAGTCACATCCCATAGAATTAGTCAATATTTCTTGTCCAGATGGATTAAGTTCATTATAAACCGTCCCATTGATAATAACCTCAAAATTTTCATTTTTACAATTCTCTTGTTCAAAATCAAAGAAAGAATTTTGACAATTACATAAACCTTCGTTATGATAAGCTAAATCCAAACCAATAATTCCTTCAAAGTTGTCATTTGCATCCAACAGAATCTGGACATTAGTTCCATCGGGATCAGCAGAATACAATCGATTCAGACTCCATTCAGACACATATATTTTATTTTTGAAGCTATCAAATTTGACTCGAAAAGGGGTCACTACTTCTGCTGCCATAATTTGCTCAATGCCAGTTCCATCGAAATCCGATCGAAAAACCTTCTCGTCTTGCGTGTCAGTCCAATAAATTTTTTCATTAACTAAATCTAGATCTAATCCTGATGGCCAAATCAAACCATCAGAACTATCTAGAATTGTTTCTAAAATAGACCCATCTAGATTAGCTCTTTGAATTTTCTTAGAAGCTCTATCAGTCCAATAAATTTTTTCGTTATTTAAATCAAGGGTGATATCATGTGGCTCCATCACCAAGCCATTAACCACAGTCTCTTTTAAACTGCCATCTAAGTTTGCTCGATAAATATCGGGGTGACCAATATCAACCCAATATATTTTAGAATTTACTGTATCTACTATAATACCTCTTGGCTGATCCACGCCATCAATAGAAGAGAGCAAAACCTCTTGATCTTGCCCATTGCATTTTATGCGCTGAATATTTTTCAACTCGGTATCTGTCCAATAAACATAGCCGTTCTTAGAATCGAAGGCTACCGAATAAGGTTTTAAAAGATTATCCTCCGTAATTAATGAGACCAGTTGCGATTCTATGTGGTAACTATAAACACCTGGAAGCTTTCCATCTGAAAAATAGATAAATCCTTCTTGAGCATAAAATCCGATACTCAAGGCCATAAATAAACATATGTTGATAGAAATTATATACTTTTTCAAACCATTTAAACAATTAGGCGTGCCATGAGTTAATCAAATTTAATTTAGCGAAAAATATGTAATTCCTTTTCATTAGGCTTTACATAACCCCTGTACATTCCTGCTGTATTGAAAGGCATGGCAATATTACCATCTTTGTCTAGTATAATTGCACCACCAGATCCACCTACATCGAGCAACTTGTTGTTGATCACTTCCTCTCCCGCTTCTTGAGCATTCATTCCTTTGTACTGTATCAAGGCGGAGATATCGTGTGCTACGGACCAACGAATGAAGTATTCTCCATGACCCGTACATGAGACACCACACGTAGCATTATTTGCGTAGGT
>JAHDBI010000067.1:8827-15330 GCA_020630475.1 Saprospiraceae bacterium
AGTATTCTCCATGACCCGTACATGAGACACCACACGTAGCATTATTTGCGTAGGTCCCGGAACCTATGATCGGTGAGTCCCCTATCCTTCCATATTTTTTATTGGTCATTCCTCCAGTGGAAGTTCCTGCTGCGATATCACCATTTTTATCTAAGGCAACTGCTCCAACAGTACCAAATTTAAAATCATCATAAGACCTTAAGCTGCCTATTGAATTTTCCTTTGACCTCGCTCTTTGCAGAGCATCGTATCTCTTTTGAGTATAGAAATATTTAGGATCTGTGATTTCAAGTCCTTGCCTTTCGGCGAATTGGTCTGCTCCTGTTCCAGATAATAAAACATGAGGAGAATAATTCATCACTTCTGCGGCGGCTGTAATTGGGTTTTTAACTACGGATACTCCAGCCACTGCACCCGCTTGCATATCTTTTCCTCTCATGATGGAGGCATCCATGGAGTTCTTTCCTTCATTTGTGAAAACGGAACCTTTACCGGCATTAAACAAAGGACAATTTTCCATAAACTTAATTGCCTCTATCACTGCCGTTTCGGCAGACCCTCCTTCTTTTAATATTGCTTCACCAATACTCAAAGCACGATCTAAGGAATCTCGATATTCCTTTTCGAGTTCATCCGTCATATTTTCTTTTAGGATCGTTCCAGCTCCGCCGTGAATCACGAAGGCAAAGGCTGGTTTTTCTGATACTGTTTCTGATGATTCGCTTTTATTTTCGGCGCAAGCCAGAATCAAAGAAATACAAATCAACGAGTAAAAGAAAGGCTTTAAGAAATTCATGGACTAGATATTATAGTTGGATTTAATCTTATTGCGTAACTCATTGATTTCCGTTCGTGGATCTTCTTTCATTTTGGACTTTGCCCATTGAATATTAAAACTCGACCACCATTCTCTATATTGAAATTGCCAAAGACCCAAAAAAGGCAAGACCAGCAAACACCACCAATATGATGGACAGCAAAAGTAAAGGATGATTAAAACGATTAAATAATACAAAGGAAAAAACACCGAACTACCGGCAAACAAAATGCTTGTTTTATAAATCTTCTTTTTTACCACTTTGTTGGCTATTAAAAAATTGATCTTTCCTGGAATCCAATGAAAAAGGTAACCGATCAAGGCAGGGATGGCACCCAATACTAATATAAGCATCTGAACCGCATTGGATTTGTCCTTATTAAAGTAACGAGGGAGAATATTATTTTCCCTTTTCAATTTTTGAAGACGGTTTAAATCTTCATTTAAGGATTCTATTTCTGAGTCATCCATCTCGATGAAACGATCGCTCACTTGCTTCTCTAGAGACAACTTTCTAGTGCTCTGAGACCATAAAGGAAACCTACTATCTGGATTTTCTTCTCGAGTTAAATTTAAAGCCTTGTCTAAAGCTCTTAAATGCTTCGGGTTTTCAATTTGCACCATGTTTTGCTTCATGGCTGTGGCCAAATCTTTATACATCGTACGAATTCCTGAATTCAATTCTTCCTCCATGGCATCAAAATAATCCATAGCCCTTAGCGGCTTCCCAACGCTACAAAACACTTCTGACCTGATAGATTGTTGATTGGTAAAAGTGATCCCTACTGGAACTACATGAACATCTAAATCATTTTTCATGGCGTCATAAGCCATCCGGCCCAAGCCTTTTTTTAGGGGCCTCAAATATTTCATATCCTCTGTACTCCCTTCCAAAAACACCATTATAGATTTATTCTCAGAAAGCATTTTATTGACGTAATCAAAAGTACCCTTATTCTTTTGCATGTTATTCCTTCCGTCCTTTTGTCGAAAAATCGGAATTTGATTTGTCTTGATCAATAACCACCTTAAAGGTTGCTTGGCAAAAAGGTCGCCTCTTACTAAAAAATAAAAAGGCGATTTAGAGATGACTGCCATAATGCACGGCTCAATAAATCCACTGGGATGGTTGCATGCGACCAATACAGGTTTATCGGTCGGAATATTCTCAAATCCAACATACTCGATCTTACGATAAAACACCTTAAAGATCAGTGTCGCTACGACATGAAAGAAATTATAAACCATAGAAAGATTGTTGATTGGTCTTCAATAAGTACAAAGATAAAAGCGTTAATTTGTTTTTCGAATATGAGCCAAAATAAACAACTATTCATTGTGAGTGGCCCAACAGCCGTGGGAAAAACAGCGGCTTGTATAGCCCTCAGCAAAACCTTCGATATCCCGATACTCTCTGCGGATAGTAGGCAGTTCTATAAAGAACTAAATATCGGAACTGCGAAACCTTCTAAAGTGGAATTGGAGGAAGCGGAACATCATTTTATAGGAATTCGTTCGATTGAAGATCCACTATCGGCTGGAGATTTTGAAAAATTGGCGCTTTCAAGACTACATTCAATTTTCGAAACTAAAGATGCCGCAATTCTTACAGGCGGTTCAGGCTTATTTTTAAAAGCCGTTTATCAAGGATTAGATCAATTTCCAGATGTAGATGAAAATGTAAAAACCGCCGTTGATGAGCAACTCAAATCAAAAGGCATCAAATCATTGCTGGATGAATTGGAAACACGTGATCCTGACTATTTTAAAGTCGTAGATCAATCCAATCCGAGAAGAATTATGCGTGCCTTGGAAGTTTGTCGTTCCTCTGGAAAAGCGTACTCGAGTTTTTTGAATCAATCAAGGGCAGAGAGAAACTTTAAGGTTTCATTTATCCAATTAGAGAGACCTCGAGAAGTACTGTATCAGCGAATTAATGACCGTGTAGATCTGATGCTTACAAATGGCTTAATCGAGGAAGTTCAATCATTAATTCAATACCGAGACCTAAAAGCCTTACAAACAGTAGGTTATTCAGAAATTTTTGATTTTTTAGACGAAAAGATCCCAAAAATTGAAGCCATTCGATTGATAAAGCGAAATACAAGGAGATACGCTAAACGTCAATTAACGTGGTTTAGAAACAATGAGGATTGGCAGATTTTTCCTGCCGAAAAAATTGGAGAAATAATCGACTATTGCCAAAATAGTTTACTGGAAATCAAAGAAGTCTAAGTACATTCTCTGGTGGCCGTCCTAGTACAGCCTGATCCCCTTTCACTACAATCGGTCTTTCAATCAACTTTGGATGTTCGAGCATGGCATCGATCCATTGAGATTCAGTGAGAGTTTTATTTTTATATTGCTCCTTATAAACGGCTTCCGTTTTTCTTATCAATTCACTTGCCTTCAAATTCAATTTTTTAAGCAAGTCTTTCATTTCTTTTTTAGTCGGAATCTTTTCCAAATAAAGTACTACCTCAGGTTCTACCTTTTTACTTTGAATTAACTGTAGCGTCTCTCTACTTTTTCTACATCTTGGATTATGGTATATTTTCATTTTCACGCTTATATTTGAAATCTAAATATAATTAAATGCACTTTCCCGAAAATATAAGTTTAGACTTTTTAAATCAATTAGGACAAGGATGTTTACCTGGACATTTAGGCATTTCCTTCATTGAAACTTCCAAAGACAATCTCAAAGCTACGATGCCAGTAGATGAACGAACCAAGCAACCCATGGGACTCCTTCACGGCGGTGCTAGTGTAGTTTTGGCCGAAACGCTCGGAAGTGTAGCCTCGCAAATCATTACAGGGAATCCAGGCAAATACCAAGTGGTTGGTGTCGAAATCAATGCCAACCACTTAAGATCAGCCAAGAATGGATTAGTCACAGGTACGGTAAAAGCCGTTAAACTTGGAAGGAGACTACATGTTTGGAATATAGATATCAGGGATCATCAAGATCGATTAATTTGTGTTTCACGCCTTACAGTAATGGTCACAGAAATGACTTAAATGTCCGAAGGAACCATAAACTTATTCGTTGGCATTACGTTTTAATATGTACTTTCGCGCTCTCTTAGAGCCAAAGAACACTCCACTATTTATTCAAAAGAATTAACAATATGAAACTAAAGGTTTTAATACTTTTTTTAGCCGCTTCATTTTTTGCCAATGCTCAAACAGATATAAATCTTGAGTTGATCGCCAACGTAAGTGTCGGACAAACAGGAAATGATATTTGGGGATACAAAGACACCAATGGAATTGAATATGCCATTATGGGCTCAAGGTCAAAAACTTCAATATTTTCTCTAGAAGATCCTATGAATCCTCAATTGCGAATAGAAATAGGTGGAAGTAATTCTACATGGAGAGATATTAAGAGTTGGAATAACCACTTGTATGTCACGACAGATTCAGGCGCAGATGGATTATTAATAGTAAACATGACTAACGCACCGGAAAACATCACATTTAATTTTTGGACTCCCGAATTACAAATTACGAGTGATGAACCCGAATTGCTTGAAAAATGCCACAATCTATATATCGACGAAGGTGTTTGTTATTTAGCGGGATGTAATTCTCAACAAAATGGTGGAGTCGTTATTCTAGACATAGAAACAGATCCTGAAAACCCAATTCAATTAGGTGTATTTTATGAAAGATACGCTCACGATGTATTTGTTCGCAATGACACCATGTATACCTCAGAAATTTATGCGGGTGAATTTGGTATTTACGACATATCTGACAAATCTAATATCCAATTAATCAACAGACAAGGCACAAGCACAGATTTTACACATAATGCTTGGTTATCAGATGACGGAAACTTCTTGTTCACTACGGACGAAAGAAACAATGCTTATGTTGATGCATACGACATCAGTGATCCAATGAATATTAAGTTTCTTGACAATTACAGACCCTTAGAAACTGAAGGAGATGGGGTAATCCCTCACAATACGCATTACAGCGACGGCTTCCTAGTGACTTCTTGGTACACAGATGGCATTGTGGTGATCGATGGAAAAAGAGCCCATAACCTAGTCAAAGTGGCGTCTTACGACACTTACCTATTTACAGATATTGGCGATGGATTTAGTGGATGTTGGGGTGCATTTCCATTCCTTGAATCTGGTTATATTCTTGCAAGCGATATGAATTCCGGCCTGTACGTTTTTGAAGCGAACTACCCTCGTGCTTGTTGGCTGGAAGGAACGATTACAGATTGTGAAACAGGCAATCCAATCAATAATGTATCTGTAAATATTTTATCGGACGATCTCAATAGAGAAAAAAGTGACCCTTTAGGATTTTATGCTACAGGACAAGTAACACCGGGTACTTTTGATGTAGAATATACACATCCTGATTATGCTCCTGTGACCATTTCAGTTTCTTTAGAAAATGATGTATTAACGACTCAGGATGTTGAATTATGTGCGCTAAAGTCTTATAACATCACCATTAACACAGTGGATAAGGCTACTGGTGAATCACTTGGAAATACAGCAGTGGTATTAGAGAGATTTGGCGAAGTCATTGAAAAGAACACTGATGGAAGCGGTACCCTAAACAATAGTTATCTAGAAGGTAATTATAAAATCTATGCAGGTGCATGGGGATATTTACACGCATCTACAGAGGCACTTATAGAAAGCGATACAGAAATTACTTTGGAATTAGAAAGAGGATATCAAGACGACTTTTTTGCGGACTTGGGTTGGACTACAGAAAATACATCGAATGTTGGTCAATGGGTTCGAGATGAACCAGTGGGAACCAATTTTGAAGGTGGATTTAGTAATGTGAATACTGACGTAGAAGAAGATCTAGGCATCAAATGTTTTGTAACTGGAAACAGTGATCAAGGTGGTGCTGGATTTGATGATGTTGACGATGGATTTACTTTGTTGAAATCTCCAATCATGGACTTGAGCACCTATAACGAACCAATCGTTGAATACAGACTTTGGTTTTTTAATGATGGAGGTGCTGGGTCGGAGCCCAATGATTATTTGTCTGTGCGAATCAACAATGGAATAGAAACGAAAGAACTTGAATTGGTTACTTTTTCAGAAGGTGCCTGGAGAGAAGTTTCTAAAATTTCTTTAACAGGATTTATCGAGATCACAGATCAAATGACTATAGAAGTGGTGACCGAAGACTTAGAACTAGGGCATTTAGTAGAGGCTGGCTTTGATGCCTTTTTAGTCACGGAAGGAATGCCTACAAGTACCATTGACTTCACAGAATTAAACGTTCAAATCACTCCTAATCCAGCCAGTGAATACATAGATATCATTGGAGACTTAAGTAACAATGCAAGTATTGAGATATTTGATACCAAAGGATCATTAATGATTAAAGAGCGAATGACTTCAGCTAGAATCAATATTGCTTCCCTTCAAACTGGGTTGTATTTAGTGAATATCCAAGATGGGAATTCTATTAAAACCACAAAACTTATTGTGGAATAATAAACTGGATAAAAAAATGCACAAGCCGGAAGACGAATACTCTTTCGGCTTTTTTATTGCCCGGGATCGGCGGTATAATTGACATCTCCTATCTTATAACCTACGACAGAAATTGGTGCTGTGGGTTGATAGATGCTGATGTTATTCGGAACAAAGCCCCATGACTCGACGTTGTTGGGGAAATTAAATTG
>JAHDBI010000067.1:15430-20290 GCA_020630475.1 Saprospiraceae bacterium
TGATGTTATTCGGAACAAAGCCCCATGACTCGACGTTGTTGGGGAAATTAAATTGCAATAAAAGAATCAATTTTTGAATGCTAATTAAATCTAAGGCAGAGGCACTATTCGATCCATTGGCATCCGCCGCTAACTCCTTATAAGTATCATTGAACAAAGTTATCAAACTGACATGCTTCTGTATCAAAGACAAGTCTATCGCAGAAAGGCCATTTCGAGGAGAGGTATTCTTTGACAGCTGTACATCAATCACCGCATCTTCCGCAATAGGACCGATTTGAAAAACACCTTGTGCGTTTGTAAAAACACTTGTTGACACGTCCCCTGTTACCATGACTTCTACGTTGGGTATAGGAGTTCCAGTCGGCATGAGTACCTCCCCAGATAACACATATGATCCCGTTGAAATATCCAAAGCTTCCAATTGTTCCATTCCATTATCCAGAGGATCCAACCAATCCTTTAATCGACTGGATGAATCGGCTCCCTCGTCCCAAGATTTCTGTAGTCGTCCAAAATAAGCTAAAGTTTGATTACAGGTCGTATCTCCACCACCGCCGTGCAGTTGACCGATGATATGACCATTCAAATCCAGTAAAGGAGCTCCAGAAGAACCCGGTTGATGTGACCCAATATCCAAGATGGTTTTATAATGGTGAAATGGTGGAGTATTCACCCCGTTATTCCAAAAAATGGACATAGGATAAATTTCAATATCGTCCAATTCGATCCCGAGTTTCTTTACATCTCCGCTAGGATGAGAAAACACGGCCACACTATCTACAATATAGTTATTCGATCTATTCCAACCATTGAGTATAGCATTGGCCGCAGGAGGTACAAAATTGCCTAGTTCAACCAATAAGAAATCAGATTCTTCTCTACCAGCTCGCAGATGGCAACCTGTCATAAAACAAAAAACCGGAGCCGTTCCTGTGTCGGTGCAATCGGGAAATTCATATTTAAAATCAAAACGCCACATATCGTAATATGGTGTTAAGTCACTTTGACAATGATAAGCCGTTAACATATACGGCTTTTGATCTTCTGCCGTGTTATTAATCAATGAACCACTACACCATACCGCCCCTTCCTCAAAAATCATGGCTATTCTTACGATACCTCTTTGGCTTTCGCCGAAAGGCAGACCTTCAGGACAAGAAGCGTTGATTGTACATGAATAAGCAGAACCGTAGCCAGTTTCCATTGAAGTATAATTAATCTCAGATTCTCGATAAACCAAATATGCTTTTTTGACTTTAAAGCTTTGTTTAAGTGGATAATCCTTGGAAACAAAAAGTTCTAGAATCACTTCTTTTGAAGGGATGTAATCTACAAAAAGACGTCCATGTTCATTTACATCCTCTTGCGTATATGCCCCAACGTGATATTTACCTGTAGGTTCAAGCATATACAATCTAGAATGCTCAGGGAGTCTACAGTGCTCAAGTAGTAAACCAGTGCCGTAATCGAGATTGGCTTCTAATTTTAATCGATAAACATAATCCCCACCTTCTAATGTTGTGAGCTCTGCATTGTCCACAAAGTCAATATTTAGATTTTTTGTCGTCGCGTAGCGGTATACCTGAAGTGTTTCATCCCTTTCTAGCTCCTCATAGACATTTACATCGTCAATTCTATGCGAGATTAAGGCACTCTGAGTCTTTTGTAGCGTTTCATTCAATGGAGACATTGGAACCCCTCCTCTATGGAGCGAACTACCCCATTGACTATGTCCGAGTAAGGTAAATAGCCATAAAAACAGTAGAGTGAATACGTTTCTAGTAAGCATAACTAATTCAAAGCAAAAATGTCACCATCTTTTAATGGATATAAATCATTAATATTATAGAAAGATAAGGGTGATTATTTTTGCAAAAAGAAATAAGATAATATATTTGCGTTGCTTTAACAGAAAAGCGATGTTTTGGCCCGTTCGTCTAGGGGTTAGGACGCCAGGTTTTCATCCTGGTAACAGGGGTTCGATTCCCCTACGGGCTACTAGACAAAAAGGACTTAAATCTTTGATTTAGGTCCTTTTTTTTTACATTGATTGCTTAGGCATTTTCAACCTTTTTCCCCTACTATTCAGTAAATCTTTTACTATTCTTAACTCAGTATTCCCAAATTCTGAGAGAATATCAATCTATAATTGAATATGTTGTTCTTGTCGATTGCTATATCCAGCGAATTTCGTGCTTTTACTGCTTGATAAAACTTCTCACTTCGTACCTTTCGGAGTTTTGATTCAAAACGTGTAAGAAATATAAACCAGAATTTAGATGAGATATATCTAATTGAACCTGTTCTGTGCCAACATTAGTTTCTGTAAGAACAACATTACCTAGAAGGTTTATGATTTTAATTTTATCAATGCGAGTACTACGAACAGTGACGATTCCAGAAGTTGGATTCGGAAATATTTTCAGGTAATTGTCATCTATGTTAGCAAATTTTTGTACTCCAGTTATAAACGGATTACATACAGATTCATCGCCCATCCGATAATGCGGATAATTCGGCATTGAATAAAGAGATTTATTCCTGGGTAATTCGACATCACGTTGAATTAAATTACAATTTAATCCCATTTCATTTGGATTGTGAATTATGTGTAAATATTTATTAGCGCTCGGTGTACTAATATATATTCGACAATCAGGTCCTAACATTGCTAGATGAAAAGTAGCTGGTGAAGGATCTTCAAAACCGTCCCATTCTCCCACTTTCACTTTAGATTCAGCAATATTTTCTGCCAAAAGATCAACTTGAAATACTTCAACAACAGCTGACAAATACGCAAATCTACTGTTCGGTGAAATAGCAATTCCCGTTACTCGAACATCTTCTAAAATTGGAATTTGTAACATGTTCGATATGAGGCCTGTTGTTCTATCAAAATCATGGACAACCAAACCTTCTCTATAATTAAATAACAGAAACTTCGTACCATCTGGACTAAAAACAGACTGTGACAACTCGGCTTGACCATCAAAATATGGACCTTCATCATTTATTCCTGACAAATTAATCCCATCTTCATTCAATAAAAAAACGGCATACGAATAAGAACTGTCTAATGGCTGAACAATCCACCAATCTGACCCATTAGAATGTTTACACGCATTTAAATAACCACCAACACTTTTTTGATCCTCAAATAATACAACATTCTTTTCAATAACTTCTCCTTGCCCATTGTTGAGAGACATATCTACATACGTGTAGTGAATTTGAGGAGTAATAACATCAACAAAAGGTTCAGAAATCAATTGATGTGTTTTATGGATTACATAGTAGGCATGTTCTTCTAACGGATCACGTAAGATCAATACATCACCTACACCCGTATAACTGTAACCATTTGAACAATGAGTTTCATATACATTCCCAAGGTTCAACCCTTCTCCGTTAACTACCTTTTGGTGGGATGCATTAAATATGCTACAACCATTCGTATACAGAACCAAATCTCCGTTCACATCGCTTATTGAACTAATATAAGACCCCATCGGACCACCTAGGCGAGTTGTATAATAGAGCATTTTATTTTCATCAAAACCTAAAACACTTCCATGGAACTCTTCTGTTTCAACATTGTAATCATATCCAAACAACCAATTATAATCCTCTTTTTGAGCAGAAATAGAAGAAGAATTTACAACCATTAATAAAACCAATAATCGAATCATCTATTTTACAATTACCACCTTTTGTGTATACAGAACCGAATCTGTATCTCTAAAGTTAAGAATATACATTCCGTTAAGCAGATCACTTACATTTATTTTATACTTGTTAAAAGACAAATTGTTTGCTTCCTTTACGATTATTCCATTTACCTCATATAGAATAATGGATTGATTTGGATTCAACTCACGGGACTCTGGTATTTCAATGCACAATATGGATTCTACTGGACTTGGAAACACTTTGAAATCACCTATTAATGAAGTCGAAATACCCCTATTTTCAATTGAAAACTGATTATTAAATCATTATATTCTTGTATCTCTGTACTTTGTATAATCGAATGCAAGGCTCGTGCTGTATAAATTCCCTTACCATCAATCAATGGTCTACGATTATTTAATTAGAGGCTACTTTCACAAAATGACCAACATAGACAACTTGTTCAACATTATTTTCAGGCACAAAATGAACTGAATATGTTGTTCCTGCACTAAGAAAAGTAACATTTAAAATCTGTTCTTTACGAAAATCCATTTGATGTAAAACAATCTTCCCATTTATGTCTACGATATACAATTCCCCATGAGTGTTCTCTGGGAATTCCATATTTATTAAATCCGAAGCTGGATTCGGATAAATTTTTAAATCTCTTGTCCAAAAAACCTCCTCTCCTAGTACAGAAAGAATATTGGGATCGCACTTTTCTTCTTCGTCTACCCGAAATCTTGGGAAATTTGGAAAACTACCTACTGATGAAACCTCCGGTAACGCTATTCCTTGCTGTTCCAAATTACAGTCTAAACCTTTTTCATTAGGTTCGTGGATGACATGAAAAGAATAACTGCTACTTCCAGGACGTATATAGATTCTACAATCTGGACCCAAGGCACTAACAAAAAATTGTGTTGAAAATGGATCAGTTACACCATTATGCTCAGAGATAAATACTTTTCCTTGTTCTAAATCATCATAGGACACTTCCACCTGCCATAAAGAATCTGCGGTTGCGAGATATAAAAACTTTGAATTTGGACTCCATTCGCATGTTGCAAAACTTAATGGTTCTGTTTTCGGAATAGTTAGTTTCCTTAAATTACTTAATTCTCCATTACTACGGTCAAATTCATAAAGCAATAGACCGTCAACATGATTAAAATATGCATATTT
>JAHDBI010000068.1:0-7612 GCA_020630475.1 Saprospiraceae bacterium
AAGGCCCAAAAAATAGCTCTACGATCTACGCTCCTGAAATCCATTAAAGAATACATTTCTCTAAATGCAAGGAAAGACAAATAAGCCAAAGCAATAAATGAGATCTTATGATTGATTAAAATCGCAGCCAAAAAAACAGCAGACATAAACCACCAAGATTTTGTACGCAATTTTAACTCTGACAAATTCCACGTAGGTTTTACTTTTCCTACAGACACTAGGCCAATGGAAACCAATCCAAGTAATCCAAAAATCAATTGAACCATAAGGCTCAATTCAGCAGGGATTTCCGAAAGAAAATTTAAATATTTCATGACAAGTTAGTTTTAGATATTCTGATATAAGTACTAAGTAGTAGTAGAATATTGACCATAAAAAAAAGTGCTAAACTGATATGAGGAGTGGTTAATTGAAAGAAACACAATAATCCATAAAGGCCTACAAACAACGCCCGGTCGCTCTTTCCCATTGGACCATCATATCTACGGTCACCAGAAACAGCCTTTGATAACACCCCAGCAAATTCATTGATGGCACTCAAAAGAATAAACACCAACACCAATGCGAACAAACCATTTTCAAATTTCAACAATGGAATAAAAATGATCATGTCCGAAATAACGTCACCAAATTCATTGAGATATTCTCCTTTTTTAGAGCATTGATTAAATTTCCTAGCCATCATGCCATCCATCGCATTAATGGCCATTCTCATAAATAAGCCTATGGGTAGGGCTAAGAATAAATAGTGAAATTGATCTGCATACCAAAAAGCACATGCAATGAAGAGGGAAAGAAGTATTCCCGAAATGGTCAATTGATTGGCTGTCACTCCTTTTGTATTTAAAAATCGAACTATAGGCAAAAGAAGCTTTTGAAAACTGGACTTTAATTGATAAACCGAAATCATCTCTTATAATTTTGTTAGTACTAAAGTAGAAACCAATACTTTACCTTATTGAAACAAACAATCGACACAACACACAAATAATCTACGTTAATGAGTTATTTTATAAAACGACCCTTATTTTGTTTACATAAAGTAAAATACAGGCTTACTTTGGGTTTAGATGGGAAGTCAGATTAAAATCTATAGAACACTGAATTCTCTAATTTTAATGATCCTATTTTAGTTTTAAGACGATAATCTATATTGTATGGTGAAAAATGGATAGAAGAGTGAAACCCTACATCTCCTTTTCTATTCATTTTTCTTAAGAAGTTAATACCAACCCCAATATCAACTGTATTTACCCCATAAGTTCCTGAATCATCCTCGGTTGCATATGGGTCATCAATATTTGTACTAAGTATATTAAAAGCCATCGAAACAAGTGGTTCAGCCCTGTATTTCCTATTTAACACAATAGCTCGTAAAAGCACTACGTTAATTCTTGTTTCGGTGAGATCACCAGTCTTATAATTCTGTCCATCAAAATTAAAGTTCAATTGCTTTATAGAATTATTAAATGTCAAAACTGCCCCAAATTCAAATCTGACATTGTCTTTCTCAAACCCAATCCCTAGTCCAAAAGATGGAGATGTAGAAAAATAATCTTTGAGATTCCCTAAAGGATTCGTAATTCCTCCTGCAATAACAAAATCATAAATGATCAAATCATCTCGCCAACTAAAATGAAATGATTTCAGAGTTGAAATTTCTACTTTTTCAATTTCCTCATAAAACAAATCAAATTGTTTACTCAGAAACAAGCACATAAAATATTCGTCTGATCCTATCTCTTGATGCTTTATTAAATCCATAGCAAGACTCACAGTATATTTATCTAAATCCCCATTGAAAGGCACGTAAGAATAGTATGCTCTATTTCGTTCATAGATTTCTTTTTGCCTTAATTGATTAATTTCAGAAAATCTGCTTCGGAATTTACCCAAACCATATTTTATATAATCTTCATAATCCTCAGAATTGAAGCTTCTCATTTTTATCGCCCGCAAAATTTTTAAACGTTCAATTTCCTCACTTAACTCGCATTCTTTTTGCCATAGACTAATCACTTTAGCCAATGAGTCGCTTTCAAGTGAATCGTATTCCAGGATAAGAGTTTGAGCATTTGTAGAAACTGTCTCACAACTTATAACCGCTTCGCTCAAACGATCTTCTAATGATTGAGATGTTGCTATAAAAGCCAAAAGTTGAAATACGGCGATGAAAAGAATTGCTTGAATTTTCATGGTTTCTATTTTTATTATCAATTTTATTTCAAATTAATCCCATAGAATATCACATTAGAGATTAATTGATGAAATCGAGATTAGCCATTTCATTAAATTGACAAATAAATTCTTCAACGCTATTTTTTTTACGTTTCGTGAAATCAATAGTCTTGTATAAAACTTAAGTATATCTTGGATTATGAATAAAGCTAGAGTCATTGCACTATCCTTAAGTCCCACTCATTCTATGGTCAAAGAGAATGTGGAAGAGGTGCAATTGATCGAAAATCATGGAATTGAAGGTGATGCTCATGCTGGAGCAACCGTAAAACATCGTTACTTACTCATAAAATTTGGAAAGAAGCCGAATTTTCGACAGGTGCATTTAATACATGAGGAGTTGCTAGATGAATTAAAATCGAAGGGATTTAATATCGCTCCAGGAGAAATGGGTGAAAACATCACCACCCGCAACATTGATCTTTTGACACTTCCTACAGATACAATCTTAAACATTGGCGAAAGCCAAATACAAATTAAGGGTCTTAGAAATCCATGTAAACAACTAGATGGTATCCAAAAAGGCTTGATGAAAGCGGTGATTGACAAAGATGAAAAAGGTCAATTGATCCGAAAGGCAGGAGTTATGGCTATTGTATTAAAGGGGGGAAAAATTAAATTAAAGGATGAAATAGAAATCGTTTTACCTGATGGTGAGTTTAAAAGCTTGGAGCCCGTTTAAAATCAAAAGCTTAACGATAAATGCTTAAAACCGTTCTGACCTTTAATCTCTAATTCCAAACTTTTATCAGATTTTACTTTGATGACTCCGTAGTTGAGCTGTGGATATAATTCACCAATTCTATGAATATTTTTTTCTTCACCTACACCGTCATAACTATGCGTCATCCCGCTTGTGGTTAATTCATAGACAGTTTTGGATTTCAAGTCAATTTTAGAAATTTCGGCAAGATGACGATCTCCAGAAACCAATAAAATCCGTTCTGTTTTTTCTTGATCCAAAAGATCAAAAAAGCGTTGGCGACTGGAAGGAAAATTTGCCCACTTTTCATACTTATGGTCTTCTGGAATAACTTGTGTCCCATTCGCAATGATCAAAACATCTTCTTTTTTCTTCAATTCGTTTTCCAACCAGTCCCATTGATCCTTTCCTAAAAGATCTGCAGATGGATCGGCTACATAACCACTGCTTGTTCGAGCGATGGGGTCTTTCCAATATCTTGTATCTAAAAGTATAACCCTCAATAATACTCCTTGTATGGAATATTCGTAACTCTGATACATGCCCTCACGATCCCAAATTTTTCGTTGTTTATCAACTCCTAAAAACTCAAGAGCTAAATCTCTACTTTCCGCTTTTGGTTCATAAGTGCGATCACCGTCATTGACTCCATAATCATGATCATCCCATGTACCTATAACTTCAATCGATTCTTTAAAGCTTGAATAAGCCGGATTATTGAGTTGCTTTTGATAGGCTCTTTTCATCTCACCCATATCCTCAGTATCAGCATAAATATTATCTCCTAGCCAAATCCAAAGATTGGATTGTTCTTCGGCAATATCATTCCAAAGCACTTGTGGGTCATTTTGGTCATTACAAGAACCAAGTGTAATCTTGAAAATTTCGGACGAGTTACCACATGCAGATATTATCAGTACAACTATTACGGCATGAAGTATTCGTTTCATATTTTAAAAATCAAATTCTATGGTATCACCGGCAGTTAACGAATCGTCCTTCTTTGACTTAGTTGACGTCTCTTTAGTCGTTTCATTTTTAGACTTAGGCGCATCCTCATTTTCTACATTTTTTACTGCTTCTATAGATGTAGAATGACCTACAATTTCTTCAGCTTTCGAGTCTAAGCTTATTTTCAAAATCTTTGCTTCTTCCAATTTATTTCCAAGTGCCTTCCATCCTTTTACATCAATAAACTCTTTTAGATTCAATGACTTTTCTTGTTTAGCACCTTTTGCCTTTATACTATAACTCACCATGGGTTCCTTGTGGAGAGTAGCCATATAAAGTTTAGACCCTTTGCTTTCGGTTATAAAACTAAAGCGTTCACCCACCTTACTCGTCTCTACCTGAAATCGCTTAACCATCACCCATCCTTTATCACCTTCGTAATAAACCGCTGAGATCACATCATTATCCCACTTCTTTATTTCAAGCAATTGATCAGCATCAAACTTTTTATTGAGATCCAAATCTTGAATTTCGTAGGTACCATTTTTAAAGATGGCAATGATCTGATTACCTGTATCAAACGCGCCAATGTATATACCGCGTTCATCTTTATTTAAACGACCACTTACCTCGTCCATCCAAATCTTTTCAGACCCAAGAGACGATTTCCCCTTTTCAATAAGGCTGACTTTTCTGATTGGATACTTCGTCACTATATTTCCTTGTGACGCCCTTCCTTTTATGGCTAAATCTGCAAAATCAAATTCAAAGTTTTTCTTTTTAGCCGAACAGGTCGGTGATAATAAAATCTGAACTTTCTCTGATTCTCCATTTGGATTGGCGGCAAAATACAAAGCCTTAGATCCTTTAACCCCTTTTGTTAGATCATACTCCTTATCTCGAGTTATGGATTTAATGTTAAATCGCTTCGCCATGGACTTACCAGTACCTGCGTCTACATAGATCATATTATAGGTTGTACGATCATCCCCTTTTTTCCAAACTGCCGCATGGACAATATTCTTTCCTATAAATACCTTATCTGAAATTCTGACCACCTTGAATTTACCATCCTTAGTGAAAGCAATAATGTCGGAGATATCTGAACATTCGGAAATGAATTCGTCCTTTTTCAATCCTGTCCCTATAAAACCTTCTTTATAATTGACATAAAGTTTAGCATTATTGGCCACTACTTGCCTTACCTTGATGGTTTCAAATGCACTGATCTCCGTGCGACGCTCTCTCCCCTTTCCGAACTTCTCCAACAATCTCTCGTAATAGGCAATGGCAAACTCTGTTAAGTGCGCCAAATCATATTTTACTTGTTTTAAATCTTCTTCGATTTTAGCGATTAATTCGTCAGCCTTGAATGTATTGTACTTTGAAATTCGCTTGATCTTGATTTCTGTAAGACGAACTAGGTCATCTTCCGTAATATCTCTCAAAAGTCGAATTCTCTTATCCGTCTTTTTGGGTTTATCCTTTGGGGTGACAACAAATTTCTCCAAACCTTCTTGGATGGCTATTAATACTTCTTCCCAACTTTCACATTCTTCAATATCTCGATAAATCCGATTTTCGATGAAAATCTTTTCGAGGCTTGACATGTGCCATTTCTCCTCGAGTTCTGATTTTTTAATCTCTAGTTCTAGGCGTAATAATTCTTTCGTCTGTGCAGTACAGATCTTAAGAATTTCTGATACCGTCAGAAAATGTGGTTTATCATTTATGATGACACAAGCATTGGGAGAAATAGAAATTTCGCAGTTTGTAAATGCGTATAGAGCATCCATGGTCACATCTGGGGAAACACCAGGTGCGAGATCTACTCTTACCTCAACCTCCTTAGCTGTGTTGTCTGTAATTTTTTTGATCTTAATTTGTCCCTTTTCATTGGCTTTGATGACACTATCGATCAAATTGTTGGTTGTAACGCCATATGGGAGTTCTTTAATGGCGAGCGTATTTTTATCAATTTGTTCAATTCTCGCTCTTACTTTTACTCTTCCACCTCTTTTTCCATCATTGTATTCACTGACATCAATCATTCCTCCTTGTTGGAAATCCGGATATATTTTGAATCTTTTGTCTTCGAGGATTTTAATTGAAGCCTTAATTAACTCCTGGAAATTATGTGGTAAAATTTTGGTTGAAAGTCCAACAGCAATACCTTCTACACCAGAAGTCAATACCATAGGAAATTTGACGGGCAAATTGATCGGTTCTTTTTTTCGACCATCGTAAGACATTTGCCATTCTGTAGTCTGCGGATTGAATGCTACCTCTAAAGCAAACTTCGTTAATCTAGCTTCTATATATCTTGGGGCTGCTGCCGAATCACCTGTATGGATATCACCCCAATTTCCTTGAGTATCAATCAGAAGGTTTTTCTGACCCATATTGACAAGAGCGGCTCCTATAGCTGCATCACCATGTGGATGATATTGCATGGTTTGCCCAATGATATTGGCCACCTTATGAAATCTTCCATCATCCATCTGCTTCATACTATGCAGAATTCTTCGTTGCACTGGTTTAAATCCATCTATGATACCAGGAACAGCTCTTTCTAAGATTACATACGAAGCGTAATCGAGAAAATATTCCTTGTACATTCCAGATAAAAAGACCTCTTGATTTGCTGCCATCTTTAATATTAAAATTGAACTCAAAAATACTTAAAAGACATGTCGCATGAAAGTTAAATCACATGTGTTTTCTACCCAACTTATATAATTCATGAAAAATTTTGAGTTCACGTTGATCTTTCACATTCGCCGAAAGGCAAAACTCAGGGTATACCCTCAAAAGAATGTTAAGAAAAACAGCGTAAATGTTATTAAGACGTTATACTTACAGTTTAGTTTTGATATAAAAACCAAATCGCTGTACATTAGTTAGATGGATTATGTAATAGACATATCATCAAATGAAGATGACTTCATAAGCGCATGTGTCCGACAAGAGTCATGGGCGCAACAAAAACTCTATGAAGATAATTTTTCCATGTTAATGCCGGTATGCCTTCGCTATGCAAATAATAGGGAAGATGCCTTGGACATTTTACATGACGGATTCATTAAAATATTTAGAAACATGTCTAAGTATAAAGCCGGAACTTCTCTTAATTCGTGGATGAAGCGAATTTTGATCAATACAGCGATTGACTTTTATCGTAAACGAAAAAGGAGAAGGACAGAAGATTTAGACACTGCATATTCCGTTCAATCTAATGACCCCGATGCAATAAGCCAAATTTCAGCCAAAGAGATACTCGACGCGCTTCAATTGCTCACTCCTGCCTATCGCATGGTTTTCAACCTTTATGTGATCGAAGGATTCTCTCATAAGGAAGTTGGTCAACAACTCAACATTACTGAGAGTACTTCACGATCTAATTTGGTGAAAGCCCGAACGAAACTAAAAGCAATACTATTGGCAAAGGAAGTGAAATATGATCGATAAAGAATTTGACAACATATTAAGAGGTAAACTGGAAGGTCTTCAAGAAGAAGGCCCAGTGTTGGGTTGGGATCGACTTTCAGATTCTGTTAAAGCAGATCAAGCCTTCTCTTCTGAAGAAGCAGACTTACAATTTGATTCTAAAATAACCGAGGCCTTTGATGGTTTTCAAACACCATATGACGCGAGTACTTGGCCTTTATTAGAAAACAAAATAGCCGAACACGCTAGATTAAGAAGAAGGATCATCACGGT
>JAHDBI010000068.1:7712-18418 GCA_020630475.1 Saprospiraceae bacterium
TATTAGAAAACAAAATAGCCGAACACGCTAGATTAAGAAGAAGGATCATCACGGTCAAAGCTCTGGAGGCAACTATCGTATTATTGCTTCTATTTTCAGTGTGGAACTTCAAGGATATCCTTAAAACTAAACGAGGAAATGTAAATCATCATGAACATATTGCTCAGTTAGCCGTACTTCCTAGCCCAACTGACCTAAGTTCAAGTAATGCATTAGATTACATTGATTTAACTTCTAATGAAGTTGATTTATCTTCCAAAGTAAGGATTTCAAATAGAGCTCGAAATACAAACATTACCAGCGAAGAAAAGATCAGTAAGGAAAATACTTATTCATTTATTGACAATGACTTGCCGGCTTCTCTAGGTCCAATTAAAGAAGCAGTACTTCCAACCACTGATAAGTATGCTGAAATCTTGTCCATTGATCCGTTAAAAAATAATCTTTCGAGTTTAAGTGTGGAACGCGATGAATTGGCACTTCATACAAATATCATTACTCCTGTACATAGAATTCAAGACAGCAATAACAACTGGTGGATAAAAGCATTTGTACAAGGTGACAACAACCTCGTTTATTCTTCTTTTGATAAATTCTATAATGTTTCTGGATATGAAACAACTGCATTAGGATTATCTGGAGGTTTAGGAATTGTAAAAGAATTTGACAGATTCGAAGTAGAGACGGGTCTATCTTACAGCACTAAATCCTATGTTCCTGAGATCATCAATGAAACATATCGGAGTGACGATGGATATCACCGAACTTCTTTACAAAGGATATTCTTTAATGTAATTTCTGTTCCGCTAAACCTTAATTTAAAATATTTCGAGGGAGAGCGATTCAATTTATATAGCACGGTAGGGCTTTCCGCGAATTTGGTCATCAATTCTCATTATGATATAGAGGACAATATTATTCCTTTTCCTACTTCGCCGGCTATTACCCCGACAAATGCGGTATTAGAGGATAAGCCTTTTGAAAGAGGGCTATTAGAGGGTGGAAGTCTCTTGGACAACGCCTACTTATCCATGAATTTTGGAGCAGGTGTTAATTACAATTTAAGTGACAGAGTAGAGCTTTCATTATTCTCCCTTTATCAAGGAAATATATTTAATGCAGGTATCGGTCCAAATGAAGACAGAATCAATAGCATTTCTCTTGGATTAGGAACTAGAGTCAGGATTTAAATATTTGCCTTTTTTATTCTGTCTAGATTTCTCTTATTTTCTCGATCTTTTATTGTCGCTCGTTTATCGTAGGATTTTTTTCCTTGTCCTAAAATGATTTCAAGCTTTATTTTTCTTCTCTCCGAAATGTACATACGATAGGGAACAACGGTGAATCCTTTTTCTTTCGTTTTTTTCTCTAGTTTCTTTAATTCTGGTTTTCTCAGCAACAACTTTCTATCCCGTCGTTCTTCGTGATTATTTACGTTTCCAAAATCATAAGGGGCGATGTACATACTCTTAACATAAAGCTCACCGTTTTTAAACATGCAATATGCATCACTTAAATTGGCATTGCCGGCTTTTACAGATTTCACTTCCGTTCCCGTCAATTGAATTCCAGCTTCCAATTCCTGCAAAAAATGATATTCATATTTTGCCTTTCTCTTAATGATTTCTATGACTCTCTCTTTTGCCAATGTTATAAGTTGTTTTTTATGAAATTCGTCATCTTAGTGTATAAATGTATTCTAGCATTGTCACCATAGATTCCATGATTTCTATTAGGATAAAAATAGGTGTCAAATTGTTTATTGGCTTTAATCAAAGCATTCGCCATTTCTACCGTATGTTGAAAATGAACATTGTCATCCGCTACACCGTGTACTAATAAATAAGCGCCTTTTAATTTGTCCGCAAAGTAAATTGGTGAATTGTCATGATAACCTTCTGGATTTTCTCCATTTGTTCTCATGTATCTTTCAGTATAGATGGTGTCATACCATTTCCAATTGGTTACCGGTGCTACAGCCATTGCCGCTTTAAAAACATCCGCTCCTTTGAGTATACAATTAGAAGACATATATCCACCATAACTCCATCCCCATATTCCTATTCTTTCTGGGTCCACATAATCTTGAGTCGCTAAATATTTAGCCGCCGTAATTTGATCTAAAGTTTCGTAATGGCCTAATTGCTGATAGGTCATCTTCTTAAACTCTTCTCCTCTTGCTCCTGTACCTCTATTATCGACACTCACCACAATGTATCCTTGTTGGGCTAACATCTGATACCACCAATAATTATTTCCACCCCAACTATCGTTTACGGTCTGACTTCCAGGACCACCATATACATACATCAAGACAGGATATTTTTTACCCTTGTCCATGTTTGTAGGCTTAATCATATAAGCGTTTAAATCTCCATTGCCCTCATTCGGTATTTTCATGAAATCAACAGAAGCAACATTGTATTCGCGCATTTTATAATTCAAGTCCTTGTTGCCTTCGATAAGCCTTACTTTTTTGCTGTTTTTATCATAAACAGTATACGTAGCAGGTCGATTTGCCGAACTATTATTTAAAACAAAATAATCGAAGGTGCTACTGAATTGAGCTCTACTGGTTCCGTCCACAGAAACCATTTGCTTTGAAGATTTACCATCTAAAGACACTTGATACACTTCTCTTTGCATTGGGGATTTTGCAGCCGCTTGATAAAATACCTTATTATTTTTTTCATCGACTCCATAAAAAGAAGTCACGTCGAACTCACCTTTTGTCAATTGACGCAACTCATTTCCTTTCATGCTGTAGACATAAATATGATTGTATCCAGACTTCTCGCTAGTCCAAATGAATTCTATTCCATTTTTCAAAAATCGAATATCATCGGTAACATCAATGTAGTATTTGTTGGTTTCACTTAATAGTAAATCAGTACGTCCTGTTTTGGCATCAGCCAACATTAAGTCCAATTGATTTTGATGACGATTCATTTTATACACACACAACTTATTAGGATCCCTTGTCCACTTAATTCGAGGTATGTACATATCATTCATATCACCCATCCCAACAGCCATGGACTCCTCCTTTTTTAAATTGTAGATATGCGCTGAAACCTTTGCATTATCCTCTCCTACTTTAGGATATTTGAACGTCTCATAAATCGGATACATACCATCATAGTATCTTGTCATCGTAAATTCCTTTACTTCAGATTCATCAAACCTTAGATAAGCAATACTCTTTCCATCAGGACTCCATTCAAAAGCTTTCGCGAAAGCGAACTCTTCCTCATATACCCAATCTGTAGCACCATTAATGATTTTATTTTTTTCACCATCAAAAGTGATCGGAAGGGTGACTTCTGAATCAAGATCAAAATAGTAGAGATTATTTTCCCACACATATGCGACCATGCTGGCGTCTGGAGAAAAGCTAGCGTAACTAATCTTGTCATCATTATAAATACTTGTCAGTGATTTTGACTTACGATCATAAACATGAAAAAATGCTTTAGAAGACCTACGGTATATCGATTCACTTTCCGACTTGATTAAAATCTTTGATTCATCATTACTAAAACTATAGCTTCCTATTTTTCCATTGAATCCAGACTTACCTTTTAATTCATCACCAGTTAACAAAGTTTCTGTCATTTTACCTGTCGTCAGGTCATAAACTTTTACGCTATTGTCTTCTAAACGCGTATAGTTTTTACCGTTTTTCATGAAGTTAAAACCGGGAACAGATTTAGCATAAAACGTATAGTCTTGCCAGATGTCTTCTAGCGTGATTTCTTTTTGAGCATGCAAGTTGAAACCAATGAAAAAAATGAATAGTACGGACAAGTATCTCATAAGTGCTATTTTTGATAAATCAAGGATTCGAAATTAAGGATTTTAAGTACAACCATGCATATTTATAAATACTTCTTCTGTTGTCTTTTGTTTGTGGCTTGCGCCGAAAAGAATAACGATGCTACCCTTAATAATGTTCCTTCATTTCAACCAGAAATTGTCGAAGGTAGATACAATGTGGGTTTTCTAATCATGGATGGTGTATACAATACAGAACTTACAGCTCCTTTTGATATTTTTCAGCACACCAAGTTTAGGGACGGGATCAAAGCCATGAATGTTTTTACTGTGGCGGACAATCTGGATCCAGTATTGAGTTTTGAAGGAATGCGTATCCTTCCAGATTACGATTACACTAAGGATATTATTCCGCATATTGATATTCTGGTGATTCCAAGTGCAGAACACCATTTGGATACTGATTTAGAAAATGAGAACATGATTGAATTTGTGAGAAAAGTGGGAACCAATGCAGCATATGTCACCTCTCATTGTGACGGCGCATTTGTATTGGCGAAAGCCGGATTACTAGACAGCGTCTCCTCGACCACCTTTCCTAGTGATATCGCAAAATACAAGAAGATGTTTCCTCAGCTTGACGTCAAATCTGATGTGTTATTTGTTCATGACGGAAAGTTTATCACTTCAGCAGGTGGTGCTAAATCCTTTGAAGCTGCCTTGTATCTGTGTGAATATTTATACGGTGCCGAAATAGCACGAAGTCTCGCTGGAGGATTAGTCATTGATTGGGATTTGGATCAATTGAAATATTATAGCACGGCAAAATAAGCTAGACTCTACCCAACCATTTTTTTAAATGATCAGTCTTTAGCTTTAAATAATATTATGAGAATCCTATTCATTTTAGCTACCGTCCTTTCAATCATATCCTGTTCAAACTCTTCTGAAGAGCGCAGTATTCCAAAGTGCATTCAAGCGGAAATTGATTTACTAAATTCCACCAACACTGATCCAGATGCTAGAGTATTTCAGTATTGGTTTAATGATCGTCATGTATACTTGTTTGACTTAATGCCTAATACTCCTGATGGTGCTGCTCTTGTAGTGGATGAGAATTGTGTTGAAATTTGTTCGCTAGGAACTATTGCAGGCATTGTAGATTGTGAAGGAATAAATTTTGTTGAAAATGCCAATGACGAACAAGTCATATGGTCAAACTAAAGACTATACCTTAATTAATACCTAAACAAATCGTCTAAATGCAATTAGCACATGGATTCGTTTAGTTAACTTCACATCTCATGATAAAATAAAGCCATGAGATATATTAGTCTTTGTCTACTTTGCTGCTTATTATTTTCTTGTAAACAAGAAACCAAAACGACGGATATTGAAGTTCCTTTAAAAGAAAATCAAGAAAAAGTTTATCCGGAAGACCTTAAAAAAGTCTTTGATGCTCATGGTGGACTAGATCGATGGAACAACATGCATTCGATGTCGTATCATATCATCAAAGGAGATGAGCTTGAAAAACAATGGATTGACCTAAAGAATCGTAGAGAGCGAACGGAATCGTCTACATCTAAAACGGGTTTTGATGGAACTCAATATTGGATAGAGGCTGATTCGACGAGTAATAAAGATCCAATTTTTTATACCAATCTGATGTTCTACTTTTTCGCACAACCTTTTGTGCTGGCCGACGAAGGGATCAATTATGAGAAGGTCGAAGATTTAAATTTTGATGGTATTGATTATCCCGGATTTAGAATTTCCTATAAAGACAACATTGGCGTAAGCCCAAAAGACGAATACTTCATTCACTATCATCCAGAGACGCATCAAATGGAATGGTTGGGTTACACGGTGACCTATAAATCAGATAAACCGTCCGACCGCATTGGCTGGATTAAATATGAAGATTGGAGCAAAACACGTCTCCTTCTTTTACCTGGTTCTCTAAAATGGTATAACACAGAAAACAATCTACCTACTTCCGAAAGAAATGTTAGAAGATTTGAAAAGTTAGCCGTTTCAGAAAAAGAATTTCCAGAGACACAGTTTATCGCTACAAGTAATGCGAGGATTGTGGAGAAGATGGAGTTCTAGAATTATTTTGAAGTTTTGTATTAATTTTGAATGCATTTAATAAAGGGCAAAACATAATCTCTATTTCTTCCCAATAAGACAAAAAATAAATGGGGCCAATATTTTATTTTCTTGACGATGATTATGCTACGAATGTGTATCATGAAATTATATTAAGTGAAATCAAGGAAATTGGATCCTTTTTTATTCTAGATGACCCCGAAGTTGCATTGTCCAAATTAGAAGAACAAAAACCAGATTATCTTTTTTTGGATATTAATATGCCGAAAATCTCAGGCTGGGAGATTGTAGACCATATTCAAAAATCGCCGGAGAATTTTCTAAAGTACCCTTATCAGATCTTTATGCTCACCACGTCTTCGAGTAAATTTGATCATGAAAAGCTTGTTAAATATCCAATTGTAAAAAGAATTTTAGAAAAACCATTATCTGCTTTAAAAATTAAAGAGTTAATCTAAAACTAAAAAAAGTCAAAGACACTGGACCTTAATTTATGCAGACAGACGAGACAGAAAATAAATTTATAGATTTTTTTATTCGTGATACGACGATTTTATCGTTTGAAGAAAAATATAAAGTTAGAACCATTCTTTGGATGTCTCTAATCACGATTGCCTTTTCATTAGTAATGATCATCTGTCAAGTATTTGGATATTTCGAAGGAGAAAATGCCCTCGAATTATTAGCATTTTGTCTTACCGTCTTTGTACTGATGAAATTTCAAAGAAATCTCGATTTTGCTTTTTACTTTTTTCTACTCGGTGGGGCTGTAATACTCATAATGAACATCATCGATACAGGTCTAATTTATTCTTATAATCAAAAATGGTTTATTGTTTTTTTGCTTTTTGTAAGCTTTGCACTACCCAAAATAACTTATCATTTTCTTCTTTTTACAATTGCTTTTCAATTTTACGCTTATTTCAAATCTGAAACAAACCTAAATTTTACGGCGAGCAAAGAGGAATACTTATTAGAAAATATTGCATTCTTAATTATAGGTTCAGTTTCGATAACCATTTTTCGAAGGATACATTTAAAACAAAATTCCAGAATCGATGAACAGAAAAATAAATTGTTGTCCCAACAAACTGTACTTATTAAAAACAATAATTTATTGAAGCAAAAGTCGAGTGCGCTAAGGGAAAGTAATCAAGAATTAGAACGATTTGCGCACATTGCTTCACATGACCTAAAAACCCCACTCATTAATATGATTAGCTTTTCTAATCTATTAGAAAAAGAACTTGAGGGATATCCAAATGAGCAGGCTCATAGATATTTGAAATTTATTAAAGACGGAAGCAACAAATTAAATACTTTGATTAAAGATGTTTTAGAGTATTCTAAAGTCTCTTCTCAAGACGCCAATGTAGAAGATGTAGACCTTAATCAACTCATTGACTTTATTCAAGATTCGATTTCGGAATACATCAAAAGTCGAAATGGGAAAATAATTGTCAAAGAGACACTTCCTATTATTAAGGTTTATAAAACTAAAATGTACTTCCTATTTAAATCTCTAATAGAGAATGGCCTTAAGTACAACGAATCTGAAATTCCCTTAATTGAAATCAGTCACAAAATAAATTCTAATCAAGTTGTTATTGAGGTCAAGGATAATGGCATTGGTATACCAAATAAATACAAGGATCGAATATTTGAAATGTTTTCTCGATTACATAATAACAGTCAGTACGAGGGCTCAGGAATAGGCTTGGCCATGTGCAAAAAAATAGTTGACGGACTATCCGGCAACATCTCTCTCGAAAGTCAAATAGGAAAAGGGACAAGCTATTACATAGCTCTAGACAAGAAATTATTCAGTTTATAATCGTCATGAGTCAATTAGATTTCTTCTAAACTAATTCGAGGATGTAGGTAAGGCTTAAGTACTTCCCTCTGAGGTTAAATGCTTCCAATAAAAACTTTAAACTTATTTAGTTACCAGTAGTTTATAAGTAAGAACTAAACGAAAAGGTCTTGCCATTCCCATCGCATTATCATTTAATTCTTGACAGGATAAAATCAGTAGATCCAGTTCGCTATGGTAAAACCAGAAATTATCATGATGGAGCTATTTCTAAATTAAGCCCTTATATCTCTAGAGGCGTTATTTCGACCCAACAAGTTTTTCTGCACATTTTATCCCTTCAGCTACCTTGGTACAAAATCGAAAAATTTGTACAAGAATTAGCATGGAGAGATTATTGGCAGCAGGTATGGATAGTCAAGGGTCACGAAATCAATCAAGATTTAAAGCGACCACAAGAAAAGATGTCAAACCATTCAATTCCTCAGGGAATTATCAGAGCACAAACAGGGATCCATGCTATAGACAAGGGAATTCGAGATCTGTACGAAACGGGTTATATGCACAATCATATGAGAATGTATGTAGCCTCCTTGACTTGTAACATAGGAGCATCACATTGGCGAAAGCCAGCTCAATGGATGTACAGCCATTTATTAGATGGTGATTGGGCAAGCAATGCATTGAGTTGGCAATGGGTGGCAGGAGCGAATGCGAATAAAAAATACTACGCCAATCAGGAAAATATCAATAAGTATTTCAATTCGGATCAGCGTCACACATTTATGGATGTACCCTATGGAAGTTTTGAAGAAATTGACATACCTGCTTCTTTAAAAGAAACAACAGAAGTTACTTACAATTATGTTTTGCCAGCGACTCAGGGTGATATACATCCAAACAAAAAAAGCCTGATTTACAATTATTACAACCTAGACCCAAAGTGGAGAGCCGAAGAAGATGCTCAAAGAATACTATTAATAGAACCTAGTTTTTTTGAGGAATATCCAGTCCAACAAAAGTGCATCGATTTCATGTTAAGCCTTTCGGCGAATATTGAGGATCTCAAAATATTTGTAGCTGAATTCGATGAACTAGAAAAGATCCTTGACCATCAAAATATTATATTCAAAGAACACCCTACAAATGAACATTATCGAGGTCTCGAAGATTCAAGAGATTGGATGTTTAATGTAAAAGGTTACTTCCCTTCATTTTTTGGATTCTGGAAAAAGTGTAAAAAAGAAATTAAACGTGGATAAACCAGATTTGAATATCGTCTGGTTAAAAAGAGATCTTAGAACACAAGATCATCTACCATTGGCGAAAGCCGAACTGGAAGAAGTAAATTATATCCTATTATATGTATTTGAACCTTCTCTGATCCATTATCCTGATACAAGCAATAGGCATATTGAGTTTTGTAAGGAGTCCATTCGTCAAATGAATTTAGAATTGAAGCAGTACAAAAGGCAAGTAGTGACTTGCTTCGGCGAAGCGGTGGAAGTGTTTCAATATTTCATTGACCATTATAATATCCAAAAGGTTTTTTCTTACGAGGAAAATGGAATTCAAATCACATGGAATAGAGATAAGGCGATAAAAAAATTATTTGTTCACCATCAAATAGAATGGATAGAAGAGCAAAGAGGTGGTGTAATACGAGGACTTAAGAATCGAATTCAATGGGATAAAAAATGGTACAGAACAATGAGCGCACCCTTAGTGGTCAATCATTATAGCCCAAGCACTTTAAAATCCATTGACCATCCTTTCCACGATTCAGCCCACGGAAATAATAAAACTGACAAACCAGAAACCCAGCAGTTTCAGCCGGCAGGAGAAATGAATGCCTTTAAATATCTTTCTTCTTTTGCCATGGATCGAGGCAAAAATTATTCTCGTCATATTTCCAAACCTACGGAGAGCAGACTATCCTGTGGACGCATTTCACCCTACTTAGCCTGGGGGAATATTAGTTCGAAGCAGGTCTTCCATTTCATCAAAGGTCATGCGCATTACTTAAGGTACAAACGAGTTTTTGATTCATTTTTAATGCGACTGCAATGGCGTTGTCACTTCATTCAAAAGTTTGAAGTTGAATGTAGTATCGAGACAAAATGTATCAATCAAGGCTACGAGCGATTAGAAAAACAAAAAGATCAGACACTCATTAAAGCATGGGAAAATGGCATGACAGGATTTCCATTAGTGGATGCATGTATGCGTTGCTTGATTCAGACTGGTTGGATTAATTTTAGAATGAGGGCAATGGTCGTTTCCTTTCTTTGTCACCATTTAGACCAGGATTGGAGAGATGGTGCCTATTATCTTGGGCGATTGTTTTTAGATTACGAGCCAGGAATTCACTACCCACAGTTTCAAATGCAAGCAGGAGTCACTGGTGTAAATACGATTCGGATTTATAATCCTATCAAACAATCAATGGATCAAGATCCTGAAGGAATTTTTATCAAAAAATGGGTTCCAGAATTGTCTGAAGTTCCATCAGTGTTGATTCATGAACCATGGAAGATGACATTAATGGATCAACAATATCATAAGATCGAAATAGGAAAGGATTACCCTAAACCGATCGTCCATGAAAATAAAATCTTAAAGCAAGCCAAAGACAAATTGTATGCATTGAAAAAGGATCCAATGGTGAGAAAAGAACGCCATAGAATTTTAGGCACCCATGTTAAACGTAAAAAATGAAGCATCGTAAGAAAGGAGACTTAGCATCTAAAATATGTGTGGTTTGCCAACTCCCTTTTAACTGGAGAAAAAAGTGGACTAACAACTGGGACGAAGTAAAATATTGTAGTGAACGTTGTAGACGAAATAAATACAAACATGAAAAAGATAGCGATATTATTTCCAACGCAATTACTTAAATCACATGCGCTTTTGGAGCATTGTGATGAGGTTTATCTTGTTGAAGAATATTTGTTTTTTCGACAGTATCCTTTTCATAAACAAAAAATAGGCTTTCATCGCGCGAGTA
>JAHDBI010000068.1:18518-19918 GCA_020630475.1 Saprospiraceae bacterium
TTTTTTCGACAGTATCCTTTTCATAAACAAAAAATAGGCTTTCATCGCGCGAGTATGATGGCGTACAAAGACTACTTGAAATCAAAAGAAATTAAAATCCATTATGTCGAAAGTATTGAAGCGAGATCTGATATACGAATATTAATACCAGAGTTAGTTCAAGATGGAGAATGCGAAATCCATTACATCGACCCCACAGACCAATGGCTTCATCAAAGAGTAAAAGAATCCCTTGAAACACTCTATATTAAAAATGTCAAGTATGAAAATCCGATTTTCATCAATCAAACATCTGACTTAAAAGTCTTTTTTAGATCGGATAAAAAATCATTTTTTCAAACGAGCTTCTACAAGCAACAAAGAAAAAAACATCAAATACTTATAGAGGATAAGGATCAACCATTAGGCGGAAAATGGACTTATGATATTGACAACAGAAAAAAATATCCCAAGGACAAAACCCCTCCGATGATTCAATTTCCAGAGTCGAGTGCATACTGGAAAGAAGCGGTAAATTATGTGGACAGTCATTTTTCTGATCACTACGGAGAAATCGGGGCAGAGGTCCTCTACCCGATCACCTTCAAAGAAGCAGAAGACTGGTGGAATCAATTTTTAAGTTTCCGATTTTTATACTTTGGTCATTATGAGGATGCTATTGTAGCTGAACATTCCATCCTACATCATAGTGTCTTATCGCCATTGATGAACGTAGGTTTAATTCTTCCTCAAAAACTCATTAATGAAAGTATCGCTTTCGCGAATGAACATGAAATTCCTATTAACTCTTTGGAGGGGTTCGTTCGTCAAATCATGGGTTGGCGTGAATTCATCCGGGGCATGTATGAATGCAAAGGAACATTCAGTAGAACGCAAAATTACTGGGGATTTAAGCGAAAGATTCCGAGAAGTTTTTACGATGGAACGACAGGAATCGAGCCAGTAGATCAAACCATCAAGAAAGTTTTAAAAACCGGTTATTGTCATCATATCGAACGATTAATGGTCTTGGGAAACTTTATGCTATTATGTGAATTTGATCCTGACGAGGTATATCGCTGGTTTATGGAATTGTTTATTGATGCCTACGACTGGGTGATGGTGCCTAATGTTTACGGCATGAGTCAATTTGCCGACGGAGGCACCTTTGCTACAAAGCCGTACATCAGCGGCTCAAATTATCTCAAGAAAATGAGCGATTACAAAAAAGGGCCCTGGCAAGAAATCTGGGATGGCTTGTTTTGGCGATTCATGCATGTCCATCAAGGCTTTTTTAAGGGCAATCCTAGGTTGTCGATGTTATTGGGTGCTTTGAATCGGATGAGTGAGGAGAAGAGGGATGGGCACTTTAAAAGGGCTGAGCGGTTTTTGAGCGGGTTGTGATTTTTTTTTGGATGTTG
>JAHDBI010000069.1 GCA_020630475.1 Saprospiraceae bacterium
TTAGGTCTGAAAATAACTGGTTGACGCGATCTGCAGATGAGGGCTATCAAAAGTACATTACGGAATTGGATCTTCCCGAAAACTTTGAGGAATATTATTATCCTTCTTTTTCATATGGTGAGATCACCAATAGCTATCAACTTGACATTAATACGCTCCTTAATAAAACTAAATCCTTGCTCGGTGATCGACTAATTGAAGAATTCTTTGAGTATGAAAAATTGGAGATCTATGATGACCACATTTCATATAAAGATCAAAAAGCACGGAGAATCATTTTTTGTGAGGGATTCCAGGCTAGAAATAATCCATGGTTTAATCAACTAGATTTTCGACCATCAAAAGGGGAAGTGTTGTTGTTAAAAATCGATGATTATCAAATAGAGAAACTGGTAAGAAATAAACTTTTTATTTGTCCTTATCAAGATGGACTATATTGGGTTGGAGCGGCATATATCAATCAATTTGAACATTGTCAACCGACCAAAAACGAAAGATTTCGATTGGAAAGCCAACTAAAAGAGATATTAAAATCTTCATTCACTATTGTCGACCATTTAGCGGGTATACGCCCGGCTACCAAGCATCGGAAACCTATGATCGGTCCGCATCCTACATTTAACAGGCTATTTATTTTCAATGGTATGGGAGCGAAAGGAAGTTCTTTAATACCTTATTGGTCGAAAAGATTAATCAACTTCATAGAGGAAGGAATAGAATTGTCGTCAGAAGTTAAACTCGTCTTCAAGAATACTGACTAATCAAGGAATGTTTTGGGGTGAAAACCCGTTAAAAATCATGGAACTTATGTAATCGTGTCAATTCATTCATCTTACGATTGAAGTGCATCACTTCTTTAGATGAATTATTGAAACAAAGAATATTATGAAGAAATCTATTCAATGTATACTAAGTGTAATGTGTTTTTGCCTTTTGGCAATGAGTTTTAGTTCAAATCAAACTATGGATCCAAAAGAATATGACAAATTATGGAAGGAGGTACAGAATTTCGAAAATGATCGAAAACCGAAATCTGCACTTCAAACAGTAGAGAAAATATTGGCGAAAGCCAGAACAGAAAATAATGATGGTCAGGTTTTAAAGTCGATTATTTACTATAACAAGTTTGTCAACATACTCGAGGAAGAGGGGTTTAGTAAAGCGATTAAAAATTTTGAAACAGAAATTGAAAATTCAACAGGTCCAAGAAAGGCCATCTTAGAATCATTGACGGCAGAATTATTTGGCGCATTTGCTCGTCAAAATATTTATCAATTTCAGCAACGTACAAATCTAAGCGAAGGGCCATCAGAAGATATAAAAACATGGACCTTAAAAGACTTAAATGATAAAGCCGCGGAGTTGTATTTATCCTCTGTTGCTACTCCTAAAATAACCGATGTCCCCTTAGATGACTATAAAGAAATCATTAGTCAGTATTCGGATAAGAGCAAAGAATTAAGACCTAGCCTATATCTGCATTTGTCTGAAAGAGCCATCCAGTTCTTTTCACAATCTTCAAGTTTTGTAACTGAACCGATTTATAAATTTGAATTGAATCAGCAGAGTCACTTTGAATCTTTGGAAAAGTTTATCGACTTAGAAATAGAAAGCAAAGACAAATCGGCGCATTTATATTTAGCATTAAAAAATTACCAAGACTTACTATCCTTTACCCAACAAAAGGGATACCTCAAAACCTTGGCAGATTTTGATTTGGAGCGACTCAAATATGTAAATGCACATTCTATTATTAGTGATAAGCGAAATGCTTATCAAAAAGCCTTAGTAAATGCGACAAAATCGTATCGAGAGATTTCGACCTATAGTGAAGTGTGTTATGAACTAGCCCGTTTGGAAATGGATGAAGAAGGGTTGCTGTCTCCAGAGGAAAAAGCACTTGGATATAGAAAAGCTTTGTCCTGGGCAGAAAAAGGAATGGATGCGTATCCCAAAAGTATTGGAGCTTATAATTGTTCGAACATCATTCGAAGTATCAAAAGAAAAGATCTTAGGATCAATTATGAATTAGTTCAAATTCCTAATCAAAAATTTCTTATCCAACTTGAACATAAAAATGCGGAGTCCGTTCATTTCAAAATCATACGATCTTCTCATGAATTGATTGAAGAGAGAAATAAAATGAAATGGGATAAGCGATTTACCGAAATGAGGAAAAAAGACTTTGTTCATGAATGGAATGTCCAAGGTCTGAATATGAAAGACTACCTATCTCATTCGACGGAAGTCGAAGTCCCTTCATTAGAAAAAGGGATGTACATGTTGTTAGCCAGTACAAATCCAGATTTTAAAGACAAACAAGATCATGCGGTTTTTTACGGGGATTTTCATGTCTCAAATTTGGCCACCTCTCATATTGCAAATAACGAAACATCTATTTTACTAGTAGCGAATAGAACAACCAGTGAAGGTGTGGCAAATGCCACCGTTGAATTTTATAAGAATCAATATAATGCGAATAAACGTCAGAATGATTTTGTCTTTGTTGATCGGTTAAATACCGATAAAGATGGGGTGTTGATCATGAATAAATCCCTACCAAGGAATACTGTACCAGTTGTTATTAAGGATGATGACAAATTGGACATTCGACATAATATCAATAACTATCGACATAACAATCATAAGGGGTATACACAAACTTTCATTTATACCGATAGAAGCATTTATCGACCTGGGCAAACCATTTATTTTAAAGGTATTCAACTGCGAAGGGACGAACACGAGGTTCCTTCCATTGTTAAGGATGAATTGGTCAATGTTTCCTTGCTTGACGCCAATGGACAAGAGGTGTCAAGCCTTCAATTAAAGACCAATGAATATGGATCTATTCAAGGGCATTTTGTGGTTCCAAGCTCTGGGCTGAATGGAAGGATGCGCATTCATACGAATGCAAAACGAGGGGCAATGGGTAATAATGCCATTAGGGTAGAAGAATACAAACGACCTCAGTTTAGTGTGGAAATGGATCCATTTAAAGATTCTAAAGTGCTTGGTGATGTCTTGACGGTAAAAGGAAAAGCACTAAGTTTTACGGGCACCGCTTTGAATAATTCTAAAATTCAATACCGAATTACGCGAAATCCATCTTATCGAAGACCTTATTATAATTGGTATTCCTGGCAACATTATCCTTCCCCACAAAAGATGATTGATTTTGGTGTCATTGAAACTAAAGATGACGGTAGTTTTGAATTGAGTTTTAAGGCGGAACCAGATCATAGTGTACCCAAAAAATCTTATGTACAATTCAGTTATAATATTCAGATTGATGTTACTGACATTAATGGAGAAACTCAGTCTACCAATCAATTGGTGACTTTGGCTTATAACGCTTTTGATATTAAGCTGGATATAGACCAAAACATAGTTGCCCCAGATTTAAAGGAAATTGCTGTTTCGGCTGTCAATAAAAATGGTGAAAAAATAGATGCAGAAATTAAACTGAAAATTGAATCTCTTAAAGCTCCAAAGGGTTTCTTTAAGGAAAGGTATTGGAATCAACCAGATCATCAAATTATCAGTGAAGAAGGCTTTTATGAGGAGTACGGATTCAGTTATAAGAATGAATCTCGCGTAGACCAATGGCCTATTGCTGACGAAGTACTCAATGGTCAGGTGAATACTTCTAAGGAATCCAATTGGATGTTAACTGAAGAAATACCAGCAGGTAGTTACAAGATTACCGCTTCCGCAAATGATGAAAAAGGTAAGCGAATTGAAACCATTAGATATGTCCATGTGAGCGATTTAAAAAGAGGATTGTTTTCGGATTCGAAACTACTCCATGTGAAATCACTTAAGGATAAATACCTGCCTGGTGATATGTGTGATTTTACCTTGGCAACTTCACAAAAGGATCTGGATGTATACTATTTTTTAGAACGACAGAATCGAATTGAAAAAATGAATGCCGTTTCATTATCCAATAAAAAGGAAGTTCAGTTCAAAATCTCCGAGAGGGATCAAGGTGGTGTCACTTTACACGTGATTTACTTTTTCGAAAATCGTTACTATAAAGAGCAATATCGAATCAATGTTCCATGGGAACAAAAAGATCTTCAAGTATCTCTGAAAAGTTTTAGGTCAGTTTTAGAGCCAGGTGGAAAGGAAAAGTGGACGTTAAAAATATCCGGCGATAAAAAAGATAAAATTCAAGCCGAGGTATTGTCTGCTATGTATGATGCTTCGTTGGATCAATTTGTCTCGCATTCATGGAATACTCGTTTTTACCCAAACTATTATACTAGATTACGAAATGCGCCTCAAGGTTTTTATAGACAATCTACAACTACAAAAATCAATCAATGGTCTGATGTTATTTTGGATGTGCATCCAAAGTTTTATGACCCTGTTCATTTTAGTTGGTTTGGATTTCCTATGTATTCTCGGCGCGGACGACAAATTTCAATACGAGGATCCAGATCTAATGATGATATGTTTTATACTGATGGTGTTCGAGTACAAAAAAAAGAGCTGGGCATGAATATGGACATGGAATCTGCTCCAGCCGAAATGGATGCCGTAGAGGTAAGTTCATTGCCGACAAAAAATGTTTCTGCAATAGCATCTACTGCCGCAGGGGTTAGTTCCATAGATGCTCAAAGTGGGGAAGTGACAACTCCAGTAGTACAGGTCAGAGAAAATTTAAATGAAACGGTTTTCTTCTATCCGCAATTAAAAACAGACGAGGACGGTAATATTGAGATTGAATTTACCATGAATGAAGCCTTAACTCAATGGAAATGGATGAGCTTTGCACATTCTTCAGAATTAAAGTTTGGCTACGAAGAGGCAGAAATAACCACCAAAAAGGATTTGATGGTCTTTCCTAATCTTCCTAGATTTACAAGAGAGGGAGATAAGATTAAAATTCTCACAAAAATTTCTAATGTTTCAGACAAGACGATTGTGGGTCAAGCCCAATTAAGTTTATTAGATGCTGTCACTATGCAAGAGGTAGATGGAGTGATTGTGGGAGAGGTGCAAAAGGCATTCAGCGTAGAAGATTCGTTGTCGACAACAGTGAGTTGGGATCTGCATATACCGAATGATTTTAAAAAGACATTGGCATATAAGATCATTGCCTTTTCGGATAAACATTCCGACGGTGAGTTAAACCTCGTACCCAACCTTACGAATCGTAAATTAGTCACAGAATCCTTAGTGATGCACTTGAATGGTCAAGAGTCTAAAACATTTGAACTTGATGGTTTTTCTGACAAACACCAATCTAAAACTTTGCAAGACCATCAATTGACTTTGGAGTTCACTTCCAATCCTGTTTGGTATGCAGTTCAAGCATTGCCTTATATGATGGAATTTCCTCATGATTGTACGGAGCAAATATTAAATCGCTTTTATGCCAATACACTGGCTTCTTATATCACGAATTCCAATCCAAAGATTAAGCAAGTATTTGAGGAATGGAAGCGTACGGATAGTGATGCATTGAAGAGCAATTTATCAAATAACGAATCACTAAAGGAAGCGCTTATAGAAGAGACGCCTTGGGTGTTAGATGCAATGAATGAAGAAGAGCAAAAAAGGAACATTGCCTTATTATTTGATTTTAATAGAATGGCGGCAGAAAAGAATGCGGCCATCGAGATGTTAAAAGAAAGGATATTGTCTAATGGCGGTTTTCCATGGTTTAGCGGTCGAGACAATGTTTATGTGACACAGTACTTTTTAGAAAATGTTGGCCACTTAGAAAAATTGGAGGTACTGGACAAGTCGCAAGAAATGGATTTGTTTGGACTTAGAGCCAACGCGCAGTATTATGCAGATTCAAGAATGTCAGAACGCTACGATGAATTAAAAGAGCGTGCTCGTCTGGGATTGATAAAAATGGATGATAATCATCTTTCACAGCTGGACATCCATTATTTATATGTTCGGAGTTTTGATCTTGAGACCATCATCAATAAAGATCATAAAGAGGCATATGAATATTATTTGGGTCAAGCCCAAAAGTATGCCACTAATTTCAATCTTTACTCCATGGGTTTAATGGCCTTAGCCTTAAATCGGAATGATAAGATTGAAAAGGCTAAATCTCTGGCTAATTCTATTTTAGAATATTCCATTGTCAATGAAGAGTTAGGGCGTTATTGGAAAATGGATGCATCCTATCATTGGTATCAAATGCCTATTGAGTCTCAATCCTTGTTCATCGAAATGTTTTATGAGTTAGACTTTGATAGCTCCATCATCGAGGAAATGCAAATTTGGTTATTGAAGCACAAGCAAACCAATAGATGGAAAACAACCAAAGCTACTTCAGCCGCCATTTATGCCTTGCTCATTAATCAAAAAACAAATAAGGCGCAGTGGATTGACTCGGTTCAATTGGTAGACGTTCAATTAGGTGGACAGCAAGTGGATATCAATACCCTTCATCCCGAGGCAGGGACAGGTTACTTCAAACATTCATGGAATGCAAAAGAGCTTAATAGAGCGATGGGTGAAATCACCGCCAATAACCCCAATGAACAAATTGCATGGGGTGCTGCTTATTGGCAATATTTTGAAGATTTAGATAAGATTAAACACTTCGAAAATACCCCTTTAAAAATCAGTAAGACCTTGCATAAACTTGAACAGACGGATAAAGGGGAAGTATTGAAAAATATTTCGGAGTTTAATCAACTGAACATAGGTGACCAAGTAAAAGTGAGGATACAGATAGAAGTAGATCGACCTATGGAATTTGTTCATCTTAAGGATATGAGATCGAGTGGATTTGAACCTACAAGTACATTAAGTCAAGGTAAATGGCAAGATGGTTTGTGGTATTATGAAAGTCCAAAAGACTTAGCGACTCATTTTTTTATTGATTATTTGCCGAAAGGTACTTTTGTTTTCGAGTATTCTTTACGAGTAGCACATTCAGGTACGTTCTCTAATGGGATTACAACAATGCAGTGTATGTATGCACCTGAGTTTTTAAGTCATTCGAATGGGGTTAAAGTGAAAGTGGATTAGTCGCTGATATTTTAGAATTCATCGATTATCTTCAATGTAAGGAACCAATACATGTACATTTGTTTTATTGAATTGAACATAAACTTATAAAATGGCTAAAAAGAAAAGCGACGAGGTATTAAAGGACAACGCAAATGGTGTCATTAAGAATCACATGATATGGTCTATGGGGGCTGGATTTATCCCTGTACCCATTGCTGATTTTTTTGCAGTAAGCGCAATTCAATTGGATATGATTCGTCAATTGTCCAAAATCTATGATATCAACTTTAAGGAAACTGAAGGTAAGGCCATTATCACGAGTTTAACCGGGGCAAGCCTTGCAAGATTAGGCGCAAGCGCAATTAAATTTATCCCAGGTGTAGGTACGATGTTAGGCACTTTGTCATTAGCTGTTCTTTCAGGGGCATCGACATATGCCTTAGGGGAAGTTTTTAAGAAGCATTTTGAAACGGGTGGAACATTTCTAGATTTTGATCCTACAAGGTTGAAAAATTACTACAACGAAAAGTTTGAAAAAGGAAAGGAAATTGCCCGGGAGATGAAAAAGGAACATGATAATGGTAAATCTGATTTTGTTGTGGCTCATCAAGTAGGGGATGAAGAAGTAGAATCAAGTAAAAGTGATGATCATATTGAGCGATTAAAAGAATTGGCCCAATTGAAAAAAGACGGAGTCATTTCTGACCAAGAGTTTGATAAGCTTAAAAAGAAGATCATAGAGTCTTAATATTTATGTCCAACTTAATCTAGGATCTGGTTTAACTTCCTGCTCACTAAAGTCACTATTGAGGAATTTATAATGAGCCGTGATTCCGATCATGGCCGCGTTATCTGTACAATAGCTGATTTTGGGAATATAATAATTCCACCCTTCTTGATCACAAATTGTTTTGACCGCTTGCCTTAATTCAGAGTTGGCACTAACACCCCCAGCGATTCCTAAGGTTTTGATGTTTAAATCTTTCGCAGCTTTCTCAAGTTTGTTGATAAGGATTGAAACAATTCTAGATTGAATGGAGGCGCACAAATTGGCTCGTTCTTCACGAATGAAATCTGGATTTTTTTCCACTTCCTTTTTAAGAAAATAAAGAACCGAGGTCTTGAATCCACTAAAGCTAAAGTCATAACCGTCTATCTGAGGTTCAGTGAAAGAATATTTGGCAATACCTGTTTTGGCTAGTTTGTCAATTTGTGGTCCAGATGGATAGGGTAAACCCATCATTTTTCCACACTTATCAAAGGCTTCACCTGCGGCATCATCAATGGTCGAACCAATAACTTCCATGTCTAAATGGCTTTTCACATGGACAATTTGAGTATGACCTCCAGAAACTGTCAGACATAGAAATGGAAAATTTGGTTGATCCTCCTCAGAAAATAATGCAAGAACATGTGCTTGCATGTGATGAACTTCAATGAGTGGGAGATTTAGGGCCAATGCAAAAGCCTTGGCAAAACTTACACCTACTAATAGACTTCCAAGTAAGCCCGGACCACGAGTGAATGCAACGGCGCTCAATTGACTTTTGTCTATTCCAGCTTGCTTTAATGCTCGGTCAATAACGGGAACAATGTGAATTTGATGCTGTCTGGACGCCAATTCAGGGACGACACCACCATATTGTTCATGCACATCCTGATTGGCAGTAATATTGCTCAAAACCCGCCCATTTTTAATGATAGCAGCGGATGTATCGTCACATGATGATTCAATCGAAAGAATGATTATATCTTCAGGAGTTTTCAATTCGCAAAAATGATTTTTTAATTGAGACGATTCTTTTAAAAAATTTGTATACTTGTACGCACCAAAGATGAGAATAATTGCATCTAATATCATTGGTGAAGTGAAAAAAATTAAACTTTCTACATGAGGAATATATTCAACATATTATTACTTGTATTAATCGCCTTCTTAGCATACTTAGTTTACGCTAATATTAAGGAGCCTATTGCCTTTCAATCAGAAAAGCAAAAGAGAAAGGAGGCTGTGACAAGTAAACTAGAGCAAATTCGTAAGTCACAAGAAATGTATAGAGACATTACTGGAGAATTCGCGGGTTCTTTTGACAGCTTAGCTTATGTGCTAAAAACGGATAGCATTAAGTTTGAAAACATTGTTGAGGATCCAGAAGACCCTTCAAACGTTGATAAATTTAAAACGATTGTTACTTATTCTTCCGCACTGGATAGTATAAGGAGTTTAGGAATTAATCCAGATTCTTTAAAATACATTCCTTATACAGATGGGTTAACTTTCAATATTGAGGCGGATACAATGACTTATCAAAAGACCTTGGTGTCGGTTGTTGAAGTGGGGACTAAATGGAAAACTTTTATGGGTGATTACGCCGATAAAAAGTATATGAAGTACGATCAGTCCTATGATCCTGATAGATATATGAAATTTGGAGATTTATCAAAACCAAACCTGGGTGGTAACTGGGAACGTTAATGGTGGATCCCAAGGAATTAAAATATAATAAGCTAAAACTGTCTGTGGTCTTTGATACAGACAGTTTTTTTTATTCTCTCATTAATGAACAAGGAGATCTTGTAGAAGAGATGCGATTTAGCTCAGTTAAAGATGGGTTTGAGGCGGTTGGTTTATTCTTGAAAAAGGTAGATAAATCTGCTTTTGTATTCTCTGGTTTGCCTTTTGCGCATATTCCCTACGATGATTTTGATGCCAAATCCATAAGAACGTACTTAGATCATCTGGCCTATGTTGATTCTGAAAGCGTTTATCATTTTGATAAAGTATTTGAACAAGCAATTTTCACATGTTACGCTATAAATGGTGAATTGAGTGGATATCTTAATGCTTTACCTCAGAAAGTGGAGATTAATCATATTTCAAGTGCTTTGGTAAGATATGTGTCGCAAAATCAAGAAATTCAGCTGTTTAGCGTTGTCGAAAAACGCAGATTACATGCGGTTGCCATGATAAATGGTCAATTGAAAATATATAATCAATATAGAGCCAACAATGCAGAAGATATTCTGTATTTCACCTTATTGATATACAGTCAAATGGGCCTTGATCCGAATAAGGACACTTTATGGTTGTCCGGTGAGATAACAAAAGATTCGGCTTTGTATAACAAGCTATATCAATATATACGAAATGTAGAGTTTGTCGACATTGCTTCTAGTTTTAAAGTTCCTGGTTCATTACCTGCCCATCGGTATATGGATGCTTATGTTGGTTCACTATGCGCATTATAGGAGGTGAATTTGGAGGAAGAAGGTTTTATCCTCCAGCGGATAAATGGCCCACAAGACCTACCACAGATTTTTCTAAAGAAGGATTATTCAATATTCTTCAAAATCGAATTGACTTCGAAGAAACTAAGTTTCTTGACTTGTTTGGAGGAACAGGAAATCACAGTTATGAATTTATTTCCCGAGGGTGTATAGATGTGACCTACGTTGATAAATTTTATGGATGTATAAAATTTGTGAAGGCGCTTTCAAAAGAGCTCGGGATTGAGGATAAGTTGCATATTGTCAAGGCAGACGTATTAAAGTTTATTGAACAATCATCAGTACAGTATGATTACATTTTCGCGGGTCCGCCGTATCCTATGAAGGAGCTCAATACCATACCTGATCGCGTCTTTAGGAAAGAAATGCTATTGCCAGGAGGGCTGTTTGTCTTAGAGCATAATCCCTTACACGATTTTAAAGAACATCCTCAATATGAGCAAGAAAGAAATTATGGTACAACGATCTTTAGTTTTTTTCGATTGACCGACGATTTGAAGGATTAAGGACTCTGAAAATCTTATCTTTGGGCTCAAATTTATTATGAGTCTTATATCACAAATTCAAGAACAAGTATTAGAGGGAATTCGAGAAGAGTATAAGCTTGAATTGTCTCCTAATCAAGTAGTTATCAACCCTACGCGTAAGGATGTAGAAGGGGACTTGACCTTGGTGGTCTTTCCTTTTGTTAAAATGCTGAAAAAGTCACCTCAAATGATTGGTGAGTTCATAGGAGAAATGCTAATGAACAAGCTCGATTTGATTGATAAATATGATTTGTTAGGTGGATTTCTAAATATCCATTTAAAGGACGGATTTTGGAACGAAAGATTAAGAGATATTTATCAAAACGAGCATTTTGGAGTTCATCCAAAAACTGGCAAGAAGATCCTAGTTGAGTTTTCATCACCGAATACCAATAAGCCATTACACCTAGGTCATATTAGAAATATACTTTTAGGTTGGTCAGCAAGCAAGATTGCTGAAGCCGCTGGTCATGAGGTCATCAAAACTCAAATCATCAATGATAGAGGAATTGCGGTTTGCAAAAGTATGTTGGCTTGGCAAAAGTTTAGTGATGGAGAAACCCCACAGAGTTCGGGGATCAAAAGTGACCATTTTGTAGGAAAATACTACGTCATTTTTGACCAAAAACTACGAGAAGAATACGGCAACTGGCAAGATTCGGCGAAAGCCAAAGAAGTGTATCAATCTTTCAAAAAAGAAGGTGAAGACATAGACAAGTTTTTCAAGAGATATAAAAACAACTATTTCAACGAATACAGTGCTCTAGGAGCTGAAGCCACTACTATGCTAGAAGCTTGGGAAGAAAATGATACGGAGGTAAGAGCACTATGGCAAAAAATGAACCAATGGGTTTATGATGGGTTTGAATCTACATATGTCAATCTTGGAGTAAATTTCGATTGTTTGTATTATGAGTCGGATACATATACTTTGGGTAAGGATATTATTGAGGAAGGCCTATCAAAATCTATATTCTATAAAAAGGAAGATGGTAGTGTCTGGATTGATTTAGAAGACAAAAAGCTTGACCATAAATTAGTACTCCGAAGTAATGGGACTTCAGTGTATATGACTCAGGATATTGGTACTGCCAATAAAAGATTTAAGGATCACGGAGTAGATGCAATGGTATACGTGGTTGGAGACGAACAAGATTATCATTTTAAGGTGCTGTTTGAAATATTGAAGGCGATGGACGAACCTTATACTGAGGGTTTGTATCATTTATCATATGGAATGATTGATCTACCGACAGGTAAAATGAAGAGTCGAGAAGGTACTGTAGTGGATGCAGACGATTTGATGGCAGAGGTTATAGAGGAGGCGCGTTTGGGCGCGGCGGATAGAGGAATCCTTGAAGAGTTGTCAGTAGAAGAACAAAACGAGGTGTTCTCTCAGATTGGGATGGGCGCATTGAAGTATTTTATATTGAAAGTTGGACCCAAAAAGAGAATGGTCTTTGATCCTAAAGACTCTGTGGATATGCAAGGGCAAACAGGTCCATACATTCAAAATGCTGTGGTAAGAATCAATAGTATTTTAAGAAAACTAGAAAATTGGAACTTTGACTTGTTCCAAGAATACTCAGAGCCATTAGAGGCAGAAAAGAATTTGATTAAACATATTCACCAATATCCTGATTTGGTTTTAGCGGCTGATGCCGAAAGAGATCCTTCTATCTTAGCCAGTTTTGCCTATGAATTAGCAAAAGATTTTCACAAGTTTTATCATGATGTGCGGATCATCAAGGCAGAATCAGAGATGGCTAAAGCGTATAGGGTTGTTTTATGTACAGCTGTTAAAGACGTATTAACTAAAGCCATGGATTTATTAGGTATTGAGATGCCAAAAAGAATGTAAGTATGGAAGAGCATAAATCATTGAATTTTATAGAGCAGATAATTGAAGAAGATCTTTCTTCTGATAAACATCAGGGAAGAATTCATACTCGTTTCCCTCCTGAACCTAATGGTTATTTACACATTGGACATGTTAAAGCGATTTGTATCAATTTTGAAACAGCTTTAAAGTACGGCGGGAAAACAAATCTTCGTTTTGATGATACGAATCCTACTTCTGAAAAAACAGAATATGTTGATGCGATTAAAAACGATATTAAATGGCTTGGCTTTGATTGGGCGAACGAGTTTTATGCTTCTGACTATTTTGATCAACTATACGAGTTTGCGTTAAAGCTGATTAAATTAGGCAAGGCATATGTAGATGATAGTACGGCGGAGGAGATTGCTGAAATGAAAGGTACTCCAACTGAAGCTGGGAAGAATTCACCTTATAGAGAAAGAAGTATCGAAGAAAATCTCGATCTATTTATAAAAATGAAAGAGGGTGCTTTTGAAGATGGTGCTAGAGTATTGAGGGCAAAAGTAGATATGACTTCTCCCAATATGCACATGAGAGATCCGGTGATATACAGGATTAAGCATGCGCATCATCACCGAACTGGGGATAAGTGGTGTATCTATCCCATGTATGATTTTGCCCATGGTCAATCCGATTCGATTGAAGAGATTACTCATTCTCTTTGTTCATTGGAATTCAGACATCACAGACCCTTATATGATTGGCTCATTGAGAATCTAGAGATTTTTCCATCTAGACAAATTGAATTTGCTCGAATGAACATCGAGTATATGGTAACGAGTAAAAGAAGGTTGTTGAAGTTAGTCGAAGATGGGGTAGTTACCGGATGGGATGATCCTAGAATGGCTACGGTTTCAGGTGTTCGTCGAAAAGGATATCCTGCTGCGGCCTTACGTACATTTTGTGAAAAAGCTGGGGTAGCCAAAAGGGAAAACTTGATTGAGTACAGTCTTCTGGAATCGTGTGTGAGAGATGAACTTAATCGAACAGCCTATCGAGCTATGGTGGTTATGGATCCTATCAAGTTGACAATTAGCAATTACCCTGAAGGTAAAACGGAAATCATGATTGCCGAAAATAATCGTGAAGATGAATCTGCTGGTGTCAGAGAAATACCCTTTAGCAAGCATTTGTGGATCGAGAAAGAGGACTATATGGAAAATGCACCAAAGAAGTTTTTCAGATTGTCAGAAGGCAAAAACGTCCGTTTAAAAAATGGTTATATCATCCATTGTGACGGGGCCATTAAGGATGCAGATGGAAATGTAACTGAAGTGCTTTGTACTTATTATCCGGATAGTAAGAGTGGTGAAGACAACAGCGGTATTAAAGCAAAAGGGACCTTGCATTGGGTTTCACAAGAGCAGGCAATATCTGCGGAGTTAAGGAATTATAGTTTGCTTTTTAATGATCCAACACCGACTTCTCATGAGGATAAAGATTACACGGAGTTTATTAACCCTGAATCACTAGTCATTAAAACGGATGCGAAACTGGAACCAAGTTTGGCGAAAGCCAAGATCGGACAACAATATCAGTTTATGAGAAAGGCGTATTATACCACAGATATTGATTCTACTGAAGATAAATTGATTTTTAATAGAACAGTAGCTTTAAAGGATTCTTGGGCGAAAAAGCAGAATAAGAAATAATAAAAAAAATATACTTCATGTATATTTACAAGTGCAATGGCAAGAGGACGTTTAATCATTAAGGAAGAACGATTTAAAATCACCCTAGAAAGGCTGAGCCAACAGCTTATTGAAAATTATGGTAATTTTGAAAATACCTGCATCATAGGTATTCAAGAGCGAGGCGTTTTTCTTGCAGAACGACTTTCCCAGACGATCAAGTCAAACCTAAAGAAACCCAAATTTGATTTTGGTAAACTCGACATCACGTTCTATCGGGACGATTTTAGGACAAGCCAAGTTCCTTTACAAGCAAGTAAAACGGAAGTTGACTTTTTAGTAGAAAACAAGAAAGTAATTTTAGTAGATGATGTATTGTATACTGGTCGTACGGTGCAAGCTGCAATGTCAGCTTTATTAGCATTTGGTCGCCCTAAGACTGTAGAGTTATTGGTTATGGTAGATCGGAGGTTTAACAGGCACTTGCCAATAAAAGCGGATTATACGGGCATCAGAATAGATGCAGTGGATGATGCCTACGTAAGAGTTGAATTAGAAAATATTGAAGAAACAGATAGAATATTAATTTTTTCTGCCAAGAGATAAATCATGACAAATACTTCGCAAGAGTTAAGCACAAAACATATACTGGGAATAAAGTACTTACAGAAAAGCGATATTGATTTAATTCTAGATAATGCGGTTCATTTTAAAGAGGTCATTAATAGGCCTATAAAAAAGGTTCCTTCTCTAAGAGATGTCACCATTGCTAATCTGTTTTTTGAGAACTCCACACGAACAAAAATATCATTCGAACTAGCGGAAAAAAGATTGTCTGCGGATGTTGTTAATTTTTCTGCCTCTGGTTCATCCGTGAAGAAAGGGGAGACCTTGCTAGATACGGTCAATAATATTCTTTCTATGAAGGTGGATATGGTAGTCATGAGACATCCTGCACCTGGAGCCCATCACTTTTTAGCACAAAATATAGATGCCAGTATTGTTAATGCAGGTGATGGTACGCATGAGCATCCAACTCAGGCTTTATTGGACGCATTTTCTATGCGTGAAAAACTAGGCTCTCTTTCAGGAAAGAAAGTTCTTATTGTGGGAGATATCAAGCATAGTAGGGTAGCATTGAGCAATATATTCTGTTTGCAAAAACTAGGAGCGAAAGTTAGAGTATGCGGTCCTCCAACATTAATTCCAAAACACATCCCAAGTTTAGGTGTCGAGGTAAGTTACGATATAGAAGATAGCTTAAGATGGTGCGACGTAGCGAATATTTTAAGAATTCAATTAGAAAGACAGGATATTAAATATATTCCTTCATTACGTGAGTATGCGCAATACTTTGGAGTCAATAAAAAGCTTTTAGATAGACTTGATAAAGAAATTGTAGTGATGCATCCTGGGCCTATAAACAGAGGAGTTGAGATAAGTAGTGATGTAGCAGATTCAGAACATTCTATCATATTGCAGCAGGTAGAAAATGGTGTTGCAGTTAGAATGGCCATTTTGTATCTCTTAGCGAATAAAAGGAATAGTTCTAAGCTCGTATCTTAAGTTGTTAATAATTCATTAAAGCAATTTTAAAACCACCATTTCGTTCGAATTTAGTGTTACTTAAGTGTCTTAATATTTTCAATATGCGATTTATTTTAACCTTCGTTTTTTTATGCTTATTCACCTTGTCCTCTTTTGCTGGGGATGAATATAAAATTGAATTTGAAGTTCAAAATTATGAATACGATACATTAGTCATTGGTGTATTTTACGGAGATAGACAATTGGTGAAAGATTCGTTATTCAGGGAATCAAACGGCAAGTTTGTTTTTAAAGGAGAAGAGAAACTAGATGCTGGAGTGTATATGATGTTGGTTCAACCTGATAATAAGTTTATTCAATTCATGGTTCCCGAGGATGATCAAAAGTTTAAGCTGAAAGTAGATGCCAATGATTTGCAAAAGTTGGAATTTAAAGGGTCTCGTGACAACGAAGTTTTTAGCCGTTATTTAAGCTTTATTACAGAGCAAAACAAGAGACTTAAAGAACTGTCCAAAGAACGAGATCTTAAAAAAGAGAAAGACGAAGATGTTACTTTGATTGAAAAAGAACTTGATGATTTAGATGAAAGTGTTTTAAGTTATTTAGATAGTATCGTTGCAGAGAACCCAGAGGCTATTAGTTCTTTGGTTTTGAAATCAAACTTTAACATTGATATTCCGGATTTTGAAGGAACGGATGATGAAGTAAGTATGGCTCGATATATTTATTATAAGAATCATTATTTTGACCATATTGCCTTAGACAATGATGCTAGTCTACGAACTCCATTTCTACATAAGAAGGTTGACTATTTTATAAACAAGTTAACGCCCCAACATCCAGATTCTATTATAGAATCCATTGACCGAGTTCTAGAAGGTGTAAAGCCTGCTGAGGATACGCATATGTTTTACGTAAGTTATTTTTTAAATGCTTACGCTAAATCTAAAATCGTTGGCATGGATGCTGTTTATGTACACATGGTAGACAAGTATTATAAAACGGGTCTTGCAGATTGGGTGGATCAAGAGACGCTATTGAAAATCGTAGATCGATCTGAAAAAATTAAACCGGTGCTTATTGGAAAAATTGCACCTGATGTGACATTGTACAGAGAAGACGGTATACCAGTAAATATTCATGATATACAATCTGAATATCTCGTTCTCATGTTTTGGGCACCTGATTGTGGCCATTGTAAAAAGACAACTCCGTTCGTTGTTGACTTTTATGATAATTATAAGGAGAAAGGTGTTGAGTTAATTGCAATTTGCACGAAGCATCAAAAGAAGTATCCATCTTGTTGGGAAGCAGTAAAAGAAAAAGACATGGTGAGATTTTTGAATCTGGGCGATCAATATCATAAATCTAGATTCAAATTAAAATATAATGTTACCACAACTCCAAAGATTTTTATATTGGATCGGAACAAGGAAATCATTATGAAAAATATTGGTGGTGAACAATTGGAAACTATAATGGATGAGATTATTGAACTGGATAAAAAAAGAAAGAGTCAAGGCTAGACCATAAAGCATAAAAAAAAGGGTTATCATACGATAACCCTTTTTTATTTTCGAAATTGAAGATTAAGCAAACTGCTTAGATTGCTTTAATTTCTTAACTAACAAGTAGTAGAAAATTGCTCTGTACTTGTTTCTGTTTCCTTTACCGAAATCCTCAACAGTCTCAGCAATTGCTTTGTCTAATTTAGGACTGTCCTCTAAACCTAATTTTTTCATTAGGAAGTTTTGCTTTACTGTCTCTAATTCTTTCTTGTCAGAAGAAGAAACTTTTTCTGCGTCTGCTTTATAGATAGCTGGACCGCATGCTTTAGTAACAGCTTTTAGAAGTGCAGCGTCAACTCTTTTCATTCCGAGTTTGCCTTTCATTTCCGCAGTGTACTGTTCTACTTTGTCATCAAATTTGCTCATAGTGAATATTAATTAATTAATGTATTAGCAAAATTACTAATTTGATTATATATAAAGTAGTTTCGTCATATATAATTCAATATAAATTCAGACTTATTAAATGAACAAAGTCACTTGATTAAGTTAATTGTTTTTCCACAATTTGAATATGACCTAAATGATGTCTGCTATGCCAAGCGTAAAGTGCTACCATTTCATTCAAGTTAATTGTTTTGTTACTTTCTGGATGAACGAACGTTCTTTTAAAATCATCATCTTTTAAACTTCTTAAAAATTGAGTCCAGCGAGCATGCAATCCTTCAAGAAGGATTAGTGAAGATTCTACATCAAAAGAGTAGTCACTTAATGTTGACCAGTCATTTTCATTGTACGCTTTGATCAAGGGATTGTCCTCCGTTAAACTCCACTTAAATCGAATGTAACTATTCATATGGCTGTCTGCAAGATGATGGATTACTTGTCGAACAGACCAACCACCTTCTCGATATGTCAAGTCTAATTGATCTTTATTAAAAGACTTTAAAATATTTTTAATCTGTTCGGGTAATTGAGCAATGGTCTTGATGCATTCATTTCGCTTTCTAAGATTCCATTCTATAGGCATTGCAAATTGGCCTATCGGGTATTTTAATTCTTCTATGTCGATCATTATGTAGTTTCGATACTTGTTGTGACGGAATGTGTTTTAGGTAAATTAGCGTGTAGGTATAATGTTGAAACAACGGCGCCTAGTAAAGGAGCCACGATCAATCCAATCACTGGAATAAAGATTAAGACATAACTAACAAGTCCGAGTCCTATACTTGCGCCTAAGTAAGACTTAATGGTCAGCGCACTTTCTTTTATAGAGTAGCCATACTGTTCTAAATAGTTATCTAAAAAGGCAAAGCCTAAATAGTATGCTCTAATAAAAAAGGCTATGATTACACCTAAAAAGTCCAAACCTACTAAGTCGAGAATTATGCCCACAAGAAAAACCAATAGTATCTCTAAAATCCAAGAACGGATTACAACCTTAAACATTCTTACTTCAGCTCTAATGAAATCTTTTAGTCTTGGTTCAAAAGATTTGTTTTCAATGATACCAATGCTTTTAATGCAAAAGTGAAAGATGATCACTTCAAGGAAAAGGATAAGTAAGTATTTTGTTGCTGAAGATCCAAATAGTCCTTTGAAGAAACCTCCAAGGTCAGATGTAAACATTCCCATCGAACTAATCACTTCTATAGTATCATTTGTGCTTCTTCCAAACCATTCGTAAACAAAATAGAATAATTGGACAGACAATATTAACGCTAAGAATATAGAAATTTTACCAGCCCAGCCGTATCTCCAAAATCCTTCCCAGAGGCGATGCTCTTTTATAAATCGATAAGCATCATCATGAAGAAAAATGACACTTTTAAATTGTTTAATGTAAGACTCAATTTGGTCAATTTGTTTCATCCTACTTTAGTCTAATTGTTTTTAATGCATTTAAAATTAAATCATGACTTCCATGATTGTAATTCGTGGTCGTAATTTTTATCCCCTTTTTATCTTCTGCCGTTTTCATCTTTATAAACGCTCCAGCATTATTATTCTTTTTGCCTTTCGGCCAATGAATAACTTTAGATACGTTTTCATCAATATCTATCTTGATGATGTTGAATGCTTCATAATTTCTAAGGACATCTTCTGAAATGGTCAAAGGAAAATAGAATGTATTCTTTTTAAATTTCAAATTCATTTGAACATTGCATGTTGAACACTCTGTTATAAATTCATTGTTAAAGTTAATGGGTAAAACTTCTATAAATTCTATAGAGTCAATAAATATTTTTTGCAATCTTTTTTCGACATGCAATGCATCGAAAAACTTTTGGTGATAATAGCCTTTGAATGATTGAATGGATGCCTCTTTTAAACTAACTAACCCATAATAAGAGAATTGACTACTACTACTACTACTACTATATCTAAAACTTAATTTGTCATTGGTTATAGTG
>JAHDBI010000070.1 GCA_020630475.1 Saprospiraceae bacterium
ATTCAATTAGTGAGGAAGGATTCCTAGCTCTTGAAGATGAATTACATTCAATATTCAAGCGTAATCGTGAAACATTGGAGGTGATCAGTTCAAATGATTTATTGGTTGACTCCAGTCTTTACAAGGTTCATAATTTTTTTATTCATAAAATTCCAAAATCTTCAATTCAAAGTGTTTACGATAATTTGTTAGGGAGAGCTGATGAGCTTGGTATTCAATTAATTGTTTTAGAAAGAAATCGTCATCACTGGATTCAAGACATCATTAAAAATATTGAAATCAATAAATCATTGAGTGAAACACATATTCCCTTTCTCTTCATTAATAAAAAATAATTCAAATGAAAAATATTTTAGTACCGATGGATTTAAGTGAAGTTTCAATTAATGCATTAAAATATGCTTCAAAAATGTATACCACTGAAGATATTCACATTCTTCATGTCCAACTTGATGTTCTAGATCCATTGATGCCGTTTGAAACACCAGAGGATTGGTCTGCAGAGGCTTACTATAAAAAAGTTGTTGAAGATCATATTAAGTCCTCACTCGGAAGTGATTTTCTCGACGAGAGAATGAATATTCATATTCGTTTTGGAACAATTGTGGAAACTATCAAGCAATATGCCTTGTCTAATCATACTGAAGTTGTTGTCATGGGGACTAAAGATAACTACGATATCCTCGAAAACTGGCTAGGCACCGTTTCTTTGGGAGTGGTAAAGACTTTAGGATTACCAACTTATTTGATTCCTCGATTTTCTAAATTCAAATCATTTAAGTCTGTAGTGATTGGTAGCGACGATCATTTGAGAGATGTTTCTGCCATCCGAAAGATCATTAATTGGAATGAGGTACATAAAGCTGAATTGAAGTTTGTACATATAAAAGAAAATGAAACCGATGATTTTGTGGAGGCAAAGGACGCATTGGTGCAACAGATATTTCTAGATCAAGAACCAGATTTTAGTTTTGAAGTCATTGCGCTGCCTAAAAAAAATATTAGTGATTCACTTTTGGCTTACAGCCATAACAATAATACTGACTTAATAGTCTTAATGCCTGATAAACAGTCTTTTGTAGGCTCCCTGTTTCTTAAAAGCAATTCGAAAGAAATGATCCAAAAGTCAGATATTCCAATTCTATTTATTCACAATAATTGAATCGTAATGAAAAGATTTATTGTGCTAAATATTTTTTCTAACATCCAATCTAAAACGCTATGAAAATTCTTTGTCCAATTGATTTCACACCCGTCAGTTTGAACGGTCTTCAATATGCCGTCATGTTGTCCAATAAATTAAAAGCTAAGCTTCATATTATAAATGTGTATAATTTTGGTGATTTGACTGGATCCGCTTCTTTTATGGAACAAGAAATAAGGGAGAAATTGAAAGAAAAAATGGCTCAAGTCTTAACTGGAATAGCACCATTAATCCATGAGGATAATCTTCCAGTGACCAATATTTTTTTCGGTTCTGCAGAACTTGAAATATTAGACTATGTCAATCAAAATGAAATTGATTTTCTTGTCATTTCAACTGAAGGGAAAAAGAATTTGGAGAACTTTATTTTCGGAAGTACTTCCAAAACAGTTGTGGAACATTTGAAGATTCCTGTAATTGTTGTTCCGAAAACAACAACTAATCATTCCATCAATAAAATAGTGTTGGCTATTGATTCGGACGAAATATTAAATGATAGTTTTTTAGAATCTCCCAAGCAATTGGCGATTGCGTTTGATACTAAAATTGATATAGTTCATATTGTAAAGTCAAATGACAACCCATTACCATTTGACCCCTTCGTCATGGAATATTTAAAAGATATCCTAGGAGAGGTCTATGTAGAAGAAGGAGGCAATATTCTTCAAACTCTAAATAAATTCACAGAAGAGAAGAAGTACGATTTGGTCATTATGCTTAAGCAGAGTCATAATTTTTTGCACCGTTTGTTCTTTGAGAGCAAGGCCATAAAAGAAATTGGCATTGCGAGAAGCCCTTTGTTGATAACAAATTATGATGCTTGAACTACAACTGTAGGTTTTATGCCTGCATTCGACGAAAGTCATCTATTGAGATGATCTCTATCATATTATGACTAAACGTTTAGTAAGATATTTGAGATATAAAAGGATTAGAAATAGAGAAGTTTAATTACTGATCCTTTTTCAACTGACACGGTCTATCCTTTTGGGATAGTAGCAAAGCGGGTTGTTTAGGCAATCCGCATTTTGTCAAACTTTAATCATTACTAAATCTAATTTTATGAAACAAGTTGTATTCTATCTGCAAAATCTTAAATGTTCTGGTTGCGAGAAATCGATAACCAAACTTCTGGATAATACTCAGGGATTAATCAACTACGATCTTAGTGTTGATGACAGCAAATTGGTTTTGCATGTTCAGAATGCTTCTGTTTCTGAACTCATTAAAGTAGAATTGGCCTCATTAGGGTATCCAGTAATTGGAGATAAAAATACATTCTCCCAAAAAGCCAAGTCCTACGTTAGTTGTGCGATTGGAAAAGTAACTAAGTAGATGTGTTAGACAACTATTGAATTATTGTTAGAATTTTAAATGTATTTTTTATGAAAGTTTTATGTCCAACTGATTTTTCTGAATGTTCGGTTAACGCCATTAAGTGGATCATTCAATTGCTTGAAACTAATGGATCTGGTGAAATTGAAATACTACACTGTATTAGTTTTAGAAAACGTTCAGATGTTTTTATTCGTCTTGAAAATGTGCTTGAAGAACAAGCTATTCAGGACATGAATATCTTACTCGAAGTGCTGAAAGATTTGACACAGAATGTGAAAATTACGAGTAATATTACTTTGGCTGACCCAAGAACGTACATAGTAAACCGTTCGCAAATTATAAATGCTGATTTTGTTTTATTAGGTAGTACTGGTTTAACTAGTTTAAAAGATATTACCGTCGGAAGTATTACAGAGTTTGTCGCTAAGAAATCTGAAATTCCAATTCTAGTAATTCCTGAAGGCACTGAGTTTAAGGTTCCTAAGCGAATGGTTTTTGGTCTTGATAAAGAGGTAATCAAAGAAAAAGTGGCATTAGAAATAGTTCAAGATTTCATGGAAGATTTCAAGTTAGATTTGAAAGCGGGTCAGGTTCTAGACAATGAAGGAGATGAAGTGTCAATTGATGAAGCGTATTATGATGTTCTCGGTATTGCCGCAAGTCAAGTGAAACGATTAAATCGTGATGGAAAGATATCGAAGGTGCTTCATCAATTTGCGAAAGAAGAAAATGCTGATATCTGCGCTGTGGTTCATCATAAATTAAACTGGTTTGGTCGTTTGTTACATCATAGCGTTACCAAAGATGAGTTATTTGATTTAGAGATTCCTCTGTTGATTATTCCCGACTAAAGCATATTTAATACCATGAGCCTAAAATTATCTGAATATATCGCTAGGCGGTCTGTTTCTGAACTTATGTCAAAAGACCTAATCTCTGTCAACGAGTCGATGCCCTTGACCGATTTTGTTAAAACTTTTGACCGTAGATTAATTCATCATATCTTGGTTGAAAATGATCAAGGTCAATTGGTAGGGATCATAAGTCAAACAGATCTTGATAAAAATCGATCATTTTATCTTGAAGAAAAGTTATTAGCTAGTCATTTGATGACCGAAAATCCAGTAACAGTTTCATCCTCTACTACACTTAATGAGGCTGCCGAAATATTACGGACAAATAGGTTTAGAGCTTTGCCCGTACTTGAAAAAGGAGAGGTCGTAGGGATAATTACGCCATATGATTTTTTAAGTTTTTTTGTCCTATAAACTTCAGTTATGAAAAAGTCATTTGAAAGTTTTAATAATGATCTAAGCCTGAATACAAAGTTGTATACCTTGTTGGCAATTCTTTTATTAGTTTTTAATAATTGGTTTAGTGATAATTCTGTGTATCTCATTTTTGGGAGTGCCGTTTCGCTTTTGATCGTACTTTGTGTCGATTTCTACTTTTTCTATTTTAGAAAAAGACCAAAGGTATGGCGTGTTTTTTCCTGGATTATTCTCCTTTTGATCATGCTGTTTACCTTGATTTCGCTCACCTTATTGTATTGATATGAAAAAACAGCTCTACTATTTTTTAGGTGTTCTTATTATAATTTTTATGATTGCTGGAGCTTGGTATGTCATGACCTACTCCATGGGAAGAGCAACACCACAAACTATAAATTCAGAAGATAGTTCGACTAAAATATTGATAGCCACACAAAGTAGTAATTATAAAAATGAGCTAACAAATCTTTTGGTTGATTATTTTAATCATAAAGATGTCTATTTGGTTGTTGTGGATGTCGATAATTTAAATCGAATTGAAAAAGTATTTGATGCCACGATCGTAGTTCATACTTGGGAAATGTGGCTTCCGCCGAATGCGGTTCGTGACTTCAAAGATAATTTGAGACCTAATGATAAAGTATTGTTTTTGGGCACTTCTGGAAATGGAGATTTACAAATTCAAGGGGTTGACGCGATTTCTTCCGCATCTCAAATCAGCAATGTCCAAAATGATTTTAATGAAATACTAGCGTGGCTTAATTCTCAAAGTATCGAAATAAACTAATCATTACGTATGAAAGTCAAAACTAAACCCTTTGAATATTATGGCTTTAATGAAAAGTCTGGTCAGTATTTTTGGTGGGCAAGCTGGTATGCCAAATTATTGGGTTATAAATCACTAATTACATTGATGCCTGCCATTATTAAATCCGAAGAAGTATGTGTTGACCTAGGATTGCGTTTGAAGGATAATTTTATCCACGACGAATCTGTTTATGGAAATGATATTAAATTGAGCAAATTCGCTTGCTTTCTTATAGCCCTACAAGCGGATCAAAGAAAACCAATGGTTAAAAAGGGGAAGTTGTTTTTTCTTAATCAAATGGAAGAATTAAACTATTTGTTCAAGGAACAAGATTTTTTGGATCGAATTCTGAATAGAAAAGAATTAAAACGTCTGCATAACTCACTTATGAAAATGGCAAGAAAGTCCTCAGTAAGAGACTTTAGCTATTTCATGAATGAAGGATATATTGGCCTTTACAATAGACCTTTATCCGACTTAAAAGAATTTAGAAATTTGAAGGCAAGTGATGATTTGTATGATAACATAAGCAACATGGAAATGACTGCCAATTTGTTTCGTTTAACTATGACAGTGGAACGATTGAAATTGATAAACTCCAAAGAGTCTTCTAGGACTGCTAAGGAATTTTGGAAAATTGGACAGGACGTACGATCTATGATTAAAGAAAATACTGGTCAATACCCAGAAAATTTACCTAAGAAGGAGAATCTTAAACTGCTTCAAAAACGATTACAAAAAGCTCAATATCAATTGAATCATGAAGTAAAGCAACTGAGCCAAATGACTACAAGATAGGACTGCTCAAACGAGCAATAGATTCCATGAATTTATTTCGATCTGCTCGTTGATCAAAATTGGCTAATGTAACTTCTTCGCATTCTTTTATTTCTTCAAAAAACAAATCTTTCAATTGAGAACATATTTCATAGTTGTAAATGATGGCGTTGACTTCAAAATTGGCATCAAAACTTCTTAAGTCAATATTGGCCGTACCTACGGAAGAAAGAATATCATCGCTAATAATAACCTTGCTGTGAAGAAAACCACCATGATATAAAAATATATTCACCTTTGCTGCCAATAACTCCTTGAGATAGGTGAACATACACCATCGTAACCATTTAGAATCCGAATTGTATGGCAACATAATTTTTACATCCACACCACTTAGTGAAACGGTTTTTAATGCGGTAAGTATCGCCTGAGTGGGTATAAAATATGGGGTGGTTAAATACACATAATTTTTTGCATTGGTAATTATTGAAAAGTATTCTTGATGAATTCCTTTATGTTCTGAATCAGGACCACTAGCAACAACTTGCACTGGAAGTTTATTCATACCCTGATTATAACTTGTTTTTTCTAGTTGCAGATGCTCGCCACTTGCATAATACCAATCACACCTAAATATTTTGGCAAAATCTTTCGCAGCTTCACCTTCGATTCTCACAAAAGTATCTTTCCAGATTCCGATGTTTTTATCAGGTGATAAGTACTTGTCTGATATATTGAGTCCTCCGGTGTATGCAATACATTGATCAATGATAACAATCTTTCGATGGTTTCTGTAATTGACAAATCGTAAAGAATTTAAAAAACTAAAGGGCATGAATTCTTGACATTCTACACCTATGACTATTAGTTCATCGATTAGTTCTCTGTTCTTACCACTCGTACCAAATCCATCAAAAATGAGCCTTATTTTAACTCCTGACTCAATTCTCTCTTGAAAAATTTGGAGGAATCTATTAAACGTCGTTCCTTCCTCAATGATATAATATTCAAGATGAATACTATCTTGAGCCCTTGCCATGGTTTCGAAAATATCCGAAAAGGTCTGTTCTGCTTCAGCTAGAATCTTTACTTTATTATAATAACTAATCGATGAGGATTTATTTTCCTCCAAAAGTTGAATAAGAGACATCTTGGATTCTGGTAACAATTCCGGCTTAATATTATTTCCAATAGATGAATAAAATGTTTGCTCTTTTCGGAAATATTTATCCTTTTTTATACTTCGCCCAAATATCTGATATACCAAAATTCCAAAAATGGGCATAAAAAAAACAACAAGAATCCAAGACAAGGTTTTTTCAGGTTCCCGAATTTGCTTCAAGATTCTTCGTATAGTAATAAACAAAACTACATTATAAGCTAAAATGAATAAGCCTATCATTTCTCGTTTTTTGATTAAGTATAGAATTAAGTTAAGAATCCCTTTGATAAAATGATGAGAATCTTAGGCTAAAATGATTTAGCTCATCTAATTACCTAGAGATATGCCTTTTATTTGTTGAATTAATAAATGAAAGATATTTTATGCAAGGTGGAACAAATAAGCGTCACAAGCTCATTGAAAGTACAACCCAATTTTTACAAGGTCCTAATTCTCGCGGTGCTGAATTGAAGTTTATATTTCAAGTGGCTTTACAAATATTTAGAGGTTTCCGAAAATTACATTTTGTAGGACCTTGTATTACCGTTTTTGGGTCCGCCCGTTTTAAAGAAGAGCATCCAGAATACAAAAGAGCTGTAAAGATAGGCCAGAAGATTTCTGAATTAGGATTCACTACCATGACGGGTGGAGGACCAGGAATAATGGAAGCCGCTAATAAAGGAGCATTTCATAATGGAGGCACTTCTATCGGTTGTACTATTAATTTGCCACACGAACAAAACGATAATCCATATTTAAGTAAAGTCGTACATTTTGATTACTTCTTTGTTCGCAAAATCTTGCTTTTGAAGTATTCATATGCTTTTATTGTGATGCCTGGGGGTTTTGGGACTCTAGATGAGTTATTCGAAACACTTACTCTTATACAAACTCAAATTCTTCAAAGTTTCCCTGTGGTCATTATGGGAAGTCAGTATTATGGTAAAGTCAAAGCCCTTATTGAAGAAATGATCGAAGAAGAGACCATTTCAGAAGAAGACAGAGAATTGGTCATGTTTACCGATGATTGTGATGAAGCCATGGATCATATTCAAAAATTCATTCGAGCAAATTATTCCATTACTAAAAAGACGCAAAAAATCTTTTGGTGGTTGGGGGAGAATAAACATTAAAAGAAAGCTTTACTTATAAATCTAGTTATGATAATTAATGGTGTTCAGATCAAAGGCTTAAGTCAACATGGAGTTGCTTTATCACAATCTGAGCATGGCAAAAACATAATCGTTTTTGAAGAAGATTCTAGCCTTGTCAATTTACTAAAAAAATTAATTGCAGAACCACTAGTTGGACTGTTGATTGCAATTTCTGTCTTGTATTTCTTTTTAGGAGAAATTAGTGATGCCATATTTTTACTGGTCGCAGTAGTCGTAGTGGCTTTGATCTCGATCTTTCAAGATAATCGTACTGATACTGCGCTGAAAAATTTGGCAACAAAGAGCGCCTCTTTATGTACCGTATTAAGGGATAACATCATTGTAAAAATGAATGTTGAAGATATTGTTGTTGGTGATATAGTTATTGTTGAAGAGGGATCTATAGTCCCTGCAGATGGCAAATTGTTACAATGCAACGATCTAACCATCAATGAAGCCATTTTAACTGGCGAATCTCTTCCTATCGCTAAAGATTTATCCACTGACAATAAGGTTTATAAAGGTTGTACCGTGATTGCAGGATTGGGAATTTTTGAAGTTCGACAAGTTGGGGCTCAAACTCAAATGGGGTCGATTAGCACATCCATATTAAATATTGAAAAAGGTCAAACTAAGTTAGAAATACAAATTAACCGTTTTGTGAGAAGAATGGTCTTCGTGGGTCTCGCCGTTTTTGGATTGGTATTGATTTCTAATTACTGGCATAGCAACTTGTTCTTAGAAAGTTTGGTGGTGGCTTTAACCATGACACTGAGTATTATTCCTGAAGAAATTCCAGTCGCCTTTACAACATTTATGGCTTTGGGAACATGGCGTCTAGCTCAAAATGGGGTAATCGTAAAGTCAATGAAGACAGTAGAGTCTTTGGGGACTGCTACCGTGCTGTGTTTGGATAAAACCGGGACAATTACAGAAAACCAAATGACTCTCACAACCCTGCATGCTCCAATTGGTGAATACTCATTTGATTTGAATATTCCGTTTAGTTCAGAACATAATAAATTGTTATGTTTTGGTCAATTAGCTAGCGAACCTATTGCCTTCGATCAAATGGAGAAAGCAATTGATCAAAGATATGCCGAATTGGACTTGGAAAATACTTCAGCTTATCAAATGATTCATGAATATCCCCTAGGAGGTAAACCTCCTATGATGACGCATATCTATAAGGATAAAACAAATGAAACAATAATCGCTGCAAAAGGAGCCGTTGAAGCATTGCTCGAAGTATCCAATCTAAGTCAGGAAGAAAAAAAGAAGATTCTTGAAGCTGCTGAGGCTTATGCATCTGAAGGGAAACGTGTTCTGGCCGTAGGAGAGGGGACTTTGAATGATACGATTTTTCCCAGGCATCAACAGGACATCCGGTTTAATTATTTGGGACTTTTGGTTTTTGAAGATCCTCCTAAGAAAAATGTAATGACCGTTTTTAACTCTCTTTACAAGGCTGGGGTAGATTTGAAAATAGTCACAGGCGATCATTTAAAAACGACACAGGCGATTGCCAAAAAAATAGGCTTCAAGGGATATGAAAATGCAATTGACGGCAAGCAATTAATGACCTTGTCTGACCATGAGATTTACCAAAGTATAAAAGAAAATTCGATTTTTAGTAGGATGTTTCCGGAAGCAAAATTGCGTCTGGTCCAAGCGCTGCAAAACAAAAACGAAACGCTTGCCATGATTGGAGATGGAGTTAATGATGCTCCTGCACTTAAAGCCGCAGACGTCGGAATAGCAATGGGAACTAAAGGTACCGATGTGGCCAAAGAATCTGCAGATATCATTATTATAAACGATGACCTAAAGTACATTGTTGATGCCGTTGCTGCAGGAAGAAATGTTTATAGTAATCTTAAACGAGCAATACAATATGTGATCAGTATTCACATTCCTCTCATCATGGTGGTTTCCTTACCGATTTTATTCAGTTGGGAATATTCTATATTGTTTACTCCGATTCATGTGATATTTTTAGAATTGGTGATGGGACCGACTTGTTCTGTTGTTTTCGAAAACGAGCCTCTTGAAAAATCAGAAATGCTAAGACCACCACAAAAACAAGCCATTTCTTTTTTGAACTGGTCAGAGTTATCAATTTGTGTTCTGCAGGGTTTGGTGATTGGATTAGGTTTTACCGTACTTTACTTTTTAGGGATTAATTGGGGCTTAAACGTAAGTTTAATTCGGTCAATGATTTTTGTTTATCTCGTCATATCGAATGTGTTTTTAACGCTGGTCTTTCGTTCATTTACAGTCTCACTTTTTAAATCCATCTTCATAAAAAACAATTTAGTACCTATAGTCATTACTGCTGCTCTGGGCATGATGAGTTTGATATTTTTTATTCCATCTTGGCGATCATTTTTTGGGTTTGAAGTCATGTCTTTTCATCTTTGGTTAATATGTATTGGCATAAGTTTCATTGCTGTGATTTGGTTTGAAGTTTACAAATGGTACAGACGAGGGGATTTTTCCTTTTTGCCTTTCGGCGAAAAAACGTTTAATTAAAACAAATAAGCATGAAAACAATAATATTTTATTTCATTGTTCTGCTCCTAGGTATTAGTTGTAAATCCAGTAATAACTACGATAATATACATGCCAAGGTGAGCGACATTGCAGAGTCTGTTTACGCATCTGTTAAGGTTGAACCCCTTGATAAATATGTATGTCGTCCAATTGGTTCAGGTAATATTCAAGATATATTTGTCAAAGAGGGAGACAGAGTAAGCAAAGGGCAAGTTCTTTTCACAATTAGCCATAATCCAGGAATCGAAAATAGAATTCGCAATGCTCGTATTAATGTCAGTGTAGCGAAAGCTAATTTGGAAGGAGAGAACAATCTACTTCAAGACTTAGAAATTGAACTGAATTTAATTTTTGAAAAAAATCAACTTGATTCAATAAATTATTATCGTAATAAACGACTTTGGGAAAAAGAAATAGGAACTAAAAACACATTGGAAACTTCATTGTTGGCTTTTCAAAATTCCAAGAACCAACTTAGACTTTTGCGTAACAAGATTGCTCAAACAAAACTCTCTCTAGAATCGAAATATGCCATAGCTAAAAACCAATTATCTACCGAACAATCCCAACTGGAAGACTTCCAAGTGAAATCCGAAATAGAGGGTATCGTTTATTCAGTCAATAAGCAAATTGGAGATTTTATTAGTCCTCAAGAAAGTTTTGCGGAGATTGGTGGTTCCAATGAGTTTGTTGTAGAAATGAATATCGACGAAATCGATATCCCTAAAATTGAATTATCAGATACGGCATTTGTCAAACTAGATGCGTATCCTGGTAATGTATATCCAGTTATGCTTTCGTCTATTTCAAATAAGAAAAACGAAATTAGACAAACCTTCGAGGTTAAGGGTTTTTTTCTGAAAGAACCTCCCAAGCTGTATAGTGGTCTTTCAGGAGAAGCGAACATATTAGTCGAAAGACGTAAAAATACTTTAGTGATTCCATCAAGTTACCTAGTTACTTCAAATACGGTACGCACAAGGGATGGTGAAAAAGAAGTGAAGATTGGGATAAAAAATATAGAATTTGTAGAAATTTTAAGTGGGATTGATTCTACGACAATTTTATTGAAGCCGGATGCCTCATGAGAAATATTTACTTAATACTTGACATCTCTTGGACGCAAATGCGTTCCAAATTTAAACAAACCCTTATCGCAGCACTTGGGGTGATGTTTGGGATTGGGATGTATATTATTATGATGAGTTTCATGACAGGCTTAAATAAACTCTTGGATGGACTGATATTGAATAGAACACCCCATATACAACTTTATACAAATTCCCATCCTACAGAAATACAACCGATAGAATCTGTTGCAGAGTTTAATACAGATATTCATTTTATTCGATCCATTAAACCACTTAGTAAATTAGATAGAATTCATAATGCTCTTCCAATCCTTTCGGAATTAAGAAAGGATTCTAGAGTGTTGGGTGTTACTCCTCAAACAACTTGTAAAGTGTTTTATCGTGCAGGAACTACCAATTTAAATGGAGTAATGAATGGAATAGAAGTAGATGAAGAAATTCGTCTTTTTAATTTCGATGATTATATCGTTCAAGGAGACGCCAAATGTCTATTGAAACAAAAGAATTGCGTTTTATTAGGGGCTGGAATATCCAAAAAAATGTCTCTTTCAGTTGGTGATAAAATTGAAGTGCTTAGTACTAATGGAGTTGTTTTCTCTTTTTATATAGGAGGTATCTTTCAAAGTGGCTTAGCCGAAGTCGATGATGTCCAAAGCTATATTAACTTAAAAATGGCTCAGCAAATTTTGGGCTTCAGTAGTAATTATATTACAAGATTGCATTTGAAATTGACTGATGTGGACGAATCGCCTACTTTGGCAAAAACTATAGAAAATATTTACAATATTAAAGCTTTAGATATTAACACAGCTAATGCGCAATTTGATACTGGTACTGAAATAAGAACGTTGATTTCTTATGTTGTTTCGATCACTCTTTTAATCGTTGCTGGTTTTGGAATTTATAATATACTTAATATGCTTATTTATGAGAAGATGAATGACATAGCCATTCTGAAAGCCACCGGATTCTCGGGTAGAGATATCATGTCCATTTTTATCTTTCAAGCGCTAATCATTGGGATAGTAGGTGGAATTACTGGACTTTTACTAGGGTATGGAGTTTCAGTATTAATTGATGGTATTCCTTTTGATACCGAGGCACTGCCTACCATAGAAACTTATCCCATAAATTATAACCCACTATTCTATTTGGCAGGGATCACGTTTGCAATTATTTGTACTTTTTTGGCGGGTTTCTTCCCTGCTTTAAAAGCTCGTAGAATAGATCCTGTCGAAATCATTCGAGGGCAATAAATTGATATGAGCAGAATATTAGAAACTAGAAATATAAATAAGTATTTTTTGGATCCTGTCAAGTTTCACGTCCTAAAAGATATTTCCTTGCATTTAGACGAAGGAGAATTTGTATCTATAATGGGGAAGTCAGGATGTGGTAAATCAACTTTACTTTATATTCTTTCTACCATGGATATGCAGTACGATGGTGACTTGTTTATCGACGGAGAAAACATGTCCAAATTGAATAAAGATCAATTAGCTTCTATTCGAAACAGCAAAATTGGATTTATATTTCAATTTCATTATTTATTACCAGAATTCACAGTTCTTAAAAATGTCATGCTGCCGGCACTCAAATTTGGAATTGAAACTGAAAGCGTCATCAAGAAAAAAGCATTAGAAAAATTGGAAATTCTTGGAGTTTCTTCACAGGCGTATAAAAAGGCCTCAAAAATTTCCGGTGGTCAAAAACAAAGGGTTTCGATTGCTCGTGCCTTAATCAACGATCCCAAAATTATCATGGGTGACGAGCCAACTGGAAACTTAGACAGTAAAAACGCAGACAATGTATTTAATATCTTAAGAAAACTAAGCATTGAGCAAAATATGTCACTACTCGTTGTCACACATGATGTTGACTTCGCAAATAAAACAGATCGCATAATTACCATGGAGGATGGTAAAATAATCTGAGAACCTAAACTTGGGTTGAAGTGTCATTTTGAAACCTGTACAATTGAGGATAATCATCTTCAAAATTGATTTTAATCATATTTAAATCTGTGATTACAGTGGATATTTGAGTTGTAATTATTGTTAAACAAAAAAATATTTTCTTATGTCACTAATTAATTGGAACAGATCAAGCAGAATTCCTCCAATCGATTTTTTGTTGGATGATTTTTTTTCAAACTCAGATTCATTATTTAATACAAGGAGTAGAAGCATGACAGTGCCTGCAGCCAATATTATTGAAGGTGAAACATCTTATAATGTGGAATTGGCTGCACCAGGTAAGACTCGAGAAGATTTTGAAGTGAATGTTGAAAACAATGTTTTGACCATTAGTTCACAGGAGGAAGAAACTAAGGAATCCGAAAACAAGAATTATACTCGACGTGAGTACAGTTATGAAGGGTTTAAAAGATCTTTTAGATTACCTGAAAATTCAAACCCAGATGAAATAAAAGCAACCTACGAATCGGGATTGTTAAAGATTTCTATTCCTAAAAATGAAGAAACTAAATCAGAGACAAGGTCTATCCCTGTGGGATAGTAGCGAAGGCGGAACTATACTTAGTTCCGCCATTTAAAAACTTTAAATCAGTATCGCATGAGTAATTTATTAGACAAAAAAGCAGCAGAAGTCATGACCAAGGATCCGGTTTCTGTACCTCCAGTAACCAATATGATAGAGGTGAAAGAAATCTTTCGAAAAAACAACTTTCATCACCTCCCAATTATAAATGAAGAAAATGTTTGTGTAGGTGTTATCAGCAAAACCGATTATTATCATTTACTAGATAAATTTTCTAAATTTTCAGATCCCAATTCCGACTTTAGATCGGATAAGTTTTTAAGCTCTTTGTTGGCAAGAGAGGTAATGACACCGCATCCAGCTCATGTAGAAAGTTCCGAACCATTAGAAGAAGTGGTTAATTTATTTCTTGCCAATCGCTATCACTCCGTCGTTGTTACGGAGCACGGAAGGTGCGTGGGTATTATTACTCCCTACGATATATTAATGCTTTTGAAATCTAGTTAATCATTCAAACTCAAAGTTATGACAAGTAATGTGTCAATGCATATGATGAAGAATCCTGTCACAGTTCAAGCTTCTGATTCGATTCAGGATGTTTTAACTACTTTTCAGAAATCGAAGAAATCACATCTTCTAGTCGAAGATGCTGAAGGGGCATTAAAGGGTGTCATTTCGAAACAGGATGTTTTTAAGGTATTCGATAAGTTAGTCAATGATTCACCAGGTAAAACTTATAGCAAAAACGTACTTCAACATACGACAACTCAAGAAATAATGACCGATAAGTTTTTATTTGTAAGTCCTAGTGACTCCGTTGATTATGCGGTGGAATTGCTCTTGCAAAATGAGTTTCATTGTGTGCCAGTTATGGACGAAAATATGGCCGTTGGGATTATCACGGCCTATGATCTCTTGAAGGCCTATTATCAGCAATACGGTTGATCTGATTCGATTGACTTCATGAAACGCCTATATCTTCTACCATGAAAATACTTTTCTATAGCTGTCACAATTATATTAAACCATTGATTGTTGAAAAATTCAAGGATTATAATGATTTGGTTTACACTTCCCAGCTTTTGGATGAGCAATCCGTAGAGCTTTCTAAGGGGATGGATGTGATTTCTGTCTTCTCTAGAGATAAAGTGTCAAGAGATATCTTGAAAAAATTAAGCATAAATGGAGTACGCTTGGTTTGTACTCGATCTACTGGATTTAATCATGTTGATTTGGATGCTGCTGATCAATTCAATATTCAGGTCGCTAGGGTGTCTGCATATTCTCCTGAAGCTATTGCAGAACATACCATGGCAATTTTACTTCATTTAAGTAGAAAATTAAGCCAGTCAGAAAAGCAAATAAGTCAGTTTAATTTTGACTTGGATAATCTCGTCGGATTCAATCTAAATAACAAAACCATTGGAATAATTGGGCTTGGTAATATTGGTCAAAAGTTTGCCAATATTGCTAGTGGTTTTGGCTCTAAATTGCTTGGCTATGATTAAAATAGTGAGCTAAGTCACCCCAATTGTTTGAACGTATCTTTGGATCGATTACTAAAGGATTCTGATATTATCTCACTACACATTCCGCTCAATAAATCATCCTCTTATCTCATTGATTATGAAGAAATTCAAAAAATGAAAACTGGAGCGGTTTTATTAAATACGAGTAGGGGACAACTCATTAATACTAGAGAAGCTCTAGCTGCTTTAAAAGCGGGGAAACTTAAATATTTGGGATTGGATGTTTACGAAAACGAGAATCCCTATTTCTTTCAAGATCATTCTGAAACCGGAATAGATGACAATCTTTTAACGGAGCTTATAGCACATGATAGGGTATTTTTAACCGGTCATCAAGCTTTTCTAACGGATTTGGCGCTGGATAATATTGTTTCTACTACCTTGAATAACGTACAACTCTTTGAAAAGAATCAAAGAGATGAGAATTTCCTAAATTGATCTAAATCATTCGTCGTACTTATCTAGGTCATATTTTATAAAAGGCTTCCACTGTATTTTTATAGTATAAACTATAGAAATATGAAAAACCAGGTAATTACTGATTTATTGACCATGTGGGGCGTGTATTGTGTTTCTTTGGCTTCGATTTTTATTTTATTTCCGCAAGCGAAATTTGTACTCTTGGCCTTTCTTCAAAAACCAGTGCAAAGAAATATTTTAGGAGCGCTGCTTGTTTTTATTGGTGCAGTTCATTTAACAGTTCAGCATACTTTTGGGAGCACACTTGAAATAATTCTAAGTCTCATAGGTCTTACATTGCTGATTAAGGGACTAGTGATTTTGTTAACAAAATCTTGGTTGTCTTTAGTGGAACAATTCGTTCAATATCGAATATTCAATACTTTATTCTTTCTGATTCTACTACTTGGAATCTATATACTCTATTCCACAAATCATTTAAACTTTAAATAATATGAAAACTTATAAAGTCATATTTGCTTCATTGCTATTGGTATCTACTTTTTCTATAAAAGCGCAAGTGCAAAGTTATATTTATCCCGAATTGGATAAGGCGCTTATTCAGCTCTGGGAAATTGCGGAGTACAAAAATGTAGATCTTTATGAGAATCAAGTAGCCATAGTGGAGTTGGTTTGGAGTCAAGTTCAAGAAGATCTTCCTAAAGAGGATATTAAGCATTTTCAATTTATAGGATTCAATCGTTTTATGGATAATTTGATTGCTGATATTCAGTATGCTTGCGCGAATAAAAATGACAGAAACATTAAATCACTTACTTTTTTGGCACTCAGAGAATTTGAAATTTTAAGACATTGTACTTCAGCTCCTGATTATCCATTGGACCTATTAATCGAAGCCTATAACAACTATCAAGAACTTCATTTTATTGTCCATGATCCTATGTTGGACTTGTTTGCATGGTTTGAATTTGAAGATTTTGTTGATAATTTTGAGTACTGTTGGTTTTTGTTTTCCAAAGATGATCTCATGACTATAAAAGAATATTTTCCTGAAATGTCGATGGAAACGCTTAACAAACGAATTGAGGATGTAAATACGTGCTTTGAAGATTTTCGACTCTCTTTAGAAACTGCATATCTCAAGGATTTTAAAATGCCTTGTGATCAGCTAGGGAAATCTATGAAAGAGTTAATATTTCTTTTCGGGAGTGAACAAAATGTTCATTAAGTTGGAATAAAACCAGTTTATTAATTCTAAGGATGTTTGAGGAAGTCTTATTTTTGATTTCCTCTTTTTTGATTTTTAGTATTGTTCTTACAGTCTCTGGTTTTGATGATTTTAAAATAAGTTAATTGTTATTTGTAACAGGTGCGGTAAGTTAATCCCAGAATCGCTTTAGAGACTGTACCTTTTTATGAATTGATCTTTGGAATCAATTTGATTCTCTATCCTTGGTTAATGGATTGGTGATATCCAACGTGCATGTTAGAAAATGATGTGGTCATCGCTTGTTAGCCATAGGACTTTTTCATGCCGATCTTAATTTCAGTTTGTTCTTAACCACTTTTGATTGCTTTTTCTTTTCAACTGTATTAGAGTCGATTTCAAGCAACATTTTTTTTGCTACTAATTGCCATAATAGGGATGCAGGAAAGAGACTGTTTGAGTGCTCTTCGATTCTATATAAAAAACCAAGTCCTGGATTCTCCTTGTTGTTAATGATTTTTGAAAATTTAGTTTCGTGTATACCTAAATTTTCAGCAAGCTTTCTTCTTGTTGTATTTGTAATTGAAACGTATTTTTTCAGAAATTCAGAGAACAAGTAATCTTTAGAAAATATGCCAATTTCCAAATAGTCTAAAATGCTAAATTTTAGACTAATTAAGTCAGCATACACTTTTTGATTTTCGCTTATGTTCTTTAAACTATTTAGTCTATGTGTTCTTAATTCTGTGTCAGCTTCAGCTTTTTCAGTATCAGTAAGTCCATGATGTGGAATTGAATATTCTTTACTTTCTTTCTTCATAAGTTAGATATTTATTCATTAATAATTCACTCTCTTGTAGTTCGATTGCCACGTGTCTACCAAATAGTTGAAATCCGTATTTTTCTTTGTAGTGTTTAATTAGTATAGTTTTTGGTATTAATGAAACAAAGCCGTAAAAACCGTTTTTGAATGATTCTTTACAGGCAAACGCAATTAAAATGCCAGCCACTCGGTCATACAATTTGTTTTTACCAACGTTTTCAGTTGAGATTTCTAATAGTCGAATTTCAATTCTTAACTCTTCAATCACTCTTTGAATTGACAATAGCCCCAAAACTTGCTCATTTGAAATTAGAGATAGTTTATAGACTTCATATTCTGTTTCCTTTCTCCAATCAAAGCCGAATGAGTCTAATTTTACTAGTTCAGTGGATTTAATTTGTGAGATTCGAACTTTTTCCTTCTTTCCTGTTTTAACTTCAACAACGAACATGTTCGAAGTTAAGTAACTTGATTCATATTGTCAAGTATGTTGATTGTTATTCTTGACCTTGTCTTATGGCTAATAACCATATTTTATTGAAGTTCAGAAAATTTTTCAGTAGGTGATATTAAGCTGGCTACAATTGGGTTTTAGTAATTGTTCAATATCTTCAGACCCATTTGATTCATTGAAGAGTTGGATTAATATTCGGCCTCCGAGCCGTTTAAAGAACAATAAATTAAGTGGATAATTGTCCTTTAAAAAGAACCGTAGAATCAAAAGAATTTAGCTTTGTTGATCGCTTCTAACCTCGTGTTACTATATTCAAGACAATCGTGACTTGTAACTAATCCAACATCCACACCATTTTTTTCTACGATAAGTGAATGGATATGATATTCAAGCATCAAATTGCAGGCAAAACGAATTTCTTTATCATGCGCAATGCGAATCAGATTGTTTTGGGTCATGATGTCGGATACGGTTATTTGTAAAAATTTCTGAAGCTCAGGGTTTTCGGATGACAAGAGATTTGTCAACTTCACCAAAATATCTTTAGAAGAAAGTAAACCAATGTGTTCTCCTTTCTTATTCGTAACAAAGAGATGGTTGATTCTCAGTGTTTGCATCAGTTTACTCGCCTCTAGAATATTGGTGTCATCTTGAAGGCTGATGACATTTTTTGTCATGATATCTTTTACCTTATTCATCGCCGTTATAGTTCATAATTTACTGGAGTCAATACATCGCAAGATTGCATATACTTGTCGTCCAAAATTCTATCAAATTCTACCAAAGTGGGATTCAGGTGATATTTGATTTTGTCTTTTTTAGCTGGTATGGCTTTATAATTTGTAGTAATTTCTTCTATCGCTTTGATGTTATCAGGTACATCAATGTACTCCCATATTAAGCTTCCATCAGAAGATGGTGTAATCATAAAAGTGATCCATTTTTCTTTGTTCGATCCAATATTAAGAAATAATCGACCTTTGTATTGCTTGGCCACTCGAAATTTGTCAAAGCTAAATAAGGTGTCAATATCGTAAATATCCGCAGTGATAAGATCCTCAGAAATATACTCAAACGGAATGCACTCTTTTCGTCCTGGCAAATACAGACCTTGCTCTACAATGGAGCAATTTTCTGTTTCAATAATTCGATCGACAGTGGTCACAAAGCGAAAATATGATTCTTTATAGATCAAATCAGGGCTACTGTAGATTATACTACTATCACTCTCGCACATATAGACGCCCTGAAATTGTTCCGGAATTTCTTCCAAAGCAGCAACATCTGGTGGCATGGCTTTGTCAAAAAAAACATTGATTTCACACGAAGAAACAAGAATGGATATTAGGAATAAGCTACAAACAAATTTAATAAGTGATTTCATAATATTGGTTTTTATGAGAATTAAGACAAAATGAATAGTGGTATTCTTGATTTGAAAAGTAACTTCCTAGTTACACTTGAGTGATATAGTCGTT
>JAHDBI010000071.1 GCA_020630475.1 Saprospiraceae bacterium
GAAGTATATGCATTTCCTAACCCCGTTCGATCTGATTATACAGGTCCGATTGCCATAAAAGGACTAGCCAATGACGCTGAAGTAAAAATTACTGATATCAATGGAAAATTGATTTATGAAACTGATGCCTTAGGTGGACAAGCCATTTGGAACGGTAATGATTACAATGGTAGGAGAGCGGCATCCGGAGTGTACTTAGTCTTTTCATCAAGTACAGAATCATTTGATTCTCCAGATAGTTATGTGACTAAAATATTACTCGTTAATTAATAGCGATTCCGCTCAATACTTTTTCTATAGTTTCTTCGTAAAACCTTTCATACTGAGGAACAATAGCATTTATACTAAACAGGTTCGCTTGTTCTAATGCGTTCTTTTTAAATTCACTAAGCTTAGCATCATTCAATAATAACTCTAAGGTATTATTTGCCATGGATTCAACATCGCCAACGTTGGATAAAAGCCCCGTTTTATTTCGAATATTAACTTCGGGAAGACCCCCAATATTCGTAGAAATAACTGGGACTTCACAAGCCATTGCCTCTAAAGCGGCTAAGCCAAAACTTTCATCTGCAGATGGTAAAATAAATACATCGCTTATAGCCAATAACTCCTCTACGGCATTTTGCTTTCCAAGAAATCGGATGTTATCACATAAGCCATACTCTCGACACATTTCTTCCATACGAGGTCGTTCTGGTCCATCTCCGATTAAAAGAAGTAGGGCAGGTGATTTTTTACTAACTTTTTCGAAAACCTTAATCACATCCTGAACTCTTTTTACCTTCCTAAAGTTTGAGGTGTGAACAAGAATTTTTTCACCATTTGGAGCGAGCATTTTTTTAAAATGATCCTTATCCACTTTTTTGAAGCGATCAAAATCGATAAAATTATATATCACCTTTATCTCCCGCTCTATACCAAAAGTATCCACTGTTTTCTTTTTAAGATATTCTGACACCGCCGTTACCCCATCCGAACTATTGATACTAAATTTTACAACAGAGGCATAAGTTCTATCATTTCCAACTAAAGTAATATCTGTTCCGTGTAAAGTAGTGACTACAGGTATTTTTAAACCTTCTGCCGCTAAAACACTTTTCACCATAAAAGCAACTGCGGCGTGAGGGATAGCGTAATGCACATGTAGGAGGTCAAGTTTTTCATAACGTACTACTTCAACTAACTTACTGGCCAGTGCCGTTTCATAGGGTTCATATTCAAATAAAGGATAAGACATTGAACTGACCTCATGGTAATATATGTTTTGATAGAATGACTGTAAACGTACGGGTCTTTTATATGTTATAAAATGAACTTTATGACCCTTTCTTGCTAAGGATAAGCCTAATTCAGTGGCAACAACGCCACTTCCACCAAAAGTTGGATAACATACAATCCCTATATTCATAGCTTCTTCTTTACAACAAAATTAATCAATATATGAAGTAAGTGTAGAGTGAAAATTTCGATTTTCACAACCTTTATATCTTTGATGTGTTCTGTTTAACAAGGACTAAGCGAAATAGTTGAACGAAGATGGTAATTTATTCCATAAAAGATTTAGAAAAACTCTCAGGTGTCAAAGCGCATACACTGCGTATTTGGGAGAAGCGCTATGGAATTATTTGCCCCAAGAGAACGAAAACAAATATTCGATATTATTTAGATGAAGATTTAAAAAAGGTTTTAAACATTGCTTTTTTAAATAAGAAGGGATACAAGATTTCAAAAATCGCAGCTTTAAAGGCATCAGATATTCAAAGAAAAGTGGCTGAGTACTCTGACATGAATATCAGTTTTGATGATCAACTCGATGCCTTAACCTTATGTATTTTAGAACTAAATGAATCAAAATTTTCGAAAATCCTTGATAAGAATATTAATCAAAAAGGATTTCAAGAAACGATGGTCCAAGTGATTTATCCTTTGTTGGATAAGTTAAGTATGATGTGGATGTCTGGTTCTATTAAAAGTGTTCATGAACATTTTGTAAGCAATATAGTTCGTCGAAAAACAGTAACTGCGATTGAAGACCTTAAGGATGCTAAAGCTGAAGCACCAAGCTTTTTAATTTATCTTCCAGAGTCAGAAAACCATGAATTAAGTTTACTCTATTTGCACTTTTTATTGAAAGCTGAAGGAATGAGGGTGATCAATTTAGGTATTAATCTTCCTATCGATGATGTCCTTGATGGGTGTAAAATTAGCCAGCCTGATTATGTCTTTGTAATTATTAATGAAAGCTTATCCGGAAGTCAATTAGATGAATATCTGCATTATTTAGATGCAGGACTAAATGAATCCATGCTTTTACTTTCAGGAATTCAAGCCGTTAATCCAAATGTAAAAATTCCAGAAAACGCACAAGTGTTTAATGGTACTGAAGCAGTAGTTAAATTTGTAAAACAACTTACAAATAACGACATTCGGGCCATAAACTAATACTATGAAAAATTCAATTACTACTATCTTCTTTTTATTCGTTCTAATTTCTTTGGTTACTTCTTGTAAGAAAACTGAAGGTGACAAAGCAGAAACTTCCAATGCTACAGAAGTGGCACCTACTAAAGGAGAAGGCATGGATGTGGATGTTGAATCTAGTCGTTTGTTCTGGGTAGGTACAAAACCAACTGGAAGTCATACAGGAACTGTGGCTTTAGAAAGTGGTAAGATTTTCATAGAGGGCGGTAAATTATCAGGAGGAAATTTCACTATTGACATGAATAGTATTTCTTGTACTGATCTTGACGGTGATGCTAAATTAGATATTGAGGCTCATCTAAAAGGAACAGATGGAGAAGGGGCTGACGATTTTTTTAATGTGAATGTATATCCTAAGGCGAAGTTCGAAATTACGAAAGTCTCTGAATTAATTAATGACAAAGCTGCCAACTCATTGGTTTATGGTAACTTGACTTTGAAAAATGTAACAAAATCCATTGGCTTTAAGGCCAATGTATCTATTGTTGAAGGTGTTGTAACAGTGAAGGCTCCTCAGTTTACTATCGATCGTACCAAGTGGGGTGTTAATTATAAATCCAAAACAGTCTTTTCGGAATTAAAAGAGAAATTCATCAATGATGATATAGGTTTGGCAATAAACCTTAAAACTCGTTAAGGTTCTAAAACCAGTTCGATTAGTTCACTAGAATTTAAATCAGACTTTAATAAAATTTGTTCTTTCTTGCCTTTGTAAATGTAGGAAATGGCCATAGTGTTTGGTGGTCTTTTTCCGATGTTTTCGGCGTGAAGAAGTAGATAGTTTTTACCTGTAACATTAAGTTGTAACTTGATTTTAGTTGGCTTTTTTTCTATAGAATGGTTTTCTAAAATCCAATCACCGTTAAAGTTGAGGGAAATAATATCTCCATCTTGAATCATATGATCAAATAATTCTAATTCTATAATCTCATTATCTACTTGGATACTACGATTACTTGCGGTAACTATTCTTTCTTTAAGTTTATCTGGAATCAATTCAATATTGTCATCCGAACTAACAATTAGATCCTCGTCATCTTTTAGCTTTTCGGGGTAGATTACTTTAAAGTAATTTGGAAACTCAAAGAATTTTAAATCTTCAATTTTATATTTTTCGAAGGATTTATTCATTTGAAAAATGAATCCTGAACCTACTTGATTAGTAGCTGTCAATAATTCTGAATTATAGTAATAATAGAATTTTCCATATAACTTATACCTAGGATCAACGTCGGCGTATTCATAAAATTGAACGGCTCTTTTTAAAGTTCTTTCTGCATTTTTAAGAATAACCCCTATCGAGTTATAAGGATTCTTTTGACGACTTTGCGTATTAAACCGTTTAAACTCATTAATGGCCTTTGAAAACAAATCGAGCTTTTCCTTAAATCCAACTTCTTCTTTGTTTCTTAAGGCCACTATAACATCATGACCAGAATGATGAACATCTTTCATAGCTGTGTAAAGCCGATGTTCTTTTAAGTTTATTTTTTTCCTGGCTTCAGAAACTGCAGCATCTAACTGAATTTGTTTTTGCCAAAAATCTTCGAATAGACTAGAACCTCGTTCTAATTGTTCATATACTAAATCTAAATTTTCAGTTTTAGAAAGATCGTTGGTCTTAATTAACTCTTCTAATTTGAAACGAAGGAAGTTTAATTCATCAACAATCTCTTTCATTCGAACTGCAATCGACTCTATTTGCTTTTTTTCATTGGGTTGTAAGAAACGGCCATTCTTTTTAGCTTCAATTAGCCAATTGAAGGGAGTTTTTCCAGTAGCAGGATAGTATTCTATATTATCAAAAATATGCTCTTTAAGCATATCGTTAGAGAAGGGAATGAGTTCATGACTTTCTAAGTCGACATACTTATTAATGTCTTGATTAAATTGCTCATAAAGACATTGCACTATCAACATTCCATGAGTACATTCATTACTAAACGTAATATATTGATTCAGAGTAGCAATCTTCGAAGAATTATCAACGGTCTGAGCATTGAGAGAGCAAATAAATAAAATGCTCAGAACTATGGAGTGTAGATGTTTCATAATTTAAATTACACACAAACATATATAAAAAAATCATATGTTTTGTGCTTCTTTAGATTATTAACGCGATATCATTCAACTTAGTTTGCCAAACTAGACAAACTCGTCAAAGTCATCACTTACCCCATGTTTGTTGAATAGTTTATCGAGGTGTTCTTTATTGTCAATCCACTCCTCCGTATAGCCACAGGTACAACAAATATATCTCGTTACAGGAAATTGCTTAAAAGAGTTTAATCGAACATTGTTATGCATACCACTAAACGAATTACCGCCTTCGACAATGGCCATTTTGCTAGAATTACATTTAGTACACTGTTTTTGAAATTTCATTATCTACCTACTTGTATTAATAATACAGAAATATCAGAAGGGGATACTCCACTAATTCGACTGGCTTGCCCAATGGTTTTAGGTCTTATTTGTTTTAGCTTTTCTCGAGCTTCTGAAGATAAGGATTGAATATCATCATAGATCATATCGTCCTTTAACTTCACCTCTTCAAGTCGATTCATTTTTTCGACCAGTTCTTGCTCTCGCTTAATGTAGCCGGAGTATTTTAAAGAAACCTCAGAAAGTAGAATAGTTTCTTCATCGTAATCGTTCAACTTTTGATCTAAAGCGGTAATGTGCGATCTTATTTCCGGAAGATTAATGTGAGGTCTTGATAAAACAGAAGCTAATTTAACTTGTTGTTTTAATGGTGCAGAACCAATTTCATTTAAGTAATCGTTCACTTCTTCAGGCTTCACACTTAAGTTGTGGACAAATTTTGAAATTTCTTCTTGATTAGTCAATTTTTGCTCAACGCGTTGGATTCGATTTTCTAAGTGATTCATACCCAATTCCTGAGCTATTGGCGTAAGCCTAATATCAGCATTATCTTGTCTCAATAAAATTCGATATTCTGCTCGCGAGGTGAACATTCTATAAGGCTCTTTGGTCCCTTTATTGACCAAGTCATCTATTAGAACACCTATGTAAGCATCTGATCTTTTTAAAACAAATGCTTCTTTTTCTTGAACACTTTGATGTGCATTTATACCTGCCATTAATCCTTGACAAGCAGCTTCCTCATATCCAGTAGTTCCGTTAATTTGACCAGCAAAAAATAAGCTCTTAACTAATTTAGTTTCAAGAGAATTATATAATTGAGTGGGTTGAAAGAAATCATACTCTATCGCATATCCTGGCCTAAACATTTTCATGTTTTCAAATCCTGCCACTTTTCTTAAGGCATTAAATTGAACATCCTCTGGAAGAGATGAAGAGAAACCATTGACATAAATTTCACAAGTATCCCATCCTTCTGGTTCGACAAATAACTGATGTCGGTCTTTATCAGCAAAACGGTCAATTTTGTCTTCAATAGAGGGACAGTATCTTGGACCTAAACCTCTGATTCTTCCATTGAACATGGGTGAACGGTCAAATCCAGTTTTTAAATATTCGTGAACGTCAGGGTTTGTATACGTGACGTGACAAGGAAGTTGCTTTTTGGCTTGAGGAGTATCGCTAAATGAAAACTTACTAGGATTTTCATCACCTGGCTGTAATTCCATCTTTGAATAATCCAAAGTACGTCCATCTACTCTAGGAGGAGTACCAGTTTTCATTCGTCCCGCTTCAAATCCTAATCCGACCAACTGCTCTGTAATTCCAGTAGAAGCTCGTTCACCAGCTCTTCCACCACCAAATTGCTTTTCACCGATATGTATCAATCCATTTAAGAACGTTCCATTCGTAAGCACTACGGATTTAGACCTAATCTCTAATCCTATTCCCGTCATTACACCCTTACAAACATTTCCCTCAACAATAAGTCCTGAAATCATTTCTTGCCAAAAATCAATCAGTGCGTTTTCTTCTAACATTTTTCTCCACTTAGCAGCAAACAACATTCTGTCACTTTGCGCTCGTGGACTCCACATCGCAGGTCCTTTGGATTTATTCAACATTCTAAACTGAACCATGGTATGGTCTGTTACAATGCCACTATAACCACCTAATGCGTCAATTTCACGAACTATTTGACCTTTGGCAACTCCACCCATTGCAGGGTTACATGACATCTGTGCTATCGTGTTCATATTCATTGTTGCCAATAAAACTCTTGAACCCATATTGGCTGCAGCTACCGCTGCTTCACATCCGGCATGACCTGCGCCTACTACTATGACATCATATTCTGGAAACATGACGCAAAATTACTAGTATTTTTCAAACCATCTGATAAAATGGCTACTTGGGTCGTATATTTGCGTCATAAAAAAAAGAATAAATAGTCTATATATTTCGAATATAATGATGCAGAAACACCAAATTTTAAAGACAGAGCAAAAAGCATTAGAAATTAATCTTAACGATAAAATCTATGGTACGTTTGCTGAAATCGGTGCGGGACAAGAAGTGGCAAGAAATTTCTTTCAAGCTGGTGCCGCTGTAGGAACAATTGCAAAGACGATGTCTGCATATGACAAGACCTATTCTGATGCTATTTATGGTGAGGAGGAGAAGAACAGATATGTTTGTGAGTCCAGAGTATATAAAATGCTCGATCACGAATATGGTTTGATGGAAGAGCGATTGCAAGATGTCAGACCAGAGACTTGTTTTTTTGTTTTTGCAGATTCTTGTGCGGCCATCAATTATAGAAGAACCATCAAAGGTAATGGTTGGTTAGGTGTGCGATTTCAATTGGGACCTAATGAGAAGCCAAACGAACTTGTAGTGCATGTCAATATGTTGGATAACGATAATCGTTTACAACAAGAGGCAGTAGGTATACTTGGTGTGAATATGATTTATGCTGCATATTTCTATAATGATGATAAAGAGCAGTTGGTCAAATCACTTTTAGATGGATTAAAGAGTCGTGTAAATATTGATATGGTCCGGTTGAGTGGCCCGCGATTTGAGGACACAGATAATCGATTGTTAGGTTTATACCTTGTTAAGCATGGCTTGACTTTGGTCACGATGTTTGATGAAAACAAGGACAGCATTCATCCTTCAGAGTTTTTATATAAAAAATCATTGATGGTTGTGAGGGGTCATTACAGACCACCTACTCTTGTTTCTGTGGATGCGATTGACAAGTCGTTTGAACAGTTTAAAGCCGAACCAGATATAGATGAGGATAAAGCCTATATGGTGACAGAGATGACTTTGGATTACCTTGATCATGGAGGTGAGATAAACGAACATGATTTTTGTTTGAGAGCTGATTTGCTTTGCGCAATGGGTCATAAAGTGATTATTTCCAATTGTAGCAACCATGTTAAGTTGATCAATTATTTGTCTCGCTTTAAAATTCAGAAGTTGGGATTGGTGATCGGTGTTCATGAGTTATTAGAAATTGTACAATCCAAGTATGAAGAAAATCAGGATGGTAGATTACTAGTGGCTTTTGGGGAGTTGTTTACTAGAAACATTAAAGTATACGCTTATCCTGCATTGGAGGAATCAACAATGGAATTGCGTACTGCAAGAAATCTACCCGTTCCAGAGGGCATTAAATTTCTGTATCAACATTTATTAGATAGTAAGCATATTATCGAAGTAGAGGAATTTGATCGCGAACTTTTAGAGATTTTTCCACATAAGATTTACGAGTCAATATGTGCCGGAGAATCAGGATGGGAAAAACATTTACCAAAGAATTTAGCAGATATGATTAACGAGAAGGGTATGTTTTGTTACATTGATGGCAAAGAACAATCTTAGAATGAGATGTACTCATCTTTTATTTGTCGTATTGTTATTGTTGGCTTGTCAACAACAAAAAGTTCAGGATACTGTAACTGAAGTTCAAGTAGAAAAAAAAGAAAAAAAGCAAGAGCCAGTGTTTGATTTTATTTCGTTAGAGTATATCATGGGTAAGTTTGATCCGTCCAAGGACAAAGGCTTTGTTGCTATTCCTCTGAAGTATTCTGATCGAGAAGGGATGTATATGAGAAAAGAGGCCATGAAGGCATTCGAAGAAATGAACGAAGCTGCCTTAAAGGATGGAGTAAAGTTGGTGATACGATCTGCTGCAAGAAACTTTGATTATCAAAAAGGAATTTGGGAGAAAAAATGGACGGGAGCGACTAAATTGTCAGATGGAACTAACGTAGCCACTGATATACCTTCGGCGAAAGCCAAAGCATTAAAAATTTTAGAATATAGTTCGATGCCCGGTTCGTCTAGGCACCATTGGGGAACAGATATTGATTTTAATAGTTTTGAAAATTCTTGGTTTGAAAGCGGAGAAGGACTAAAGTTGTTTAATTGGCTCGAGGCAAATGCAAGTAAATATGGATTTGGAAGACCTTACTCCAAAAAAGGCTCAGATCGACCACACGGGTATAATGAAGAGAAATGGCACTGGTCATATTTACCAATTGCAAATAGTTTGACGGCTTTCGCCGAAAGGCAATTAAAAAATGAAATGATACAAGGATTTCAAGGAGCTGAAACAGCCTCTGAAATCGATATTGTGAGCAAATATGTTTTAGGTATTCACTCCAGTTGTAAAAAATAAAAAATGGCATTAAAAGAATCAAACATGATGGACTTGGGCACTAAAGCACCAAGTTTTAATTTGATAGACACGATTAGTGATAAAGAAACCTCGTATGATGATATACGTGGAGCTAAAGGGACTTTAGTATATTTTACGTGCAACCACTGTCCTTTTGTAATCCATGTTAATGATGAGATTTTAAGGATTGCTCATGAGTTCATTGATTTAGGAATTGGAGTAGTAGCGATTAGTTCTAATGATATTGTTAACTATCCGCAAGATGCACCTGATAAAATGAAAGTACTTGCTGAAGAGTTAAAATTCCCTTATCCTTATTTATACGATGAAAGTCAAGAAGTAGCCAAAGCTTATGATGCAGCGTGCACTCCAGATTTTTATTTATTTGATGAAAACGATTTATTGTACTATCGAGGGAGGTTAGATATGTCACGACCTGGGAATGACATTCCAGTGAACGGCGTCGATTTAAGAAATGCTATAGATCAATTGATGAAAATGCAACCCGCTCCTGAAGCTCAACATCCAAGCGCAGGTTGCAATATCAAATGGAAATAAATTTTATTGCTTTTCAATATCGATTATCGAAACAGCTTGTAGGGAAGCCCAACAATGAGGTCCGTTTACGCTAAGTACATTATAAGTAACAGAAACCTCTAAATCTTCAATTGCATATTCATCGGTTAAGTTTTCTGGGTGAAATCTATCGTCACCAACTTTTAAAACAAAGCCACATCCATCTGCATCGGGATTGCCTTCCCAAACTATTATTGCATCAACGGCTGAGAAACAATTTTCCAGACCATCAGGACATGCATCAACTAGTCTTTCGTCATTATCAGAACATGCAACAAAAAATAAACTAAGAATAAATAAAAAAGGAATTAGATTTTTCATGACATATAATTTTTAGGTGAGCTAATCATTTTTTTAGTTAGACCTATTACATGAAAGAAAACGTTGGTAGGTTATATGAACTTAAGAATTAATTAACGTTTGAATCTAGTTTTATAAATAATGAGCTTGGCTAAAAGCTTTTTTAAGTTTTAAAACACCATCGGAGAATTAGGGTCAATAAGACCACTAGAGTCAAGATAAAAATCACTCCTAAAATTAACCCAATTGGGGTCATAACAACAGTCATTATCGATGCCAATGTTGGAAGAAAGTAAAAGACAAGAACAATTACGGCAATAATAATGAATAGGCCAAGAATTCTTTTTTTGTTCATTGTTTCGAGTTATCCTTAACGGATAATTGTAGCTGCATTTTTCTTCGACCGTATGGGAGAAAAAAAGGCCATGCAACATAGTGTTATTTATATACCTTTTATTTCATTAAAGTGTTTTTCCTGTTTTTCTAAGATGTTGAAAATACTTCGGAATCCCCTAACGAAATATATTTATTTTTATTCACTTGATTCAATTAGAAGTTTAGTTTGTAAGCCAGGTATTTTATTAGAATGATACTTTTCTAAAAATTCTAAACTTCTATTAATGTATCTTATGATTAGTTCAGTTGGTATAGACTGATGTCGTTCATATTCGCCCTCGAAGTATATTTCACAATATTCGGTATCAATATACATTGCCATTATGTTGTGACCCCACGACTTACGTGTACCAAATTCAAGTTCCTTCTCAAATTCTTTTTTGAACCATTTCATTTCTTTAATACTGTGCCCAAATTGCCCAAGTATCATTCCTAGGTAGTCGGTATTTGGAATGTTCGATTGGCTATGAACATGTTGCTGTCCATTTTCAAAAACTTTTATGTAAAATCTGAATTCAGGCCTCATTTTTTCTTTCATTGTAGTTCGCCTTTTAGACTTTACATAACTATTTAGTCAAGCGTCTTAACGTAGCCAACTCCTTGAGCCTTTGCCTTGTCTCGGTTGCTGGTATTCCAAAATACGATTTTCCACCTTCAAGACTCTTTGTGACTCCAGACTTTCCCATAATGAAAGCTCCTTCCCCAATTCTTAGATTTTGGATGATGGCTACTTGTCCAGAAATGTGCACATTATCTTCTACAATCGTTTTTCCAGCGATTCCAGTTTGTGCCGCGATCAGGCAATTCTTACCAAGCACCACTCCATGCCCAATATGAATCTGACAATCTAATTTAGATCCTTGGCCGATGACAGTGTCACCAGACACACCTCGATTAATAGTACAACCGGCACCTATACAAACATCGTCTTCAATCACTACTCTTCCGCAGGATGTCCATTTGGTGTATTTCTTATCTTCTTTTTTAAAGTAAAAAGCATCTGTTCCTATCAAGGTCCCAGCTTGTATCATTACATTATCCCCAATCACGGTGTCGTTTCCGATATATACACCTGCTTGGAAATAACAATTCTTTCCAATTTTCACATTGTTGCCAATCACGACATTCGGTTCCGTAATTAATGTCGGATACTGTTCGAAACTAATTGTTGATCCTATTGGACGAAAGTCAAAAAATCGATCTACTAGGGTAGAGTAGGCTTTAAAGGGATTGTTGACAACAACTAAAGTTTTTCCTTTTGGGCAATCCGTTTCTTTATCAATTAATATTACTGTAGCCTCTGAAGCCAAAGTCGATTTGTAATATTTTGGATGATCCACAAAAGTTAAATCTCCACTTCTAACTTTATGAATTTCGTTGATTCCAGATATTTTATTTTGATGATCGCCGATAATTTGTGCTTCACCGATGATCTCCAATAAGGATGATATGCTTAGTTTTTCGTTTAAATCCATGTGGTATTTTTAATGTGCTTGTAGCCAATTTTCACCCGTATCCATACCAACAATGATTGGTACTTTTAATCCAGGGATAGCTTCTTTCATTAATTTTTCAACAACGCTACTTACCTCTTCTAGTTCTGGTTTATAAACGTCGAAGACCAATTCATCGTGAACTTGCAAGAGCATTTTACTCATAAAATTCTTTTCCTTAAAGGCTTGGTGAATATTGATCATGGCGACTTTGATCATATCTGCGGCAGTGCCCTGAATAGGCGTATTGATCGCCATTCTTTCGGCATTGGATCTGATCAATCCATTTTTAGAATTAATATCTCTAAGTCCCCTTTTTCTGCCCAATAGTGTTTTTACATATCCATTTTCCCTTGCAAAAGCGACAGTTTCATCCATGTAGTTTTTAAGTCCCGAAAACTGTTGGAAGTATTGCTTGATCAATTCTGTCGCTTCAGATCTTTTTATCCCTAATTGACGAGAAAGGTTTGTTGCTCCTGCTCCATAAGTAATACTAAAATTTACTGTTTTTGCATTTCTTCTTTGGTCAGCAGTTACATCGTCATAAGGAACATCATAAATTTTAGCCGCAGTTGCACGGTGGAAGTCATTCCCCTGAATGAAAGCTTCTAACATACTTTCATCTTTGCTGATTTCGGCGATCAAACGCAACTCTATTTGAGAATAATCGGCTGCAAGTAATATATGGTCTTTATCTCTTGGTTCGAATGCTTTTCTAATCTCTCTTCCGGCCTCATCACGGATAGGAATATTTTGAAGATTTGGGTTATCCGAACTCAGTCGACCTGTTGCTGCTCTCGCTTGATTAAAATTGGTATGTATTCTCCCCGTCTTTTCGTTAATCAAAAGAGGAATCGCATCTACGTAGGTCGACTTCAATTTTGCAAACTTTCTGAAGCTCAAAATATCTTTAACTATTTCATGTTTTTGAGCCAGTTCATTTAATTTTTCAACATCCGTAGAATATTGACCTGATGATGTCTTTCTCCATCTATAAGGAATTTTCAATTTGTCAAAGAGTACTTCACCTACTTGTTTTGGAGAGGCAATGTTGAACGCCACACCAGCTTTGTCGTGAATTAGTTTTTCTCTTTTAGCAATCTCTTCTCCTAAAACTTTAGAATAGCTGTTGAGAAATTCCGCATTGACTCTAATTCCTTCATACTCCATATCTGCGAGTACATCAATGAGTGGCTCTTCAATTTCGTTATACAGTTTTTCTAAATCTTCTTTCTTCACTAAATCAAAAACATGTTCACTTACTTGTAAAGTGATATCTGTATCCTCAGCCGCATATTCACCTGCTTTTTTTATATCCACATCACGCATCGTCAATTGATTCTTACCGGCTTTTCCTATTAGGTCTGTGATAGGAACCATTTTGTAATTTAAATACGCTTCAGAAAGATAGTCGAGTTTATGACGGAGATCAGGTTCAACTAAATAATGAGCGATCATGGTATCTCTATATCGACCCGCTACATGTACATCATACCACTTCATCATAATAATATCATACTTGATGTTTTGTCCTATTTTTTCAATCATAGGATCCTCTAAAACATCTTTAAAAATGGAGCATATGAGTAGTGCTTGTTCTCGATCTGCAGGCACCGGTATATAATATCCCTTATTTTTTTCAATGGAAAAAGAGATGCCTACCAATTCAGCCTTGTGAGGATCTATGCCCGTAGTTTCGGTATCAAAACTAATGACCTTTTCCTTTTGTAGCCTTTCGGCCAAGGCTTTCATTTCTTTTACTTCTTCTACAATAATGTATTCGTGATCCACATTATCGATGTTTTTATCGGCTACTGAGTATTCTTTATTTGGAGTACTTTTCTCTTTGGCTTTCGCCGAATCACCAAACATGTTTTGTTGAACAGGTTTTTGTTCGCCAAGGATTTGTTTACCGAGCGAACGAAACTCTAATTCTTGAAATAGAGATGTCAGTTTTTCGCGATTGACGGGTTCTACTTTATATCGTTCCGCATCAAATTGAACAGGAACATCTATTTTAATCGTGGCCAGCCATTTCGACAACCTTCCTTGTTCTTCAAATTCTATGACTTTCTCCTTTTGCTTACCTTTAAGTTTGTCTGTATTTTCAAAGATGCCTTCCATGCTTCCATACTCCTTTAAGAGTTTAACCGCAGTCTTAGCACCAATTCCCGGTATGCCAGGAATATTATCTACACTATCTCCTTGCAAACCTAAAATGTCTATTACTTGATCTACTCGAGCAATATCCCATTTGGCTAGTACTTCTGGTACACCTAATATTTCGATCCCGTTTCCGAAGCGAGCGGGTTTATACATAAATATTTTATCGGATACTAATTGAGCATAATCTTTATCTGGTGTAAACATGTAGACATCAAAACCTTCCTTTTCGGCTTGTTTGGCTATGGTTCCAATGGTGTCATCTGCTTCAAAACCAGGAATGGTGATGACGGGTATGTTTAAGGCCTCAATAACATCTCGTATATAAGGCAGGGCCGCCGTAATATCTTCTGGCTGAGCATCTCTATTTGCTTTGTATGGCTCATAAGCCTCATGTCTAAATGTTCCACCTTTAGGGTCAAAACAAACAGCAATGTGACTCGGCTTTTGATTTTTAAGCATGTCCCAAATTGTCCGTGTGAAACCAGAAATGGCTGAAGTGTTTAATCCTTTAGAATTAATCAATGGGCGATTAATAAAGGCGTAGTGAGAGCGATAAACGAGCGCGTGGCCGTCAATAAGAAAGAGCTTCTTTTCAGACATGAGATTGGTTTAAGTAGATAATCAATGACAAAAATAAAAAAAGCCCGTTCGCATTAAGCGAACGGGCCTTTCTAATAATTATTTATCTAATCTTAGAATCCGTAAGAAAGACCTAAGTTATAGTAAAATTGTAGAGGATTTTCCTCAGTCACATCGTTACCATTTAAAGCTGCTAAATAAGCCAACTGCTTATCTTGTCTTAAACCTAAGTTCAATCCAACACCAATTCCTTTCCAAATGTTGAATCCAAATCCATTAATCCAAGTCCAGTTTGAAAGATCACCAGCGCTTAACTCGATTCCTTCATCATTTGTTCCTCCAGCATATGCAAGGAAAGCAGAAAGGTTAGAATTCCACATAACACCAGGAACGATCTCTCTAGTGTAAATAGCACCAATTTTTGCACCAGGTGCAGAAACTAAATCACCATCAGGTAAATTTAATTCATAACCTAGTGGGTGAACTAGAACCAATAAGTTTTCAATTGGAGTCCAAGTCAAACCGGCACTTGCGGTAATTTTACCAGGATCTAAGAAGTTTAATACAGTCGTTGCCATTCTACCTTCAGCAGAGATAGCGATTTTATCCGTTAATTTGTAACCGTATAATGAGCTTAGCTCTAATGCATCCGTAATAGATTCTACTTCTGTAGCATCTGGGTTTTCTTTAGACTTGATTTGTCTCATGTTGATCACCAAATTGTTTCTCCAAAAATATTTAGGTTGATCCAAATTGGCGAAAGCCGTAAATCCTAAACCTAAACTATTTTGACTTGATTGTGGCTGATCAATAGCAAACCAATCAGAGTTGCCTGCTAAATCAAAACCCACAAGTCCTAATCCGCCAATTTTCCAACCGGGAAACTGATCAATTTGAGTTTGTAATGCATCAGCTTCAGCTTGAAGTGCAGCTGCGGCTCCAGCTTTTTCAGCTTGCATAGCTTTAAGTTCTTCAATTGATTGCGCACTTAATGTACCTGCGAAAATGAAAAGTCCACAGAATAAAAACATTAATTTTTTCATTGTTAAATTCATTTAATTTCAGAAATAATTTTTCAGTAAGTTAATTTGTTGGTTAATGATGTATTTCGATTTTTTCACTGGTGATTTTACTCAGTGGAAAAATGATTTTACTAGAATCTGTTTTTAAAACAAAGGAAGATTTGTCTATGTGATCAACAGTACCTGTAACGTTTTCAATGGTGATTTTGTCACCTATAGCGATTTTATCTTTGGAATAAAAAGACGCTAAATAGTTGGCAACAACATTCTTTGATGCGAAGCCATAGCCTATGGCAAAAGCTAAAACACCACCTCCAATTACAAGAGATATATTTTGAGACAGAAACTCGGTATTGATTTGAGCCTGACCCAATGCACTGATAACAACATTGATTAGTAGGAAATAAAATATAAAACCTGCAATCAATTTTGCAGAAGGAATCCCTAAAGATGTACAAGCTGTTAAAACAACATTTCTGATGAAATCAGCGATAAGTAAACCTATAATTAGGAACAGAAGCGCTGCAATGACATTTGGAATAAACTTAAATATACTGGCCACCAAATCAGATACTGCTGGCATATTTAAAACATCTGTAGCCATGACAAGGAAAAATAAAACCAATACGTAGTATATGATTTTACTAAAGAATGCGCTTAATTTAATTTCGACATTCGATTTAGCAACTACATCTATTTCATTTAATTTTTCACCTAGAGCATCTACTTTCAAGCTCTCGAGAAGCTTTCGAACCATTTTCGCGACTAACTTGGAAACAAATAATCCAATAAGAATGATGGCTATCGCCGAAATAAAATTCGGAACACCATTTATAAAACCTGATACAAGGTCACCAAGGACACCAGGTAAATTGAGGTTGAATAATGAAAAAGTCATAGAGGTTTGTTCAAATTATGATGGAAGTGATTATTGATTTGGGTATTTCTTTGATTTTTCACTATTGTCGATTTGAGATCTATTTGATCCACCAGACATGCGCACAAAAATCCCCATTACCTTCGGAATGTAAAGGCCGAAGATGTCTCCTATAAACTGGAATACACCCAAAGAGCTGTCTATATTGTTTTTGACTTGCTTTTTTCTAGAAGAATCAAATTTTTCAATTTGCTCTTTTTCAAGTTCTTTAAAATTGTTAACTGACATAAATCAAATTTTATAACTCTTTATAAATTTCCTTGTACACCTTCTTAAACTTCTGCTTCGCTCGTTTGATTTTCATTTTTATAGCGCTTTCCGATTTATCTGTCATGAGTCCGATTTCTTTGATGGACATTTCATCTTGATATTTCATCAATAGAATGGTCTTATCTTTCATCGGAATCTTATCTAAAACTACTTTGAGTCTTTTTATGTTCATTTCTAACAGAAAACTATCATTGATGTCATCTGCGGTGTCGTGAGCGTTTGCTAAATCGTCAACAGAGACTAAAGGGTTTTTCTTCTTTTTACGGATCGTATCGATACAGTAGTTATAAGTTATCGAATAGATCCAAGTAGAAAACCGCGATTTGCCACTGAATTTTGACAGATTTAGCAATATTTTCACGAAAACATCTTGCATGGCGTCTGCCGCCTTTTCCTCGTGCTTCAACAAGGAAATACACTTTCCAAAAACTTTCCCTGAATACCTGTTATAAAGCATGTCAAAATAGCGTCCATCTTGAGTTTCAAGATATAGCTTGACTACCTCTTCGTCAGATTTCATTTCTGTCCGCTTATCAGACAAAACAGGATTTAAAAGATTGATAAACATCAAAGTCCTTATTGGGGTTTTTTGGTAGTTGTTAGTCTTAAGACGTAAATTGGCTGGAAAGTTACATATAATTATATTAACAATAATAATAATGTGTAATATTTGAACAATCAATTGTCCATGTGTAGTATTATTAAATTACTAAATTGGGATTCAAGTGTTTCACCAATTTTTCTTTGGCGAAAGCCAAAAAATAAAATTCTAAAAATTAGTATGAACCGATTTAAACTTATTTGTTCAGCCTTCTTAATTCTGGTATCTCTATCCATCCACGGGCAAGAAGAAGATAAGGATGCCTTGTTTATTAAATCCATTTATGATTACACCCTAACAGAAGGTGATTGTTATCAATGGCTTTACGATATGACAACACAAATCGGTGGCCGATTAGCCGGTTCAATGGGAGCTGATAGAAGCGTCGAATTCACAAAAGATATTTTAGATACACTTGGCGTGGATAAGGTCTGGCTTCAAGAATGTGAAGTTCCGCATTGGGTAAGAGGTGAACCCGAAATGGTCAAAATAGTTAATGGAAAAGAACTCAAAGCCGTAGCCTTAGGAGGAAGTATCGGAACAGGTAAGGAAGGATTGACTGCCGAGGTAATTGAGGTGTTAGAACTTGACGAATTGGAAAAATTGGGTGAATCTAAAATCAAAGGTAAAATTGTATTTTTTAATAGACCGATGGATCCAACACAAATTAGAACTTTCAATGCCTACGGTGGCGCCGTGGATCAAAGAGTATGGGGTGCTGCAAGAGCCGTTAAATTTGGTGCGGTAGGAGTTTTAGTTCGATCTATGTCATTGAGGCAAGATAATGTGCCCCATACTGGAAGTATGGTCTATGATGAGGGTGGTGAAAAAATTCCAGGATTAGCTATTAGTACCAATGACGCTAATCATTTGAGTAATGAATTAAAAAAGGGAAATGTAGAGGTTTATATGAGGAATACTTCAATGAACCTACCTTCAAAAACCTCACATAGTGTCATTGCAGAAATTAAGGGGTCTGAGTTTCCAGAGGAAATCATTTTAGTTGGTGGTCACTTGGATTCATGGGACATAGGTGCTGGTGCACATGACGATGGTGCAGGGTGTGTACACTCCATGCAAGTCATTCAAACCCTAATAGATTTAAATTACAAACCTAAACGTACCCTGCGTTGTGTTCTATTTATGAATGAAGAAAATGGATTAAAAGGTGGATTGGCTTATGCTGATTCTTCAAATACTAAAAATGAATTTCACATTGCAGCCATAGAATCAGATGCAGGTGGTTTTACGCCTCGTGGTTTTAGCTGTGATGCAGAGAATGAAGTGTTTGCACACTATTTTCGTCAGATTTTGGAATGGCAAAATTTACTAGAGCCCTATGGCTTATATTTTACTAAGGGCGGATCAGGTGCTGATATCAGTCCTTTGAAAAGTCAAAAAGGAATTCTTATTGGTTTTCGGCCGGATTCTCAACGCTACTTTGACTATCACCACACGAGTATTGATAATATTCAAGCAGTTAATAAACGTGAATTAGAATTAGGAGCTGCGGCCATAACTAGTTTAGTTTATCTAATTGACAAAAATGGATTGACAAGTGAAGAGAATTAAACTGCACAATAAAGAATTTGAAGAATTCATTTCTGAGGATCAAATACGCTCAAAGGTTAAGGAATTGGCACTTCAAATAGAAGATAGATTCAGAGATAAAAACCCTTTGTTTTTATGCATATTAAATGGGTCCTTCATTTTCGCCGCTGATTTACTCCGATATATACAGTTCGATACAGAAGTTCAATTTGTTAAGCTATCTAGCTATCAAGGTTTATCGAGTACAGGAAAGGTTAAGGAGTCCATATGGAATAAAGATTTAGTAAAAGGAAGGGATTTAATCATCATAGAAGATATTATTGATACTGGAGAAACCTTGCACTATTTTATTCCTCAGGTAAATGAACTAGGCCCGATAAGTGTAAATATTGTTTCTTTTTTGGTCAAACCAGATGCAATGAAATATCCATTGGACATCCAGTTTAGCGGGATTGAAATTCCAAATCAGTTTGTTGTGGGATATGGTTTGGATTATGATGAATTGGGAAGAAATTTAGAATCAATATACAAGTTGGTGGAATAAAATAAGGCGGATTGGGCTTAGGCTTTCGCCAATGTTAAAAATTTGGTATTTAAGATGCAAAAATTTCGATTTTATAGTATTTTTGCATCCGCGAATGACCCATGGTGTAATTGGCAACACTACGGTTTTTGGTACCGTCATTCTAGGT
>JAHDBI010000072.1:0-7006 GCA_020630475.1 Saprospiraceae bacterium
ACATCTTCAGCACTTCTTGGCTCCGCAAATTCGAGGTTTTGAATTGGGTTAATCGGTGTAGACGGAGCTAAGTTCTTTTTATCTACATTTTGTTTCTCTTTAAATTGTGCATTCGCCGAAAGGCTGAATAAAACGAATAAGAGAAGTACATATATATTTTTCATATGGCTAGACATTTATACTATTTAGTAGGCTTTTCTAAATTGGTCATTAATCCAAAAAGAGTTTTATAATAGATTTTTAATTGCTGAGAAGGTTTCCCATTTTCACCCCACTCCCATTTTGTGGGACCATTCTCCTCTCTTAAATGAATAAACGCCGTTAAATTTCCTCTATCCATTATTTTTTCTTCTCTCAGATTGAGATTATCGATATTTTCAAAAAGTTGTTTAACTGTCTTTTCGTCAAGACGATCAATTTGAACGATTTCTGTTCGTCTTTTAGATTTATACACTTGACCATTTTCGAAAATGATATATTTCATTTCACCTCCTGCAAAGCCACCTCGGTTGCCAAATAAAATCCTTCTCCCTTCATAATCTTCTAATGTGTAGCTTTTTTGTGTTGACTTACAAGAAAACCAAAACACAGTACTTAGTGCTAACAAGAGCAGTAATCCATATTTCATATTGTTGATTTTATTTTTTGTCTTTGTTATTCACAAAAGTGCGACGCTTAAACCACAATCACAAGACGAATAACAACAATTTAACATATAATGATGAGCATGTATCTATTAGGACGATGATTAGTAATGATGGACACTAAATCGACCAAATTTATCGGCACATTGAATAAAATAAACCCCATTCAACAGATCATGAGTGGGCATTTTCATTTTAGATGATGTTAATAAATAATCTTTTACGAATTGACCATTGGCATTATAAACCCTTGAGTTAAGCCCTACAAGTTTCTCATCAAATTCCAGATGTATAAAATCGTCCGCAGGATTAGGATAAATTCCAAAATCACTTGACAAAACAAGATCTGTTGAAACAAAACCATCAATGAGATATGAGTAAAATTCATATTCGGCTCGAGCCGGACTTAAAGCCATTGCATCATCATTTTGAGCCCTGATATAATAATGAACCTCTTCATGATCATTGGTATATGGAATGGTCGCTGTATAAAACATTCCATCTGTAGTGGTCATTGGGATAGCTTCAAAGTGTGAAGCCCATTCATTTTTAGATACCATTAAATCCACAGTTGTGGCATCAATAACTTGAGTAACAATCGTCACATCTTGATTAGGCACCGGAACGTCAATGTCTCTTAAAACCGAAATGATCTCAGGACCTACCAATTGAACATCAGGATGTCCGTTTAAAAACTCTAGTCTTCTTTCTACCACATCTAAAATTCCAGGGTTTTCAATAAAGAAAAGGCTAGAACGATCTTCTAAGTTGGATTCAAAGAAAAATGAACCCCATCCAAAAAAGTTTTCATCATCCTCTTCGGCAGCTTCTTGAATTACATCTTGAATTTCAATTCCTAAAGCTTGTATGGCTTCTTCATTTACCGATTCTTCAATAACTGTTCGGATGTGTGCTAGGTATTGTCTTTTGTATAGAGGATTCGCTAGAATGGCATCCATCAACGGTCTGCCAAACCAAGTTGGGTCTGATTCCATGTAAATATCCCACGAATACATTTCATTTTCACTAACAAATTCGTTTTGTTCGAGTACTCCCATGAAGGCTTCACTGACATCCCAAGGAATGATTTGCCACAATCCATTTTCATGCAAATAGAAGTAGTAGTTATGGATATACACACCTGGATAAGAATCAAAATTACACATAACCATGGTTGCAGCGAGGTACCATAAAACACGATCGATGTTTAAATGATTTTCTAAATCATCTGCGTTAAAATTCAAGACTTCAATGAAATCAATTAAATCAGACCAACCTTCATCCGTTTTTAAATCATAGCGGGTCAAATAATTAGTACTATCCGACCCGTACCAAGCTAGATCTGGTGAATCCCAATCTCCTGCTTGACCAAATTGAAGAGAAGGATCACATTTAAATAATGTTCCTTTTTTATAGTCAAAATGACGTTTCAAAAAAGTCTTATCGATTGTCTCAGTATTGACGTACAAACCTAGGTATTCATTTTCGAGATAAACTTTCATATGGTTAGCTCGAGGAGAAGGAAGGTATTTGCCATAAATATCATAGCCCATCACTTCCCTTAATAAACTCGGATCAAAAAAACCATTGGCCAATTTTATTTTATCAATACCTAAAACATCTTGATCAATAAAATCATCCACATCTATATTCCAAGGCTTTTTCGGATTGTTGGTATTATTAGGAATCGCAAAAGTAGAATTGCCTTTATAACGAACATTAACACTATCAAAAACGCCTACTCCGTCAATGGTCATGATGGCGGGTAAACGAATACCTGTATCATCCTCCCAAGATTGGGTGAGTATATTATCCCAGTTTTCATCATAAAACTCAAGGCTTAGAGACCTAAGTGTCCCTTGATCAAATAAGTCTTGCGTGAAGGCAAGGAATGGGGAAAAGGCTAATAAGAAAATGATCAAACGTCCTTTCATGCTTTAATTTAAGCAGAAGGATTGAATTACAAACAAGAGGTAAAGGGATTAACGAAATAATTATTATTTAAACCTATAAGACAGGCCTATTTTTATACCATACTGATTTTGTCTGATGTCCAATAATTTATCCGTCAGTTGATTGATCCGATAATCAATTTGACTGTACAAAGAAAAATTAGAATCCCATTCGTAAGCATAGGCAAATCCAAAACGATAGGATTTCAACTTAGGCTTAAGATTCAATTCGGATTCCATCAAAACTGGAATACCCTCTTTATTTATTCCGTATCCCGAAGTTTGATGATAAACATTAAATAACAATTCGCCTTGAGCGAAAAACTGATGCTGTCGTACATTAAAATGATACCGCAATCCGATAGGAACATCTAAAGATTGATAAGCATTATAAATGATCATATCCCTTTCGACAATTGAATTAATTGAACCCGTCGCAAAAGTAATGGTACTATCACCTGCTGCGCTTATCCTAATGGTATCTACGAATGAACCGTTTTCAGAGATCATATAAGTGCCATCAAATTTAAATTCGCTATTGGCTCTTGTGTAATCAAGACCAGAAAAGAATTCCCACGATTTATATTGATAAAGACCTTTTGAAAATCCAAGATTTATCAATTCTAAACTTTGCTCGGTAGTGCTTCGTTCATTAATGTATTCTTCAAAGCCCACATTTATACCACTAAAACCTTGGGACCAAAATCCAAGTCCCGCGTAAAACTTTATACTACCATGATCAAAATGATTTCTTTTTGAATTAAATCTATCAACCAAGTTAGATTTTGTAGAATAATTAAAATCCCATGATCTTTTTCTCAACTTAAGTAGTTCTGCTTTCGCCAATGGTAGCAAACTCAAAACACCTAAATCTGATTCATTAATGATTAAAGCTTTTGACGACTCTTCTTTTTTCGATTCTGTCGAAACATTATTCAACTCATTTAATTTTACCGATGTAGTTACTGAAGGATATACTTTTGCAAAAGATGAGCTTGAGGATTTTTCATTTGTAGTAACATCCCTTTTATGGAGACCAATGGATTGATTTCGATGTACAGTTTTGCCTAAAGTAGCAATGGTTGTTGTTGTATTTAAACTTTGAGGATTATTCACCTTATTGATCACCTCCGTTTGTTTGATATCTTCTTGTCCTAGTTGCTCATTATTTTTTGTAGGGTTTATTATTACTGTTTCAATTCCAGTATTTGTTTTTTCGACATTCGACTTTTTAGTGTTTGTTTCTACCGCACTATATGCAGCATTTGAGTCACTCGTTGAAATTTGATTTTTGGGTATCAAAAACCATGTTAAAAGACCTAAAGACAAAATTCCTGGAAACAACCACCATATCATACGACGACGTTTGGGTTTTTCCATCTTTTCTTCAATGCCCGCCCAAATTTCCATTGGATCAATCATTATTTCGTGGTTCTCCGCGCTTTGTTTGATTTGTTCATTTAATCTGTCATTCATAACGCTGTCAATTTAGTGGTCTCTAAAATTCTTTTTTGAAGGATTTGTCTCGCTCTAACATATTGAGACCTTGATGTACTTTCTTTAATTCCTAATTGTTCGGCTATCTCTTTGTGCGAAAATCCTTCTATCGCAAAAAGGGCGAATACTTGACGATATCCCATCGGTAAATCAAAGACGAGATTCATAATGGCCTTTTCGTTAATGCTACTGTATACGGATGGTTCTACCTTCGGTTCTGGGTTGTTTTCGATCTGTGCATTTTCATGCGAAAAGTATTTTCTCTGGTACTTATTCAGAGCGGTATTCCTTACGATGGCTTTCATCCATGCGATAAATGCTTTTTCTTCTGTTCCTACAAATCCAGATGCTTTCTGAAAAATGATAATAAAGGAATCTTGAAGTACATCCTTGGCGTCTTCAAGATTCCTAGTGTAAATCTTTGCAACAAACATAAGCTTACTTGAGCAGTCAATAACCAACTTTTTGAATACCCGATGATCTTTTTTGGAAAGACCTGCTATGATTGTTGCAACATTCACTTAACTAATCAATACTTATTTACAATTCAATTAAAATGTCCACTACAACTTCCGTAATGTTGGGATCAAACAATGATGAATCCGTAATCGTTATATCATCAGAGTGTGCTGTTCCGGTGAAATGTATATAATCTAATCCAGAAGTAATTTCTAAAGCTAAACCATCCATCGCACCGAATGTAAATCCTTCAGATTCCATTGGGAAATTGAATGTCGCAGTGGGATCATCACTTCTGTATAAAAATGTACCATTTATTACTTCACCTGTTAACCAGTCTAGAATGGAGAACGTATATAGATATTTTTCTAAACCTCCCCCTAAATCAAAGATTGACAATTCATATGTAAAAGCAATGATATCATTTTCCGTTAAAGAATTCCATTTACTTCCAGGATAATCCAAGATCATTCGTGGTTCTAGTAATTCATCACATGCTTCTAATTCACCTAAATCCGTATCTCCAGTAAATGCCGCTGTCACGCCTGAGCTCACCAAAAAGTTCGTCGCATCGACCCCAAATACGGTGGCCTCCACTTGGCAGTTTTGAAATGCTCCATTGAATTCATTATTGGCGTCAGTCGAAATTGTTGTAGAAGTCCCATCTTCAAAATCTACAATTACATAGGATGATTCGATAGGTAAATCTTCGCAATTAGTCACGGTACCTGAAATGGTTAACAATTCCGAAGTTAATGTTACGTTTTGTGTATTTAGGGTAAAGTCGCCCGCATATGGTCCAATAGTTTGCGACCAAACCACTTCTTCACAGAAATCGTAAGCTCTAATTTTTAATTCTTCATTAGCAGGTACTAAACCCGTAAATTCTCCACTGCTGTTTGTAAATGTCGTTCTTGTTGTTCCAGTAGCCAAAATTTCCACTTCAATTGGTAAGTTATTAATCGGCATTCCGTCAACGGTTACCGCACCACTTAAGGTGATAAGATCGTAAGGATAATCGCAATTCCAGAAAGTAAAATGGCTTACATTACCTACGTATTCGCCATTTGTCAAAGTAGCCTCTCCCTCTTCTATCCACAAACCATTTTCTTCATCAAAAAACCATAATGGAATGCTAGCAGGTGCTGATCCTTCTAATGAAGAAGGTACATCCAAAGTAATTGTGGCTTCATGACCTTCTTTAATATTCAATAATTGTCCGTTATCACTTAAGAGTTCAACAGCAATCATTCCGTAAGATTCCAATGCCATTAAATCATTACTTGTATTGACACCTACCAAATCGCCCGGCATTTGATCAAAAGTACTTTGGAGAGTTGGGTTTAACCAAGCCATGGCAACATTGACATTTCCGTTGTAATCTGTATTAGTGCCATCTATGACGAAACCATTTGCGGGAAGCAGAACACTTGCATTGTTTAAACTGACCTCACCTCCATTAGTTGAACTTACATTTCCTATTACCTGTCTTTCAATCAATTCGATTTTTATATGGCTTGTTTTATTCAATTGAGCATAAAATCTTCGGGAGCCATCAAAATAACCTGATTTAGATACCGAGATATATGTTCCGTCTTGATATAGGTCTACATTTTTAAAACTGAATACACCGTTTTCATCCGTTGTGGTACTTAAGTTTCTATAGTCCACCGTTGCTCCATCAATAGGATTACCTTGAAAATCTACAACAGTTCCAAGAACCGAACTATTCACGACAATTTTTGGTGGCTCAATTTCTGGTGTTGTACTAATGATATTGTCAGAATCTTCTCGACAAGCGGCGAAAAGAATAATAAGGGTACATAGGTATAATAACTTTTTCATTTTATGCTTATTTAAATTTGTTCGTATTTGGTATGAAGTAACTCGTTACATGGACTTAATAGGATGTAAATAATAAATGCTGCATCAATGATCATTTTTTTTATTCTTTTTTGGCTTTCGCCAATATTGAAGATATCAAATAGGATTCTATACCTTAAATAAAGAGTAACTTTGTCTGATCATGAGTTTTGAAAGTTTCAATTTAGATAATGCCTTAAAAAATGCCTTGGAGGAATTGGATATTATCCAACCAACCCCAATTCAAAAGGCAAGTTATCCTGTTATATCGTCGGGCAAGGACGTCGTAGGTGTTGCGCAGACGGGTACTGGTAAAACATTTGCCTATTTATTACCAGTTCTTCGACAATTAAAATTCTCTAAGGAAAATAAACCCAGAGTATTGGTTTTGGCCCCGACTAGAGAATTAGTGGTGCAGATCACTGAAGAAATAGAGAAACTTTGCAAATACAAAACGGTGAGAGCCAAAGCAATTTATGGGGGAGTCAATATTAACACTCAGGCCATAGAGCTTCAGGATGGAATGGATATTTTAGTGAGCACACCAAGAAGATTATTTGATCTTGTGATGATGCAAGCCATTCGACTTAA
>JAHDBI010000072.1:7106-10737 GCA_020630475.1 Saprospiraceae bacterium
AAAAAGATGGTAGACCTAATTCTTGAAAACTTGTCTCCTGAACTAAAAGAGACCACTGCTGTAATTCACTCTAATAAATCTCAAAATAACCGATTACGAGCTGTAGAAGATTTTCACGAAGGAAATATAAAAGCCCTAATCGCCACTGATATAATCGCCAGAGGAATTGACATTTCTGAAGTCAGTCATGTAATTAATTTCGATTTACCTGAAGAATCTGTTTTTTATATTCATCGAATAGGAAGAACGGGGCGAGCGGATAAAGATGGAATTGCAATCAGCTTTGTTTCTGAAAATGAAAAAGAATTACAACATGAGATTGAGGCTCTGATGAAAAAGAGCATTACACTTTTAGAGAATCCTGAGGAATTAGAAATTTCGACTAAACTATTACCAGATGAAAAAACAGTATTAGGTGGTGACAAACCCTACATGAAAGAAGCGAATATTAAAAACTCAAAAGGAGCCTTTCATGAAAAAAGTGAAAAGAATAGTAAAGTAAATTTAGGTGGATCCTATCGAAGGAAACTAAAAGCCAAGTACAAAAAACCAATTACACGCAGCGGTAAAAAACGTTAATTAATGATGATGGTGGTGATGTCCATCTCCACTTTCTTTAGCAAATTCAAAAGATTTTAATTGAAGTAGTTCAAATTCTTGTTTTCGCTCCACTACCTTGATAAAAGAGTTTAATGGTAAATTATTCCATTTCTGAACGGGTAAGTTTTTATGAGGCCAATTAATTTGAAGTGAAACTATTTCCGTAGCATCTCCGATACCCATCTCTTGTCTTAAACTATTTGATCCAAAGCTTCCACCAGTACTGACGGTACGATAAATTGTTCTTTCTTTTTCACCGTCTTTTACTTTTAGAATAAGTTTTGCCCCTATGGCCGCTTTATTGGAATCCCTTCCTTCAACATCAATTGAAATAAAATTCTTTTTGAAGCCAGGATTTTCAAAAAGTGCATTTTGAAAGACATCACCAGATACCGAACCACCCATATTTGCAAAAACATCCTCATCACCATCATTATCTAAATCTCCAAAAGCAATAGCATGACCTTTTTGAATGTGAGCAAAACCTCCTTGAATGGTCACTTCATCAAAAGAAGTTCCTCCTTTATTAACAAACATTCTATTCGGCACAATGGCTCTGTAGTCCGGTGCTCCTGTTCCTAAATAAAAATCGATGTATCCATCCTGGTTCAAATCTCCAAAATTACAACCCATAGTATGTGCTGGAATATCCAATCGAGATTCTTGAGAAACATTTGTAAATGTCAAGTCTCCATTATTTTTAAACAAGCGCATCTCATCAGTAATGTATTCGACATTGTTATAGAATTTAGCAATCTCTCCCGATTGAGATTTAAAGGCGGCCAAATCAAAAGAGGATACAAACAAGTCTTCGTAGCCATCCTGATTGTAATCAAAAAACCAGCATGGAAAGCTTTCTTTAGGTTCTCCCACTCCTGCTGAAGCCGTAATGTTTTGAAAAGACAGTTGACCTGTCTCTTTTGTTGTATTCAACAATAACACATTGTAGTTATTCAAAAAAGATATATAAAGGTCAGGATAACCATCATTATTAATATCACCTGAGCTTACACCTTTGACGTATCCCGTTAAATTCATTCCTAAAGAAGGTGCTATATCTAAAAAATCTCCTTGGTTATTTTTATAAAGTCGGCATGGGAAAGGTGTTTTTCCAGGAACTGTCTCGTTTCCTACAAACAAATCTATATTCCCATCCAAATCAAAGTCAGCCCAAACACTCGCTTGATTTGGTTCTTGGGCATAAAGTCCAGACTCGATAGTTACATCGGCGAATCGACCATTTCCTAAATTCTTGAGCAAAGAATTTGGAAGAATGCCAAGGTTTAGTGTGTGCTTCCAAGCACCTCTCATTATATATATATCCTTAAGGCCATCATTATTGTAGTCGAGGTGAGTCATATTTAAACCTCCAGTTAATCCCTCTAAACCCGCATTAGCTGTTTTATCCACAAACTTTCCATTTTGATCATTTTCAAAATAATGCATAGGATCTAGCATTCCCCAAGAGGATATCATTACATCTAAATAACCATCGTTGTTTAAATCCTCAATGACGGTACCTCCAGCAAGTTGGATATGATCCAATCCTAAGTTTCCAGCTACATTCTTAAATTTTGGGAAATTCACCTTGTCCTTATCTTCTATTTTGATAAAGTGTTCTTCAGGAACTTTTTCAGGATATTCTCCTAAGGTCATATAGGCAATATTAAGCAACCACTTGTTTTGATAATCATTTGGATAAACCTTGAGCAGTTCATTTAAATGTTCAATCGCTTTTCTCGACCAGGTTTTATCTCGATGAATGGCATTATCAGCAATCGGAATAATACATGATTCTGCAACGTGATTCAATTGACAATTCACTTGTTCACCCCTTCTTAAATAAGCGGTTGTGAGCATTTCGAAAATAGGTTTAGTTTGATCATTTAAATTTAAACTCAACCCGTTAAGAACTTTTTCGAAAGTTTCTATGGCTTTAACTGTGCTGCCGTCATTTAAGAGGGCATAACCGTAATTCATTAAAAAACTTGGATCACTTGAATTTGAATCCAGTTCTTGTTCTATAAGTTTAACCCGATTAGAAAATTCATATGGATGACTAATAAAATCTGTTGCCTTGTATATGGAGTCAATTTTAGCGGCCATCATTGTTGTTCCATGATAAGGTTTTTTACTTTCAGTTAATGGCGTATTATCTTGGCATGATACCACTAAAAGACTGGCGCTAATAAAAAATAAGAGTTGATGAATGAGCGTTTTCAATATATCTAGTTTAAACCTTGAAAGTAATGATTCTGAAGAGAATTTATAAATAGATCAATTGACAAAACAAAGTCTGCATGAATAATTTCAAGTTAAAAGATACTATTTTAAAATTAGGTGAAAGTGACTCAGCTTTTGCAGAAATATTTAAGCATGGTACGATGTCAATTGAGATATACAAGCCTGTTAAGATAGATCATCAACAACCACATTCACAAGATGAAATATATGTGATCTTAGAAGGTAAGGGACGCTTCTTTAATGATGGTGAATGGTCAAACTTTAATAAAGGTGATTTAATTTTTGTCAAAGCTGGTGCAGAACATTTTTTCCAAGATTTTAGTGATGATTTTATGACTTGGGTTATATTCTACGGACCAAAAGGTGGTGAGACTTAAATCTGTAGTGGCTTTGTAGATGATTGCTAATGTATGTGTATCTCAATGTTCATCGTAAAAGTGATAGAATACAGATAATTTTAAGACTGATGAAGAAATTCATTTAAGGGTGTTAAGCTAGCATACAAGTGCTGGCTTTTTTTATTTGTCCTTCATTCTTAAATCCTTAACTTACATTACATATATCGATATATGTTGAAAAAAGGAAAGAAAGCCTCCGATAAATTTCATAAATTATTGTTAGATCAACTAAAAAAGCATCAACTGTCGGATGATCTTAAGCACCAACTAACTCCTTTCCTTAATGACATCAATTCTCAATATAAAGCATTAGATACTTCCATATCAACACTGAAGGAAGAGTTCAAATCCAATCTGAAGAATCAAGAAGAATACAATCAAAAAATCTC
>JAHDBI010000072.1:10837-19106 GCA_020630475.1 Saprospiraceae bacterium
GGCCGTCTTGTTAATTTAACTAATATTAAAAGACAAGAAGCTGAAATCCAACTTACTCAACAACGTTATGAACGAATTTACAATTCATCGGCTATTGGCTTATTTAGAATTGTCAATGGAAAAGTAACAGATGCGAATCGATATTTATGCGAATTACTCGAAATAAAAAAGGAGGAAATCATCGATAAAAATCCTTTTAAATTTATTCATGAAGATGATATTCCATTCTTATTAGATGAAATATCTAAAATTGATCCTGAAAGCTATAATCTATTAGATGCACAAAATCATATTACCGCTAGATTCATTACAAAAACGGGTAAACTTAAAATAGGTAGAGGATATTTCACATTAGAAAAATCTTCGTTAAAAAATCAATTTGCCTATATTTTTACGGTTGCGGACGTCACCGAAAACACAAAGAATCTAAATATTCTTAAAGAGCGTGAAGCGACCTTAAATGCGGTATTAGAAAGCACACCAGATAACATTCTTGTTTTTGATAACGAACATCGGCTAATTCATTTCGACAAAACCTCCGAAGAAGCCTTTAAAAGAAATTTCAATTTTAAACTAAGCTTAAACAAACCTGTATTTGAAAAATTAAAATTTGATCAGGCAGACCAATATGTAGATTTTTTAAAACGAACACTAAAAGGCGAACACATTTCTTTTGAATTCGTTACCCCTAAACATTCTAAAACCAAGAATATAAGGCATTCGATCATACGATTTAATCCCGTATTGAACGCGGAAGGCATTATAATAGGAGCGGTAGTTGTGGCCCACGAAGTCACGGAAATGGTCAATTATCAAAAACAACTTCAAGAAAGCCAAGCCACTCTAGAGAGTATTATTAATGCAACTCCTAACGGTATTTATGCAGTCGATACCAATTATAAAATTCTTGCCATCAATGAACCAACTGAAAAGGATTTTCAGAACATATATAATATAGATTTAAAGGTAGGTGATGATGTTTCTCAAAAAGTGGAGAAAAAGGTATTTAAAAAATGGGATAAAGAATTTTTCCAAAGAATATTTCGGGGTGAGTCCTTTGTAACTACACCTACTTATAATATTGGAGATGCTCAAACCTATTATAGAAACCAATATGTTCCTGTTCGGAATAATAAGGGAGAAATTATAGCCGCGCTTGAAGTATCCAAAAACATAACAGAAGAGGAGCTTACTCGTCGATTAATCATAGAAAGAGAAAAGCAGTATCGATATATCTTTGAAAACTCGAATGATTCCATCATGTATGTCGATTTAGATGAAGGTAAAATCATCGATTTCAACGCTCAATGCTTGAAACTGTATGCATGCCAAACAAGGGAAGAATTACAAGGCATGAACGAAGATGTTAGGGCACCTGAATTCCAACTAAACGGAGAGAAAAGTAGTACATTCTTTAAAAAGTATAATGATATAGCGATTAAAAATGGTAAATCGAGCTATACTTTTGAAGGACGTGATCTTAATGGTAACTCGTTCATAGCTGAAGGAATCGCTGTTCATGATAATATCTCAGGGTCAAATAGAATGCTCTATTTTGCCAAAGATATCACTCAAAGCTATTTGGCTCAAAAAAGAAGTGACGAACGTAAAAAAATCTATGAAGCACTGATCGAAAACTCATTCGTTGGTATTGACATTGTTGAATTTGTGATCAAAGATGGAAAGGCGGTTGGAGAATTAATTGTCCGTAACAGCGTTATGCAAAACTTCACCAACTTTAGTAATGATTCATTACTCGAGCTAAGTCACTTGACTAATATTTCGGCACCCATCCAAGATGACAATATTAGTTATGATGTAAAATACAAACAGATAGTCGATGAACTCGTTGAGAAAAACATTTCAGAATTCAATTGGATTTACCAAAATGATAAAAAGATCTACTACGTAGAAGCACGAGATCAAATCATTCAAATTAATGACAAAAATATTCTCATCCGAGTACACAAAGACTATACACAACAACGGAATCAACAAGATATCATCAGTCAGCAAATAGAAGATTTAAATCTAACGAATAATGAACTGAAAAAATATATTGACTCTAATCTGCAGCTGGAAAACTTTGCTTATATCGCATCTCACGATTTAAAAGCACCTATTCGAACTGTAAGTAGTTTTGCTGAATTGCTTCATTCCAGCGCAAATGGAAAATTAGAAGAAAAAGAAAAAGAGTTTCTTCGAATTATTAGAAACAGCTCTAAAAACATGCAAGATCTAATTGAAGATCTACTCATCTTTTCAAGAGTGAATACCTCAAAAACCAAAATTTCGGATTCAAATGTAGAGTCAATCGTTGAAAACATATTAGCAGAAATTCAAAGTCAAACGAAATCTGTCAATGCGATCATTATCCTAAAAGCACTATCCAAGAAAATAAGAATAGATCAAACGAAGATTAGACAAGTCTTCCAAAATCTGATCACGAATGCACTCAAGTATAGAGCAGATGACAAATCGCCCAAAATAGAAATTTCGTGTATTGAAAATAAAACCCATTGGCAGTTTCAGGTAAAGGACAATGGGATCGGGATAGATAATAACTTTATGGACAAAATATTTTTACTCTTCCAAAAACTGCATAGTACAGATAAATATGAAGGTTCTGGAATTGGTTTAGCTATTTGCAAAAAGATTGTCGAACAACACGACGGAAGAATTTGGGTAGAATCAAAGCTAGGTAAAGGCTCTAAGTTCTTTTTTACTATATCAAAAGCCTTATAAGTTCACCAGATATTCTCTCAAAGATATTTTCTCATCTAAACCCAATTTCTTCTTAAGTCGGTATCTGGTCATTTGTAAACTCTTCAATTCTACATTCAAAATATTGGCCACATCATTATTCTCCATATTCAACTTGATGAATGCACAATGCTTTAAATCTAAATTGGTCAACCTAGGATGATTGCTCACTAATTTCTTGGAAAATTCTGGATCCAATGAATCGAGAATATCTTGAGATTCATGATAAGAGACTTCAGAGGATTGTAAAGTATCAAGTTGTCGAACTAATTTACGAGCACTTGTATTTAATGAATCGTCTTTAGATCTTTCCCTAAGTGATTTAACGAAAGATTCTAAATCGATTCGAAACCCTTTCATTCCATTTTTGACCTGAAGCATTTCTAATTCGAGTTTTCTGATTTTCTGGTTTTTATCTTGAAGCTCCGACTGGACAGTTTTAATCTTTTCCTCTCCTAGTGAACTTTTAATATTTATACTTTCTTGAAGGTCGTTTTTTTGTTGACGTATAATATTATTCAGCTCAATCATTTCCTCCTTTTGAAGAAGAAGCATTTTATTGGCCTCAGCCAAATTAAACAATGCATTAACTCTTGACCTAATTTCAGTTTTAGTGACGGGTTTATATATGAAATCGTTTGCCCCATGATTAAAGGCTTCCTCTAAAACAGATTCCTCCTTGAGACCGGTAATGATGATCACAGGGATTTCCTTAAAGATTTTATTCTGTTGTATATTTTTAAGAGATTCTAAACCACCAATCCTAGGCATTTGCCAATCCAATAAGATTAAATCGATTTCATTGTTGGATAGGAAATCTATTAAATCGTGACCGTCGTCTAGTTCGAAAAAATCATAGTTGACTTCTTCTAAATATTCTTTGTATAAAATACGATCAAATTCACGATCATCAACGATTAGAATACGTGGTTTCCTCATAATACTGGTCTATACTATGAGCAAAGGTACAACAATCAATACATCATAAATAATTATATATGTATTAACTTAAAGTAAATATTAATCGTTCTTAGTTATGGTAAGCTTGATTATGCGTTAATTCTCCACCACAACTCGAACAGTTTCCTGCACCTGCAGCACCTCCAGCACATCCGTTCGCACAGATATAATGGAAAACACCACTTGGATTCGCAGCAGGTAGTGTAGCCGGTGGATCTATTTGCGTAGCCCCGTTAACATTTATTGGTTGACTTGCAGCTGGAGTTGTAGCCGCATTTGCTTGACCTTGATTATGAAATGCTTGATTGTGCGTATAAGCCGTTCCACACGTCGGACAAGTTCCTGCAGCAGGACCACCACTACCTTCGCAATTGTTAGGGCATATATAATGTTGTACACCACCTGCCGCCGCGGTACTAGCCGCTGGTGTATTTGTATTCAAAGCTGGCGGTGGAGCAATGGTCGTTGAATTATCACTTGTATTGCTTACAGGATCAGGTCTTTCTGGTTTATTGTCACATTGTACAAATACCAAAGTAGCTAATAAAGCAAAACAAAATATGTTGAATAAATTTTTCATAATATTAATTTGATGCATAAAACTACCACATTTTTAATAATTACAAGATTGTCAAATAATAAATTACGGGTCAAAATGGTTTAGTAACCAAGCAAAACATCACACATGCAACAGATCTATACTTTCATCAAAAACTCATCTTATGAAAAAGTATTGGATCTTTCTTTTTATTCTTTGCTCATGTCGCAATGAAAACTCAGATAATCATATTCCAAATGCCCTATCAATTCATATTGAAAATTTCCAATTAGAAGCAGAAATTCGAGGATTTAGTTATCAAATACATGAGGATGTAACATTTGAATTTGGTAATCTCGAACAGGAAGGGGCTGCAGGTCAATGTCAATATCATTCCAATCAAACAAATTTGATCATCATAGATGAAAATTTCTGGCAAAGAGCCTCAAACAATCTCCGAGAAATGGTCGTGTTTCACGAACTTGGTCATTGTGTTCTCGGAAGGGGACATGATGAAAGCAAGGATAATGAAGGCTATTGTCTAAGTATAATGAGAAGCGGTTTGGGAGACTGTAGGGATCAATACAACTTATCAACAAGAGAAGAATATCTTGATGAATTATTTTTCGAGCAGTAAAAAAATAGCCCTTTTGAAACAGTCAAAAGGGCTAGAGTTTTATTGAGGCAAAATATCTTACGAAGCTCTTAATTGTATAGTCAAACCAATTTTATCGCTAATCGCTTTGTCTTTTAAATCATCAAAAAACTTAGATGACCCATATTTAATTCCAAAGTCTGTCCTATCAATGGTAAAACTAGGCGTCTTTACAGATACACCATTATCACTAACATTAATAGAGGCTTTAAATCCTACTGATTTCGTTACTCCTTTTAAAGTTAAATTTCCATAAACCAAATGAGAAGCACTATCATCGTTGATTAACTTAGTCAATTTTGTGATTTCAAACTCCCCTCTTGGAAATTTAGCTACATCAAAGAAATCCTCTGACATCAAGTGACCTTCTAGGTTTGCTTTTTGATCTCCTTCCATATCGGTATTTGTGATAGACTTCATATCGATAGCAAATCGTCCACCCACAACTTCATTGTTCTTCAACTCCACTTCTCCTTTGTTCATTTTAATCGTTCCACTATGCTCCCCTGCAATTTTAGAACCGGTCCACATGATCATAGAATTAGTTGCATCAAGAGCAAGTGTCGAAGCTCCTGTAACCATTTCTACATTTTCAGCTTCGCCTACTTTTGCCTCTTCACCTTTAGGTGCTTTTTTACATGCAAATACTAGGCATAAACAAAATGCCCATAGCGTGATATTAAGTGATTTCATTTTTTAACTTTTTTTACGAATTATTAATTAAGTGTTTGCTTGATTCTTGTGAGATAGTCATTTAACGCTCTAGCTTCATTGGCATCCAATTCATTCTTAAAAAAATCATGAATTGATTTTTTTACTACAGGAGTAGCTTTAAGAATTAATTCTTCGCCTTTCTTCGAAATATGTAAATCTACCTTCCTCCTATTTTCCTGACATGGTCTTCTTAAAACAAATCCCTTTTCAACTAACCGATCAATTAACCTGGTTACATCAGGATTCTTAAACAACATCCTTTCTTTTACATGACTCGCTGATAATGGAGTAGGTCGACTACCGTTTAAAATTTTTAGAATATTGAATTGAGGATGAGTTAAGCCAAAGTTTTTAAGCGCTTCTTTTACCTTCATTTCAATTAAACTAGAAGTTTCTATTAAATTAAAATACGCCGTCTCATGTACCCCATTTTTCTTTCCAATTACTGCTCCCATTAACTTATGTTATAAACGATATTTGTTTACAACAACAAAGGTATAAAATAGTTTATGAAACGTCTAACAGTTTTTTAACCTCATTAGCTACATTTTCTCCAGTAAATCCAAATTTTTCGTCCAGCACCGTATAAGGCGCCGAGTAACCAAAATGATTTAAGCCCCAAACTTTTCCATTATTCCCGACAAGTCCTGCAAGGTTTACATCAAGACCAGCTGTCAAACCAAATACTGGTACTCCTGCAGGTAAAATACTTTCTTGATATTCAGCGGATTGGTTTCTAAACACCCCCTCACTTGGCACGGATACCACCCTAACTTGTTGTTGTCCATTCTGGGCTAAAATATCGGCACCAGATATAAGTGTACCCACTTCTGATCCATTTGCGACAAGCACGACATCAGGTGCTCCTTGACAATCCCTAACTACATATGCTCCTTTTTCAGCCTGAAGTGCTTCATTAAATCGGCTTTCGCCAATGGCAGGAATATCCTGAATGTTTTGTCTAGAAAAAATTAAACCTGTTGGCGTGTAATTATTTTCATAAGCCATTTTCCACGCTGCGACGGTTTCGCTTCCATCACATGGTCTTAGGACCAACATACTATTTCTATGGCTATGATTTTGTAATTTTTCCAATAGTCGCAATTGCGCTTCTTGCTCAATAGGCTGATGCGTAGGACCATCTTCCCCTACTCTAAATGCATCGTGCGTCCACATAAAAATCACGGGTTGCTCCATCAATGCCGCGACCCTCATGGCCGGTTTCATATAATCTGAAAAAGCAAAGAAAGTAGCACAAACTGGTACAACTCCCCCGTGCAATCCCATACCGATACTCAATGCCGCCATGGTTAATTCAGCAACACCTGCTTGTAAAAAGCCGCCGGTAAAATCTCCTTTTTTAAATTGGGATGACTTCTTTAAAAAGAACTCTGTTTTATCACTATTACAAAGGTCAGCACTACTCACAATCATGTTTTCTACATGATCCGCAAAGTGAGCCAAAACAGCTCCTGAAGAATTTCTAGTAGCCGTATTTGACTTCAATTCAATAGAAGCCCAATCTAGATCTTTCTTTTTTGAATTGAAGAAATCGTTCAGTTTTTGAGCTTGTCCTTCATTGGCGGAAGCCCAAGCACTATATTTTTCTTTCCTTTCCTTGGCTGCCTTTCTCTTCGCATCCAAAACTTGAATATAGTAATCTTCTACATCGCTAAATATGGCAAATTGATCGTCCATATTCGCACCTAGACCCTTAATCGTTTCTTCGTATGAAGCATTCGATTTACTTAAGGGCTTACCATGCAATTCTACTTCTCCTTCATAATTTGAACCGTCCTCTTTGACTACACCTTTACCCATAATCGTCTTACCAATGATCAGACTTGGTCGATTGGTTTCTTGCAGACTTTCGTCCAATGCCGCTCTAATTTGATCATGGTTATTCCCTTCGATGGTGACGACGTGCCAACCCCAACTTTCATATTTCTTCGCAGTATCCTCATGAGTCACATCATCCACAACAGTAGATAACTGAATATCATTGGCATCATAAAACATGATAATATTCCCAAGACCTAAGTAACCCGCAATTCTTCCAGCCCCCTGTGAAATCTCTTCTTGAACACCACCGTCTGATATATATAAATAAGTTTTATGTTCGACCACCTCACCAAACCGTGCCTCCAAAAACCTTTCTGCAATAGCTGCACCTACACCAAATGCATGACCGAGACCTAAAGGACCCGATGTATTTTCAATACCTCTTTCAACATCCACCTCAGGATGACCAGGAGTCACACTACCCCATTGTCTAAAATTCATTAAGTCATCCTTCGTATAATTACCTAACAATGCTTGAGTGCCATACATCATCGCTGACATATGACCAGCATCTAAATAAAACCGATCTCTCGCCATCCAAGTCATATCGTCTGGATCGTAATTTAAATACTCAGAATATAAAATATGCATAAAATCAGCACCACCCATTGGACCACCAGGGTGACCGGATTTAGCCTTTTCTACCATGGCAGCTGAAAGAATTCTAATGTTGTCTGCCGCACGTTGAGATACAGAGTTGGAATGGTTCATGTTGGTTGATTCAGATTAGAAAAATATTTATATGAATTTTTTCTATATGTTTTCAGTGCAAAGAAAACAATTTAGTTGTAGAGTAT
>JAHDBI010000073.1:0-5179 GCA_020630475.1 Saprospiraceae bacterium
CTACATGCTTGTTTGCAAAAAGGAATATGTATGTATATACCCGACATTAAAAGTTTCGTTCAATAGTGGAAGTAAAAATTCGGCTATTTTAGTGCTTAGCTTTTGCAAGTATATTCATTCTCCATTAGGAAACCAGAAATGCTACGATATCTTTTCATTTATATTGTTTTAATGTGTGTTATAGCCAATACTCAGGTGAAGGCTCAATACACCTTAAAATTAAATGTAGACAAAGACTTAGCCCAAACGAATATTAAACAAGATTATTCCCTTCGTGATTCTTTAGGAGTTTTCACACTTCTCGATAGCTTAAGATCAGTTTTATACAAAGAAGGTTATTTAGCCCACTCCTTCGATGATGTGAGTTTCAAGGATAATGCATTTAGGACAAATTTGCATCTTGGAAGTATCTATGAATTTGCCGATTTAGAATTGGACCCAAAAGATATTCCACTTTTGGATTTAGCTGATCTGAGATTAAGTGATTTTAACGGAAAAAAAATATCCCAAGAAAGGATCAATAAATTATTTGAGAAATCAGTTGATCATTTAAATCAAAGTGGGTTTCCATTCGCGAAAGCGGGATTAAAGAACACTAAGATTTCTAATGGGAAACTCTCGGGACAATTAGATTTTCATAAAGGAGCTTTTATTACTTATGATTCGATTTATTTAACTGGGAAGGTGCCACTTAGTAATCATTATTTGGAACAATATCTTGGAATCAAAAGAGACCAACCTTATGAAGAAAAAATTGTAAAAGAAATAAAGCAAAGAATGCAAAACCTTGCATTCATGCAATTGGAAAAGAATCCAAGTATTCGCTTCGTTAATGATGAGGCCGAAATTCATCTCAAAACCAAAGCTAAAAAGTCAAGTCGATTTGATTTTTTAATTGGTATTCAGCAAAATCAAACACCTGAAGGTCTTCGATATACTTTGACCGGAGAATTTACTGTTGAGGTGTTGAATCGTCTAGGACAGGGTGAATATATGTTTGCTGAATACAAAAGACTTAGACCAGAAACCCAAGAATTGGAATTGCGATTTGCTTATCCATATCTACCAAGACTGCCTATAGGCATTGATGCAAAGTTTAAGTTGTTTAGAAATTCAACGGAGTTTTTAGATTTAGATTCCGAGTTAGGCGTTCAGTATAATTTTAACGGTCGTGATATTTTAAAAGGATTTTGGAAGTACCAAACGAATCGACTTCTCGATATAGATTCTTCGGGAATTTTGAATACTCAACGATTGCCTGAAAATTTAGATGTCCAGTTTCAAGGGGTAGGCCTTTCGATGACTAGAGAAAGACTGGACTATAGATTTAATCCTAGAAAAGGGTATAATATACAATTGACTGGTACTGTAGGATTTAAAAAAATCATAGAAAATCCGGGAATTGAATCATTGAGAAACGAACAAGTTGATTTTGCCAATAGTTTCGATAGTTTGAACTTGAATAGCTATCAATACGAATTGCATAGTAAGCTTGCATACTATCAACCGATACTTAGTAATCTAATCATTAAAACTTCTAACCAATCAGCCTATAAAGGATCTGCCGCAAGAATCTACAACAATGAGTTTTTTAGAATAGGAGGGAATCGGATTATGCGTGGCTTTGACGAACAAAGTATATTTACGCAATTTTATTCAGTCTTTAGTTTTGAACTGCGTTTCTTATTGGCGCAAGCCAACTCAAACTTCACCTTAAGCTTACCTTTTATTGATTATGGCTTTACCTACAATCCGGATAGAGAAAAAGCTTGGGATCAGCCCTATGGAATGGGAATAGGACTAAATTTCGAGACAGGTGCAGGATTATTCAATTTTGCCATTGCTGCGGGAAAGCAATTGGAAAATAGTCTAGATTTTAACAATCTGAAAGTGCATTTTGGTTACGAAAGTCTTTTTTAAAGAATTCGAATCATCATCAATCCATCTCTTAATGGAAGAATTACTGATTCGACGCGAGGGTCTTCTTTAATTTTTTGATTGAACTCATGAATCATCAGCGTGTCTCTGTCTTTGTTTTTATCTACGACCTTTCCATTCCACAAAACGTTATCTACAAGAATGCAGCCGTTGGAATTCATTTTATTGAAAAGCATGTCAAAGTAAAGTAGGTTCTCCTTTTTATTGGCATCGATATAGGCTAGATCAAATTGATAGTCTAATCTAGGAATGATTGATTTGGCATCACCAATAATCGCTTCAATTTTATCAGCATTTGGAGAAGCTTTGAAGTATTTTGAATAGATGGCTTCTAACTCGGGTTTTACTTCAATAGTAATGAGTTTTCCATTTTCTTTAATTCCCTTGGCTAATGAAAGTGTGGCGTATCCTGTGAAAGTACCCACCTCTATCGCATAACGAGGTTGAAGGAGTTGAACCAACATTTCGAAAAATAAACCTTGTAGATGACCTGAGATCATTTGAGGTGCGAGCGTTTTGAGATTGGTTTCTCGCTCAAGTTGATAAAGCATATCATCTCGATTGGAGGACATCTCTTCGCAATATTTATATATGTTTTTCAGTGCAAAATTCACGATGTGGTCTTTTCCATTTTTTTGCGAATATAAGGGTACATCATTACAGTTAATACGATTATAGCTGAACCTAAATAAAAGTTCTTGTCAAGTTCTTTTTGTTCATTTAGAAGGACAATGGCTAGCAATACTCCGTATACAGGTTCTAAGTTGACGACCAGTGTCGAAGTGAATGCGGATAGATGCTTAAGTGCTCGTAGTGAGAGAATAAAAGCTAGTGTTGTACATAATAATACCAATGTCAAAAGATAGAACCAATCCAATGGACTTGAAGGCAGTATTGGGCCAAGATCAATAGAAAGGAAATATAGAATGGGCATGAGTAAACAAAGAAAAACCCAAACGCTCAACATTTCCACATAAGTAATGATATAAGGGTGAGTGCTATCAATGTACTTTTTGTTGAGACAAGTAAATGACGCTGCAAAGAAAGCAGATAACAAACCTGTCCAAACCCCATGGATTAAAGAGAAATCTAAATTTGTTACAACGACAGCCATAGCTGGGATAATGATTAATCCAAGTAGGACTTCGTAGGTTTTGATTTTGGTTTTTAAAATGATTGGTTCTAAAAAGGCTGCAAATATGGATGTGGTTGCTAAACAAATCAAAGCAACTGATGCATTACTGTATTTGATAGATCCGTAAAATGTTAACCAGTGAATAGCGATAAGAATACCAATGAAAACGAATTTCCAGTAGGATGGATTCCATTTAAAGTTGGAGATTTTCTTGGAAGATTTGATGATGATGTAAATACTTATGGCGGTTAAAAGTACGCGCCACCAGACTATCATAAAAGCGGATAGGTCAATGAGTTTTCCCAATATTGCAGTGAATCCAAAGAGAATAACCGCTATGTGTATTTCAATATATGCTCTATGAATCGGCTTCATTGATGAGGGTTTACCCTAGTAAAATTAAGCCATTCTAGACTTTTACCTATTTTATTTAGGCATTGCTTGAGATAATATCTTATTGGAGTTTTTTCTTTAGAGAAATTAGTATAAATTCGTCAGTTGTAAAAGATAACCATGATCATAAACGTTGGAAATAAAGCCCCATCTTTCACGCTCTACGCGTCTGATAAATCAGAAGTAAGCTTATCGGATTTTAATGATAAAAATGTCTTGATATTATTCTTTCCATTAGCTTTTACGGGTGTGTGCACTGAAGAGTTATGTCAGATGAGAGATAATTATGATAAGTATGTTTCATTGAATGCACAAGTAGTTGGGATTTCAGTCGATTCTTTATTTACATTAGAAAAGTTTAAAAAGGAGCAGAAGATTAATTTCCCTCTACTTTCAGACTTTAATAAGGATGTTAGTCGTTCATATGGTTGTTTGTATGAGGATTTCGTTTTAGGCATGAAAGGCGTATCTAAAAGATCTGCTTTTATTGTGGATAAAAAAGGTGAAATTCGATATGCTGAAGTTTTGGATAATGCCGGCGAATTGCCGAATTTTGAAACAATTAATGAAGTCCTAGCTGGGCTGAACTAATTATATTTTATAAATAATGATTCTATGACGGACTTGCTAACACTTTCAACCCAAGAACTGGAAGATGTTTTAATTGAAGTAGCCCCTGTTACTGAAGTTAAGTCAAAATTAGTTGTTTATAACGATGATTTTAACACCTTCGATTGGGTCATCCAATGTTTTATAGAGGTTTGTGGTCATACGTTTGAACAATCAGAACAATTATCATTGATCGTACATTTTAAGGGAAAAGCCGTTGTGAAAACTGGGGAAAGAAATGTTTTGGTTTCAATGAAAGAAGAATTAATCAATAGAGGCTTATCTGCGGCAGTTGAAACTGAAGTAGAACAATAATAACAAGCCATTAAAAATTTAAATTAGAGGCATTGATCGTTCAATGCCTCTTTTTTTATGAGTTCAATCCAAATACCCAACATTTTTCCACACCCACTAAGTGCAGATGCTCATGGAGTTTTAGCATTCGGTGGTGACTTACATGTGGATCGTTTGAAGTTGGCTTATCAATTTGGGATTTTCCCATGGTACAATGAAGGCGAACCTATTATCTGGTGGGCGCCGAGAAAAAGATTTGTGATTTACCCTGATCAGGTGAAAGTATCTAAAAGCATGCGCTCTTATTTTAATCAAAACAGGTTTCGTGTCACCACTGATAGAGCTTTTGAGAAAGTCATTCGCGCTTGCAAAACGACCAAAAGGGGAGGACAAGAAGGAACATGGATCACAGATAAACTTGAACAATCATTTATCCAATTACATGGATTAGGTTACGCTCATTCTGTCGAAGTATGGGAAAAGGAGGAATTAATTGGCGGTTTATACGGTATGTCGTTAGGCAAATGTTTTTATGGTGAATCCATGTTTTCACTAAAATCAAATGCTTCTAAGTTTGGTTTTATTTCTCTTTGTAATGTGCTTAAAGAAAAATCTTTTTGGCTCATTGATTGTCAAATTGAAAACCCTCATTTAAAAAGTTTGGGGGGTGTAGATATGTCGAATGAATCTTTTCATGAGTTAATGCTTAGAAACCTTTTCGAACCAACAACTACTGAAAAATGGGATTTGTTCTAGCCATAGTTTAAAGTTAAATTTGCCCCCAAGACATGGTAAATTATTCAAGATTCG
>JAHDBI010000073.1:5279-18866 GCA_020630475.1 Saprospiraceae bacterium
ACCAATTTTTATGAAGTGCTTCCAGCGAATAATTTAGATATAGCACTTTGGTTGGAGTCTGATCGTATGATGAAACTCAATTTTAACCCTAAGGTATTAGATGTACAAAAAAAGGTAGTGATTGAGGAATTTAAAGAAACATGTTTAAATCAACCTTATGGTGATGTTTGGCATCATATGTCCAAATTAGCGTTTAAACAGCATCCCTATGCATGGCCAACAATCGGTAAACGAACTGAAGATATTGCGAAAGTAGAAATGGAGGATATTAAATCCTTTTACAATAAATATTATTGTCCTAATAATGCCGTCATCTCTATTTGTGGTGACATCAATACTCCGGAGGTTTTAGAGAAGTGTAGAAAATGGTTTGAAAGTATCCCAAAATCTGTAGTACCGGAAAAGAAATGGCTCGACGAACCTTTTCAAAAAGAAGAACGGGTGTCTGTTGTTAATTCTGATGTTCCTACAGAAGCATTATACTTATCATTTAAAATGGGTGATCGTTTGTCACATGATTTTTATCACTGTGATTTGATTTCGGATATCCTCGCTGATGGTAGATCATCAAGATTTTACCAAAATATGATTAAAGAGGATCAATTATGCTCCTCCATTGATGCCTATATATCTGGGAGTTTTGACCCTGGTCTATTTGTCATTGAAGCCAAGCCTAGTGAAGGGAGAACTATGAAAGAAGTAGAAGATAGAATTTGGCAAGAGCTAGAACAATTAAAAACAGAAAAGGTCAATGAACAAGTCATTTCGAAATTGAAAAATAGACTTGAGAGCAGTTTAAGGTTTTCTGAAGTAAGTATATTGAATAAGGCTATGAGCCTTGGATATTTTGAAACGCTCAAAGATGCTAGCTTGATTAATAATCAATGGGAGATGTATGAACATATTGATGCCGAAAGCTTGATGAATACTTCCAATAAGATTTTTCGAAAAGACAATAGTTGTAAACTTAGCTATATTCCAAATTGATCCAATACTTAAGTAATCTAGATAATAAGAGGATTTTAATTTTATGTGCAATCCTTTTAATTCCAGCATTTTTCTTAAATCTGGACTTAAGGGTATTTATTGAGGATGAATCATTAAGGGCTCTAGTAGCCTTAGAAATGATGTATTCGGATAATTATATTGCTCCCACATTAAATGGTAGTTACTATTATTATAAGCCACCATTATACAATTGGATTTTAACCATATTCTATAGGGTTTTTGGCCCAGGCGAATTGGCTTCGAGGATACCAACTGTAATATTCACTTTGGGATTAAGTTGGATTATTTATTCTTTTAATAAAAAATATCTAGAAAAGCAGATTGCTTTATTTACAGCTTTAGCCTTTTTAACCTGTGGAAGAATTCTTTTTTGGGACTCTTTTTTAGGTCTAATTGATATTTTTTATTCTCTGGTGATTTACACTATGATGATGAGTATTTATCATTTTGGAAAAAAGGAAAAGTGGACTCATTTATATTTATCGATTTACTTATTAACGGCGACGGGTTATATGCTCAAAGGCTTTCCAAGTTTTTTATTTCTTGGATTTACCTTACTTGCTTTTTGTGTGGTTTTTAAAAAATGGAAACACTTAATAAGACCTATTCATTTTATATCCATTACATTAATGTTTGGTCTTATTGGTTTGTATTATTGGTTATATAGTTTTTACCATAACCCTATAGAGAACTTTGAACCACTGTTAGATCAATCTACTAGACGTACGGTCGTTAGGTATGATTGGATGGCTATGTTTAAACACATTCTTACCTATCCGTTCGAAAACCTCTATCACTTTCTACCATGGTCATTATTTGGAATTCTCTTAATTCGAAAGGATATATTGACGGTATTAAAGTCAAATGATTTTGTCTGGTTTTCCAGTCTGACATTTTTGAGCAATATTTTAGTTTACTGGATATCACCGGAGGTTTATGCGCGATATGTATTGATGCTAGCTCCATTAGTATTTTCAATTCAATTCTTTCTTTATCAAAGGAATGATGATTCTTGGAGAATCAAGGCGCTTAGTCTCTTAATGAAAGCAACGGTCTTGTGTTTGCCTATTCTGTGTTTATACCTCTTATTTAACCCAGGTGTAGAGCACGTAAGCTATGGTTTGACTTTAGTTGTAGCAGTATTTATAGGGCTTGCATTGCTTGCCATTACATATTTTATAAACCCGAAACAAAGGGTATTGATTTTGGTGGCCATGTGCCTTTTGATTAGAATTGCGTTTAATGGAGTCATTCATACCGATCGGCATCAAAGAGATTTTGCCCAGACAGCCAAACTTGAAGCCATTCGTATTGGAGAAAAATATAAAGGCAAGAACATCGAATTGTACAAGTCAGGTAAGATTGATTACACAAGTTCATTCTATATCGCTAGGACGCGAGGAGAAATAACCTATAGAAAGCAAAAAGACTTTGAAAAAGATAATTTCTACTTTTTAGATACTGTGCGATGGTCTTTCCCAGAATGGAAGCATGAGTTGGTCGATTCCTTTCAAGTAAGGGAAAACAAGAATATGATCTATGTCATTCAGAAAACGGAATAATTAAAAGATAATGAACTTTCCGTTTTCATATACTTTTTCTCCGTCAGCATAGATCTCACCACCGTCTTTCATATCTGTAATCATATCCCAGTGAATGCTTGATTGATTTTTACCACCGGTTTGTATATAGGATTGTCCAACAGCCATATGGATAGTGCCACCTATTTTTTCATCAAAAAGAATGTTTTTTGTTGCACGCTGAATATTGTAATTCGTCCCAATCGCCACTTCTCCAAAAAAACGAGAACCATCAATCTTGAATATTTCGTCTAATAAATCTTTCCCTTTTTTAGCTTCCCAGGATTTGACTTCACCGTTTTCTACATTAAGAATAATATCTTCTACTTCATGACCTTGAAAAACAGAAGGATAGGTAAAATGAACTTTCCCATTTACTGAATTTTCAATAGGACCAGTGAAAACTTCGCCGGAAGGCATATTGTTCTGACCATCAGAATTTATCCATATTCTATCTTTCACAGAAAAGCTAATATCAGTCCCATTACATTTGTATCGGATGTCTGATTTAGTATTTAAAAAATCTACAATTTTTTGTTGATGAGCCCTTACTTTTAACCATTCAGCCTCTGGATTATCGGCATATAAGTGGCATGCATTAAAAACGAAATTTTCATATTCTTCTAAACTCATTCCTGCTTCTTGAGCGCTGGCTATAGTAGGGTATTGACACAAACATCTTTTTAATTCTCTTGTCGCTGTTCTACTAAAATAAGTTTTGTGTAATGCTTTGGTCGCTTCTTTTCTTTTTCTCTCTTTTGATTTGTCGTTGTTTTGATCTTCTCTAAGATTAAAAGGAGCCCTTATGACTAAATAAGCGTCATACTCTTCGGTCGCTTTTTTTAGCAGAGCAGGGATATGTGAAAGTTGTTCATCATTTTGAACCTCCTCATAGAAGATTCTATTCTTCCCTTGAAAACTTAGATCCGTTTCTACAATGGCACCTTGACTTGTGGCGTATCTAAAGACTTCCCGTACTAACGGTTCGGCAATGGTATTTGCTCGGACATAAAGCTTCTCACCTGGTTTTATTTCAAGGCAATAATCTACAAGGAGCCTTGCATACTTTTTAAGAATACTCATTTTTCGTTTTTCGTTTACCAATGTTTTGTTTGGTACGGGTACCTCACATTGTATTGATCTTCTACAAGTTTAAAAAGAATTTTTCGAAGTTCATTCAAACCTTCTTTTTCAACTGCTGAAATAAAGATGTTGTTTTGTTCATAACGATTTTCCATGGTTTCTTTTAAATCACTGAGTATATCATCTTTAACTTCTTGATCGAGGTACTTATCAAAATTTCTTTCTCGGTATAAATCTACTTTGTTAAAAATCATTAGGCTTGGCTTTTCGCCAATTTCTAAATCCTTCAAAGTTTTATTTACAGTGTTAATATGATCTTCAAATTGAGGATGAGCCATATCAACGACATGTAATAAAACATCACATTCACGTACCTCATCAAGAGTGGATTTAAAGGATTCAACAAGATGATGGGGTAATTTTCTAATGAATCCAACGGTATCTGAAAGTAAAAAAGGCATTCTGTCTAAGACAATCTTTCTAACAGTGGTATCAAGCGTTGCAAATAATTTGTTTTCCGCAAATACATCGGATTTACTTAAAACATTCATCAGTGTTGATTTCCCAGCATTGGTATAACCCACCAAGGCTACTCTTATCATTTGACCTCGATTTTTTCTTTGGGTTCTTGCTTGTTGGTCTATCTTCTCTAATTTCTTTTTTAGAAGAGAAATTTTGTCTCGAATGATTCTTCTATCCGTCTCAATCTCCATCTCACCCGGACCCCTCATACCTATACCCCCTCGTTGCCTTTCCAGGTGGGTCCATAGACCTCTTAATCTTGGAAGTATGTATTGCATTTGTGCTAATTCAACTTGTGTCTTCGCTTGAGCAGTTTGAGCTCGACTTGCAAAGATATCTAGTATTAAAGTAGAGCGATCGATGATTTTTACCTTCAAGAGCTCTTCAATAATATTGGTTTGTTTCCCCGTAAGGTCATCATCAAAAATGACCATATTGATATCCTCGTTGGCCAAAACATACTCTTCAATTTCCTCCATTTTTCCTTTTCCAACAAAGGTTCGTTTATCGGGATGATCTAGTTTTTGGGTAAAACGTTTTAGGGTTTTGGCTCCCGCGGTTAGCGCAAGGAATTCTAATTCATCCAAATACTCACTCACTTGTTCAGCAGTTTGAAATCTAGAAATCACCCCAACAACAATTGCATATTCTTGCTTCTTCTGAAGACCTTGTTTTTTCTCTTTACCAACTTTCCAGTTTTCGGACATTCTATTTTCTTTTTAGCCAATGACTTGGGTCAAGTTTAGTTTTATTCTTCCAAATTTCAAAATGTAATTCTGAAACTCCTTCGTTATTGTAAACCTCACCAATGACTTCGCCACTCATTATTATATCCCCAGATTGAACATAAACGTTATTGAGTTTTGAATATACACTATAGTACTCACCATGTTGAATAACCACCATATTATTAAATCCAGGAATTTGTGTGATGCCGATTACCGTACCTTTCATCACACATTTGACTTGTGCGTTGGTGGATGTTTTAATGTCGATTCCGTTATTTGATATTGTTACCTTTTTAATAGTTGGGTGTTTTCTTTTTCCAAATTTGCTGGAGATATAACCGTTTACCGGCCATGGCAATATTCCTTTGCTTTGCGCGAAATTAGCAGCAATGACTTTTTCTTTGCTAGTTTTCACATTAACTTTTGGAGGGGCACTAACCGTAGTGGTGCTTTTGGACTCAAACTGCTTGATAATATATTCTTCTATGGCATCATTAAGCTTTTCTCTTTCTTTTTTCTTTGTTTTAAGAATTTTAGTGTATTTGTTTTCATTTTCTTTGATAGATTGAATGACTTCCTTTTTTGCTTTTTTTTCATTTTCAAGAAGAATGAATTGTTCTTGTTCTGATTTAAGAAGATTGGTTTTATCGCTTCTGGAATTTTCTATTTGATCGATTGAGCTTTGCAGGTTTTGATTGGTGACTTCAATTTCTTGTTGTTTTTGTTCGGTCCATCTTCCTAGTTGTTTGGCATGAAGCCAATTTTTAAAGGCCTGATTGACATTTTTAAAATTGAAAAGCGATTCCCAAGGGCTAGAAGTCTTTTTCTGAAGATAGCGAAGGCGGAGGAAATTAGAATATTGTTTTTTGTATTCAGATATTTTTAAGTTTAGACTATCAATTTGCACTTGAAACAATTTGATTTCTGTGTCTGTAGATTCAAGTTGCTTTTTAATGTTTTCAACAAGTGCGGTTCTTTTTTCAATTTGTTTTTCGATGATGTTTAATTCGTCTAATGCGGTGTCTTTTTCTTTTTTAGTCTTTTTTAAAAGTTTATCAGAAGAAACGATTTCTTCAATAATGAGCATCCTCTCTTTTTCTAAGGCATCCCTATTTTGTGCAAAGAAGGGTACTGTGCAAAGAAAAAGTAAAAGAAAAAGTAAACTAGATTTCATCGTAATAATCCGGTATGGTAAAGCGTGTTTTCTTTGGAACATTGATATCAATTTCCGAAAATTCGAATTGCGCTTTTGCCTCATCTCCGTTTTCAAAGTCAAATAAATATTCTCGAAAGTAAGGAATCTTATGACCATCTGGACGTAATCGATAATCATCCATGATCAACCTAATCGTTTGCATCTTATCATCCTGGACGAAACCGTGATGGATAGTTAAATCACTCGGGTTGAGATAAAGCTTTGCCATTAATTCACGGTAGGGAAATGTAATGGTATTGAAATTGTTTTCAATGGTGTTTTTATAAGCAGAGCTATCTACTAGTGGAACATTGCCAGCTAGAAAATCTTGCAATTCAGAAAAGCTGAAATCAATTTGATTAGTAGCTAAGAGATTTGACAAAGAACCTCGTTCAAATTTTTGTTCCAATCTATAAAGTATAAAGAAAGAGTCGGGAGTTAGAAGAATTCTGTTGGACTCCGCGCTAAATTTTTTAATGACAATCCAAATGATACTATCCTTTTTTAGACGGAGATAAGTTTTGGTGGATATACTTTTGTCATTCATTTGGTACTTTCCCTTTCCTTCGGCAACGAACCAATCGAAATCAAGATGGTGGTTTGATAGTGAGTCATAAATTTCACTAGAGTACTTGTCTACAGCAGGTGTTTGTTGAATGGCCTTTTTAGATTTACATCCAAACAGTATGATGCTCAGTGATAAACTAAATAGAAGAAAGAATAGATTCTTATTCAAAGTTATATTTTGATTTTTTCCGAAAGTTCAGGACTCATGTTTCCTTTTTCTTTGGCTTTGCGCCAATAGGATTGTGCCTGATTAGAATCCTCCATTTTTGAATAAAGGTCACCAATGACTTCTAAATGAATACCGCTATTGGAACCTCCTTCTTCAAGTACAGTTTCAATTTTATTAATGGCGGCATCGTTATTGCCTTCGTTGATGTCCAAGTCTGCTTCTACCAAACGAATGTCATTGTGAAGGGCGATATTTTTTCCAGCAATCATATGTGCTTCCCTCAAATAACTTTTTGCTTCTTTATAATCCTTTAATTGATTTAAGGCTAGACCATGAAAGAGAAAAGCCTCTGTCTGATTCGGAAAATAATTAATCGCATTTTCAGATGTTTCTTGAAGATCTTCCCATCGTTTAGTTTTGACTTGTGCTCTCATCAATTGCTGCCAAACCGAAAAAACCTTGTTACTCAGACTTAAAGTTTGCTGATAGTATTTAATCGAATTTTCAAAATCATTTTGGTTAAAGGCGATATCTCCAGCTATGGCAAAGGCTTTAGGGTCTTTGGAATATTTATTTCTTAATATTTCAGAAGCTGTATTAAGATTATCCTTGTCTTCGATACTGCTTGTCACATCAAGTACTTCAACCATTGGTATTAGTTTCAGAATTTTTTCCTTGAGACTTAACTGATCATTTTCAAGAAAGGATGCGATTTCATTTTCACTAATTGGTTGGTTTGATTCAATGGTTTTTATTGAAAAAAGAGCTTTACTATCTTCTGGATCAATCGCTAAAATTTGCTCTAAGGTTGCTTTCTCTTTTTTCTTTTCTTGAGCACTTTTATAAAAGTTAGCTAACTGATGAAGGTATTTAGTGTTTTGTGGATCTGATGAAGATAAATTTTTAAGCTCAGCTTCAGCTGAATCAAAGTCATTCCTTCCTTTGTGTATTTCAAATTTTCTTTTTGTAAGACCCTCATTGATTCCAATTAGATTTTCTAATTGATTGAGTGCCTCAATGGCTTTATCTGGATTGCCTTTTTGTAGATTCAAATAGGCGAGATGCTCATAAAGTAGGTGATTGTTGCTGTCCTTTATGATCATATCCTCTAATAAGACAATGGACGACTCATAGTCTTTACTTTGTTCGTATTGATCCACTAAAAAACTTTGATATAGGCTATTGGAAGCATTGTTGTTGATGGCTTTTTTAATGTAATAGATTGAATTTTCAAAATCCTCTTCTACACTATAAGCTCTGGCTAGTTCAAAGGCAGCAGCATCATTTTTAGGATCAGTCTTGAGTACTTCTTTCATCAAAGAGATACCTTCCTGATATTTGCCCGAAATAATTTTAGATTTTGCGTCAATGAATTTATGTTGGTATTGGATTTCAGATTCACTATACCTTTTACCTAATTGTGCCTCTGAATGATTGGCGAAAGCCAAAAAGAGAAAACAAATAAAAAGTACTTTATAAGAACAAATGCTCATACACTAGTAACGCTTAATTCATGATGATTAATCTACGATAGTAATCTTTAACATATTGGTACGAAAACGCTTATGTAAAGGCATACTACCCGTATTTACAACAGTATCTCCTTCCTTAACGTGCCCATTTTGTTTTAATATTTCTACCAAGTCGTAAATGGTCTCGTCTGTAGAAGTAAACTTATCATAATGGAATCCTCGCACACCCCATATGAGGTTCATGGTACCCAGCATGTTTTTTCTATCCGAAAAAATGAAAATGGGGATGTTTGCCCTAAAACTTGAAATTTTAAATGCTGTATATCCAGAAACGGTTAAGCCAATGATCGCTGTTGCATCAATGTCTTCCGCTGTTTTTGCTGCTTTAAAGCACAAGGTATCAGATAAAAAGGTTTTAGAATCTCTATCAGACTTTGGTCGTTTCCCTTGAATTTCATAATGCTTCTCTGCTTCTTCAATGATTTTAGACATCGCTTCCACTACACGAACAGGGTGGTCACCGACACTTGTCTCTCCACTTAACATCACAGCATCAGCACCGTCAATGACTGCATTGGCCACATCGGTGATTTCCGCTCTGGTAGGTGATGGGTTTTTAATCATACTCTCCATCATTTGGGTAGCAACGATCACTGGTTTTCCCCTTTGAATACACCTACGAATAATCATTTTTTGGATGGCGGGTAGTTTTTCCATAGGAACCTCAACACCCAAATCTCCTCTTGCCACCATGACTGCATCCGTAGCCTTGACGATTTCTTTAATATTCTTAATGGCTTCAGGTTTCTCTACTTTAGCTATAACCTTCGCATAATGATCCTTCTCTGCAATCAATTTTTTTAAATCTCTTACATCTTTTGCCTTTCTAACAAAAGACAATGCAATCCAATTTATCGGTTGAGTGAGCATGAAGTCAAGGTCCTTTTTGTCCTTTTCGGTCAAAGCAGGTAGTGTAATTTTAGTATCCGGAAGGTTTACACCTTTATTGGATGAGAGTGTTTCACCGAAGATCACTTTCAGTTTTACGGTAGATTGTTTATCCGTTTCGATTACTTCAAGTACAATTTTACCGTCATCTACAAGTACTCTTTCTCCGACATTTACATCTTGAGCAAACAATTCATAGGACATGTAAATCTTGTTCATGTCTCCAATGCATTCCTCATTCACGAAAGTGAGCACATCATCCGGCTTTATAGTAAGACTTCCATCTTTGATTTTACCAATCCTTAATTTAGGGCCTTGCAAATCCGCTAGAATACCCACGTGTAGGCCATAGTCCTTGTTTAATTGAACAATCTTGTCAATGTTTTCTTTATGATCTTGATGGGAACCGTGCGAAAAGTTGAGTCGAAAGACGTCAACTCCTTCTCTCACAAGACTTAATAAAGTTTCAGGAGCACTACTGGCCGGGCCTAGAGTGGCTACTATTTTAGTTTTTTGATTGGCTCGAGCCAAAATGAATTTATTTTTCAACTTATAAAGCTTTTAGAAATAATAAAGATTGGTATACAAATTTACGCTTTTTGCATTACCATTGAGCTCTGGGGAACTATATCTATGTTAATTTTATTAATGGAGTGTATTGAAGCATTTTAGATAATAAAATAAACAACAGAAAACTTTGGTTATCAGATGCTTTATGATTTATTTTGCAACACAAATTTAAACGTTAAATATTATGTCAGACATTGCAGACAAAGTAAAACAAATCATTGTTGATAAACTTGGAGTAGATGATTCGGAAGTTACGACTGAAGCGAGCTTTACAAATGATTTAGGAGCAGATTCACTTGATACAGTGGAGCTCATCATGGAATTTGAAAAAGAATTTGATTTATCAATTCCTGACGAACAAGCGGAGAACATCCAAACTGTTGGACAGGCTATTGAGTATTTAGAAGGAGCTAAATCTTAATCCGAAAGGAGACGAAATTGCGTCTTATTTTTCTTTCAGTCCACAAGTAAGCATAGGCCTGCTTGTGGATTTTTTATTGAATTAAACTCTAGATTTAGACCTCAAGTTTTAATTTAGAGGTAAATCCAAATCAAAGTAAGTTTTTATGAAACGTAGAGTCGTTGTAACTGGAATAGGGGCATTGACGCCAATAGGAAATTCTTATAAAGAATATAAGGAGGGTCTATTTAATGGACGAAGTGGCGCTGGACCAATTACAAAATTCGATGCCTCACTTTATAAAACAAGGTTTGCATGCGAACTAAAAGATTTTGACCCTGCCAATTATTTGGATCGAAAGGAATACAGAAGAATTGATCCTTTTTCTCAATTTGCTTTAGTAACGGCCAAAGAAGCCATAGAACAAAGTGGATTGGACGTCGAAAAAGTAGATTCATCCAGAGCTGGTGTTATATGGGGTAGTGGTATTGGTGGTTTTGAAACTATTGAACAAGAGATTGAAGAACAAACACTGAGAGAAGGACCACCTAGATATTCTCCTTTTCTGATACCAAAACTTATCGCTGATATCGCAGCGGGACATATTTCGATTAAATATGGCTTTCAAGGACCTAATTATGTTACGGTATCTGCTTGTGCCTCATCAACCAATGCGATCATTGGAGCCGTAGATAATATTCGTCTAAATCGATGTGATGTGGTGATTACCGGGGGTTCAGAAGCTTCAGTGACTAAAGCTGGTATAGGTGGATTTAGCTCAATGAAAGCATTGTCTCAAAGAAACGATGATCCTCAATTAGCCTCGAGACCATTTGACAAAGACAGAGATGGTTTTGTATTGGGTGAAGGAGGAGGAGCCTTGATATTGGAAGAATTAGAACATGCAAAAGCTCGTGGAGCAAATATTCTAGCTGAAGTTGTCGGAACAGGTATGACAGCCGATGCACACCATATAACAGCCCCGCATCCAGATGGCCTAGGGGCCTCAAGAGTGATGCAATTTGCTTTAAATGACGCGGGAATGAATCCAGAAGACATAGATTACATTAATGTTCATGGAACATCAACACCATTAGGTGATATCGCCGAGTCTAAGGCCATTTTGAAAGTTTTTGGACATCATGCCTATGACTTGAACATTAGTTCGTCTAAATCTATGACTGGGCATTTATTGGGAGCAGCGGGTGCAATAGAAGCTATTGCCGGTATTGCAGCATTAGAAGCGAACGCAGCTCCACCAACAATCAATCATTTTACTAAAGATGAGAACATAGATTCGAAATTAAATTTTACCTTTAACACGACGCAAGAAAGAAAAATAGACGCCATTGTAAGCAATACATTTGGTTTTGGTGGTCACAATGCATCGGTGATCATCAAACGGTTTGAAAGCTAATGAGCGTTGAGACAACTAATTCGAGTTTATAACAGATATTTTTCGCAAGATAGAAATCTTGCGAAGCGATTCCATTCTATATTGGGGTTCACCCCTTCACGCCTACCATTGTTTAAAATGGCATTTTACCATAAGTCCATGAACAGTGGTAATCTTCCGAGTAAGTATAACAATAATGAAAGACTAGAGTACTTAGGAGACTCCGTTTTATCTACGATTGTTGCCGAGTATCTTTTCAAAAAATATCCAAATAAGAATGAAGGATTTCTAACGCAAATGCGTTCGAAAATCGTTAAGAGAAAGACGTTGAACGAAATAGCGGATAAAATGGGTCTGGATGTTATTCTGACAAATTATTCGACAGGTAGATTGAGTAATTCTATGATGGGTAATGCTTTGGAAGCATTAATCGGTGCTATTTATATTGAATTCGGATATCCGAAAACCAAACGATACGTCATTCGAAATATATTAAGGAAGTATCTCAATATCCACGAGTTGGAGGAGTTTGATGACAATTATAAAAGCCGACTTTTAGAATGGTGCCAAAAGAACAACAAGACCATTCAGTATGAGTTAATTTCTAGACGAAAGATTGATAAAAGAGATCGGTTTAGGGTAGCAGTGAATATTGATGGGAGTCATTTTGGAGAATCAGAAGACTTTAATAAAAAATCTGCTGAACAGGCGGCGTCTAAAATCGCTATGAGTAGAATTAAATTGAAAGAAACCCAGATATAGTATGGATTCATTAACTCAGATTGTACTAGGTGCATCTGTAGGAGAACTGACTTTAGGGAGAAAGATTGGTAATCGTGCAATGATTTGGGGAGCAATTGCTGGGACCATTCCAGATTTGGACATTGTGGCTAATTTGTTTATGACTGAAATAAATGCGCTAGCTTTTCATAGAGGAATATCCCATTCTATTTTTTTTGCCATCTTTTTTTCCTTTCTCATTAGTTATATCGTTGATCGTTGGTATCAGAGATATGATGATTCTCATAGCCTTGGTTATCTGAATGTTGGATACGCATCATATTATAAGCTCTTCTTCTTTGCGATTATTACTCATCCGTTTTTGGATTGTTTTACCACTTATGGAACTCAGCTTTTTGCACCATTTTCCAATTACAGAGTGGCTTTTAATAATATATCTGTAGCTGATCCGCTTTATACAGTCCCCTTTATTATTTGCTTAATTGCTGCAGCATTTTATCATAAAGAAAGTAATAAAAGAAGGTGGTTCAATTATGCAGGACTAATTATAAGTAGTGGCTATATGATTTTTACTTTAGTTAATAGGAGTGTGGTTTCAAATGCTTTTGAGGAAAAACTTTCAAGACATCAAATTGATTATTCTAAACATAGAGTGAGTCCAACAATTTTAAATAATCTTTTGTGGTATTGTGTGGCGGAATCAGAAGAGGCGTATCATATTGCTTATCATACCATAATCAACCCTAGGGCTTATGATGAGATCGCGACGATACCTAAAAATCATCATCTCATTAATGATTTTCAAAACGATCATTCTCTAGAAACATTAAAATGGTTTAGTGATGATTATTATTCCATTTTTGATTTAGGAAATGATCAAATTCAATTTAACGACATGAGATTTGGGACGTTTTCTCAAAACTATGATAATCGAGCCGATTATATTTTTCATTTTGTATTGGAGAACAATAACGGTGTGTTTAATATGATTAAAAGTAATGCAGGCCCACCTGAGGATTTTGATGGAAAGGAGATGTTCTCTCACTTATTGAAAACCATCAAAGGAGAGGATCAATAATATTTAGAAAAAAGACATACTAATAATTGCGGAAAAACAAAAGGAATACTATTTTTGACCCGCTGTAAAAAACTAGCAACGGTCTGGTAGTTCAGCTGGTTAGAATACCTGCCTGTCACGCAGGGGGTCG
>JAHDBI010000001.1:0-35968 GCA_020630475.1 Saprospiraceae bacterium
CTGATTATGAGTCAGGTGCTCTAACCAACTGAGCTATAGGACCTGCTTTTCAGCGATGCAAATGTACGCATAAGCTCAAATCAAATCCAAGAAATTACCATTAAAAGAAATCTAATCTATCGACTATTTACCAAGTTCTACTTTGAATATGGCATAATTTATGCACCAAAGTTGGGGTATGGACTTAGAAAATATAAATCGTAGACACCTCGTAGAAACTGATATGTATTATCGTGTTGGCATGGGATTGACCTCAAGGCTCTTGGGTTACGATAAAGGCATCATCAAGTTAGAAGTCATCATCAACAAAAAGTGGCAAAAAAATCATAATGCTACCGCATTAGAAATTGCACATTGTTGGAAAGACAATAACATCGAGTTGAATAAAGCTGTTGGATCAAAGGTCTATATCATTGATACTGGTAAATACAATTACAAACAATATCTAATCCATAGAGGTATTAAGCCAGGATATGATGCTCAAAAAGGAATTCTTTTTAAGAAAAACTTATTGAACTAATCTAAATTTCTCTTTTCTTTTTATTTCATTTGAGGATGTCTAATCCTCGAAAAATTATACATGTTGACATGGATGCGTTTTTTGCATCGGTCGAACAAAGAGATTACCCGCATTTGCGTGGAAAACCCGTAGCTGTTGGTGGATTAGGCGAAAGAGGGGTTATAGCAGCTGCAAGTTATGAAGCTAGAGTGTTTGGTGTTAGGTCCGCTATGCCTTCTTCTGTAGCCAAAAGGAAATGTCCTCATCTCATTTTTGTAAAGCATCGCTTTGATCAATATAAAGCAGTATCTCGTCAAATTCGAGAAATTTTTGAAAAGTACACTAATCTAGTCGAACCACTTTCTTTAGATGAAGCTTTCTTAGATGTTACCCATAATAAGCTCGGACTCAAGTCTGCCATGTTCATCGCTCAAGAAATCAAAAGAGAAATTTTTGATGAAACCCAATTAACTGCGTCTGCAGGTGTTTCTATAAACAAGTTTGTGGCTAAAATTGCCTCAGATATGAATAAGCCCAACGGTATTACCACCATTCTACCAGAGGAGGTCATTCCTTTTATAGAAAAACTAGATGTAAATAAATTCTTTGGTGTTGGAAAAGTGACCGGAGAAAAAATGAAACGGTTAAACATCAATACTGGTGCAGACTTAAAAAAGCTCTCTGCTTTAGAAATGAACCAACATTTTGGAAAACTTGGCAACTATCTATATGATGCCGTAAGGGGTATTGATTTAAGGCCCGTTCAAGCCAATAGAATTAGAAAGTCGTTTTCTAATGAGACGACTTATAGTTATGATTTATTGGATGATCAAGACATATATGAAGAAATCAAGAAACTTGTTTCAAAATTATTTGACGACAGTATTCGATCAAAAATTCAAGGTCGGACTGTTCATATAAAAATTAGATTAGATGACTTTACGACAATGTCTCGAAGCAAAACTTTCCTTAGCTTCGTATCATCAAAAAAACAAATTTTTGAGAGCTGTATTGAATTATTTGAAAAGGTGCCACGAAACCATCAAGGTATTCGTTTGATAGGGGTCGGATTAAGTAATCTAAATACGGAGTTTAAAAACAATCAATTGACATTAAATTTTTAACGATGAGAATTTTATTTTTTCTTCTAACTGTTTGTGTTTGTTTTTCTTGTGGAGATGATCAAAATGATAAAGATCGTAAACTAATAGAAGATTATCTTTTAGAAAACAACCTAGAGGCCGAAGTGACATCTGAAGGCTTATATTATATCATAGATGAACCTGGTACTTCTGAAATGCCCAATATTAACAATACCGTCGAAGCACATTATAGGGGTTATTATATAGATGAATTTCTTTTTGACGAATCAGGACAAAACCCTGCAACTTTTCCATTATCCAATGTCATTCAAGGCTGGCAAATTGGAATTCCATTATTTGGAAAAGGAGGAAAAGGGAAATTACTTATTCCTTCTGTTTTAGGATATGGCTCTAACCCTCCATCTCCAACAATACGAAAGGATGCCATCTTAATTTTTGATATTGAATTGGTGAATTTTTACTAGTTTGGCTTTCGCCGAATTCGATGCGTATCAAAGGCAAAAGGAAGATAAAATAAAAAGAATAGAATCAACGCGACTAATTCTCCCGCTAAAATATACCAAGGCCAAGGTCCCATATAATCTAGCATTGACTGGACTGGTGGTTTATTCAGTGTATACATATAGTTTGATCCGATCATAAAGTTGATCAGCGTAATGATGACCATAAATACATTCGTGACAACGAAAGCCCTCCATAAATCTTTAATATTATAACGATGTCCGTAAACGAATACTGCATAAAGCGGTAAAATCACCAACATGCTATGCATTAACCAATATGTGAAGTATCCGTAATGTGGAAAATCAAAATCAATATCTGGGGTAATGTTCGCTTGCAAGGTCCCTGCTAATATCATGAAGTAAAAAACGCCTAACCATTTTCGACTCCGCGAATACATGGCAAAAGGAATGGTTAAACCCAAAACCCGACAAACGTGTAAAGGTAATTCACTCTTGATGCCAAATTCTCCTGTATATATCGTCAATAACATTCTACCAATCACTGCTACAGTTACGCATAAAGCTAGAGCAGTTCCAAATAGAGTTTGTTGCCTATAATCGAGCTTATTACGTCCAATCCAAATACTCACTAATCCTACACAAAAGAAAAAGAAGAGGGCAAGGAAGTGTTCCTGCCCAAAAGGCTCAAATTTATCTGTCTTTGTAAAAATTCCAAAAAGGAAAATCATAGTTTTAGTTTAGCTGAAAGACTCAATCCTTAAATCCCTGTTTTGATTGATTCTCTCTAAAAATAAATCTTTATTTTCAGTCCTCGATATTAATTAAAAGTTACTAAAATGAAATGTATTCGATTTTTACTGGTTGCACTAATTATGAATTTCTTTGTTGCCTTAAATGCAGGAGAAGGAATGTGGATTCCATTATTGCTTAAAGCTTTAAATGAAGCTGAAATGCAGTCCATGGGAATGAAACTTAGTGCCGAAGATATATACAGTGTGAACAAAGGATCATTAAAAGATGCTATTGTCCATTTCGGAGGGTTTTGTACTGGAGAGATCATTTCAGGAAGTGGATTGATCCTCACTAATCATCACTGCGGTTATGGGAACATACAATCTCACTCAACGGTAGAAAACAACATTCTTAAAAATGGGTTTTGGGCAAAGAGTCATAGTGAAGAATTGGCTAACCCAGGTTTATTCGTACGATTTATTGATGAAATCCAAGATGTCACTAAAGTAGCCTTAATGGGGGTAAATGATCAAATGAGTGATTCCGAAAGACAGTCAATGATTGACCGTAATATTGAAGGGATCAAAGCAAAATATAAGCTAGCCGAATTTCAAGAGGTGATGATTCGTCCATTCTATCACGGGAATCAATACTACGCTTTTTTAACGACTGTATATAATGACGTGCGACTTGTTGGAACCCCTCCAGAATCAATTGGTAAATTTGGATCAGATACGGATAATTGGGTTTGGCCTAGACATACAGGTGATTTTTCTTTGTTCAGAGTTTACGCTAGTCCAGACAATAAACCTGCTAATTATAGCGAAGAAAACATTCCATATACACCCAAGCACTTTTTGCCTATATCACTTGACGGAGTAGAAGAAGATGATTTTACCATGGTCTTCGGATTTCCAGGTAGAACCAATGAATATTTGCATTCCGCAGCAGTAGAACAAACGGTGAATGACTTGAATCCAGCTAAAATTGAAATTAGAGATAACGCGCTTAAAATTATCGATAAGTACATGCGCTCTGACGAAAAGATTCGCCTACAATACGCATCAAAGTTTGCACGTGTAGCCAATTATTGGAAAAAGTGGATCGGTGAATCACAAGGTTTAAAATCTACTGGAGCCATTGCAAAAAAGAAGAAAATCGAAAAAGAGTATGTAGACAAAACAGGTAATAATGAACTCATGGATTCATTCACGAAAGTGTATTCAGAAATAGCTCCTTATGCTTTAACAAGAGATTTCTATAATGAAGTAGCTCTTCGAAATATTGAGATGCTTAGTATGTGTAGAAATTTCCGTCGCTTGGTTTCAAGTTATGAAAACAATGGACTAGAAGGTTACAATAATTTCAAAGCTAGACTTGATGCCTTTCTTCCAAGCTTTTACAAAAACTTTAATGCTACGATTGACCAAGAAGTTTTTGGTTCGTTAACTAAACTTTATGTAGATAAAATTGATGATGCTTATGTGCCCGAACAATTGAAAAAAGAATGGATGTTCATGCGAGCCATGGAAGACCACAATGCGCTCGGAGCATATTTATATCAAAAGTCACCCTTAGTGAATGAGGATGCGGTCAATAAACTATTGATGCAAAATGCAGAAGATGTTATTGTCGCTCTCAAAAATGATCCCTTATATAAACTAGGAGAAGATTGGGACGCCTTATATAATGATCAAATTGCTGCAAATTATAATAGTAGAAAAACGATCATTGATTCATTACAAAGAATTTATATGAAGTCACAAATGGAAGCTTTTCCAAATAAACGCTTCTATCCTGATGCCAATAGCACTATGAGGGTCACTTACGGAAAAGTCAATGGATACGTACCTCGCGATGCTGTTTACTATACACCCGTAACATACTTAGATGGAGTTATTCAAAAGTATATTCCGGGTGATTATGAGTTTGATGTTCCCGCTAAGTTACTTGAGTTATATGAGGATAAAGATTATGGTCAATACACGGATACCAATGGTAAAGTACCCGTTTGTTTTATTGGGTCAAATCACACCACAGGTGGAAATTCTGGTAGCCCAGCTATTGACGCTCATGGTAATTTAATCGGACTGAACTTTGACCGAGTTTGGGAAGGAACAATGAGTGATATTAATTATGACGCTTCTATTTGTAGAAATATTATGGTAGATGCTCGATTCATTCTCTTTGTGGTGGACAAATACGCTGGTGCCAATCATTTGATCAAAGAAATGAAATTAGTACATCCCAAGAAAAAGTAATGAGTCTATTAAAACTCGATAAAGAAATAGAGAAAGCTCAAGAACAGTTTAGGCAATTTGAGAAAGTATCTAAACGTCTAAAGCTCATTGAGCACGAATTAGATGTTTTGCAATTTGATATCAAAAAGCAAAAAAAAGTCCTTGAAAAAGAAAAGAAAGATGTTGAAGAGTTAGAGAAGTTAAACATGAAAGCACTTTTCACAAAAATTCTTGGAGATAAGGAAGAGCGATTAGAAAAGGAACGTCAAGAATATTTGGAAGCCGTTTTAAAATACAATGGATTAATTACCGAACAAGATGTATTGGTTTTTGAACAAGGTGTGTTGAATAAGAAGCTTAAGAAGTTTGTTGTTGACCAGCAAGAACTTGACTTGCTGATTAATAAGAAGGAAGGTCTATTAAAAATCAAAGGCGGTCCCATTGCCAAAAAACTTAGGGCAATGGATATTGATATCAGACAAAAGAAATTTGCTGTCATCGAAATCAAAGAGGCTATTGATGCTGGAAAGTCATCCTTAAAAAAACTAGACTTATTATTAAGTAACCTGAAACAAGTTAAATCCTGGAATGGTCAAATGATTTTAACCGGTAGAGGGAGATTTTCTAGTTATCAAAAGAAAAGCTTTATTGACAAGGCCAATAAGAATGCAGTAAATACCAAAATAAGTTTAGCAAAATTCGAAAAAGAATTATTAGACGTTTATAAGAATTCTTCACTCAATATGAGCATTGCTGGATTTGAACGTTTCTTGTCTACCTTTTACAATCACTTAATTACAGATTGGGTATTACAGCAAAACATAAACAATGCTTACTACAGCATTATGAATACAAAGAATACGATCAACAGATACGTCTTAACGCTTACTGCAGATAAAGAAGCTGCAAATCAGCAATTTAAGTCTGCTCAGAAAAAAAAGAAAAACTTTGTGGCCGAAACCAAATCTCAATAGTTACTTTACTATTGAGATTTGCTTAGCTTGATGATTGGACGCATTGCTTATTGATACTACATAAATTCCTGCATTGATATCATTGGTTTCAAAGAACACCTTACTTGAACCTTTTTGTATACTTTGAGCAGTTGATTGTATCAATTTGCCTTGCAAGTCTAATAAGTTAATTTGAACTTCACCTAAATCCTTTTGTGCATTCAACGAAACTTCAATTTGACTTTGTTGATTTTGAAAGACATTAAACTCTGTTAAACTTTTTTCTATTTCATTCGTATTGGAAACGATTTCAAATTCACGATCCATCCCACCATTGATAAAAATGTATTGACCATTTTCTAATTGGCGCCAGATGATAGCTGCGAGTTTATCTGTAGTAAAATCAAAATTTGAAGGAATAGGAATATCTGCTTCAAAAGTATGAGTAGAACCGGCCTCCAACAAAACACCATCACCGATTACTTCTCCCAAGGCATTTTCAAAAAAGCTCTCCGTCAATAGATTTCTGTGATCAGCATTACTTCCTTGACCTGATTGACTTGCAATCACATGGTCTTGAATCACATAAATTCCTAATCTATATTCACCGTTCAATTCTTCAGATACTTCTACTGTTGCATCTGCATATAATCTACTATCTACATTTTCTAGTCCATTCACTTCAACAGAAATAACAGGTGGCAAAGAATTTAAAAAACTAACGTCCCCCTTTATTTCATCAATCTTAGCACTTGTGTTACCACTTGACACACCATAATCATCCATGTTCACATAAAATCTTGGCTGGCCATTACCTCCAATATTTGCCAATAAGTCAATGGACGTTTGTGTAGTTAGGTCACTACTAGATGTATGCATTGCCACAACTATAGCATTTTCATCTTCAAGGTCCTCTACTAATGTCTTGAAAGTAGACCACCCCCAAGTACCACAATTTCCGCACCATTCCGCAGTACGCTTAGTAACTAGTGTCCATTGTTCTTGACTTTGTGCAAGATTAACAAAAAGTAGAACTAACGCTAAAGTGAGTATTTTTTTCATATTACAATAATTTATAATGCGAAAATAAGAAGAAGATTCTTCTTATAATAACTATAGACTTTTTATGCTTGTTAAATGTCCTAGAAACTACCGTCAGAAACTTTGTAAATGACCGTTGTTACCACCTGACCAACTTTTCTAAGAACTTCTTGATCTATGATATCCATATTGTCTTGATGGGTGTGATGGTGTGTGTCAAAGCTACCCGGTTTGTTCGATGCATTAATGATATCGATAGTAGGAATACGAGCATCTCTATTGATATAATAATGATCATCCTCGATTCCGCCCAGTGGTTTTTTTACAAATAAATCACCTGCTCCAATTCTATCTGCCCATGTCCATACTTTTTGTAAATACTTGTTAGCGTATTGAACTGAAAATCCTTCTAATCCAAATTGAGCAGTTTTGGCTCCAACCATATCTAATAAGATTCCAAATTCTGGTCTATACCCTTTACGGTGAATATTTTTTGTCCAATATTGAGAACCTAAGCACCAACCGTTTCCATCTAATCCATTGTCTTCTGCATCAAACAGGATGATATCTACACCAAGGTCAATGGGGTGATTCTGAATAGTCTTTGCTATCGATAATAAAACACCTACCCCACTAGCACCATCATCGGCTCCGTCAATTGGAGAATTTTGTTTGCTCACGTCACTATCCTTTTCCGCGATTAATCTGGTATCCCAATGCGCACACAGTAAAATTCTATCTTTTTTCTCTGGATTAAATTGGGCTATGATATTATATGACTCCGCGTTTTTTACGGTCAAAAAGCTAGATTCAAATTCTTGAACAATCACTTCAGCCCCCGTTGATTTTAATTCGTTAACCAACCAATCTTTACATTCTTTATGTGTCGGTGTTCCTGGAACCCTTGTACCAAAATCGACTTGTTTTTGAACGTATTGGTAAGCCATTGCACCATCAAATTTTGGAACTGTGACTCGTGGTTTTTTTACTGGCTCAGTAGGTAAATTGCTCGACTTATTATCTGTTTTACAACCAAATAAAAAAATGACAAGCGTTGTAATGGCAAGGAAACGAGTTTTCATGTTTATTCTTTTTATCCATCTATAGTCCAATCAGTTCCTGACTGTCCATCTTTTAATTGAATTTTTAGCTCTTTTAATACATCTCTTATTTTGTCCGATGTATCCCAATCTTTCTTTTCTCGAGAAGATTGTCGAATATCTATCACTAAATTCATTAATCCATCCAGGTACTTGCTTTGGTCGTTATCAACCAAATCGTTTTTCAAACCAAAAATGTCATATATAAAAGACGAGTAAGTTTGCTTTAATGTTTCTAATCCTCGTGAAGAAAGTTCTTTACTATCTAATTGTCCTCCTTTTAAACTATTGATGATGTTGACCAATTCAAACATTCTTGACAGTGCTTTTGGTGTGTTGAAGTCATCACACATATCATCAAATGCCGACTGAGAGATACTATTTATTTGCTCGTCGATTTTTCCGGCTTCCGCCGAATGAGCTTCTAATTGCTTTAAAGAACGACCAGCTTCCATTAATTTTTTATAGCCTTTTTCAGCAGCTTGTAAAGCTTCATCGGATATATCCACCGTAGATCGATAATGCGCCATCAACATAAAAAAGCGAATAACCATTGGGCTATACCCTTTGGAAACATGAGGGCTATCCCCACTAAATAATTCTTCAGGTGATATGGTATTACCATCACTCTTTGACATCTTTTTGCCATTCATCAATAACATATTGGTATGCAACCAATAGTTACATGGACTGCAACCACATGCTCCTTCATTTTGGGCTATTTCGTTTTCATGATGCGGGAATTTAAGGTCATTTCCACCACCATGAATATCAAAGGTTTTTCCTAAATACTTCGTGCTCATTGCAGAACATTCCAAATGCCATCCTGGAAAACCTTCCGACCATGGTGAATTCCATTTCATTAAATGTTCCGGAGCGGCTTTCATCCATATTGCAAAATCTGAAGGATGTTTTTTCTCACTTTGGTTTTTAAGGTTATCTCTAGATTCTGCTAGTAAATCTTCAATCACTCTTCCAGATAATTTTCCGTATTTACCCGTTTCCTCCGCAAACTTTGTCGTATCAAAATAAACACTTCCATTTTCTACATAAGCATAGCCATTATCTAGAATATCTTGAACCATCTCAATTTGTTCAATAATATGTTGAGTAGCTCTTGGTTCAATACTCGGTCTAAGGGTGTTGAAAATATCCATCATATCATGAAAGCCATTCGTATACTTTTGAACGACTTCCATTGGCTCTAGTTTATCCTTCCTCGCACCCTTAGAGATTCTGTCCTCTCCATCATCCAACAAATGGCCTACATCTGTAATGTTTCGTACGTATCGAACATTATATCCGAACTTCAACAAAAACCGATAAATCATATCGAAACTCATAAAGGTTCGACAATTACCTAAGTGAACATCGCTATATACTGTCGGACCACATACGTATAGTCCTATAAATCCCTCATTAATGGGTTTAAATTCTTCTTTTCGTCTAGTTAGACTATTGTATAAATGTAGACTTCCTTTCATGCGGCAAAAATAAAGAACTTATTCTTCGTCCGCTTGATTTCTTGGTCTTAATGTGACCTTTATTGGGTAATGATCTGACTTTGTTTTTTTTACCACTTCGTGATTAAGGAATTCTATTTGGTTGGATCCTAAAATATAATCAATTCTAAGCAGTGGGATATTTCCAGCAAAGGTAGTCCCTATCCCATTACCTTTTTCAACAAAACTGTCGTTGAAGTTTCCTTTGAGCTCAGAATAAATAAAGGATTGTGGAGTATCATTGAAATCACCAGTGAGCAATATTGGATATGAGCAATTTTCATAATGCTTTTTAACGAGTTTCAATTGCTTTGATCTAATCTGATTATATTTTTTATAGCGTTTTAATATACCCAAAAAGCCATCCCAAGTCTCTTTCTCTTGAAAATTCACATCCTCTAAAACTTTAGATGCGTTTTCTGAAATACGATTCGATTGTAAGTGAACATTGTATATCCTTATCGTATCAAGATTTATAACTACATCCGCCCAAATACAGCCATTGGTAACTGTCTTAAAATCAATAGATCCTTTGTTAACTATTGGGTGTTTGGTATAAATCCGAGGACCACTCAACTTGTTTTGATGAATATTAATTTTTCCAAAGGTTTTTTGTAGTAAGTCTCCGGAAAAGCCAGCTACCTCTTGAAAACACATGACATCTAAATCAGCAAATTGGCTCAAGTGCTGGATCATTTGCTTTTCTTTTTTCTTTCGAATTTTTTTATTCTTAGAATAGCTTGATGAAGCATTTTGAATGTTATAGCTCAGCACTTTGATTTCATCTGACTTCTTTCCTGATTCTATAGTATTAAAGTTTATAAAACTACCAATGTGTCCGATACCCAAAATGATCACAACAACCGAAATCCAAATATATTTTGGCTTACTTAGAAGCCAAATAATGATAAAGCCAATATTGAGTAAAAGAAGAATCGGATAAAAAAGACCAGGTATCGCAAATATCCAAACTTGCTCTGTATCAAGAACAGTAGATAAATAAGAAAATAATGTTAGAATCGCGATGAATGCGTTAAGGAAAATCGCCAACTTTTTTAAATACTTCACTCGTTACCTTTACTGGCTTGATCTAATATTTTCCTTTCCTCAGGAGACAAAGAACTTATCCCCTCTCGATTAATCTTATCAAGGATGTTATCAATACTGATTTCCTTTTGGGTTTTTGGTTTACTTGTGTTTAAAGGGATCACCTTTGCTCTACCGCTATTTCTTTGAATTTTTATTTCCTTCTTCTTAAATATTTTGGAAACATCTTTTCCTTGATACAATAAATAAACAAAGAGAAAACCCATAAAAGAACCACCAAAATGCGCAATACGTCCGCCTGTATTTTGAAGGTTGGCTAAGCCAATTAAGTCAAAAAGTAAAACAACTAAAACAACATACTTAAGCCTTACTGGACCAATAAGAATAAGGTGAATAACATAGTCTGGTGCAATCATTCCTGCGGCAACAACAATAGCCATGACACCCGCTGACGCTCCGTGAGCAATTCCAGCAAATTCGGGAGCCACATTGGTGAAAACCAAAAAAAAGATCATCCCACTCACAAAACCTAAAGTATAAATCGGCAATACTCGGTCATCGCCAATCATGTCTCCTACGATTTTACCAAACCAAAACAACATCAAAAGATTCATCGCTAAATGGAAAAGACCAACATGGAAGAAAGCATGTGTCACAAACACCCATGGATGCTTAAGGTTATACCACATATCCGAGTGTAATGACATGGCATGAACAAAATCCTGAAACAAGCTTGCATGGTTCGGACCAGTAAATAAGGTTCCGATTTTTACTAAGTAAATAAACACAAAAGCAACAGCATTGGCCAAGAGAATTTTATTGACCATATTACCAGATCGAAATGTACTTTTTATGTCTCTCCAAATAGAATCCATAATAGACTAACGTAATCTTAGTTTCTTCCAATATACGATAAAGAGAAAACCGGCTATGGCACCACCAACGTGTGCAAAATGCCCTATTCCTTGTTGAAGCCCTCCAATACCAGAAACTAAACCTATGACCACCATTCCAATCGCCAAATATTTGGCCTTGATCGGAATAGGTAAAGGAAACAACATCAATTTTAAATTCGGAAACATTGCTGCAAATCCTGCAACTACTCCATACACTCCTCCTGAAGCACCTAGAGATGTTCCGTGCATCACAATATTCATTTTAGCCAATCCTGGATCAACGTAATTTTTATTCTGCGCTAAAACATTCAAGCCTTCGCTCTTTATTTTTTCCAAACCATCTGTTCCTATTTGATCCAACAGATAATAATATTCTATGAAATTCACCCCCGTGCTTGCAATGACGGCAAAAATGGCGCTACCTAAATACATGATTAAAAATCGTTTTGGGCCCAATGTGTGTTCAACATATGGTCCTAGAAAATAAAGACCCAACATATTAAATAATAAGTGTTGGAAATTAGCGTGCATGAATACACTTGTTACAATTTGAAATGGTCTAAATCCATCAGACAGGGGGAAGTGTCTTGAAAACAAATCATGAAGATCAAATGGCAACAACATCGTTGCAAGAAAAAATAAGACATTGATGATTATCAAATGCTTAACAGTATCTGTCAGATTATTCATAATGCTTTAACTTAAAAAGCGTTGTTTAAGTTCATCTAACTCGAAGCTTACATAGCATTTTTGGCCCGAAGGACTCGTTGTAGAAATATCACAAGCAAACAACTCGTCTATTAAAACGCTCATTTCTTCCTCTGTAAGTCTTTGTTTTTTCTTTTTGGAAGAAGATCTAGCCATCGCTCTGGCCAAATTTTCTTCAATCCCTATTTCTAGTTCATGATGCTCCTCATACCTGACAATAATCTGTTCAATTAATTCTTGTATATCTGTACTCGGTGCCAGACCAACCGGAATCCCATGTACAATCAAAGAGTTATTTCCAAAATCTTCAATTTCAAAACCTAAGCAATTAAACTGAGGTAATATTTCATCAATTATGGCCTTTTGTGCAACATTCAATTCAATCGTCTTGGGAAACAATTGCTTTTGGGAAAGTGGCTCTTTGTTTAACATTGCCTTGTAGTAGCGCTCATATAAAATTCGTTCATGAGCCGCTCCTTGGTCAATTAATATAAAACCTGATTTAATTTGATTGACAATGTAGCTCTCGTGAATTTGATAAGGTTTTTTTATCGCAGCAGATTGAAAACTAGGGTCGTCAAATCCTATCTTACTCGCTTCGCTTTCAATAATTATAGCCTCTTTTGAACCCGTTGATTCTGCTTGAAGGGCTTGATATATTTGATCCCAATTCTCTGAACTATTTTGTTTAGGAATTCTTACCCCACCTTGTCTATTCTGAGCTGCTTGAGAAGAAGCCATTCTCTCAAAATTATTGGCATTTTCAAAGTCCAATGTAGGCGCTAAGGTATACTTGCCCAAGGAGTGCTTAATCGCTACTCTTACGTAGTTATAAATTAATCGTTCATCCTCAAATTTGATTTCAGTTTTAGTAGGATGTACATTGATATCAATCTGCATTGGATCAATATCAATTTTTATAAAGTATAGTGGATAGTATTCTTTGGGAACCATCTCTTCATATGCCGAACGAATAGCATGATTTAAATAATGGCTTTTGATGTATCTATTATTGACAAATATATATTGATCCCCTTTAGTTTTTTTAGCTGCTTCAGGTTTACCGATAAAACCGAATATGTTGATCAATTCCATTTGTTCGTTCACTGGAACAATCTTTTCATTTAGGTTCTTTCCGAAGGTATTAACGACTCTTTGTCTCAAGTTGGAAGCGGGTAAATGATACACTTCATTTCCGTTATGGTGGAGTGAAAAGAAAACCTCAGGGTGCGATAAAGCCACTCTGTGAAATTCTTCCAATAAGTGCTTAAATTCTACGGGATCAGATTTTAAAAATTTTCTCCTTGCCGGAATATTATAAAATAGATTCTTTACCGAAATATTGGTACCATACGAAATAGATACTGGTTCCTGTTTTTCTACAGTAGAACCTTTAATGATAATCTTTGTACCTACTTCAAGATCTCTTTGTTGTGTTTGTAATTCGACATGCGCAATAGCCGCAATTGAAGCCATAGCCTCCCCTCGAAAACCCATTGTTTTTATCTTAAAAAGATCATTCGCTGATTTTATTTTGGATGTAGCGTGTCGCTCAAAACACATTCTAGCATCAGTATCATTCATCCCTAAACCATCATCAATGACCTGAATAAGTGTTTTTCCAGAATCCTTCACTATGACTTTTATCCTCGTTGATTCAGCATCAATCGAATTTTCCAACAACTCCTTGAGTACAGATGCTGGTCTTTGAACCACTTCACCTGCTGCAATTTGGTTGGCAATCGAATCGGGTAATAATTGGATAATATTTGACATGAATTACTCAGAAAAGCTATTAATAAAGCTTAAGATTTTATCGGTTCGCAATAGTAAGTAAGTTATGATAAATAATATAAACATGATGGTGATTAATCGAATGTTATACCTAGACGTGTGCTTTTTTTTATAACTGGCATCGGTCCTTGATTTGTGACGTAATCCAGATTTAATTCGCTCCTTGGCCAATTCTTTTTGGTCTAGATCTTGGTTGTCCTTATCATGCATATTAAGTCTTCTTTCTAAATCTTCTTTGTCCGGATCATAGAACCGAGGCATGTACTTAAACTTCTGATGTTTTGGTGTTTTATTAAAACTTAGAAAGCCCATATTTAGAAAGCGTATTTAAACTTTGACAAGATAGGACAAAATGGTCAATCAAGCTTTCTACAATCCATTTTTAGTTTACCTTTGTACTTTGTAAATCCAGCCAAAAATACAGGAGTTACCATGAGCGATCCAATTAAACACGAATGTGGCCTAGCCATGATTCGATTGCTTAAACCATTAGAGTATTATCATCAAAAGTATGGGACGGCTCTTTATGGCCTGTACAAACTTCAGTTGCTACTCCAAAAGCAAAGAAATAGGGGTCAAGACGGTGCAGGTATTGCCACAATAAAATTGGATAATCCTCCTGGTACTCGATATATTAGTCGAAAAAGATCTAACAATCCACAATATCTTAAACATTTGTTTGATGAAGTATATAGTCATTTTAGTGACGTTACTAAAGAACAAATGAATGACCCTGCATGGTTAAAGTTGAATAAGCCGTATACCGGTGAATTACTTTTGGGCCATCTACGTTATGGAACTCACGGACTTAACACCATAGAGACTTGCCATCCTTTTTTAAGACAGAACAATTGGATCAGTAGAAATCTAGTGGTGGCGGGTAACTTCAATCTTACAAATGTTAAAGAACTCTTTCAAGAACTCGTAGAATTAGGGCAATACCCAAAAGAACAGTCGGACACTGTAACGGTCATGGAAAAAATTGGCCATTTCTTGGATGATGAAGTTCAACGACTTTTCAATTGGTTTAATCCAGAAGGTTATAGCCATCAAGAAATCAATCAATTAATTGCGGAGCATATGGACGTTCAGCGTGTATTACAGCGAGCTTCTCGAAAATTCGATGGTGGTTATGCAATGGCTGGTATGGTCGGTCATGGAGATGCCTTTGTCCTTCGTGATCCTTCTGGAATTCGTCCAGCTTTTTATTACAAAGATGATGAAGTAGTGGTCATGACTTCAGAAAGACCTGCTATTCAAACTGCTTTTGATGTGAACTATAAGGAAGTTCATGAATTGAAGCCTGGTCATGCTTTGATTATAAAGAAAAATGGTACCGTTGAAGAAATGCCGTGCAAGGATCCACTAGAAAGAAATGCGTGTTCGTTTGAAAGGATCTATTTTTCTAGAGGAACCGATAGAGATATTTATTTAGAAAGAAAAAAGCTAGGAAGCCTCTTAGCCAAGAAGGTGTTAGAAGAAGTAGAATATGATTTTGAAAACACATTGTTCTCTTTTATTCCTAATACAGCAGAAGTGGCGTTTTATGGGTTGGTAGAAGGTGTCAATGATGAATTAAATCTCTACAAGAAAAAAAGAATAACGGACAAAGAAAATCCGCTCTCTGAAGAAGCTCTTGATAAATTACTTAGACTCAAACCTCGTGTTGAAAAATTAGCTGTCAAAGATGCTAAAATGAGAACCTTTATTGCGGATGACACCATTAGAGGTGGACTAGTTTCTCACGTTTATGATGTCACTTACGGAATTGTCAAGAATGAAATCGATACTCTTGTTGTTTTAGATGATTCGATTGTTAGGGGGACTACTTTAAGAGATAGTATCATCAAAAGTTTGTCGAGGCTTAAGCCAAAGAAAATTATTGTCGTCTCTTCTGCCCCACAAATACGATACCCCGATTGTTATGGAATCGACATGTCTAAAATGAAAAATTTTGTTGCGTTTAAAGCACTTGTCGCTTTATTGGAAAAAGACAACAAGGAGCATCTTTTGGAGACTGTGTATGATAAATGTAAGGCTCAAGAAAACAAGCCTGATAAAGATATTGTCAATTATGTTAAAGAGCTCTATGCTGAATATGATTATGAAATCATCTCTGACATGATTGGTGAAATTGTGACTCCTGTCAACATAAAACCTGAAATAAAAATAATTTATCAGACCATTGAAGGATTGCATGAAGCCTGTCCAAATAATAAAGGCGATTGGTATTTTTCAGGCGACTACCCTACTCCGGGAGGAAATCGTGTAATTAACACCTCCTTTATTAACTATATGGAAAAGAAAGATGTTAGGGCTTATTAGTGGATTATAAGTCTTAAATATTCACAGTTAACTTGTTATATATTATAAAAATATTTAATTTTATGTCTTAATTAAGGCTTAAAATAAAATTCTCATGGGACGTGTTTTAAAAATCGTTGTATACGCAATCATTATTGTCTTCCTTTATTTCTGGTTAATGACTATAGCTAAGAGCTGTGGGTCTGATGATCCAATTGGTTCTGTTGTAGATCAAGCGGAAAATGTTGTGGACGGTGTCGCGGATACAACAGATGACTTTTTCGAAGACGAGGATAAAGATGCTGATGAAGGCGAAGAGGATTTTGAAGACGACTTTGAAGATGACTTCGAAGAGGAAGACGATGACATAGATTATAGTGAACTTGATGAAGAAATAGACGAGGATGATTTCGAAGAAGTGGCATCAAAACCTGTTTCGAAACCAAAACCGGCTCCTCGAAAAACAACAACTCGTTCATCTTCTTCCGGAGACTATTTACTTGTTGCTGGTAGTTACTTAGTATATTCAAATGCCGTTGCCATGAGAGATCGACTTGATCGAGCTGGCTTCGATTCTGAGATTATACAATTTGATGGTTCGGGTTATCATACTGTTTTAGCTGGTCGATACAATAGTAACGGTTCTGCACAAAATGCTGCCTCTGATTTGAGTTCTCGAGGCATTGATAATTACGTACACAGAAAGCAGTATTAAGACTGCATCGGTGTTCTCTTTAGTACCTCTAAAGTATATTTCCAATATTTTTGTACACTACTAATTTGTACACATTCGTCCGGCGAATGAGCTCCTCGAATATTTGGACCGAATGAAATCATATCCATATCCGGATAATTTGTTCCGATAATACCACACTCTAATCCTGCATGACACGCGTTTACATGAGGCGGTTCGTCAAACATTTCTACATAGACATTGCTCATCGTTTGGATAATCGGAGCAGAAGGTTTAGGCGTCCATCCGGGATAAGATCCACTTGTGTCCACATTCGCGCCAAGCATTTCAAAACAACTTCTTATAGCATCTGCTAAGTCATCCTTTTCAGAATCTACCGAACTTCGTGTAAGGCACAAAATCTCATATTTACCATCCTTAAGTAAAACCCTAGCCACATTATTAGACGTTTGAACTAAATGTTCGATGTCTGGACTCATTCTATAAATTCCATTGGGACATGCATAAATACTCCTCAAAAAACTCCTTTGCGTTTGAGGATGCATCATTTTATTTTTGGCTTTCGCCGAATCCAATTCGAACTTCAGATCTGGATCGGTTGTAAAATGTTCTTTTTTTATCGTTTGAAATAAATCTCTTGCACTTTCCGCGAAAGCGTCCAATTGATCATCCTTTATAAAAAAAATAGATGTTGATTCACGAGGAATGGCATTCCTTAATCCTCCACCATCTACTGATTGTAATCGTAAATCATACAAAGATGAGAAGCGATATAAAAGTCTATTCATTATTTTATTGGCATTGCCTAAACCCTTATGTATGTCCATACCCGAATGTCCCCCTTTTAATCCTTTAACTTTTAACTCAAACGAAGAAAACCCATTTTGCAAATCCATTTCTTCATAAGTTCCTGTTGCCGATACATCAACTCCACCAGCGCAACCGATCGTCAATTCCCTATCATCCTCGGTATCTAAATTGAGTAAGATGCTTCCTGTCAATAGTCCCGCTTTAAGTTCTAGGGCTCCTGTCATTCCGGTTTCTTCATCGATCGTAAATAAGGCTTCTATGGCTGGATGTTCAATATCCTTCGAAGAAAGAAGTGCCATGATTGTGGCCACACCAATTCCATTGTCTGCACCTAAGGTTGTTCCATCCGCCCTTACCCAATCATTGTCCACTAACATCCTTATACCCTCTGTAGCAAAATCAAATTGGGTATCATCATTTTTTTGATGGACCATGTCTAAATGACTTTGCATCACAAGCGTTTGACGAGATTCCATTCCTGCTGTAGCCGGCTTTCTGATGATGACATTGCCGATATGGTCTTTATGAGTATCTAGGCCTAATTTTTCACCAAAATCCAACATAAATTGTATTACCCTTTCCTCTTTCTTAGAAGCCCTAGGCACAGCATTTAAATCAGCAAAATGGTTCCAAAGTGATTTGGGCTCTAATTGGCGTATATCAGTACTCATGAGTTTTTTATTCAAATATAAATAACAATATCTGTTCGGTTTTATTTTGACCTACTCCGCCAACCACTAATTGGATTGTCGTAATAATCAACATTATTTGGTCGAATTAATCGTCTTTTGTATTTTTGTTCCATGATCAGTGAAAACCTTAAATACCTTCGTAAGAAAAATAAAATTTCTCAACAAGAACTGTCTGTTAAGCTAGATATTCCCCGAACTACACTGGGTGATTACGAGCGAGGTAAGACAGAGCCAAGTATTCAAACCATCATCAGCCTGGCTTCAATCTTTGAAGTAAAAATCGATGATCTTTTAAAAGAAAATCTATCTCATCTCGATTTAGAAATTATTCGAAATAAGGACTTAAGGGTTTTAGCCATCTCTGTGGACCAAGATAATAATGGAAATATCGAGCTGGTGGACACAAAAGCGCAAGCCGGTTATTTACAGAGTTTTAGTGACCCAGAATTTATAAGAGACCTTCCTAAAATATCCTTCCCTGACATTCCCGCTGGAACGTATCGTGGATTTAAAATAGATGGAGACTCCATGCTTCCTGTCGAACCTGGAAGTGTCATTATATGCACGTATGTAGAATCACTCGAACATATTAAAGATGACAAAACCTACATTGTCGTTTCTAAGGATGATGGTTTGGTGTATAAACGCATCAAAAAACTAGGAGACAAACTATTGCTCAACTCGGATAATGCATTATATCCTCCTTACGAAATCCAATACTCCGAAATCGCTGAAGCATGGGAGTTTTATGCACTATTATCTTTTAACGACACTAAAGGGAGTGCAGAAAATGTCATGGACGCTAGGTTGGATGCTATTCAACAAAAGTTAAATATGATTGATCATCAAATCAGCCACTTAAATAATGCTTAGATAGATTTAAAGAGTCGTTTAGATTTTTTTCCTATAATCTCTAATTCTATTTTTGATCCTCTGGTTAATATAGCCCCAGTGTTTTCTTCGTAAAGTGCTTTGTACTTTCTCCAAATATTTTCTGGTTGCTTATCCCCATTTATTTTTAGATATTTTCCAGACAACTCTATTTTATTGTTTTCGCCGATGATTAACAATCCATCTCTATTTAGCTCTCGAGCCAACTGATCGCTCATTTTATTTCCTGATAAAAAGTTGCCTTTATCAAGGAATTGAATATCTAAATCCTGTCCAAATGGGTGTCCATCAAAATTTTCAAAAAGGCCATCTAGGGATTTTAATTGTTGAAAATCTTGACCTTCAATGATTCCTAACAACTCCTCTAAATTTTCGGACATCTCGATTTCATCAAAATTCATATCTGGTTTAAAACCCTTCATTAGGGTGTCAAAGCTCAACCCGAAAGATCGCATCTGTCCATTGAAATGATTGGGAAATTCGAAGTTCTTCATTTTAATGTGAGGCATCCCTTTCGCTAACATAGAATCTAAATTGCCATCTTCAAACCATAACTCTATACTGTCTGCATAAAGTGTCATAGGGTGTTGCTCTTTTAAAAACATGGTGGATATATCTCCAAAGCTCCGTCGAGGTTTTAATTCTCTCAACAGTTGATCGTGCTCATCGTATTCTTCTTTAGGGATTTCTTTTCCATCGACTCTCAATTCTACAATTTCACCGTCTTCCATTTTTAAAAGAATATCTTCTTCTCCATTGCTCTTAGAAATCATGTATGACCCCTTTTCTTTTTTAGGAAAAGTATCAATGATGACATTTAGTTTTTTCTCCTCTTGATGAATTGGTTCTAACATCTCTAACTCATTCGTCAATCTTGTAGGCTCGATCAGTTCCTTAGATCTGTCAAAGAAGTTCATGCCCTCTGATGAGAAAGCAAAAACCATAGTCAATACAAATACTGTAGCAATCATTTTTTCTTTCATATTCGATACTTGATTGGGTTGATTTAAAATTCTCTTTACTCTATGTAATAAGCTTTTTCTATTTTTTGATATTCCAAGGGCGACACTAGGCGTACCTAATTGTTTTAAGGATTCTAGTTTGACAAGAACTTTGGCGTAAGCCAATGAATTCCCTAAATGCTGTATCGCAACATCATCACAACAATTTTCTCGTTCTAACTTAATTTGATGAGATATCCACCATACACCTGGATGATAAAAGAAAATAACCTCAGCTAAAGAACAGCATAAATTTATAATAAAGTCGTACCGCATAATATGTGCAAGCTCATGTAACAAAATGGCTTCCACTTCCTTTGTACTAAGTTGATTGACCAAACCAACTGGGATTAGAATTATTGGTTTAACAAAACCTATGACCATTGGTGATGTCACTTTATTCGATTCACTAATCTGGATTTTTTTATTGATCCCTAAGGTGCTTTTAAGCTTACTAACGGTATATTTTAATTCGTCACTCGCTTCAATTTTACCTAAAGTGAATTGCTGTAAATACACGTAACCACCTATTAATTTGATGGTGAACAAAACGACTCCTGACAACCATATGCTCGTTACTAATATCAAATGTTCATTGACAAAAGCATTGAAATTCATCATTGCACTTGGAACAGATTCATTGACAACGGATAATGTTTGAATGCCTTCTATAAAATTTACCCCCAATTGCCTTGTTCCTGATCCTTCAAAAATGTAAAACATAAATGTGCCAAATGCAACTATGACAGATGTCAGCATTGCACTGAGGCCAATACCATATTTTAGTTTTGAATTCTTTTTTTCAAATCTTTTTAAAACAAAAGACATGAGCAAAGAAATAATGGCTATTTGCCAAAATGAATGAAGAATAGTCCATGCAATTGCTTCAATGAATACTTCACTAAAAATATTAGAAATCATAACTACTATTTTTTGTTTTCCATTTTTTCAATCAATGCTTTAATCTCATCCAATTCATCTTTCGATGCATTGTGGTTACCTAAGGCTTGCATCACAAGACTGGAGGCAGATCCCTTGAAGGTGGAATCAATAAATGTTCTTAAGAGTCTTGACTTTGTTTCATCCTCTGAAACATTGGCAGAATAGATATGAGTTCGACTCCCTGTATCCCGAATAGCTAGACCTTTTTCATTCATGATCTGCATTAATTTTAGGGTAGTTGTGTAGCCTTGGTCTTTTACTTCATTTAGTTTTTCATTAACCAATCGAACAGAGGAAGGACCATTGTCCCATAGGATTTGTAAAATCTCTAATTCTGATTCAGTGGGCTTCAATTTCTTATTACTCATATCAAAATTTATTATACGAAACACTTCGTAATACGAAAATACAGCGGAGTTTTTGATTTTACAAGGATTAGTACGAAGAATCTCGTACTTTAAATGTTTCTTAACATTGCACTATTGAGGTGATGGGTAAAATAATTTGCTCAAGGTCTGTTAAAGCATTGATTAAAGAGACTTTTTCATATAGACTTATATCTTTTGCATAGATCTGTCTTTCATTCAAAACTCCTTTAGATATTAGACTTGATCTTTTGACTCCATTTAATAAAGGTTTTGACGGAGTATACCATTTTCCTTCCTTTAAAAAAGCAGTGTTGTAATATCGACAATCTGTGACGGCTCCATTCTTTATCATTAGAATTTCATCTGATTTAGCCTTATCAAATAATGCGTTGATATCACTTCGATCTTCAAACTTGTGTACGTATTCAACATGGTCCGCTTGACACATCTTTAATGTCCTTATATCTCTTACGGTATATTCTGCATAAGTGACCTCTTGTACCCTTTCGCTATAAACAATTCGGCACTTGATATTCAAATTCATCATGTGACTTGGAGGATGAATAAATGCCATTAGTGAGAAACCGTCATCAATATTCAGAATTTTCTTCCTAGTTTGCTGTACTCGAATATCGTGTAATTCAATATTCTGAACTGCACCATTTTTAATATGAATAGACTCAATGAAGCGGGACATAAATTTTATCTAGCATTTCTTGATATTCTTTCTCCAATTCACTTTGAAAGGTGATCCCGCCACCACTTCTATAATAAAACCCATTCTCTGTTTTCTCTATGAAACGTATCATCACCCCAGCGTCTAAATCTTGACCATCAAACACACCAAAAACTCCTGTGTAGTATCCTCGGTCTTCTTGTTCAGCTTGTTGAATAATGTCGCAAGTTTTTTTCTTAGGAGCACCACTAATGGAACCAGCAGGTAAAAGCTTAAAAATAATCTCTCCAATTTGATGATGGTAATCTTTTGGAAGCTCACCTGAAATCTCACTACTAATTTGAAATAGATCTTTATTCGCACTTTGAATTCTTTCGGCATACCGAAATCTATCCACCTTAACATTCTTTGCAACGATACTTAAGTCATTTCTAATTAAGTCGACGATCGTATAGTGTTCTGCTATTTCTTTTTGATCCTTGGAAATAATTTCCTCCGCATTTTCAATACTTGCATCAATCGTTCCTTTCATAGGAAAGGATCGTATGTAACCATCTTTTATTTGAACAAAAATTTCAGGAGAAAAGACCACAAACTCATCCTCAACCAACAACTTATATCTAGCTGATGAATTCTTATATATTTCTTCTAGGTCTATGGTGTTAACAAGTTCTGTTTTGTTTGTCAAGTTGAGTAAAAAACTATTGCCGTATTGAATTTCTTCTTTAACCAAAGAAAACCCTTTGTTGTAGTCTTCTAGACTCATCGGGTTATAATTCAAATTTATTTTGTCTTTCGTATTAACCCTTTTTTGCAAATCGAACTTAGAGGGTCTCTGATGGTCTATTTCAAATTGAATGGTTTCCGGCAACCCAATTAAAGAATATACCTCGCATTTCTTTAATTCAAAATCCAACATAAAAAAGAAGGGCACTTGCGCAGCGCCCATCTCGTTCATTTTATTTCTCGCAGTAATTTTATCCATCCTATTTAAAAAGAATCCCTCCGAAAAAGGAACCTATTTTTTACTCAGAAAAATAATATGTAATTTTTGTCAACCACTTTTTGGGATCTTTTTCCGAACTAGGGTCAGTTACATATTCTTCAATAACGGGATAATCTTGAAACAAACCGTAGTCCTTTATATATGCAGAAATCGCATTATGAGCAGACTCTGTTCCTGAGTAATCTCCGTAGTAATCTATTTGCAATGCTTGTCTCGATGGCAACTTAAACGTCGACGCACCCTTAACACTTACTGATGATTTCACAGGGATTGCAGCAGCCATATCTGTTTTACCTTGGTCGGGCATCCATTTAAAAAATAATCCACAAGGCATACCATCCATTTCAACACCTGCCTTCTGAACTTTACCAAATAGCGCACCTAGGTTGTTTGCATAAAACTGTTGAATGTTAGAAAACTCTACCTCCTGTCGATTCATTACAAAGTACTTTTCTGGCATATCAACTGTATTAATTTTATACCCATTATACTCTTTTGTTTCTTTTCTCTTGATTACATAATCTTTCACACCATTTAAACCATTTTTCAAACTCTTTTTCATTGATCGAGATAAAATAGGGTTCATAATATTCATTGGCCAAGGTATTGTCGTATCAAAGGACCACGTTGCCTTTGTCTTTCCGTCCACTTCCTCAAATAAAAACTTTCCTGTACCTTCCCCTTGTCCGTCAAAACTGACAAGAGAAGTGAGGCTATTTCCATCTTCCGCTCCAGTAAATTTATAAGAACCATTTCCAGAGTTTTCACTAGTCCATGTATATTCTGCACCCTTACCTGAAGTTGTTCCTGGATATTGATAAACCATTGTTTCATCATTCAGCTTCCAAGGGTTCCACGATTCGTGAGTTTTTAAATCGCTCACTACATTATATACCATATTCTTTGGTGCGTCTATTTCAACACTTGATTCTATATGAGCATCCTTAGAAATAAGGAAAGATGCTATAAGTAGAACAACTAAAAGTATTAGAAGGAACCACCCTATTCTTTTTAAAATTTTCATGAGTTCGTTTTTTGTTTTGGTTTTTTGTTAACTAGTTTGACTATTAAAAATAATAAGATTGCAACGATTAAAATCGTTCCAAATAATGTTAAAAAGTTAATCACGTTTTTAAATACCGCCAAAAGCACAATGGCTAATAAAAAAAGTGTGGGGACCTCATTGTATAATCTATATTGTACACTAGTCCAAGAAACTTCCCTTTTGGATAAGTTTTTAATCATCCCTTTGCAGGAATGATGGTATCCTGTCAAGAGCATTACTAGTACTAACTTAACATGTAGCCAATGATTCTCTTTAAACCAATCCATTCCATAGAGACATATCATAGCAACACCACAAGACCATGTAATGACCATGGCCGGGTTACAAATAATCCTGTAAAGGCGATCCTCCATGTAGTGGTACTGTTTCACCAAAACTTTACATTCGACTTCCGGTTTCGCCCAAGCCTCTCTGTGATAAACAAATAAACGGACTAAGTAAAATAAGCCTGCAAACCACGCAACAAATCCTACAATGTGTAGTGCCTTTAATATTAGAATTGCCATTTTAAATTATTCTACATCGAAAATAACATGCTTTAACCAAGACTTATTCATTAAAACGTAATATTCCTAACAGATCAATTTTGAAGCATTCATTTATTATCTTCGGAGTTCTTCGAACAAAACGAACAAACAATGATAAAACGATGTCTTCTCTTTTGTAGCATAGTGTGCTTTATTTGCCTGATATCCTGCCAGAATGAACAACAAAACACCAAAGATCGTCCTCACAGTCCTTGGATGATTCGTTCAGTTCTAGACGAACAGCCTAGGATGTTGACATTGGCATTACACGAAAAGCTTTGGGCGGCCTATAGTGTCGAAAATGGAGCCTTATATAAAACTTGGAAAGGTTTGGTGAATTGGGAAGGTGCTGTTTATAATACCATTCATGGGCCACAGCCAACAACCGCAGGTGACGCTTATTTTATTAATGAGTACAAGAATCCGTGGATTTTTACAGATGCTCAAAGTGAACCATCTGGAAGAGTACCGAAGTACAGCTATAAAGGGCATAAAGTTGTTCAAGGTAATGCTGTATTGATGTATGAACTTTCTTTAGATAATACTACCGTTTCCGTTGAAGAAGAAGTTGACGCGTACGAAAGTGAACAAGGACAAATCGTATTTTCAAGAAAATACAGAACCACGGGGGTGCCCGAAAACATGTCTGTTGATTTACATACTAATGTAAGTTCGATCATCATTGAACAAAACATCAACACTAATGGTGAGCTAAAAGTGTTCAATAAAAAAAACCGTTCAGCAGGAAAGGCAGAAGTCTTGGACTTAACTGGTCATTTAAGATTAAATAGCAATGGTGAAACTGTTTTTGATATTACGCTAGTAGATAATGCATTAATTCCTAATGAAAATAATCCTAGCGGAATTGATGAGGAAGAAGAGGATCAGTACGAAGGTGCACGTCTTATAGCTCAAAACGACTGCAAAACTTGCCACAATAAAAAGGTGAAAACTATCGGTCCTTCCTACGTATCTGTAGCCAAAAAATACAAGACTAACGACGATAACATTAACATGTTAGTTTCTAAAGTCAAAAACGGTGGATCTGGTGTTTGGGGAAACCAAATCATGAATGCTCATCCCGATCTACCTGAATCGGATATTAAAACAATGGTAGAATATGTTTTGTCACTAGACAAGGATGAAGAAACAGATGAAGAAGAAACCACTGGTGAAGAGGTCACATATTGGAACGCTGCTAAAAATATTAAAGAAGATGATCTAGTACCAGGTTCTGTGGTAAGCATTTATAGTCTTTCTGGAGGTGTACCAAAAATACCAAGTGTAATAGGAAAAAAACCAATCATGGCTGGCATCATGAGTAAGTTCGACAATATTACTGGTGATGACTGGAAAGAATTAAATGACTATTTCGTCCTGAATAGTATTGGCTATTTAAAAGTTGATGAAAGAGGAGAATATACATTTAGGGTTTGGAGTGACGATGGTTCAAGGGTTTCAATAAATGACAAAGTGATTTTAGATAATGACGGGAATCATGGCGTCGAATACAAGGAGATGACAATAGGTATGGAAGAGGGATATTATCCTTTCTTTATTGAATTCTTTCAAGGTGTAGGTGGTAAATTTTTATCCTGGAATTGGAAAAAACCGGGTGATTTAAAATTTGAAGTAATTCCAGAGGGAAACTACTTTCATAAGAAAGAACAACAAAGTATCATTGGCAATCTGAGTTTGCCTATGTCTTCTGTATCGAAGATTCCAGGCAACCAAAGCGCCTTGATTGACGTTCACCCAAGTTTTGATTTAACTCAATCAAGACCTGAAGGCTTTACTCCTAAAGTCGGTGGTATGGATTTCTTAGATGATGGTCGATTAGTAGTAAGTTGTTGGGATGCCAACGGATCTGTGTTTGTGCTTGACGGTGTTCAACGTGGAGATCCTTCTAAAATCACCACCACTAAAATAGCAGACGGGTTAGCAGAGCCCCTTGGAGTAAAAGTCGTAGATGGTGATATTTATGTATTGCAAAAACAAGAGCTAACTAAGTTGGTTGACACCAATGGAGATAACATTATAGATGAATACCATACCGTTTGTGATGATTGGGGTGTTTCCGCAAACTTTCATGAATTTTGCTTCGGTTTAGAATATAAGGATGGGTTCTTTTATGCAGCACTGGCCACTGGGATACAGCCGGGAGGAGCAGGTGTTGTTGATCAACCTAAAGACAGGGGACACATCATTAAAATTTCAAAAGACAAGGGTACTTACGAGCTTTTCGCGAAAGGCCTAAGAACCCCCAATGGAGTCGGGATAGGACATAACAATGAGATTTTCGTTTCAGACAACCAAGGCGATTGGTTACCGTCTAGTAAAATAATGCATGTCCAAAAAGGTAAGTTCTTTGGTTCAAGGGCCGTAGATTTTGAAGGTACAGAGGGATTGGTGGAAACCAAACCAGTAGTCTGGTTACCTCAGGATGAAATCGGCAATTCTCCCAGCACACCTAGCTACTTGAATCTAGGTCCATATAAAAATCAAATGATCCATGGTGAGGTGACTAATGGAGGTGTGAAGCGTGTTTTCGTTGAAGAAGTGGACGGAAAGTTACAAGGTTGTGTTTTTAGATTTATTCAAGGATTAGAAGCTGGAATCAATAGACTAACCTGGGGACCAGACGGTGCTCTTTATGTAGGTGGAATTGGAAGTACAGGAAATTGGCAACAAAGCAATAAGCTTTGGTATGGTCTACAACGCCTTGCTTACAATGAAAAGACTACTTTCGAGATGCTCGCGGTACGTGCAAAATCAAATGGTGTTGAAATTGAATTTACCGAACCACTCAACGAGGGAGATGGATGGTCAGCTAATGACTTCCTCGTAAGACAGTGGTATTACGAACCTACTGCGGCATATGGAGGCCCTAAACTCGACAACAAAACATTAAACATTTCAAGAACTTCTGTAAGTGAGGATCGCAAAAAAGTTTTCCTACAACTCGATGGTATGAAAGAGGATCATGTGATTTATGTTAACATCAACAATCCTTTTTATAGCGTTAATGGAAATTCTCTTTGGTCAACAGAAGCTTGGTATACCATGAATTCTATTCCTAAAGAGGATCCAGGATTAGTGAGGTCCAATCCAGAACCCCGCACAAACAATAGTCTTACTCAATCTGAAAAAGATGCTGGGTGGGAACTTCTATTTAACGGAAAAGATTTAAGCCAATGGACAAATTTCAACAAGACAACTTTAGGTAAAGGTTGGAAAGTTGAAGATGATCATTTTACGCTATACCCTAAAGTTGAAGACGGCGGGGACATCGTAACTAAAGAAGAATATGAAAACTTTGAATTGCACTTAGAATGGAAGATTTCCAATTGCGGAAACAGTGGTATTATGTTTAATGTTGTTCAAGATGAAAAATATTGTTGCCCTTGGCTTACAGGGCCTGAAATGCAAATCTTAGATAACAGTTGTCATCCTGATACAAGATATGTCACCCATCGGGCGGGAGATCTTTATGACATGATCGAAACCAATCCCATTACGGTGAAGTCTGCTGGAAATTGGAATAAAGTTCGGATCAAAATCAAGGATGGTGAAGCCAATTTTTACCTCAACGGTTACAAGGTTATTGAGTTTAAAATGTTTGACGACAATTGGACTGAAATGATTAAGAATAGTAAATTTAAAGATATGCCTGATTTTGGTCTGTCCAAAAAAGGACACATTTCTTTACAAGATCACAGCGATATTGTATCGTTTAGAAACATTAAAATAAAACGACTTTAAAATCCTATCATGAAAACAACTACAAGAGTTCAACTATCCATCATGATGTTTCTCGAATTTTTTATTTGGGGAGCATGGTTTGTAACTATGGGCACATACCTCAGCACAAAGCTATCCGCAAGCGGGGGTCAAATTGGTATGGCTTATGAAACTCAATCCATAGGGGCTATTATTGCACCGTTTATTATAGGCCTCATTGCAGACCGGTATTTTTCAGCACAAAAAATTCTCGGAGTACTACATTTGATCGGTGCAGGACTAATGTACTTTGCGGCTCAGTCCTCTGATTTTAGTAGCTTTTACCCACACGTTCTTATCTATATGGTATTATACATGCCTACCCTAGCCTTAGTCAATTCTGTTTCATTTAGGCAAATGGATGATCCAGAAAAAGAATTTTCAACTATACGTGTTTTAGGAACTGTGGGTTGGATTGTAGCGGGTCTAGTGATCGGTTATTTAAGTTGGGAAAAGGATGGATTGTTGCAGAATACTTTTTATTTGACTGCTGGTGCTTCAGCGATTTTGGGCGTATTTAGTTTCTTTTTACCGAGCACGCCTCCAACAAAATCCAAATCGGAAAAAACGAGTTTAGCCCAAATCCTTGGACTGGACGCTCTTGTACTTTTAAAGGATAGAAATTATTTGATGTTCTTCATAGCTTCTATTTTAATCTGTATTCCGTTGGCATTTTATTATGGGTTTGCCAACCAATTCCTCAACGAAGTGGGAATGGAACAAGCCGCTAGTAAAATGACCTTAGGTCAAGTGTCAGAAGTTCTATTCATGTTACTCCTACCATTTTTCTTTAAAAGATATGGAATTAAAAAAACATTGCTCGTAGGTATGATCGCTTGGGTATTGCGTTATGCTTTATTCGCTTTTGGTGATGCTGGATTTGGAGTTTGGATGCTATTCTTTGGTATCATCTTACATGGTATCTGTTATGATTTCTTTTTTGTATCAGGACAAATATATACGGATAAAAAAGCTGGGGAACATGTGAAGAGCGCTGCTCAGGGTTTGATTACACTAGCCACTTATGGCTTAGGGATGTTGATAGGATTTAGACTATCTGGAAAGATCGTTGATCAGTACACCATGGCAGATGGTGCACATAACTGGATGAGTGTATGGCAATTTCCAGCAATTTTCGCTTTTGTTGTATTAATTATCTTTCTGATATTCTTCCGAGAAGAAGACGTGCAGCTAGAAGATTAAAATAAAAAAGGCCACCCATACGGGTGGCCCTGTTCCTTTCGTCTTCAATTCCCTACTTCTTTTTTACCAACTTGGTAACGAAGTAGTCTTCTTTACCTTCGAACAACAAGTTCACCGCATAAGCACCTTTAGTAAAATCTTCCATTGAAAGATTTAAAAAGTTACTGTCTACAGGAATTTGGTATTCCAATTCACCCTTCTCGTTCAGGATTTGAACAAACTGAATACTCTTCATTGTTTCCAATGTAAAGAACTCAGAGTTCTTATTGTAAATAGCATTTACAATAGCATCCTTCCCTTCGAAGTCCATAACGCGTAAGTCTATATCGCTGCTTTCAAAAACAACAGTCGAAATATCCTTAACAGGATCTCCATGAGAAAAAGCAAATGAGTTAACGGTAGTAAAAAGAAGTACTAACGAAAGAGCGATAAAATTTTTCATAACACTAGGTTTTAATATTGGTTAAACAAAATGTTTAAATCAATACTCTCAATTAGGGTCTCCGAAGAGATGTGGGTGTGTTATAAAATGACTTCTCCGAAGAGAAATCGCTCGCAACTATGACATCAATATCCATTCTATACCCTATGGTAGTCAAGTATATTTGTAAAGAACATCGACTGAAAGTCCCTTTTTGTAAAGTACTTTACAGAAAACCTTTCATTTTTATACAACATCACTTTCAAACAAGCCCTTTTTCTTCGCAATTCGTCGCGGCGTTTTAGTCCTAAATAGTTAAATTGTATTTAGAATTATATTATGGCTAGAAAAATTAGAATGGGAATGATTGGTGGCGGACGAGGTGCATTTATTGGTGCAATTCATCGTATGGCTGCCAACCTTGATGGACAAATAGAATTAGTAGCAGGAGCTTTTAGTAGCAACCCCGAACGTTCAAGACTATCCGGTGAAGATTTGTTTCTTGATAAATCGAGAATTTATGACTCATATCAAGATTTAATTCTAAAAGAAAAAGCTTTACCTGAAAGTCAACGGATAGATTTTATCTCCATTGTTACCCCCAACCACCTCCATTTCGAACCAGCAAAAATGGCTTTAGAAAATGGATTTCACGTCATGTGCGACAAGCCATTATGTTTAACATTGGCGGAAGCCAATACACTAAAAGAACTTAAAGAAAAATCCAATCTGTTTTTTGGATTAACCCACAACTATACGGGATATCCTATGGTCAAGCAAGCCAAAGCCATGATTGAAAACAACGAACTGGGAAAGATCAGAAAGGTGGTTGTTGAATACCCTCAGGGTTGGCTATCCACTTTTTTAGAAGGTTCGGATCAGAAACAGGCGGCATGGCGAACTGACCCCGCACGATCTGGTATCGCTGGTGCCATGGGGGATATTGGTACGCATGCTGAAAACCTCTGTGAGTATATTACTGGATTAAAAATCACTGAACTTTGTGCAGACCTCAGTGCTATGGTAGAAGGGCGTCAGTTAGATGATGACGGCAATGTGCTTGTTCGTTTTAATAACGGAGCAAAAGGAATTTTATATGCCAGTCAAATATCCGCCGGGGAGGAGAACAACCTTCGCATTCGAGTGTATGGTGAACTGGGAGGTATAGAGTGGGCACAAATGGAACCCAATACACTTCAAGTGAAGTGGTTGGAAAAATCCATGGAGGTATATCGTACAGGAGTAGGTGCGCTTTATCCACAAGCCCAAGCGAATACAAGATTACCATCAGGTCATCCGGAGGGTTATATAGAGGCTTTCGCCAATATTTATAAAAACTTTGCCACTTCAATACAGCTGAGTTTAAAAGGTAAAAGTATTAACGCTGTGCATGCTGATTATCCCGGCATTGAAGATGGAATTCGAGGAATGGAATTTATTTATAAGGTAGTTGAATCAAGTAACAACAATAGTACTTGGGTAAATCTTTAATATGAAAACAATAAAAGGACCTGCAGTTTTTCTTGCCCAATTTATGGGCGACGAAGAACCATTTAATTCGTTGGACAGTATTTGCGACTGGGTAGCAAGTCTCGGTTATAAAGGAATACAGATTCCGACATGGGAATCTAGATTGATTGATTTAGAACTTGCTGGTCAAAGTAAAGATTATTGTGACGAACTAAAAGGAAAGGTAAATAGTTATGGTTTAGAAATCACGGAGTTATCCACTCATCTTCAAGGGCAATTGGTCGCTGTAAACCCAGCCTACGATCAAATGTTTGATTTCTTTGCCCCCGATGCATATAAAAACAATCCCAAGGCAAGACAAGAATGGGCTGTCCAGCAAGTAATGTCTGCAGGAAAAGCAAGTCAACACCTTGGACTAAATGCACACGCCACTTTTTCAGGCGCCTTACTCTGGCATACCGTTTATCCTTGGCCACAAAGACCAGATGGATTAGTCGACGAGGGCTTTAACGAATTAGCTCGTAGATGGACTCCGATTCTTAATCACTTTGATGAGTGCGGTGTAAACCTCTGTTATGAAGTCCATGCTGGTGAAGACTTACATGATGGGGTGAGTTATGAAAGATTTTTAGACAAAGTGAATCAACACCCAAGAGCGTGTTTGTTATATGATCCCAGTCATTATGTTTTACAACAAATGGATTATCTTGAATTCATCGATCATTATCAAGAGCGGATTAGAATGTTCCATGTAAAGGATGCAGAGTTTAATCCTTCTGGAAGAAGTGGTGTTTATGGGGGTTATCAAGATTGGGTAGATCGTCCTGGGCGTTTCCGCTCCCTGGGAGATGGAGAAGTAGATTTTGGTTCAATCTTTAGTAAATTGAGTCAGTATGGCTATGATGGCTGGGCCGTGTTAGAATGGGAATGTTGTATCAAGTCTCCAGAACAAGGTGCTTTAGAAGGTGCCCCATTCATACAAAGCCATATTATAGAAGTCACACAAAAAGCTTTCGATGATTTTGCTGGTGGCACACTGGATGAAAATTTAATTAATAAAATTCTTGGTCTCGATAAGTAGGTTCAGGCTTTCGCCGAAAGGCTAAAAACAAAAATTATGAAACGAAGAAACGCAGTAAAAAACATCTCAGCATTAACTCTTGGTTCTTTGCTAGCTACACGATGTAAGTTTGAAATGTCTGGGGAATGGAAAGATATCGGTTTACAGTTGTGGACGGTAAGGCGAGAAATGGAAGCTGATGCCAAGGGTACCTTAAAGGCCATTCGAGAAATTGGATATAACGATATTGAATCTGCTGGTTATGCCGAAGGGAAATTTTACAATATGACCAAGGAAGATTTTAAATCATATATCACCGACCTTGGTTTCACCATGAGGAGTGGTCATACCCGTACTGGATTTTTAGTCCCTGAGATGAAGAACACTATGAGAAACCAATTTGAAGGTGTCTGTGAGGACGCAGCTTACATGGGACAAAAAACAATTGTTTGTGGATGGTTTTCAGATGAAGAAAGAAAAACATTAGATAACTATAAAGAGCTTGCCGAATTGTTCAACAAGTGTGGAGAAACAGCTAAATCGTTTGGGCTACAGTTTGCTCACCATAATCATGATTTTGAATTTCAGAAAATTGACAATGTCGTTCCTTATGATCTATTGCTGGCAGAAACGGATGAGGATCTCGTTAAATATCAATTAGATTTATACTGGATCAAAAAGGCCAACGAAGATGCGTTCAAATATTTCGACAAACACCCAGGACGATTTATTTCTTGGCATGTAAAGGATATGGAAGATAGTGATGATCGATTTTTTACCGAGGTAGGAAATGGAGTCATTGACTTCAAATCTATCTTCGCTGAAAAAGAAAAATCTGGAATGCAATACTATTACGTGGAACAGGATGAGTGCCGAAATCACAAACCTTTAGAAAGCATTAAAATTAGCCATGATTATCTTGAAGAAATGAATGGTATGAAGACAAAGGTTAGCATCGGATAAACCGCTTAAGCAAAGAATAATATCCGTACATTACATCTTCATCATTTCAGGAACTATCAATTTTCAGGCAACTATATCTAAGGAAGAAATCAATGCGCTTCAATTAAGCGCATATGAAGGCGAAGTAGTTTTAGTAGACAAAACTAGCGACATAGCCGCTGCAGTCAATGAATTGTCACAACATCAATACATTGGATTCGATACAGAAACCAAACCTGCATTTAAAAAAGGTGAAATTAATGAAGTCGCTCTTCTACAATTCGCTATTCCTGGAAAGGTTTTTTTAATTCGATCTTTGATGACGGGTATCACATCTGAGCTTAAAGGGTTTTTAGAAAGTGAGGACCACATAAAAATAGGCGTTGCACTTCGCGATGATCTCAAAGATTTAAACAGGCTCTCGCCAATGAAGCCAAGGGGCTTTTTAGATCTTCAAAAATTTGTCAAAGCGTTTCATATCGAGAACAACGGCTTAAGAAAAATCACGGCTATTATTTTAGGATTTAGAATTTCAAAAAACTCACAAGTCTCCAACTGGGAAGCCGATGTTTTGGATTCCTCGCAGATAAAATATGCCGCCACCGATGCTTGGGTTTGTTTAGAAATTTATAACAAACTACGAGAGGAAATTTAAGCCTTCGCTTTTCTTATCTTTGGCTAAATTCAAGCCATGTCTTTTCAATCTAAACTGCCCAATACAGGTACCAATATTTTTTCGGTGATGACTAGTCTCGCTAAAAAACATAATGCCATTAATCTGGCTCAAGGGTTTCCTGGATTTAAAAGTGATGAACAGCTCATTAATCTAGTCAGTAAATATATGTCAGAGGGGTATAATCAATATGCTCCTATGGGTGGGGTCACCCCATTACTTCATACTTTGTCGGATAAAATGTTCAAGCTGTATGGACATCGATATGACCCCAATAATGAAATCACCATAACCGCTGGGGCCACACAAGCCATATTCACTAGCATCACTGCACTTGTCCAAAAAGATGATGAGGTCATTGTTATCGAGCCTGCCTACGATTCATATATTCCGTCGATAACTATTGCTGGAGGTAAACCAATATTGTTTGCTCTAAACCCCAATGATTATTCTATTGATTGGGACCAACTTGAAAAACTCATCACTGCAAAAACAAAGGTCATCATCATTAATTCTCCGCATAATCCTACTGGTGCTGTTTTAAAGGAATCCGACATTGTTGCTTTAGAAAGGATTGTTGAAAAACATGGACTCCTAGTCATTTCTGATGAAGTCTATGAACACATTGTTTTTGATCGTAAAAAACATCTCTCTTTAGCCTCTTCTGAGATTTTAAGAAATCACAGTTTACTCTGTTATTCTTTTGGAAAAGTATTCCATAACACGGGTTGGAAAACAGGTTATGTTGTCGGACCAGAATGGATGATAAAAGAATTTAGAAAAATTCATCAATTTGAAGTTTTCTCCTGTAATACTCCTATGCAATTCGCTTTCGCGGAATATTTAAAAGACGAAACTAAATATCTTTACCTCAATGATTTCTTTCAGCGAAAGCGAGACCTCATTTATGATGAATTAAAAGAATCGTTATTTGAAATATCTCCTTGTCAGGGGACCTATTTTCAAACGATGAAATATGGAAACATTTCAAATGAACCTGACATGAAATTTGCAGAAAGAATCACTAAAGAACATGGCGTGGCATTGATTCCCGTTTCTGCTTTTTACAGGGATAAAACAGATCACAAAATCGTTCGTCTTTGTTTTGCCAAAACAGATGAAGAATTGTTAAAAGCGTGTTCCATTTTAAAAGCAATCACATGAGTGAAATAAATGTAGCGTTAATTCAATCTTCTATTCTTTGGGAAAAACCCAAAGAAAACCTCGAACATTTTACAAGCATCATTGATCAAATAGAAGATGCCGATCTTATCGTACTACCGGAGATGTTTACCACTGGGTTTTCTATGAACGTTCACACATTGGCGGAAGCCATGAATGGACCATCAGTCCAATGGATGAA
>JAHDBI010000001.1:36068-47255 GCA_020630475.1 Saprospiraceae bacterium
AATCAATGCTATATTTTAGCGGTGAATAGGGTTGGAAAAGATGAAAAAGGATTAATGTATCAAGGTGATAGTGGTATCATTTCACCATCTGGAGAGTGGGTAGGACACATTGAAAAGGTTGAGGCCGTCATGGAGGCTACTATCGGACTTTCTGTCGTTAAAAACTATAGGAATAAGTTCAATTTTCTTTCAGACAGAGATAACTTTGAAATTTTAACATAATTTCGAAAGCGTTTGGTCACATTTTTGTGCTTTTATGCATATATAAAGTATCGTGAAGTATTTATTGATCATATTCATTCTCTTAAGTTCTGCTCAACTTGTTGCGCAAGAGATTTGTAACAATGGTCTTGATGATGATAACGATGGATTCATTGATCTAAATGATACCGACTGCTTTTGTGAAGGATTAGTTCCAGCATCGCTTATTCCCAACCCTTCTTTTGAAGAAATGTCTTGTTGTCCGACCACTGAAGGAGATTTAGATTGTGCAAACGATTGGATTCAAGCATCAGAACCAACGACGGATTACGTGCATACTTGTGGGGTGTTAGCAAATCCTTTTTTACCTTATAATGGTGCAGCACCACTACCCTTTCCAGATGGAGAAGGTGGAGTTGGATTTAGGGATGGTAAAAGTGGAAATGCTAACTATAAAGAATACGCCGGAGCATGCTTATTAGAATCTATGAATATTGGTGTTGAGTACACCTTAGATTTTTTTGTAGGCTTTCACGACCAACCAGGGAGCACCACCTTCCCCATGGCACTCTTTGCAACAACGGAATGCGGTAATCTTCCCTTCGGTATCAATAACATTCAATTTGGTTGTCCGACCAATGGTCCTGGGTGGACACAGTTAGGAGAATTTTCTGCCTCGGGGGTCAATGAGTGGGTTAATGTTGTGTTTACTTTTACACCAACCCAAGAATATACAGCCATTGCATTAGGACCCGCGTGTCAGCCGCATCCAGAATTTGATTTACACCCATATTTTTATTTTGATAGACTTCTGCTTTTTGAATCTAGTGCTATAGGAATACCGTTTTCTAATATCACGGGTGGCATTTGTACAAACGACCTATCTCTTGAAGTCGAAGGAAACGATCAATATACATATCAATGGTATAAGGATGGAATTGCAATTGTCGGAGAAACAAATAGTACCATCGAACTCGCAGAGTCTTCTGACGTAGAGGGTGTTTATAGTGTGCTTATTGACACTGATCAAAATGCTTGTTTCACGAGTCAAGAATTTTTGTTAGAAATTCCGGAATATGAGGGTTCCTTTGAAGGATCATTTTGTGAGGGAGAAATTTACGAATGGAACGATGAATCTTACGATGCGCCAGGATTGTATGATCAAATGTTGATAGCCTCTGATGGATGTGATAGTATGGTGACTTTGAATTTGATAGAATTAAAACACAGTGCCTTTGGCTTTGAAGACGTCATTTGTGAAGGGACGCCTTACGAATTATATGATATTAACACTGAGCTTGGTGGTGTTTTTGAAACTACCATCATGAATTCTGTCGGTTGCGATAGCCTAATTACTGTTTCCTTAGAATTGGTAGAAAGCAACGAAGGGATAGAACTAGGCATGGACGAAGAGATAAATCTTGGAGATGAAATTGACATCATACCAGTGTGGTATGACCCAAATATGGTCAACTTTGTTTGGACTAATAACAATAATGTCATTCTAGGTGAAGAATCTAGTCTTGAAGATCTTTTACTTTTGGAAAGCACCACGTTTTATGTTTATGGAGAAGACGAAAATGGCTGTATCGCTCTTGACACCATTGATGTTCGAGTAGACAGAAATATTGACATTTTCATACCTAATATCTTTACTCCTAATCGAGACGGGGCAAATGATTTCTTTGGTCTTTTTGGAAACCCTGCAGTTCAGAGTATTAAGGATTTATATATCTACGATCGTTGGGGTGAATTAGTTCACGAGGATCACGATCAACTATTACGAACTTACCGAGGTTGGGATGGAAAATTTAAAAGCGAAGATGTTGTTCCTGGTGTGTATGCTTATCTAGTCACTTTTACGATCATCGATGGAACCGAAGAAGTCTTTTCTGGAGATGTGACGGTCTTGCGTTAGGTCGCTTAAAGCTCTTGTAATATTTTTTGTGCTTTTTCTTTGAACTCAGGACTAAGTCTATCCTGTGATATGTTTTCAGTTCTCTTTTTTAATTCTATTAAAAAGTTCAACCATTCTAGATCTTCAATATAAAATTCATCAGTCCATTGGTTAGATAATATAAGCTGTTGAGATTTTTCCAATTGATTTGAATTAAAATAAGCATGCGCCAAATAAAATTGATCTCGTTCACTCAACTCTAGGCCTTTAAAATCTTTAATAATTTTTTCATAATCGCCCTTATTCCAAAATTCGCTATACGCATTTATCCCGCTTTGATCTAAGGATCTCGATTTACTTAAAATTGGTTTTTCATAGTAGTTTAAAACAATGGCATCTCTATTGTCCTTATTATATGGTTTTAAGAAAATAAAAGCAGCCAATAAGATGATACTTGCAGCAATGGCCAAGAAGGAAAGCTGTCGTATTTTTTTCGCCTTGGCTCGTTTCAAAAGCATTCTTCTAGCTCCTTCTTCGTATAAATAATCCTTTATGTGCTCTTCCTTTATGTCCATTTTTTAATCGTATCGATAAAGATTAAACTCTTGTTTTAGAGACTCATTATCGTTTATATATGATAATAACTTCTTCATGCAATTGTGTTTCCTTTTTCTACATGCTTCGTCACTTACAATTTTTTTAGCCTCTCTAATTTCCTTCATAGAATACCCTTGCGACCACATCAACACAATGTCCATGCATGGTTGACCTAATTTAGATAATACCCTTTTAATTAATCCCTTTAATTCTTTATGGTCAAAGCAAACTTCGTAAGAAGAGTTAATGCTTTGTAATTGATCTTTCTTTTTTTCGCTTCTCTTTGATCGAATATGATTTAAAAAAATAAAATTGGCAAGGTTTAAAAGATAACCCAACAGTTTGGATTGATCCTCATATTTACCATTCTTTACTAAAAGTCCAAACTTAACGACGATGTCTGTCCATAATGTTTCGGCGTCAGTTTTCCTTAAACCCTTTGACTTAAGAAAACTAATAACCGGTGTTTTCATACTGGCATCCTCAAACAGGACACCAAGTGCATTATTGTGCTCTTTTGTATCCCCCTTTAGGTTTTCAATTAATTCTGATTCCGTCAAGTCTTTAGAAGGTTTTACTGAAATTAAAAATAATTTTTCAAAGGGTAACAAAACTCGTCTTATGTGTTATTTCATTTTGAAAAAGACATGGTTTCAAACAAACTAGTATTTATGTATTTCATTATCTTACAAAAAACTCGAGTATGAGAATAGGACAACTTCTCATTATACTCTTTGTTTTGGGCCCCATAACCCTAAATGCACAAAACGAATCAACTTTGTTGGTTGAGTATAATCTGTATACAGACCAAATCACCTATAAAAGGGGTGATAAAATTATTAAACGCCCTTCTGTAAGAAACAATGAGAACATTTCGGTTGTCCTTACAGAGTTCAACCCATACATCACAAAAGCAAATTTATCCGTTCAACAAATCGGGTATAACCAGTCATCTGCCCTTAAGTCAATAGATGATTTTGAAGGCGGTGGTTCGTCATCTATTTTTAGCATGGGCAATCTTTTAGGAAATTTTTCACTTGGAGGAGATCTAAGTGAAACCTTCGGAAATATGCCAGGAGTTCGCGGTGCAAGCTCAGTAGATGTTTTGAAAGCAAAGAGTAAATTCAATTCACTTCTTCAATCCTTAGTTGATATTGAAGAACGCTTAAACATTGAAGAGAATCGTATAAAATTAATTCAACAAGAAGGTGAAGCCAGAGCCTTAGCGCTAAGTGATATATCCTCTCTTAAGAAAAACACCATCATTAGGCCATCGAGAATTCGGGAGTTAATAAAAGAAGAAATTTTTCACGCTTTCGCGAAACAGGAAAATGAGAAAATAGATATTGATGATGTTCTTAATAATAACAATCAACAAGCTAAACTTAAATCATCTTTAAAGAATTACGAGCGATTGCACAATGAGTATGATGGTCTTTATAAAGACTGGCAATCTTTTTCTAGTTCGTTATCTATAAATCCTTTTAAAAACGAAATATCCTTCATCACGCATTCTGCAGACTCCGTTGTTTCTGTAATGAATGAAAACTTAAGCACTTTTAAAAACAACCCAATTGATTATAGTCTTTTATCTGCATCAAAAGATGTCAATTCTTTAGCAGAATTAAGGCAAGCATACGAAGAAATTGAAAGCAACAATTTTACACATACCTTCCCTCCTATTCAAGTAGAAGGAGATATCGTAGAAATCGAGGTGTCTATTGATCAAATAGATAACAACCAAAACCCTAGCACCATTAAAACCTTAAATCAAAAAATTCCGGTAGCTGGTTCTTGGAAAATCACAGGTAGTGTTGGTTTAAACTTTGGTGTGTTTAAAAACAAGACTTACAACTATTCGGTTGTCAATGAATCTATTTCTGCAAATGAAAAGGATGACTTTATTCCTATCGTTGCTTCATTTGCTCACTTTTATAAGGAGCGATCTGGAGGTGTCAATCTTGGTGGATCTTTTGGTATCGGTCTACCCATTTTAGGAGGTAACAGCATTCAGTCTGCTTCCTTCTTTTTGGGGCCAACGTTGATTGTAGGTAAAAACCAACGGTTTCTATTAAGTGCAGGTGTAATGGGTGCAAAGGTGGAAAGACTATCAAATGGTTTTGAAGCTGGTGATTTCTTTGCTGGACCTTCTGAATCAATACCAACCTTTCAAAAATATGAATTAGGTTACTTTTTGGGTATTTCATTTAATATCATTCAATAGTGTTTCGTAGAATTTACATACATGCGGCTATTTCTACCCTTTTGGCTTTTTTAGTATTGCTATTCTCTTCTTCTATTATCAACTTAAATACGAGCAATTTTAACGGATTTAATTCTATCAGTGCCAAGCTAAATTTTACAGATTACTATTATTCAAACTTCTATTCCAACAACAAGATTAATAAAGATGTTGTCCTGATTAATATAGGTGACATAGATCGAGCAACTATTACAAAACTTTTAGATAAAGTTCATTCTCTAAACCCTAGTGTTATTGGTTTAGATGTTATTTTTCAAAATCGAGGAGATTCTATCATTGATCAAAATCTAATTCAAACAATTGAAAACTGTCAATCCATTGTTTTACCGATTGTTCCAAAAGAATCTATTTCCAAAGAAATCAAAAAACCTAAGGGATCAATAAACTTAGAGTCAGACGCCAATGGTGTTGTCAAATATGTTCAGCTGGAAGGAAGTGAACACTTTCCATCATTTAGTCAAGTAATTGCTCGAGAGTATTCTGAAAAATCTTTATCCAACACTTTTAAATTTCTTGAACACTCCGTTTTAAAAGAAATCAATTACTTCGGAGATCATAATAATTTTACTCATTATGAATGGTCTGAAATTCTAGATACTACCCCATCTATTGATTTCTCAAATAAAATAGTTTTAATCGGTTACGCAGGTTCCAATTGGGATCATAAGGCGTGTGCGGAAGATCATTATTTTACACCTTTAGATGTTTCCAATAATCGTCTGAATCACCCTAGTGTTTCTGGAATGGTAATACATGCCAACGCAATCACCAATTTTATCAATAACAACTTTATTAAAAATGTTCCCCCTCTTTTGAATACTTTACTGTTGGCTTTCGTGGCTTTTCTTATCAATTTGTACTACATGCGCTATTACAGGGCAAGCAACATACCTTTTTATCTACGTTGTCGTCTTTTTCAAATACTCCTAACATCTTTGGTCGCTTATCTTTCGTTTCTTTTATTTGATCAATTTCGAATTAAAACTAACCTAAGTCAATGGATTGCTACTCTTGCAATTTCTTACGATGTCTGTATGTTTTACATTCTTATTTTGCTCTATTTGGGTAACAAATACAATTTCAGAAGTTATATCTATTTAAAAGCAATAAAATGAGAACAACTTCCATATTTATTCTAGTCATAACTCTCTTCGGGTGTAGTTCACCAACTCCCATTGAGTTTCTAGTTTTAAAAAACACATCCGATGATCACAAAAACATTAGTGCCGGAGACACCTTGAAGTCTGATGTTTTGCTTCATCTAAAAAAAGATGAAGAGGTTTTATTATGCGACCTTTCTACTGAAGATGTTTATAACGTACGTGGTGAAAAAACAATTAATCTTAGTGAGATAACTGGAAGCGGAATTCAAAAGATGCACAGTAACTATTTTTCTCTCATTCGAAACAATCTCCGAAAATCAAAACAGGATGTGAGGTATAGTGTACTTGGAGGAGTTTCTCGTGGCCAACGACCTTCTTGTGGTTATTATAATGATGAATCGATTTTGTCAAATTCAATTCAAGTCTTCAATAAAAGGGATTTGGAAAACTTCCACCTTCGATTGGAGTATGGCGATGAAGTAGTCTTTGAATGTCAAGAAGATGAATGTAGTTTCGATTTAACTGACTTTAGAGATCAGTCGATGAACAAGGAAATAAAACTAACCATTACAGGTGAACGGTTTACGGAATCCGTTTTTCTGAATGTACTATCTAATGAAGAGGCGACCAAAATAGAAAAAGAAGAGCGAAAATTACAAGAAGAATCTTTCCCTAAGGAAGCGTTTTTAAATTTATACTTAGAAAATAAACTGTATGCCAAGGCTCAAGCATTATTGCCAAAACTTGATTCTAATTCGGAATTGATGACTCAGCTTAAAGAAATTCTTAAATAGTACATGGTGTATTTAAAGCATATACTATTAACTATATTCTTTATAGGTTCTTTACAGCTAAATGCTGAAAAATATGCCTTAATCATTGCCATAGGAGATTACCCTGCAGAAGGTGGATGGCCTTCTATTTCCAGTGTAAATGATGTTGATCATATTTTAGCAGCTATTAAACATATTGGCTTTAAAGAAAACAATATTCAAATACTGCTCAATGAAAATGCTACTAAAAAAGGAATAATATCATCTTTAAAAACGCTAGAGTCTAAATTAAAAAAGGGGGACGTCGTATTTATACACTTTTCAGGACACGGGCAACAAGTTTTAGATAACAATGGTGATGAGTTGGATCAACTAGATGAAGCCATTGTACCCTTTGATTCTCCCTTATTATATCAAGAAGGCATTTACGAAGGTGATTTACTCATTCGAGACGACGAATTAGGAACTCTAACAAAACGAATTCGTAAAAAATGTTCAGAAAGCGGTCAGCTTCTCCTGGTGTTGGATTCATGTCACTCTGGAACAGGTGTTCGTGGTTTTATTAAGGCAAGGGGGACTGACAAAATTATGGCTCCGTCAACTTTTAGCCATTCCGCGAAAGCTGGAGAAAAAACGATGGGGCTTAATCAAGATGATGAGAAATCCTTAGCTCCAATGGCGAGTTTTTTTGGTGCAAGTGCCAAAGAGTTAAATTATGAGACTTTAGATCAAGATTCTAGACCTGTAGGAAGCTTGAGTTATGCATTTTCCTCAGTACTTCTAAATATGAATCAAAAGTATTCTTACCAAGAACTATTTGAAAGAATTCAACTTAAAATGAAGTCCATCGCTCCCAGGCAAAAACCACAATGGGAGGGACCAAGTGATACATTCGTACTTGGCGGACAAGCCAGTCAAGTGGACTATTTGTTTTCTATAACCAAAATATCCGGAACCAATATCAAAGCTGATGTGGGCACGATTAATGGCCTTTACGAAGGATCAACTGTTCAAGTCGTATCCTTAAGTGACTACTCAATTAAATGCAAAGGTGTGGTGACCAAGTCGAGTATAACCCATTGCGAAATTGAACTTGATGAGTCAATTTCAAAATTTAAAGATGAGTTGCTTAAGGTTGAAATTCTAACTAAAAGTCCACCTTCTCGGAAAGTTGTTTTGAACTCATTAATAAGTTCTTCTAGTCCATGGAAAAATATCGCTAATAATGTTTTGAGTCATTACTCGATAAAATCTTCAGATATAAATCCTGAATTAATTTTAAAAGAAATCAACGGTGAACTTGTTCTGGAAAATAGTCGAGAACAGCTCTTATATAAAAATAGCTACGTCAATAGTTTCGAAGCCAAATATATTGATGACCTGTCAAACATATTAGATGCCTATAATCAAGGAGCCTTTATTAGAGACTTTGATCAAAATAGTGCGAAAATAGATTTCAGTCTGGAATGTTTAATCGTGGATTGTGATTCTGGTAAAACAACAAAGTATGTTCCTGGGATTAATTCAAACCTAACATTAGGGACTTGTGTTAAATTCAAGATTACCAATAACGGTTCGGTCGGTGCATATTATTCATTGGTTGATGTACAACCAGACAATAGAGTGAATCTTATTATTCCGTTTGAAAATTATCGATATACGGCAGAGGAGTATTATCTTGAAGGAGGTCAAAGTTATACCACTGATTTTATTATAGAAATAGCTGAACCTCTCGGTGAAGAATTGATAAAATTAATCTGTTCTAAGTCTCCTATGGATCTTTCTATCATAGCGGACAAAACAGATACCAACATGCGAGGGTTTGGAGAAATTAATTTTTTTGAAGCAAGTATTAAATCAACTTTAAAAGAACAAGCCTTTAGGGGCGCCAAAGTAAAACGAGTTAAAAAAGACGAAATAAGTACTGAATCAATTTTCTTTTCAATTATTAAATAACAACAACCCCTAATTATGAAAACACAAAAACTACTTTTCTTTCCTTTGATGTTTCTATTGATAAACTTCTGTCATGGGCAAATATCGAGTGGAACTAATATAAATTTTGAAGAACTCTTCTCTAAAATTGATGCGAATGATGATGGCAGAAAAAAGAAAGATGATAGTGGTCCAACAGAAGGACAAGGTGGTTCGGGTGGTGGAGAAACAAAATTTGACATTAGTTTGAATTGGCCCGCTTCTGGTAACATGCTAAATAAAAACACTGTCCTTAAATGGTCAACAAAAGCAGCTGGACCTTTTGAAATTATTGTAAAACCGAGAATTTCTAGACCATCTGACCCTGGTGTCTATCGGGCTTTAGTTAATGGAAATCAAGCTACCATTCCTTTATCCGAATTAAACCTTAAGGACGGAAAAAAGTATGCGGTTCAGGTATTATCAACGGATAATGAAACCGTTAAATCTCGTAAAGCAGGTTTTGTTATTGTTTCACGTGATGATTATAAAAAAATTATAAGCCACGTTACTGCTGATTCAAGGTTTATGAAAGAATCAAAAGTAAATCAAATATTAATGAAAGCATTTGCATTGGAGAAAAACAAACTTTTTTTAGACGCTCGAAGCTTGTACTCCACCTTCATGGACGATGATAAAGACGATGCTTTACTTCGTAACATGAGAGACAACTTCTTTAAAAATGCCAAGTTCGATTTTTAGAATTATATTTTAAATGAAAAAAGGGGGTGTCATTTTTGACACCCCCTTTTTTCATTCCTTTATCTTAATTAAGATGGAATCCAACAACCCTTTATCTAACCAATCCTTTAAATAACTATTCTTTTTGATTTCTTCCATTGATCTAAATCCGTATTCGATGGCCTTTTCCAAATTATGTATGGATTCTTCTTCCTTTGCTAACGCGGCGAAGGCACATGCATTATCAAAGTAAACCCACTTGTCTTTAGTATTAGAATAGTGAATATAGTTTTCGAAATCAACAATTGCATTCTCAATTTTATTCTCTTTAAGGTTTTGTAGTCCATGATAATATCGAGCTACATGGCAAGAATCAATTTCAAATGTTTTTGAATAACTCTTTTTAGCCTCAGAAAAATTTTCCATCTCCTCATGAGTTAGAGCTAAGTTATAATGAACGGAAGCATTTAATGGAAACTTTAACTGAGCTTCCTTCAGTTCATTTAAAGCTTTGTCGTATTTCTTTTTGTTTCGATAGATTCGGCTTTTCTGAAGATTAGGCTCTATCATAGAATCATCGCAATGAAGGGCTAAATCTGAATATACTATCGCTAACGAGTCTTGTTTAAGCTTGTAATAGCAATATGCAATGTTGTTAATCTGCTTACAATTATCTGGATTCAAATTATGATACTCTACGAACTGATCCAGTGCCGACTGGGTTTCGCCAAGTCCCAAATAAGAAAAAGCCAAATTGTGGTGAGCAGAAAGTAAATTTGGTGATGTGTCCTTTGCCTTTTCCGCCCATTCTTTAGATTGAACAAAATCATGTTTCATTCTATATGCGAAACTCTTGTTTGAAATGGGTAGTGCCCATGTAGGACTCATGGATAAAACCTCGTCAAAATCTTGAAGGGCTTCATCGTACTTTTTCATCCTTAAGTTCAAGAGGCCTCGCTCGTTAAAAATAAATGGTGATCTTGCTTGAAAGACTAATGCTTCATTTAGCCTTGATACCAATTCTCGATATGCTTCTGGATTTGCATTAGATCGCTCGAGATCAATTCGATTAGAGACCACTTCAAAATATATTTCTTTAGCTTTTAATTGTGGGAATAAATAATGAAACTCTCCCAACAAATCACTTGCTTCCCTAAGATACCTCGCATATATTCTATAATCATTGTTCTTTGCAAACCACCTTTGATTCATTTCACTGTCATCAAGGCTCAAATATTTATTGATAGCATTTTGAGCATCGTCTTGTAGTGCCGCGATTAAATCACCTTTAATAATTGGATGTTTTTCAACATACAATTCTTGTGAGATTATTTTTTTATAAATATCTAAAGCATTATCAGAAGATTTGTCATTCAATAAATTCTTATCCGCAATAGCTTTATAAAACTTAGCGATTAAATCTTCCTCTTTATTAGTATTCTGATTTGGTTGCCTTTCGGCGAAAGCCAACAGCTCTTCTGTCGGACTTTTCTCTTGAACTAGTGCTTCCAATGCAATAGTATTAACTTCGGCTACTTCATAATTACGATCACCGACCATAACCGGGGTCTGTTGAGACGATTTTAAATCTTCGTCAAATCTATCCTCTAAATATCTTTGAAGTTCTTTTAAACTAACACTTTGATTTTCGTTTTGATCCGCTAAACCGATAAGGCCTTCTATTAAATGAAAAGAAAA
>JAHDBI010000001.1:47355-53307 GCA_020630475.1 Saprospiraceae bacterium
TTTAAATATTCGGCGAAAGCCTCCGCATCCTTATGAGCAAATTGAAGATCTGGAATTCCTTCATCTTCATAATTTGAGACTCCTACGATTACAGCTCGTATAGTTTTGGTTGTTTGGGCTTTTCTAACAATTAAAGATTCCGTTCCTTTTTTGGTAGATTCTTCTTGTCCTATAACACCAGTATATAGAAATAAACAGCAGTATAATATGGAAAGTATGTTCTTCAATGGGGTTTATTGTAGTCTTCTAATATAATGTTTAATGTTCAACAAAATTTTATATAAAATAATTTCTTTGTAACTTATATTAATAGAACTCCAAAAATGCTTCCAGAGACTGTTTTGACACAAACAGTTGTTATTTTCTTATTTATCTTTCTATGTGTTTTTTGAGATTCTAATAACACTCAACCCAGAAAAATGAACAAGATCTTCCAAATCCTTCTACTAATTGTTTGCTGCTTTGCATTATTAAGTCCTTCTACCTTTAATGACCACGATAAAATGCAAAGTCGGTGTGAAGAAATCCTCAATGACTTAAAATTGGCGCGTGGACTTTTACCTAACCAAGAGCCTTTTGTTCGGGTTGTTGATGAACTAGATGGTAATCTTGCCTTGGCTATGATCGATAATAGCACAAAAACAATTTTCCTACAAACCGACACTTATCTGACTTGTATGGAATTACTCGAACAAGATTCTATCAATGGTCTTGCTTTTATTCTTGCACACGAATTATCTCATTTTACAAGAAAACATAATTTTAGACAAAAGCACATTCATAAAATTCAATCTACCCACGGTGCTAATACAGAATTTACAGAAAACATAAGTACCATATCTACTTTGTCAAGTGACGATCAATTAGCAATTATTAATGACTTTAGGACCGTCAATCAAAAATATAACATCATGAAAAATGAAGCTGAAGCAGATTTGGATGCCGGCTTCACATGCTATTTGGCTGGTTATAAAGCTTTTCCTGCTGGGATTAATTTTCTAGACCAAGCCTATGACATTTTTGATATTGATAAGTCTGGAGGAAATTATGCAAGCCTTGAAGAACGAAAGGAAATCGTTAGAAAAACCAGTGCCGAACTCGATACTTTAATAACGGTTTTTGAAGCAGGCAATCATGCAATGTCTACACAAAATTATGAAGGTGCAATTGATTGCTATAGTTACATCAGCAGACAATATAACAGTAAGGAGATACTAAATAATCTAGGCGTACTAAACATTATGGTTGCCTTAGAACGATTTCAAAGTAGCGATTTGCTTTATGGCCTCCCCTTAAGTCTTGAAGTAGATCTAAATAACTACGAGGAACAAGTAGTGACGGAAGAAGTGGGACACTCTATGGGTATACCTACACAGTCTGACCACATACCTGTTCAAAGTTCGGGAAATAAGGAGGATGAAGAAGAGGTTGAAGAGATCATAATCCTTGAAGACAATGATCAAGATATTATCGTCATGGAAGATCACGATGAAGATGGTGTGGTTTCATTTTTGGATGTTAGTTCCGAGTATATTATGGAACTTCAATCTGATCCCTTAAAAAAGGCCATTGGGTTTTTTAACAGAGCCTTAGAACAAGACCCTGATTACGTGGAAGCACTTTTGAACATCTCCATCGCATATCACCTTTTAAACTTAGCTGAAAAAGCTAGTGAAGAAGATTTTAGTTTTGGTTTGCCGTCACTAGTTAAGTCAGAGGCATTTGCTTTGACCGCTCTTAGGTGTGCGAATAAAAAAGAGGATAATAAAAAGCAACAAGCGGATTGTCTGAATCAAGTCGCTGTGGTGAAACACATTTCTGGTGATCCCTTGGCATTAAAAAGTATTGAACACGCATCAAGTTTAAATCCAAAAAGTAAAATTATAAAGCTTAATCTCTCCATTGTTTCAGGTGTAGATACTTCAATAGGTGATATTTTGCAAGGTGATAAAAAACGAAATCCAGATGAAGATTGTCTGGCTGATGAAAAAATATTTGAACGTGATAACATTGATGAATATGAAGTAAAAATTGATAATAAATGGACTGGTATTGTGAAGTTAAAAGAGCCTGGTTTATTAGAAAATGAAACAGCGACATTGAAATATTTTGATGATAACGATCATTCCTTTTACTCTTTAGAAAAAGTACGAAATTCAGTAGTGGTCGCTACTTCAAAATATTTTGTGACTAATAACAACTATAGTTTTTCAACCACATGCAAGATTTCTAAAGGTGACACAGAAGAAGTCTTGTCAAAAATTTATGGCAAGCCAGATCAAATTTTAGAAAATAGAAATTCAACTACACAGCTCTATATTAAAGTTAAGGACAAAGTTATGGGTAATAAGTGGTCCAGTGGTATAATCTTTAGTATTAATAATGATTCCAAAATCGAAAATTGGACCGTTTTTCTTGCTATGAAACAAGACCTTGATGACATCTTAGGAATATCAAATTAAACATCCTTCATACTCAAACCGACTCTTTTTCTATCAATGTCTATACTCATGACCTTGACTTTTACCTGCTGATTTAGTTTTAATACTTCGGCTGGATCTTTTATAAAGCGATTCGTGATTTGAGAAATATGAACTAGTCCAGATTCTTTAATCCCCACATCGACAAAAGCTCCAAATTTGGTAATGTTATTAACTACACCATTAATGACCATCCCCTCTCTAAGATCATTAATGCTTTCTACTCCTTCAGTAAAGTGAAAGACTTCGGCTTCTCCTCTTGGGTCAAGGCCAGGTTTTTCAAGTTCTTTAATGATGTCCTGAAGCGTTGGTAGACCTATTTTTTTAGTAACAAAATTGGCTAGATTAATTTCATGCTTAAGTTCTTTGTTATTCATTAGGCTATCAAGGTGTCTATTTGTCTTTTTAGCCATCTCTTTGACTACTTTGTAACTTTCGGGGTGAACCCCTGTATTATCCAATGGATTTTTACCCGACTTTATTCGCAAGAAACCAGCAGCTTGTTCAAACGCTTTAGCTCCCATCCGAGGGACTTTTTTTAAGTCAGCTCTTGATTTAAAAGGACCATTCTCCAAACGATAATCCACAATGTTTTGTGCTAATGTAGGACCAAGACCAGAAATATAGGTCAGTAAATGCTTACTCGATGTATTGAGGTTTACTCCCACTTTATTCACACAACTCTCTACGACTCTATCTAAACTAGCTTTTAGTTTGCTTTGGTTTACATCATGTTGGTACTGTCCAACGCCTATTGATTTTGCATCAATTTTTACGAGTTCGGCCAAGGGGTCCATTAATCTTCTTCCAATAGAAACCGATCCTCTCACCGTTAAATCAAGGTCTGGAAATTCCTCTCTTGCAATTTCTGAAGCAGAATAAATTGACGCGCCACTTTCATTAACCAAATAAACATCCACCTTGTGTCCATAATCCAATTTCTTTAAAAGCTGCATTGTCTCCTTTCCGGCGGTACCGTTACCAATAGCGATAGCTTCTATTTCATTCTTATATACTAAATGTCTTATTTCTTCTTGGGCTTCAAGTTTTCTTGATTGTGGTGGATGAGGATAAATTGTCGTATGGTACTGTAAGTTACCGTTGGCATCTAAACACACCACCTTACAGCCCGTCCTAAATCCTGGGTCAATGGCCAATACTTTTTTACTTCCAATGGGAGAGGCTAGAAGAAGTTGTTTTAGATTTTCAGCAAATACTTCTATAGCCTCATCGTCTGCTTTCTCTTTTGCTTTCTTTCTAAATTCATTCGCGATGGATGGAAGCATTAATCTATTTAAACAGTCTTCAATAGCCACCCTCAATTCATCCGTTGATTCACTGTGCCCACTAACAAACAGTCTATTCAATTGAAATTGAGCATCCTCCTTTTCTACTTCAATATTCACCTTAAGTAACTCTTCCGATTCGCCCCTAAATACAGCTAACAATCTATGAGACGGACATCTGTTTAAAGCTTCAGAATACTTAAAGTAGTCCTTATACTTCGTGGCTTCAGATTCTTTTTTCTTTACCAACTTTGATACGACAACTGCTTTTTTCGAATATAGGTTTCTTATGGTATCTCTTGCTTGAGTGTTTTCGTTAATCCATTCCGCAATGATGTGGCGCGCTCCTTCTAAAGCATCGTCCACTGTTTTCACCTCGTTTCTAACATATTTCTGGGCCTCTTTAAAAAGGCTAACATTGCGCTGCTCGGTAATGAATTTTGCTAAGGGTTCTAATCCCTTTTCTTTGGCGATGGTTGCCTTGGTCTTTTTCTTTTTTTTAAAGGGTAGGTATATGTCTTCGATTTGTGTCTCATCCCAACAAGCATCTATCTTCTGCTTCAAACTTGGCGTTAACTTTCCTTGTTCGTCAATAACCTTTGCTATGAAGGTTTTTCTTTTGACTAATTCGTTTAAGATCTCTAATTGCGACTTAATAAGACCGACTTGTACCTCATCAAGAGAACCTGATAATTCTTTTCTATACCGTGAAATGAATGGTATGGTCGCACCCTCATTTAACAGGGCTACAGTATTTTCTACGGAGCGTTGATTTAAATCGCAACGCTTTACTAGTTGTTTTATAAACTCTTGTGTCATCTGCCTCTAATATTGATGCAAATTTAGAAGAGTCCTTTAAACTTGTTAGTGATCCAATAGAAATATTACGATTAGTATTCTATTCTCTCTTTAAGATCTTTGATGATGATTTCGAAAAAGCCTTTCTCCGTAATCCAAGTATTATCTTGACCTACAAAGGCTAAGTCAGTTGCAGCAATATTAAACTTCACCGTTTTGAGTTCACCTGCGTTTAAAGAAACTTTTTCAAAACCTCTTAAGCGCTTAACGCTAGGTGTAATGGTCGCTACTTCATCTCTTACGTATAGCTGTACAACCTCTTTTGCGTCTCTAGTTCCAATATTCGAGACATCTACAGAAATAGAAACACCTGCTTTATCAGACAAGGATCCAGTAACAACAAGGTTTGAGTATGCAAAATCCGTATAGCTTAGTCCATAACCAAACTCCCATTGTGGTTGAAATCCATTCATACTGAAATCCCTATACGCTAGATCCGTTCCTTTATGGTCATAAGTGATCAGATCGTTAGCATTTTTAGGATAAGTAATCGGAAGTCTTCCAGAAGGATTAACCTTACCTGAAATAATATTTGATATGGCCTCAGCACCCTCATTTCCTGGGTAAAAACCTAGTAAGATAGCATCTACCAACGGTTCAATGGATTTTACAATTCTTGGTCTGCCTTGTAACAATAATAGAACAATTGGTTTTCCTGTTTCTTTTAATTTATTGACCAAAGCAACTTGCTCTTCAGGTAGATCCATGTCATCTATGTCGCCGGGTTTTTCTGTATAGCTCAATTCACCAAGACAAACTAAATGAATGTCCGCTTGAGCAACTTTTGAATCGTAATTCGCATCGTTCTCTTGAAGATGTTGTACCTGGCTTTCGCCAAATTCTTTTCTAATGGCATCTATTATCGTTGGTTTATCCTTTGCCAAATGCTCTTCATCTCTACCTTGCCATGTACCCGTCCATCCACCATTTAAAGCACTCAAATGATCAGAAGTAGGACCCGAAACCAAAATATTTGTTTTCTCTTTAAAAGGAAGTGTGTTTTCGTTGTTCTTTAATAATATGATGCTTTCCTCAGCAGCTGCTAATGCCTTTAATCTATGCTCTTCTGAACCAAACTTTTCGTAACGATCAAAATCTGCTACAGGTTTTTCGAACAATCCTAACTCTACTTTTAACTTAATGATTCTTGCGACTGCCTCATCAATTCTTTCTTCACTAACTTTTCCTTCTTCTACTAGTTCTTTAAGTAAAACTGGAAACTTAGTATCCATTGGTACCATAGCCAGATCTACTCCAGCGTTAACGGCAATAGCAATGGCTTCTTTATAATCAGCTGCCACTCTATGTCTACTTACTAGGTAACCTAT
>JAHDBI010000001.1:53407-56294 GCA_020630475.1 Saprospiraceae bacterium
GCTGCTACTTTATATGGTGAAGAAACATCATCTCCTTGATATCCCTTAATCATTGAAATTCCCATTTTTTTAGCCAAGTAAACATCCTCACCATAAGTTTCCCATAGTCTAGGCCATCTAGCATCTCTTCCTATGTCTAATACTGGAGAAAACGACCATGGAATTCCTGAAGCTCTTGTTTCGTAAGCTGTTATTGAACCTGTCTCTTCCGCAAAATTGGTGTCCCATGTTGATGCCACTCCAAGTTGCTGTGGAAATAATGTAGAACCAGCTGTATAGTTTGTACCGTGTATTGCGTCAATACCATAAAGTACAGGAATACCTGATTTTTTTTCTTTTGTGGCTTTCGCTTGAATCGTAGAAATTATTTCTTCCCACTTATTTCTGTCATAAGCATATCCACCAGCATTTAAGATTGATCCTACTTTTAAGTCCACCAACACTTTTTGTAGTTTTTCTGGATCAAACTCATTGGGCTTTTTTAAATTGTACGGACTGCCTACAGATAATACGTCAATCGAAAGTTGAGTCATCTCTCCTACCTTATCTTCGAGCGTCATGTCTTCCATCACTTTCTTTACCCTGTCATCAATCGGGTTGTTTGGCTTTTTAGGATCATTGGCGAAAGCCATAGAAACAATACATACAAGGATCAATATAAACTTTGAAGTTTTCAATACTAACTGTTTAATTTTGACTAATTATATTTTTTGAAAAACGCGGATATAATCCACAAACATTTTTTGAGGGAAGCTTGTAGAAGCGTCAGGGTTTCCTGGCCAATTTCCACCTACTGCCACATTCATGATAAAGAAGAAATCCTGATTAAAAGGATAATTTTCACCATCAACATCACTTACGTTGAATGTGTAAAATAAGTTATCATCCATGTACCATTTTATCTGGTTCTCTTCCCAGATTAAACTGAAAACATGGTATTCATCCTGATACACTTCTCCTGCTGGTAAAGCGTATTCATCTCCCTTGAAATAACTAAATCCTTGACCTGGCGCTCCATAGTGCGCAGTTCCATGAATTTTATTGGGTTCAAACCCGACATGTTCCATAATATCCATTTCACCACATGCAGGCCAACCTATCTCAGGAAAATTGGCACCCAACATCCAGAGGGCTGGCCATATTCCTTGACCGTTTGGAACGATCGCACGAATATCAATTCGACCAAAAGTGAACTCTTGTTTATTCATGGTTACTATCCTCGCTGAGGTATATGACCCGTCACTTTCTTTTTGCGCTTGTATGATCAGTTTGCCATCTTCTAAATAAGAGTTGTCAGAATGAGAAGTATAGTTTTGTAGTTCATTATTTCCCCATCCGTGATCACCTAATTCATGCGTCCAGTTATTTGTATTAATGTTGGTTCCGATAAACTCATCATTCCACACTAAATCATATCCTTCATAACTGATAGGGGTTATATATCCTACACCTTGTGAATCCGTAAACTCATCATCATCTATAATATTACCCACTGCATCGCCTATAGAAATTTCAGCGTTCACCGGGTTAGTAAGTTTTACTTTGAATTGTTCGTTTCCTTCTTTCTCTGTGTCAGCTACGACTTGAACTCGAATTACTTTTTCATCCTCACCAACGGCAAAAGTAAGGTCACCATCTTCAGCTTGAAGATCATTGTTGTTCGCGGAAAACTCATCAATTTGATAACTTACTTTGACTTCTTCTGTGGCTTTCGCCGAAAGGCTAACAATGAAATCAAAATTTGTAAATCCTTCATTCCCCTCAAAAAGTTCAACACTTTCAATAGAAAGTTTAGGTACCACAGTATTGGTGTTACCGTTGCTAGGAGTTTCCGAATCACATGAGCAACCCACTAATACCAAGGCCATCCAAAAACCAAAATAATGTGATTTTAATCTCATATTAATTTTCTGCTCTTAAGGTAAATCTCCATACCGCAGTATCTCCATTATAAAGGACTGACAGTACGATTAAATCGTTCCCATCCGCATCTGTAGTCATATCCGTAACCGTATACGTCACACCACTTTGAGGTGAGGTGACTTCTGCACCATTAGCTACTTTAGGTAGGCCTATAAAAGCACCATTACCTACTAATGAAATACTTTCCGGGCCAAGTATGAAAGCGTGTTCCCCAGAAGCCCAAGCACTTAAATTATCTGGCAAAAGTGTTTCGTCAATACATTCAAAGTTAAAGCCCATGTAGTCTTCTGCCCAAATATCTCCTTTGGTATCATACACTACTTTTCCGTCTGGAGTGAAAATCCATTCATCATCCCATGCACAAGGTCTTTCAGCTGGGACGTCCGCACTGCTCTGCCACCATGTAGCACTACCATCAGATGGACCAACAAATAAAGCACCTTCCTCAGGGCTTAACTTCCAAGTACGTGTTTCACAGTTGGTTAAATATTCCATTAAGCTTCCTGGGTTACATGCTGCCGGTGCATCTTCATCAATATCAATTGATTGTGATCCAAGGGCGTGGCCTGCATCATTAAAGGCTGTTAGTGTAATAACATAAGTTCCCATGTCTTGATAGAACGCGGTTACTTCTTCTCCTTCCGCAGTGATTCCATTACCAAAATCCCATCTTTGTAAAAATGTATTTGGTGTTGTGTTTGTTAAAATAAAAGAATTCACCGAGGTATCTGGTGTAATGGAAAAACTCACGTTTGATGGTGGTTCACCAAGACTGATTTTATCATCTACTTGTGGTTCGCAAGCGACAATTGAAATCAAAGCAAATAATAATATAAAATATCTCATTTTTATTTTTTTAGTATCCAGGATTCTGTTGAAGAGTTCCTTGTGATAAATCTATTTCTCTTTGTGGAATAGGTAGATGTTCATGTTTTCCAACAACAAAGTTTTCTAAAACATCTCC
>JAHDBI010000001.1:56394-69381 GCA_020630475.1 Saprospiraceae bacterium
TTTTAAAGCATTTCCATCAATAATTGTATGTTCAAATCGAGGATCACCTTGCATAAAGTCTACCAAGCTTTCAGTAACTGGGCAAAAACTCCAACCTGTTGCAAAATCAGGACCTACATAATCACGCATTCCAAAAAACTGTACGTTGTAATTACCCTCAGTACCGTTGGCAAAATTTGCCCATCCACCTCTTTGTGAACCAGAAAAATTGATTTCAAAAATGGACTCTACTCCAAATTCGTTATCCGCTCTAAATATGTTTCCAAAGTTAGGCTCTAACATGTATCGTTGAGAAGCGATCAACTCTTCAAATAAATCAGCAGCATCTGACATTCTAGAATCATCATTACTTGTGAGCAATGCTTTTCCTAGCAACATTTTAGCCGCATCCTTACTTACTCGTCCATATTCTGATGGATTAGAAATTTGATCCGGAAGTTGTTCAGAGGCAATCGCATCATTTAAATCACTTTCAATTAAATCGTAAATAACTGAAGGGTCCACCTGTGATTGGCTATAATATAAATCAGGAGTAATTCTAGCTTCCGTTTTAATGACATTACCAAAAAATCGTAAAAGATCAAAGTAATAATAAGCTCTTAATACTTTTACTTCCGCAGTGGTCCTGTCTAAAAAATCAGCGTCTATATCTTCGGCAATCTCAATTTTTTCTAGCATAAGGTTTGCCCTCGCAATTCCTGTGTAATATTTAGACCAAAACCCCGCTTGTGGTCCTAATTCTGGATTCATATTGAATGCGTCATAAGCTACCCACGCTGGTTGATCGGAAGCATCACTTCCTCCAGCATAGCAATCATCAGACGCAGCATTGGTTAATCCTAAAGCCATCGTCCAGCCGTTAGTTCCACCCCAAGTAAGAACGTCATAAACGGATACAAGACCTTGAAAATAATCCTCTTGTGTTTTGTAAAAATTAGCCTCAGTGGCAGAACCTCTTGGTTCTAACTCTAAAAATTCATCTCGACATGAAGTGAATATGAAACTAATTGCGAGTATATATATCGTTATCTTTTTCATCTAAAATGTAATGTTTGTACCTACTAAAAATGTTCTAGGTTGTGGATATAAACCTCTGTCTATTCCTCCTCCATCTCCGATCTCTGGGTCAAATCCACTGTAGGCTGTAAAAGTGATTAAATTATTTGCACCAATATAAAAACGGGCCTTCGTTAATTTAAGTCTATCTAACAGATTATTAGGTAAAGAATAACCAACTTGGAAATTTTTGATTCTAAAGAATGCTCCTGACTCTACATAAAAATCAGAACTACGACTAAAGTTCCTGTTTGGATCATTGAAAATTAATCTTGGGAAATCCGTGCTTGTACCCTCTCCAGTCCATCTACCTAATGCATCTCCAGTTAAGTTCGCCATTTGAAGATCAAATCGCCTTGTTGTTTGGTATATGTCATTACCATAAACCCCTTGACCGAATACAAGGAAATCGAAGTCACCAACAGTCACATTAAGCGTTGTTCCATACGACCACGTTGGAGTAGGATCACCAATTTTCGTTCGATCGTTTTCATCAATTATCCCATCCTCATTAAAATCTACAAACCTTATGTCTCCTGGAGCAGCATCTGGTTGTAATGGTTCTCCTTCGGCATTGACATAAGCGTCAACTTCAGACTGATTCTGAAATAGTCCATCCGTTTTATACCCAAATAAATAACCAATAGGCTCGCCCACGGAGGTTCTACTTAATTCTAATCCTTGTGGACTAAATGTTTGACCAGGTAAGAAGTCTACTCCTGGAGCTAAGAACACCACCTCGTTTCTTAAGTGTGCAATAACACCACTCCAATCAACATTTACAGGGCCAATGTCTTTATTTATTCCAAGTTCAATCTCTACTCCATCATTATTCATTTCACCTACATTTGCATCAGGTGATCCAAATCCTACGAACGCTGGTATATCAAATCGTTGAAGTATTCCAGAAGTTCTTTTTCTGTACACATCAATTCCAAGGGTAACATGTTCAAAAAGTCGAGAATCAAATCCAAAATTCAATTGTTTTGTTTCCTCCCATCGCAAATCCGGATTCGCAATATCACCCGGTGAAGCACCAATGACCAATTCATCAAATTGACCAAATGTATAGTTGCCCCCTGTTACGACAATTGGTAAGAATCGAAAATCTCCAATTCTATCGTTTCCATTTATGCCCCAAGAACCTCTTAATTTAATGTAGTTAAATATGTTGTTCTGAGGGAAAAAATCTTCGTCTGTAATGTTCCATCCAAGAGAAACAGATGGAAAGTAACCGTATAAGTAATTAGATCCAAACTTAGAAGATCCATCTCTTCTCATCGTAGCAGTCAATAAATACTTTTCGTTATAGTTATAGTTTAACCTTGTAAAAACAGATGAAATTGTACTTTGATATTCAAAACCATAGAAAGATTGAGATTCAACAGATGTAGCAAAGCCTAACGAAGCGTCTTCAAGATTATTTACAGGAATATCTTGTATTGTTCCTCCTATACCTTCACCTTGATTTTTCTCTGCTGCTGTTCCAAAAATAAACTGGAAATCATGTCCATTCAGGTTCGTGGAATATTTCAATACATTTTCAAAGATCCAATACAGTCCTCTGTTTTGGGATCTATTATAATCGTTGACATCATTTCTGTTCGCCGCATTGAGATAAAACACCGGTGTAAATCCTTCACCACCCCAAAATGCTAAATCTGTTCCGATACTTGAACGATAAGAAAAACCATCAAACAATTCAATTTCTCCATAAGCATTTGCAACGACTTTGTCACTCCATCCATATCCTTCACCGGTACTTAAAGCAGCAACGGGATTTAATATTTCGGACGTGACTAGGTCAGAAATTCCAAACACTCCATTTTCATCAGAAACAACAGCATTGTTAGCAAACACTGGACTAGCCAATCTTTCTGGATCAGTTTCATATAGTGGCGTAATCGGATCAAGGTTAATCGCTCTACTTAAAGGTGAACCAAATTCAGAATTCGTAGAAATTCCTTGACCTCTAATTTTAGCATAACTTAAATTGGTTCCGAATTTAATCCTATCTGTTACTTTATGCTCAGAGTTTAATCGAGCAGTCCATCTTGTAAATCTTGATTGATTCTCAGATACAATTCCTTCTTGGTCAAAATAACCGAAGGAAGCATAATAAGTGGACTTATCATTACCGGCGGTTAAGCTTAATTCATGGTTGGTTATAGGAGCATCATCTCTAAAAACATGACTTTGCCAATCGGTTCCTTCTCCCAGTGCTCTTGGTTCATCAAACAAAATTGGTCCACCCGATGCAACAGAGGCTTCATTCATCAAAATTCCATACTCTGTAGCGTTTAATAAGGACAACTTTTTCCATGGTCTTTGCCACCCTTTGTAGGCATTATAGTTAACGGACATTTGGCCATCCTTTCCTTTTTTTGTTGTCACAAGGATAACACCGTTAGCAGAACGCGCTCCATAGATTGATGCAGATGCAGCATCTTTCAAAACCTCGATTGACTCAATATCACTCTGGTTGAGGTAGTCAATTCCTCCATTTACAACTACACCATCCACTACATATAAAGGGTTAGAGTCACCAATCGTCGTTGTTCCACGAACTCTTACAGTTGAACCTGAACCTGGTTGACCTGATCCTTGAGTTACCCTTACACCTGCGGTTCGCCCTTGTAAAGATTGTTCAATTCTAGCCAGTTGCATATCCTCCAAATCCTCAGACTTGACTTTTGCAATCGCTCCTGTTACAACACTTTTTTTCTGAACACCATAACCAACCACAACCACTTCGTCCAAAGTCGCTGCATCAATATTCATCATTACATCTATAGAACTTCTACCATCAACAGAAATGATTTGATCCTTGTAACCAAGGAAAGAAACCATCAATTTTGGGTTCTCCGTCGTTAATGTAATGGTATACTGACCGTCGATATCAGTGATTGTTCCATTAGTCGTTCCCTCTTCCATCACGGTTGCTCCGATGATTCCTAAACCATCTTCCGCATCTGTGATTTTGCCTTCTATCCTCTGTCCCCACGAGAGGGACGAGAATAGAAGGCAAACACATATGATAAACCTAACCTTCATTTTCTTTATTTAGTGATGATCACTTTTTGTGATTTAAATTGATTTTCGCTGATCACTTGTATCATATACACTCCCTGTGTATAATCTGTTACATTAAGTGTATATAGACTGGTATTCGCTTTCGCGGAATAAACAACTTTTCCTGATAAGTCTACAAGCCTAATTTGCTTTTCATCGTTTGTCTTGAACTCTATATTGAATTCTGTTGCACTTACGGTAGGAATTACTTTAAATAGTGACTCCTCAAAAGAAACATCACCTGTAGAACTTTCACATTGGTTACAACTATTGAAACAGTATGCATCAAGAACAACTTGTTCTTCTGATCCATCAAATGATGTCACTCTGTTAATAAATGTATTTCCTCCGTCAATTACAGTAATTGTACATGGGTCTCCATCATTAAACACTTCCCAACCTGAAGTACCGTTCTTGAACTTCCATTCCCATTCATCCGCAATTAGATTTACTGTATAGCTATAAATTCCATCTCCGTCATCATCTGTCATTGGCTGGTCGCCCCAACCTGTAAATTCACCAGCTATAAATACACCTTCCGCACTGATCGTTTCCATATTCATATCAACATTAAATGTTACTTCTGAAGTTGGTGATGATCCACACTCTGTATCCGTAGCACAAGTTCCGAAACAAGTATTGATGGTGATATCTGAAGAAAGCGTATCCAAAAATCTGTCATTAAAGTTATCTGGATCTGAACATTCTAATCCAGAAATATCTTCTTTACAATCCCAGAAACAATCACCATTGATAAATGTATAGTGACTCGCAAAACCTATTGGCTTTTCTAAAGTAATAGAGTAAATACCATCACCGTCTGGATCTGTCATTTTATTATCTCCTGGTACACCAAATCCAGTTCCCCCAGCAACATATACGTTTTCCGGATCAACAGAAATCGCTGTATCAAATCCAAGGTTGTATGTTATGGTTACAGATTGGCCACAAGCATAACAACTGTTGTAGCAATAAGCAGGTAAGGTTGTCTCTTCGGTTACCGTTAAAGCTCTGTTATGGAAAATGTTACCATTTCCATCATCAGTAGATATAACACAATCTTCTGATCCTGTAAATACTTCTTGTTGTGTCCATCCATCAAGGGTATACTTAAATTCATGAGCACCTGCAGGAAGGTTATATGTTCCTGTCCAAACACCATCTCCATCATCATCTGATAAAGGGTTAGTATCTCCTGCCCATCCGTTGAATGTTCCGTTAACAAAAACACCCGTAAAAGGATCTCCTGCAAACTCATTCATATCTACTGAAAAATGAACATCATAGTTTTGTTCAGCAGTATCAATTTTAGCCACAAAATCATCCATATAATACGTGACATCTGTACCTGACCCTGCTGTTCCAAAATCTGGGAACAATATTAGTTTAGGATAAACCTTTCCTCCTGCAGAATTCATATTTCCTTCAAACGAAGGCATGGTAACATCAAAACATAAATTTTGCCATGTTGAGGCGTCGTCATAATTCACTGTTCCAATCCAGTTTTCTGGATCTTGGAAATCATCTAACTCAAGTTTTATTGTTAGGTTACCTGTATTCGGTGCCCAATATTTTATACATACTTCTTGAAGTGTTGTCCCGTTTAATGGCTCATCTAATGTGTAAGAAGCACCACCCCAAGTAGGAGCATCACCAGCTTTGATGTATTCCATTACACCAGCACTTGAGTTATCTGTATTTACGTCTGGGTTAGGAACCTGTGGAGTGATTGTTCCTTCTAAAGATCCACCAAATGTGAAAAATCCTGGAGAAGATTCAGGAGACTCGTAATCATAAAGAGTCACACAATCAATAGTTGATGGTAAAGCCGGAACAGTTATGTTGTCTATGTAATAAGACTCTGCTTCAGCTCCTCCCATAGTACCAAAGTCCGGGAATATTACGATTTTAAGGTAGCTTTTTCCTGCCGCTGGTGTTAAATCACCATCTAAAGAATTAGCATCCATATCAAAACATATTGTTTCCCATGCATTCATTGTAGTATTGGCCACTTCTTGACGATAATTCGCAGGATTGTCAAAAGCTTCCATTTCTAATTTTAAACTAATTATTCCGATGTGATCCATCCATACGTCCATACAGATTTGTCCACCTGGTTCAGCATAAACTCCTCCTTCAGGACCTGGGTTCGTAACAACACCTGCCCAAGTCTCTGCTCCAGCACCTTTAGAAAGGTCTAAAACAGTACTTGAAGGATTTCCTGACATGTCTGGATTCGCAATAGTACCTGCTCCGGCACCACCGAATCCATCGAATGTTAGAATTGTAGAAGATGTTTCAAAATCAAATGTAGTTTGTGCTAATAATGAGCCTGTAAAGAACATTAATAACAAGGGTAAAAATCTTTTCATTTTGCTAGGTTTAAATGTTTGCAATTACACTTTTTCATAAGTGCCTTTATTAAAATATATGTGTTTACATTTTTGTCAACTATAAAATATTGTTTGTCAAGATTATAGTCTTTCGGAATAAATGTATGTTATTGTGGCTCGTTACACGACAATTGTTTATACATCAAGACTACTTCAATGAGATTTTTGTGCTACAACCATACTTTTTTAGGCATATACCAGAATGGTCTGTTTTCTCGTGTAAACACCAACAATATTGGTCATTTTATGTCAAATACCGTTTATATATTTTTAATTATTATGTTTCTCTTTTCTGGAAAACTTGTTTCTCAGAGTAGAAAAACAAGTATTCCCGAAATAAGGCATTTCACCAAACAAAATATGGGCGGGCAAAGCCAAAACTGGGCTATCGCATGTGATAAAAATGGACACGTCTACGTAGGAAACAATTCAGGTCTATTTATTTATGACGGTTTTAAATGGCAAAAACATGTAATCCCAAATCATACCTCTATTCGAAGCCTTCAAATCGATCAAGATACCTTATGGATTGGGGCTCAAGATGAAATTGGATTTGTACTTCTCAACGAGTGGAAAAAGGAGTTTTACTCCATTAAAAACCAAATTCCCAACCAACAAAGAAGCTTTGCCGACGTATGGGACATATATCACAATAGTGGAAAAACATCTTTTCTTTCATCTAATGTTTTGTACGAGATAGGTAAAGACAAACATATAAGTTCAAGCAACAACCCTATTGTACAGTTATTTTCCTTATACGGAAAAACCTATTATCACGAAATTAATGTCGGCATACTCGAATTAAGAAATGGTAAAAGTAAACTCGTAGCCGGTTCCGATCCTTTTAAATACCAGGGTTTCTATGCTATGGAGTATGGTCAAGACGAAAGTATATATTTTGGGTTCAATAAACAGGTATATCTCAAAAGAAACGGGTTTTTTAATCCAATTATCAGCGACATTGATCCTGTCTTTAGTCAATCCACAATTACGTGCGGGATACACTTTAAGGGGGGATATGCTTTTGGAACCCAATCCAGTGGTATAATTATCACAGATGAAAATTTAAAAAACGCTTATGTCTTAAATACTCTGAGGGGTTTACAACACAATACTGTTCATCACATCGCAGTGGACAATCACCAAAATATTTGGGTAGCCCTGGAAAATGGTGTAGACTATATAGACCTTCAAAGTCCCTCTAAATTAATTAGTATAGAAAGCAATCTATCGGGATATTCGATAAACGAACATCTTGGTGTCAATTATTGGGGAACTAAAACCGGTGTGTTTACAGAAGGTGCATCTTCCTTTAATTTGGTGCCTGGGACCGAAGGACAAGTTTGGAGTTTAAGTAAAACCCAACAGGACTTCTTTATGTCTCATCAAGAAGGGTTATTCTATTTTGAAAATGATCAGTTTTTAAAAGTCCCAGAAACTTATGGAAGCTGGAAAATTCTTCAGCTGACAGATCAACTAGTTATTGAAGGAAACTACTTTGGCTTAAGCCTAATAAAAAAAGGAAAGAATGGATGGAAAAACGTCTTTAGAACAGAAGACTTTAATGAATCCAGTCGATTTATAGAGATGGATAAATCGGGATTAATTTGGGTGGCTCACCCTTATAAGGGCTTATATAGTTTTGATGTTGATTTGGAACACGAAAGAATCCATTTAAAAACAAAGTATGGTGAGAAACATGGTTTAAACTCCAACCTATTAGTTCATCTTTTTAAACTAAACGATGAAGTTGTCATAAGTAATTCAGAGGGTGTTTTTAGCTATAACCAAGAACAAGATAGCCTAGTTGAATTAGAAGAGCTCGTATCGATATTAGATACTCAGTTTCCCCTACGTGCAATAAAAAAGGACAAGCAAGAAAACATTTGGTTTGTGTCAGATAATGAGACGGGAGTTCTAGTATTTGAAAACGGAAAATATGTAAAACGAGGTCTTCCTGAAATCAATGCTCGACTCATTTTAGGTTTTGAAAACATCAATCTGATCAATGATCAGGTATTATTTGGTGTAGACGAAGGCTTTACTCTAGTCAACTTGAAGCAAGAACACGTTATCCCTTTTAATTTGACGATAAATGCTCAATATAAAAATGCTCAACAAACCTGGATTCCGCTAAGCTCACTAGAGGACAATCGACTAAGCTATAACCGAAACACCGTTCGATTCCACTTCAATAGTAATTATCAAGCGAGATCAAAACACATTAAATATCGATGGAAGCTAATTGGCGTAGATTCAACATGGACGAATTGGTCAAGCGAGGGGTCTCAACAATTCATTAACTTAAATCATGGGGATTACTTTTTTAAGCTACAAGGAAAACTCCATGGTCAAATTAATGAGATTAAGCTGGGTTTTAAAATCTCACCACCTTGGTTTTTAAGTCTGTTGGCCAAATTAGTTTATGCTCTATTAGGCCTTTTGCTGTTGGCCGTTCTTTTATTCTTACCCAATCGAAAATATAAAGAGGAAAAGAAAAAATTAATCACGGAGAATGAGGCTTCTCAAGATGAAATCGAACGCCTCAAGTCCGAGAAACTACAAGACGAAATCAACTTTAAAAATCGCCAACTCGCCTCGTCTACAATGCATGTTTTGCAAAAAAACGAGACCCTCAACAAACTGAAAGAAGAAATAGAAAAAACTAAGCGGCAATCTAAGGATCCGACTGTAACCAAATCTCTCAGATCAATCTTAGGGCTATTAAACGATGACATCCGACTAAATGAAGACTGGGAAAAATTTGCACAATATTTTGACGAAGTACACTCTGATTTTACCACCAAACTAAAGACGCTTTATCCTAATCTAACCCCTAGGGATATCAAGCTTTGTGCTTATCTACGAATGAACCTAAATACAAAAGAAATTGCGCCACTGATGAATATTTCTGTAAGGGGTGTCGAAATAAGTAGGTATCGGTTAAGAAAAAAACTTGAGTTAGAAAAAGAAGTCAATCTCAACGACTACATGAATAGTTTATAATTCATGCTATTCTAAAAAGTTTACGTTTTGTGAAAAAAAGGATTCGCGTTTTACATATCCCTTAGACAGCCATTCATCTTTCAAATATCTTTGAATTGACTTTATTATCTCTACCCCATAATTCTTCTTGAAGTAGCAGAATTATGGGTTTTTTGTAACACTATTGATACATGGACTTCCTGGTCGATTGTATTTCAGAATCAGATAAGTATTCATCTAAGGTTTTCAACTTATCCAAAATACCCTTCGGTGTAATCTCAATAATTCTATTGGCCACCGTTTGTGCAAAATGATGATCATGTGTTGTAAACATTACTGTACCGGCAAAATTGATCAAGGAGTTATTAAAAGCTGTAATACTTTCTAGATCGAGGTGGTTTGTTGGTTCGTCAATCATCAAAAAATTGGCTTCTTTCATCATCATTCGCGAAAGCATGCATCTCACCTTCTCCCCTCCTGAAAGTACATCTGAAGTCTTAAAAACTTCTTCACCACTAAAAAGCATCTTTCCTAAAAAGCCCCTGATATATTGCGCTTCTTTATTTTGAGAATATTGTCTCAACCAATCCATTAACGGCAAGGGTTCATCGCTAAAATATTTTTCATTTTCAACGGGTAGATAAGCCGTTGTAATCGTTTGTCCAAAATCAAAACTTCCTGAATCTGCTTCTAACTCTTCATTTAAGATTTGGTAGAAGGCTGTGGTCGCTAAACCATCTTTTGATAGTATAGCAATTTTATCACCCTTGTTCACCGTAAAATCAACATCCTTAAATAAGGGAACTCCATCAAGCGAGTAACTTAATTTATCTACTTTCAAAATCTGATCTCCTGCTTCTCTACCTTGTGTGAAAATGATTCCAGGATATTTACGTGTTGATGGTTTGATTTCTTCAACTGTCAACTTTTCAAGCATCTTTTTACGCGCTGTTGCTTGTCTTGACTTGGAGGCATTCGCACTAAATCGATCAATAAAAGCTTGCATTTCTGTTCGCTTATCTTCAACTTTTTTGTTTTGAGCCAACTTTTGTTTTAACGCAAGCTGTGATGATTCGTACCAGAATGTATAGTTACCTGTATACACATTAATTTTTGAATAATCAATATCAACAATATGCGTACACACTGTGTCTAAAAAGTGTCTATCGTGTGAAACAACGATGACCGTATTATTAAAATTCAACAAAAAATCCTCCAACCACGTCACCGTTTCAATATCTAAGTCGTTTGTAGGCTCATCGAGCACCAATATGTCCGGGTTTCCAAATAGGGCTTGCGCCAAAAGAACACGTACCTTTTGATTTCCATTAAGCTCTTTCAATAACTTAAAGTGATCAGCTTCAATAATACCTATTCCGCTCAATAGAGCGGCAGCAGATGGCTCGGCATTCCAACCATCCATTTCGGCAAACTCTTCTTCGAGTTCTGATGCTTTTATCCCATCTGCGTCACTGAAATCAGGCTTTGCATAAATCGCATCCTTTTCTTGCATGATCGACCATAATTTCTGATGACCCATCATCACAGTATCCAAAACTTTATGGTCATCAAATTCGAAGTGATCTTGTTTTAGTACAGCCATTCTTTTTCCTGGCTCAATAGAAATAGAACCTTTCGTTGCTTCTCGCTGACCAGTGATGATCTTTAAAAATGTAGACTTTCCGGCACCGTTGGCTCCTATGACTCCATAACAATTGGATGCACCAAAAAATACATTGGCTTCATCAAACAACACTCTTTTTCCAAATTGGTGGGTCAGGTTAGATACGCTTAACATATGGCATATAAATTTGGCTGCAAAGGTAATTTTTAAATGGCTTCTAGCGCATATAATCGAAACCGATTAAAGCATTGATGTTAAATTTTACCATTAAAAAAGTCCCATCATTCGAAAACAATGGGACTCTACTGGTTGAGGTCGAGAACGGATTCGAACCGCCGTACAAGGTTTTGCAAACCTCTGCCTAGCCACTCGGCCACCCGACCAGATTTGAACCGCAAATATATACTTTTTTTCAACTCTACGCACTTGTTTTGATTTGGTTTTTAACTCTTTATCATGCTGTTTATTCTTATTATCTTTCATAAAATCTAAATTATGGAAATTGATAGACGAGGATTCTTACAGTCTGCAGCGCTTGCGGGTACAGGAACATTACTAGGAACAAGGAACCTTGATGCGCGGAAAGAAAGAATGAATACAACTGGAAAGTTAAATGTCGCCATTTTAGGTAGCGGTTTTCGAGGTCAATCGCATATTGACTTATTATTAAATCGTAGTGATTGTAATATTGTCGCTGTCGCTGAGATTGATGAAGAAATGATCAATCGAACTAAAAACATCTTTAGTAAAAAAGACAAACCTCAACCAAGATTTTATAACGATCGTGACGATTCTTACAAATCATTAATTGAAAAAGAAGATATAGATTTAGCTATCATTGCCACACCCTGGCGCTGGCATAGTGAAATGGCCATTGCCTGCATGGAGGCTGGCATTTACACTGGTATGGAAGTTTGTGGTGGCTTTTCAATAGATGAATGCTGGCAACTTGTCAACACCTCGGAAAAAACTGGTACCCATTTATACTTTATGGAAAATGTTTGTTTTAGAAGAGACATCATGGCCATCTTAAATATGGTGAGACAAAACATTTTTGGGGAACTGATTCATCTTGAAGGAGGCTATCAACACGATCTACGCGGTGTAAAATTCAATGATGGAAAAACGGCCTACAACTCTGGAGTTGAATTTGGTGACAAAGGTTTTAGTGAGGCCAAATGGAGGACTAAACATTCTATATATAGAAATGGGGATTTATATCCCACGCACGGCATTGGTCCGGTAGCTCAAATGATAGATATCAATCGTGGTAATCGATTTATGTTTTTAAATTCTGTCTCCTCTAAATCACGTGGCCTACATAATTACATTCTTAATCATCCTAACGGAGGAGAACGTCACCCTAACTCTAAACAATCATTTAAGTTAGGTGATAAAGTAACCACCACTATAAAAACAAATAACGACGAAACTATAGTCCTACATCACGACACCAATTTGCCTCGACCTTATTCCTTAGGATTCAGAGTTCAAGGTGAAAAGGGTCTTTGGATGTCTGTTAATAAATCCTTGCATATAGAAGGACTTTCGCCGAGTCATCGATGGGAAGAAGCCAAGCCCTATCTAGACAAATACGATCATCCCCTTTGGAAAAAACAAGAACAAAAAGCAGTTGGAGCCGGTCATGGAGGAATGGATTATTTTTTAATTCATTCCCTAGTAGAACATTGTAAAGCAGACTTAGATCCACCTTTCGACGTATACGACGCTGCTACATGGTTGGCTATTACTCCGCTGTCAGAAGAAAGTGTAAGTCTTGGTAGTCATCCCGTAGCTTTTCCTGATTTCACACGAGGGCGATGGACAGAAAGAAAAAATCATTTTGCTATGAACGAT
>JAHDBI010000001.1:69481-77355 GCA_020630475.1 Saprospiraceae bacterium
AAAATGGTTTGAATACTTAAGTGGTGCTTTGTCCTTATTAAAAATACCTTATGGATTTAACTTAAGTTTTGGTGGTGATCTTCCAATTGGAGCTGGAATGTCATCGTCTTCGGCTTTAACATTGGGCTTTATTTTTGGTCTAAATCAACTTTTCTCTTTAGGGCTTTCGCCAAAAAAAATGGTGGAAAAAGCTTCGATTGCAGAAAACAAAACAGGTGTTCTAGGTGGAACAATGGATCAGAATGCAATTATGTTTGGAAAGAAAAACCATGCTCTTCACATAGATTTTTACAAAAGTACAATGAAAGGTGTCGAATTAAATGACAACCTATCTTGGCTGCTCATTGATACTGGAGTAAAACACAAACTATTAGAAACTGGGTATAACAACCAACGTTCCTTAAGCGAGTCAGCACTTCAAATATTAAATGAACATTACAGCTTTTCGCATTTCCGCGAATTGAGTCTAAGTATCATTTTAGAGCATAAATCTATCTTTTCCGAAGATCAATTTCTTTCTCTAAAACATATCATCGAAGAAAACAAGCGCGTTGCTACATTTGTCCAAGAAATATCAAACAACCTTAAGTACCTAGGAGAGCTTCTTTACGAAAGCCACCATGGATTATCAAAAGAATATAAGGTCTCTTGTCGAGAATTAGATGAACTTGTTCAGCTTGCTAAAGACCATAAAGACTTTTTCGGAGCTCGAATGATGGGGGGTGGTTTTGGGGGTTGTACAATAAATCTTGTAAGCCCTGAGATAGATTTATCCTCGATAAATTCTCGCTTTAATGTTTATCCTATTTCTCCATCTCGTGGAATACATTTAATTTAAGCGTCCATAGAATTCAACAATATGAACAAATTAAGTTTTTGGTTTTTATTACTCTTTTCACTCTGCCTTTCTATTACAACAAAGGCACAAAGTGGTTTTATCGATTCTTTCAAAAAAATATTTCCAAATGCCACAATTGATATCATAAAGACTGGCCATCATTTTAAACAGGAATATGTAGTCATGATTGATCAGTTTTTGGACCACGAGGATCATTCGAAAGGCATGTTTCAACAAAGAATCTTTTTGTCTCACTATGATAAAAATGCTCCAGTAGTTTTCGTTACGGAAGGATACAGTGCTCGCTCAAGATTTTACGAGTTGAGTGAAATCCTTATGGCCAATCAAATTATTGTGGAGTATCGGTTTTTTGGAAAATCCAAACCAGAGCCATACGACTATCAATACTTGACCAATGACCAAGCCATGGAGGATCTGCATAGAATTAGAAACCTTTTTAAGAAACTATATAAAAATGAGTGGATCAGTACAGGAATTAGTAAAGGAGGGACCACCTGTCTAATTTATAGGCACAAGTATCCTAATGATGTCAAAGTGGCTATCCCATATGTTGCGCCTCTTCCAATGGCTCGAGAAGATAAAAGATGTGATGAGCATATCCTTTCAAGAGGATCGGAGGATTGTAGAAAAAGATTAAATGACTTTCAAATTAGTGCTTTAGAAATGAGAGATGAAATTCTTCCTATGGTCGATTCAACGGCTAAAGCAGATAGCTTATCTTTTAGTCGAGTTGGCGTTGAAGGGGCATTTGAGTATTCTGTTTTAGAATTCACCTTTTCGCTATGGCAATGGGGTCATGATTGTGATCGAATAAAAGAAAACATGACCGCACGAGAAACTTTTAACTTACTTAAAGAGATCGTCGGTTTTGACTTTTACAGTGATGATGTCGTAAATTATTTCGAGCCTGCCTTTTATCAGTTTATGAAAGAAAACGGATATTATCAGTTTGTTCATGATCATCTCGAAGATAAAATCAAAACAATGTCTTCCTTCGATAACGCCATTTTTGGACCACAAAATCAAGACTTAAGTTTCAATCCAGAATATTTAAAACATGTTCGTGTTTGGTTGTATCATAATGGGGATAAAATTATTTATATCCAAGGCGAAAATGATCCGTGGGCAGCTTGTGGTATGGTGCCTCCAAAAGAGAGAGATGCCATTTTAATGACAAAGAAGGATGGAAATCATTTTACCCGCATTAAAAGTTTTGAATCTGAAAATCGCCGATTGATTTATGATCATTTAGACCGATGGTTGAAGACTAAAATTCATCCATTGAAAGACTAACTAAGGGTTTACCCTTAGCTAGTCTTTCCGTGAATACATGGATTTTTCTGTAATGTTTGCATTTTGTTTTGTCAAGCTTATAAGCTTAACTATTTTCGAACTATATCACTTAGTTATATTCCCATCTTAACATACTCATCGGAATATTCCGAACCATTTAACATTGAAAACTACATCAATGAAGAAGTTGTTTATGTTAGGGTGTTTGATATCCCATTCTTTTCTATGTCATGCGCAAATTACTGTTGATTTTATTTCTAGCGGCAATGAGGGTTGTGAAGAACTACTCGTTAACTTTTATGATCAATCGTATAGTTCAGATGGTGCCATTCTCGATTGGGACTGGACTTACCAATTAGGTAACTCGAGTCAACAAAATCCAGGTGTTGTTTTTAATGAAATTGGGTCATTTGAGGTTTGTCTAACGGTGACAGATGAAGCCAATAATACAGCACAGGTGTGTAAACCGGACTATATCGTAATTCATGCTAAACCAAATGTCGACTTTGAAGCATCTGTATATGGGGGCTGTAGTCCTTTGAATGTTGAATTTCAAGATTTAACTACTTCAGATGGCGAAATTTATACCTGGTTATGGGATGTTGGAGGAACGAGCAACGTAATAAACACTAACGATCCTGATGAAATGATTTCAACGACCTATGAATCCGCTGGCGTTTATTCATTGAGCTTGACAGTGATTGATGAAAACACTTGTTCGAATACCGTAGTCAAAACAGAATTAATTGAAGTTGAATCAATTGACCCTGTTGAAGTTGTAGTCGATATCACCAACAGTTGTGAACTGCCCTTTACCGCAGATTTCTATATTGTAAATCCTGAAGAAGACCTAGAGTATGAGTGGTTTCTGGGAAACGGGGAATCCTCCACAGGAGACAGTGTAATGAATGTCTTTTATCCTGACATCGGATTATTTGATGTCTTTGTTATCGCCAAAAGCAATGTCTGTGCTGACACTACCTTCTTTCCTGAACTTATCAATACAGATCCCTTTGTTGGTTTCAGTGCCTCTGTCGAAGATCTCTGCTTAGGTAATTCTATTAGTTTTATAGATAATAGTGATTTGTCGGCCGATAGTTTAATTTGGATTTTTGGTGATGGTATCGTTTCCAACGAACTTGAACCTTCGCATATATATTCTGAAGAGGGTTGTTATGAGGTTGCACTTGTTAGGTACAATAACAATTGTATTGACACCTTAATATCTACAGATTGTATTAATGTTTTTCCTCAACCCTCTTTTGATGTCATTGTCGAAAACAATGTTGCTTGTTCATTTCCACACGTAGTTAGCGTTACAGGAACTTCTGAAGATAGTGGGGTTTTTGAATGGGTTGTCTCGGGAAATACTGTACAAGATACTTTTATTGGAGAATCATTTGATTTTACTGCTTTAGATTATGGAACCTATGATTTGTCCTTATCATACACATCCGATACCGGATGTTCAGAGCTTGTCGATTTAGAACCCATATACATTTCACCTTTTGAAATTAACCTTCCTTATTTTGGTCCTATAGGTTGCGTCCCGTTAGACTTTAGCCTAATCGATAGCATTTTAGCTAATGACAACATTGTGTTTTATGATTGGTCAATAAATACTAATCCCGTCTTACAATCTAATGATGTTAGTCCAAATTTTACTGTTCAGGACACGGGGTCATTTGCTTTAACCTTGATTGCAGAAAACGAAATTGGGTGTAGAGACACTTTAGTGGTTCCAAATTACATCAATGCAGGAATTCCCCCTGAAGTTGATTTTGTTGTAAACCCTCAAGATACCTGTGCTTCTGCCTTGTGGCGTTTTGAGAGTATTGTAAGCCAATACACTGATACTTGGTTTTGGCAGTTTGGTCAAGATACAAGCTCTAATGAGCCAAATCCAGAAATAACATTTAATAACATAGATTCATTAGACGTCGGCTTAATTGCTTTACATCACGGCTGCCCATCAAGTCTGTTCAAAGAAAATTTTATAAACCTCTGGGCTCCTACTGCTGGAATAAAATTGAATTACTCCTGTGAACAACCCTATGAAGTTGAAATCATCAGTATGTCCAAATCAGCTGATTCAATTTACTGGACCTTAGAACTTGAAACAGGAGTATTTAATTCAACAGATTCTGTTTTCAACTACACGTTTGATGCAAGAGGTACTTACCCTATTTCTATTGAGTCCTATAATTTTACAACGGGCTGTGATCATTTTGCAAAGGACACTATTGTTATATCAGACCCTGTCGCTTTTTATATACCTGATACAACTAAAATATGTTACCCAGATCAAATAATTCTTACAGACCAATCTATAGACGCAGAAGAATATTTATTTACAGATTTTATTGGAAACTTTTCTAATCCAACTAATCCAAATCAAACTTTAAGTTTTAATGAACCTGGAGCGTATGTTTCTCCTCTTCTCGTTATAACAGATGTTCACAATTGTCAAGACTCCTTTAGACTTGATGATTCTCTTTATGTCAATAAGGTTACAGCAAACCCTGTGTATGATCAAGTCATCTGTATTCCAAACTTTGCACAATTCTCTGACAATAGCACTTCTCTTTTTGGAACACTTAATGAATGGTATTGGGATATTGGTTCAGGATTTCACACGGCCACAACACCCAACACATCCAAAACATTTCAAGTCGTGGATAATTATGAATTATCCTTTTATGTCAAGGATGATTGGAATTGTGAGGACCTTTTGATAGACACTATTCGTACAAACACTTTTAGTATTGACTTTTCTAGAGACTCCATTGGTTGTGAATACGGAGGCATTCAATTCGAATCTTTTACGGATAATGAGCAAGTAGCAAGTTACACTTGGACTTTTGGTGATGGTAACACATCTAATGAAAAGAACCCTTTTCATATATATGAAAATGAAGGACTTTATAACATCTGTTTGACCATTGTCGCCACAGATGGTTGTGTGAAATTTATATGTCTTGATGAAGCGGTTGAAATTGTTAACCCGCTATCTGCTTTTACAGCAAACCCTACTCAGTCCACATGTCCTCCTTTATTGGTAAATTTTGAAAATCAATCTGTAAATACGGTAGAATACATATGGAGTTTCGGCGATAATAGTGGTACATCAAATCTAGAAAACCCTTCACATGTTTACACTTCGCCAGGATCATTCGACGTAAGTCTAATTGCCATAATGAACGAACGCTGTCAAGATACATTGCTTCTTGAAGACTTTATAAACATCAATGGACCAGATGCTAACTTTGAAATGTCTATAGACTCTTCATGTCTTCCTGTTGATATAGAATTAAATGCACAATCAAATGGAAACTATCAATACGTTTGGGATTTCGGAAACGGAATCCTAGACAGTATTCCAGGTTTAGTTAGTTCAAATACGAGTGTTTACTCTTATAGTGAAACGGGCATTTACACTCCTCGTCTTATCGTAAGTGATACAGCTGGTTGTACTCGTAGCTTCTCTGGTATTCCTGTTGAAGTCCACGAATTAAATTTAGATTTCGACATTAAAAACACACCATTATGTGGAACCCCTATTGAGGTAGGTGTTCAAAATAATAGTGAAGGTACGAAGCCTATTCAAAGCTATAATTGGTCTTTAAGCGGCCCTAACAACTTTAGCTCCAATGATGAAAATCCTGTTTTTCTAGTTGAACAGGAAGGTTTTTATGATATAGAATTAATCGCAAGTATTGGATTTTGTATAGATACACTAACTCAAGCAAATGGTGTCGTAATAGAAGATTATCCAGAGGCTTATTTTGAGGTTTCCTCCGAAACAATTTGTCAAGAGACTGAAGTACAATTTATCAACTTAAGTACCGCGCTTCCTGGCTCTACATTCCTTTGGGAATTTGGTGATGGTGAAAATTCCATTGAAAATAATCCCGTTCTATTTTTCAATGAAGCGGGTTCGTATAATGTGCAATTAACTGTTACGAGTGCGATAGGGTGTATCGATACTTATGAACAGGTAGTTGAGGTTCTAATTAATAATGTGGTGGATGCAGGAGAAGAAGTGACTATTTGCCAAGGAGAAGAAGTAGAAATATCCGGTAGCGTAACTGGACCAGCAGGAATTAGTTCTATCGGGTGGCTAAGTGATCCTGATATAGCATGCTTGACTTGTGTTACTACAACGGCGGCGCCAACCGATACTTCTATCTATTTCTTCGAAGTGGTGCTTACCAATGGTTGTCGACAAATTGACTCGGTTATTGTTAATGTTGCACCTGTGGCCATCCCAGAAATCACCTTGGTTCCGGATACTATTATTTGTCAACGAGATTCACTCATTATTGAAATAAGTAACTACAATTCAGATTATGAATATTTCTGGATGGGTGAACACTTCAATTGTTTAAATGATAGTTGTCAAAGTATTTTGGTTTATCCAGAAGATCAAGAATATTATGTTGTCGATGTGATCAATCAATATGGTTGTCAAAACCGAGACTCTCTTCACATAAACGTAGAAACCACTTTCGAGGATATTGTTATTGAAGATCAAACTATCTGTAGGTATGACTCCATCCAACTAATCGTAGATAACGGTAATAACGCTGAATGGGAGTTTAGTTCATCTTTATCTTGTAATGATTGTGAACAACCTTGGGCATCTCCTACAGAAAGTGAGGTGTTTTATGTAAGCGTTTTGTCTAACAATGGTTGTCCTTTCTCAGATACTTTATCCATCGAGGTAATTCCAGAAAACTTTACTTATGCAGGGCAAGATGATACCCTATGTTTAGGAGAAGTGGTGACTCTACATGGACAAGCTTTTGGCAGTATTGAGTGGATTCCAAATTTATACTTATCTGACAACACTAGTTTGTTTCCAGACTCTAGTCCTGAAGAAAGTATTTCCTATGTTTTAAGAAACGTTCTTGGTTCATGTACACAAGAAGATACTGTTATGTTGACAGTGATAGAAAAAGCGGACATTCAAGCCATTGGTGACACTGTTTGTCCGGGAGAAATTGCCTTAGTGAACGGTTTTGGATTAGCAGAAGAGTTTGAATGGTTTGATTCGTCTGGTGCGTCACTTGGTACTGAACCAGAATTTAATCTCTATCCTGATTCTTCGGAAAATTTTACTTTAATTGGTCGACTAGGTAGCTGTATAACTGATACGGCTTTCGCCAATGTTACGCTCCAAGACGGAGTTGTTATTGAGCTTGAAACAGACATTTCGGTTTATTCCAATTTACCTTATGCCTTTGATATAATTTATGACGAAAACAAAGATTATCATTTTCAGTGGTCGCCACCAGATGGATTAAGTTGTGCTAATTGTCCAGACCCAACAATTACAGATTTAAGTGGTTCTGTCAACTATGAACTTACCGTTATTGATTTAAGTTCAGGATGTCAAATTGATACCATCATCGTAGCTAGATATGTGAATGATTGTACAGAAAAAGCTTTTTACATTCCAAATGTGTTTTCACCTAATGGTGATGGTGTTAACGATGGTTATCGAGTATTCGCACAAGACGAAGAAGAGTTTGAAGATCTTTATATCTATGACCGTTGGGGTGAACTAATGTTCTATACAGATGACATTAGTGTTGAATGGGATGGAATTTTTCAAAACGAACCTTTGAATCCAGCAGTATTTGGAATAATGGTGAACGCCTTTTGTAAAGAAACAGGAGAACCTTACTCCTTTTCAAAAAGCGTCACCATCGTTAGATAA
>JAHDBI010000001.1:77455-123817 GCA_020630475.1 Saprospiraceae bacterium
CCAACAATCTTACCCATTCGTGTACTTCCTGTAGCAGATACTAATGGGATTCTTTTATCTTTTGTCATGTACTCACCAACCCTATAGTCTCCGTTGATAATGCAACTCACTCCTTCCGGTACTTTATTGGCTTTAAGTACATCTTTCATTATGTTTTGACAGGCGATTGCACACAATGGTGTTTTTTCACTTGCCTTCCAAACACATACATCACCACAGACCATTGCGATCATTGAATTCCATGACCAAACAGCTACAGGGAAATTAAATGCAGATATAATCCCCACAACTCCTAGAGGATGCCATTGCTCATACATTCTATGCGACGGTCTCTCCGAATGCATCGTTAATCCGTACAGCTGTCTTGATAGTCCAACAGCAAAATCACAAATGTCTATCATCTCTTGAACCTCTCCATAGCCCTCTTGTAAAGACTTACCCATTTCATAAGAAACTAATTTTCCTAAAGAATCCTTGTGTTTTCTTAAGGCTTCGCCATATTGTCTTACTATTTCTCCTCTAAGCGGCGCTGGCATTGTTCTCCAACTTAAAAATGCCTTTTGAGAAGCCTTCATTACTTTTTCGTAATCTGACTTTGTAGTTACTGATACACTTCCAATAAATTTACCATCCACTGGAGAGTAGGAATCAATATATTCTTTTGAAGCTCCTACATTTTTAAGCCCTGTACTCGTACCGTGGTTTTTTTTATTTAAACCTAATTTTTTAAGAAAACTGGTGTTCATATTATACTTGTTTATTGTGCCACAAAAATAGTTATTCAAGTAGCATTGTAAGGCCTATTTAAGTGGTCTTTTTCCAAACTTTCTTATCAATACAGGAAGCAAGGTGAGATCACAGATAACCGCACTTATTAAAGTAATTGAAATTAACAATCCGACTATTATACTTGGCGGGCTGTTTGAAAACATTAAAACCAAAAATCCAAAGAACAAAATGATCGTAGTAAAAATAATCGCCTTGCCAGTTTCCCGAAAAGTGATTTTCATTGCCTCCTCTTGATTATTGTATTTTGAAAGACTCAGTTTGTACTTACTTAGAAAATGAATAGAGTCATCCACAGCGATTCCAAAAATAAGGGCAAAAACGATCGATATCCCAGCATCAAGTTCAAAGTTTAAGTAACCTAAAAGTGCGGCTGCAAAAAATAAGGGAACAATATTGGGGACCAAACTTATCAATACCATTACTGGGCTTCTATATAAAAAACCCATCAATAGACTTACAATTAACAAAGCTAAACCCAAGCCTTGTATTAAGTTTTCACGAACATATATCGCGTTTTTATCGACAATGATTCCTGTTCCAGTACGCTTTATATCAACAATTTCTGTATTTAGATTTGATGCGATCCATTGGTCAATATCCTTGCCCATTGTCGATATTACATCTGCCCCAACGTCTAAAACCCTTGTAGATACTCTAGCCTTCTTTTGGTCTTTGCTTACAAATACTCCTTGAAAATCCTTTGGTACTTTTAATAAGTATTTTTCTTGTTTTTGAAAGTCTTTTTCATTTTGTGGAAACCTATAATCATCCATTTTGTTTCCGTTCAGCATTTTATGGATACTCTTGTGCAATGCTGTCACTGAAGCAATGGATCCAACAGATCCTGTTGAATTTAGATATTGTTCGAGCTTATCTATTTCCTTTAAAACTACATAATCTCCTACGTTCTTACCCCCTTTTGCATAGACAGCGAATTCCATTGGGCGAAAGCCAGAATAGTTTTCCTCAAAGAAATTATATGCCTTTGTAATTTGTGTTCGTTTGGGCAGGTTTTTTTCAATCTTATAATTGGTACTCACCTTAGACATTCCATAAAAACAAAACAAGCAAAAGGCAATAAAAAAGAAAACGATTTGTCTTGGCTTATTTAAAGTATAACGATACCAGTGATCAAGAATTAAGTCCCAGCGTTTATTTTTTTCTATCGAACTCATCAAGTCGTCTTTTGAATAAAAAGAAATCACTGAAGTGGTAAATAAAACAACGGTCACATAAGCCACCATAACACCAAGAGCACCGTTCATTCCTAGGTCCCGAATTGGTCCAATTTTCGAAGTTAAGAGCGTCAAAAACCCTACTGCCGTTGTTAGTGATGTAAAAAGCGTAGCCAATCCAATTTCCTTGATGGTTACAATAATCGCATTGTCTTTTGTGTTGCCCTTTTTAATCTCATCCAGATATTTAGATAAAATGTGGACTACGTCTGACGTTCCCACAATGACCATTAAAACTGGATAAAGAGCCGCCATCGCATTTAACTCTCTACCCATCAAAGAAAGAATGCCCATAAAAACGACAAACCCTATTCCGATAGAAATCAATCCCAGGAAAACAGTTTTCATTTTCCTAAAAATTAAAAACATCATAATAGAAACAAGTACACCACTAATCAAGGTAGAGATGATCATTTCCCACAATTTCATCTCAACAAGTTCCTGTTGGAAATATGCCCTACCAAGGATATAATGATCTTCAAAACCATAATCCTCAATTAAGGCATTTAGCTCTTCCATCAACGATTTCGATTCAGGCAATCCGATGAGGTCTTCCGTTTTTAATGAAACCACTAATGAAGTTCCATTCTTGTCTATGAGGGTATTGGCAAATCGCGGATCGTTCAAAATTTGTTCCTTGTCGGAATCATAAAGTGCTGGTGTTTTTCTATGAATCACCGGAACTGTCGTCACCCCAAATGGTGCTTTGACTGGGTTTTTCATTTGAGTCAAACACCTACTTTCTGTAACATGAGGGAGTGATCTGCAATCAAGAGAAAACTGATGTACTGACTCTAGGAAAATCGAATCAAAAACACCATCTTTTCTTTCTACCGCAATGAGTAAAAAGTTATCGTCGGATTCAAACTCAGAAATAAAGTCTTGAAAAAACTCTAAGTCCTCATCGCCATCAGGAAAAAACTGCTCAAAACTAAATCCAAATTTAAGCCTAGGCAACAACAAGAGCGACAAAACACTAATGAGTGTAAAGGCAATGATGATGCTTTTTCTATTTTTAAGAAAGGTGTTTTCCATTATGTTCAATTAGTCTTCTATATAAGTTCTTATCAAAAGTATTTGTTCTAAGTTTCTACGTATTTATTTATATACCTTCGTAAAAAAAGATCATGAACCGAATCTGTGTTTATGCGGCCTCAAGTTCTAAAATTCCTGAGCGCTACAAAAGACAAACAAAAGAATTAATTGCAGCCCTCTGTGAAGTAGGTTATTCTTTTGTTTATGGAGGCGGCTCTACAGGTTTAATGGGCGTTACGGCGGACACTGTTTTGGAAAACTCCGGTAAAATAACCGGAATCATACCTGGTTTCATGAAAGCCTTAGAGTGGAATCATCCCGAAGTGGAAGATATGATTGTTGTAGAAACAATGGCCGAAAGAAAACAACTTTTTCTAGATCATTCCGACATCATCATCTGTCTTCCTGGTGGTTGTGGTACACTTGAAGAAATTTCTGAAGCTTTTACCCTAAAACAACTGGATCAAATTCATCATCCTTTGTTCTTAGTGAATTTTGATGGTTTCTATGAACCATTAATACAACAGTTTGAAAAAATGATCGAGCTTCATTGTATTCAAAAAGAACACGAAAATCTTTGGTCTGTTATTTCAAGTTTTGAAGAGTTTAACCATCTCATTCGCGTAAGCGAAACAACGGAAATCATCCAACAAAAAAAGAGTAAAATATAGATGCTGAAACACTATCCATCAAAAAAGATAGTTGCCGGATGTGACGAAGCTGGACGAGGATGTCTTGCCGGACCCGTTTATGCCGCAGCAGTTATTCTACCTAAGGGTTTTCAACATGACTTATTAAATGATTCTAAAAAACTGACAGAAAAAACACGCCTCGAACTTGAGGTTGTTGTAAAAGAAAAAGCAATCGCATATGCGATTGCCAAGTGTAGTCCTAAAGAAATAGATAAATACAATATTCTCTGGGCGTCCGTCCGAGCCATGCACAAAGCAGTCAAAAAACTATCTCAAAAACCTGAACTTCTTTTAATTGATGGAAATCGATTTAGACCTTATTCTAATATCACCCACGAATGTGTTATTGGTGGGGATGGCATCTTTTTAAGTATTGCCGCAGCATCGATATTGGCAAAAACTGCCAGAGATAAACACATGAAACGTTTATCAAAAAAATACCCATCATACATGTGGGGTCAAAACAAGGGTTACCCTACCCTAGCACACAGAGAAGCTATAAAGTCCAATGGTCCGACTGAACATCATCGTAAAAGTTTTCGACTACTCCGTCAGGGAATTCAAGGAGATTTATTTTAAGTCAAAAATGGGTTGGTCCTTTTCTCATGTCCTATGGTGGTATATGGGCCATGTCCAGGATATACATTGACGTCATCATCTAGGACAAAAAACTTGTCTTTGATGCTCTTTATTAGAGTATCAAAGTTGCCGCCTGGAAGATCTGTTCGTCCTATGCTCCCATTAAAAAGAACATCTCCTGCAATTAAGTTTTTTGACGCTTCATGATAGAAAGAAATGCTCGCAGGCGAATGACCCGGCGTATATAAAACTTGTAAAGAACTATTTCCAAATTCAATAATATCTCCCTCATCGTGAAAAATTTCAATGGGAGGTGATGAATCATAATTGATGCCGTACATACTAGCGACCGTCTCTCCAGCCTCTAATACAGGAACCTCTCCCTTATGCGACTCTAAGGCTAAGCCAAAAGTGTCGTGAATAAATCGGTTTCCCAGAATATGGTCTATATGACAATGCGTATTGAGTAACCTTTTTAAGTTGATTTTTTTACTATCAATAAAGTCTGTAATTCTTTTCCTTTCTACTTCGTCATTACACCCCGGATCAACAATAACTCCTTCGTTTGTTTCGTCATAAAGTAGGTAGGTGTTTTCTGCAAAACCATTACATGTAAACAACTTGATATTCATAGGTGTTTTGTTTAAAATTAACAACAAGATTAAGTGAAAAACCTTAATTTGAAACGACAAAGATATTCGAAATAGAAAATTACCCTATGCAAACTAGATTTCTCGTATTGTTTTTTCTTTTTGTTTTCCCTTTCGGGGAATGCTTAAAGGCACAAAATCTTAATACGGGATTTGGTAAAAATCGAGTTCAGTTTCATAATGACTTTAAAAATTGGTGGAGTTATGAAACTGAAAACTTCATCGTTTATTGGTACGGTAAAGGAAGAAATGTTGCTAAAACCGTCATTCAAATGGCTGAAATGGACCATGATGAGATTCAAGGAATCATGGAACATCGATTCAATAATAAAATTGAGATCGTCGTCTATTTGGATGTAACGGATATGAAACAAACCAATATTGGTTCAGAGGGTGTATTCGAAAATAAGACCGGTCAAACTAAGATTGTAGGAAACAAAATGTTTGTTTCTTTTGATGGTAACCATCAAAACTTAAGAACTAAAATTAGGGAAGGTGTAGCTACGGTGTATTTAAACTCGATGTTATTTGGTTCGAATCTTCAAGAAATTGTTCAAAATGCGGTATTGCTCAATGTTCCTGACTGGTACAAACAGGGTTTAGTGGCGTACATAGGCAGTTACTGGGATTTTGAAAAAGAAGATGAGTTAAGAGACATTTTAGAACGGGATGAACGGTATTGGGATTTTGAAAAACTCTCCACCGATTTTCCAGAAATCGCAGGTCATTCCCTTTGGTATTATATTGATCAAAACTATGGAAAGTCGTCTATTTCGAACATTCTTTATCTCACTAGAATTAATCGAAATTTAGAAAACAGTTTCCTATATGTACTAGGAAATTATTTTGACACAACGATTGAAGAATGGAGATCCTTTTACAAGCAGTATTATGCAGATGAAACTCAAGCTTTTACAGAAAGCCGAGAAAATCTTCCTATCAAATTATCGAACAAAGATTACCAACCCATAAGTCAAATTAAAGTAAGTCCAGACGGTAAGCAATTAATTTATGTCTATAATGACTTGGGAAAGTATTGGATCAAACTTCGTGATCTGGAATCAGAAAAAGAAAAGACCCTTTTCAAATATGGATATAAAAACGGTTTTCAAGAACCAGACTATAATTATCCCTTAGTCGCTTGGCACCCTTCCAAAAATGAAATCAGTTTTGTGTACGAAGATCGCGATGTTATCAAATTGAAAAAAATGAATCTTGATAGCGGAGAAAAAGATCAACAAATAATACCCGATGTTTTTCAACGAATCTATAGTATAGATTACTGGACGGACAAAGATTATATTTACTCAGCGGCTGTGGATGGTTTCTCTGATCTATTTCTTTACAAATCAAAAACTAGAGAATCAGAGGCTATTACTGAAGATTTTTATGACGACCTTGATGCTCGCGTTGTTGAAATCAATGGTGATCGAGGTATTCTTTTTTCTTCCAACCGACCTGACAATATTCTCTACGAACAACAACTGGATACCATTTTACCCATATCTAAATTTGATGTTTTCTTCTACAATTTTGACAAAAATGATAAGCGCCTTAATCGTCTAACATTCACTCCTAACATAAATGAAAGACAAGCCATATTAGGAAAAGATAATAGCATCTCATTTTTAAATTATTCTTTTGGTTTAAAAAATCATTTTGCTAAAGATTTTTCGAGTGAAGATAATGGTCAAGCCAAGTCCAACGTACACAGAAATATCATTTTGCATGAAACGGTGCCTTCTATAGACACCTATTTTTATATGGCTTACGCCAATGGTGCTTATTCTCTTTTTGCTGATAATTCTACTGTTCGTTCGGTTAATCCCTATACGACGCCTATAGGAAAGTTTTATAGCCCAACCCCTATTGTTATCGAAGAGAGGGCTGTAGAAAAAGAGGATGTGGAAGAGCTTTTAGATGGTTATTTGTTTCAATCTGAATTTGAGGATCCCGCTAATCTTGAAGAAATAGAAGATTCTAAAAGAAGAAAAAATGTCCTTGGTTCAAATATTTCTATTGATCCAACATTTTCAGACGAAAATAAAATTGTACAACCGTTTAACTCTGCTCGAGCAGTCTCTGCTAGAAAGCGTTTTCGACTAGACAATTTTACCACAAAAATGGATAACGATATCCTATTTAATGGTCTTGAAAGTTACGCTGGAGAAGACAAGTCTTTAAATCAAAATCCCCTTGGTGTCTTATTAAAGGCTAATGTTCTTGACTTGTTTGAAGATCATTCTATTGAAGGAGGTGTAAGGATACCAACAACCTTTAACGGGTCCGAATATTTTCTAGTTTATGAAAACAGAAAAAAACGTATTGACCAGACTTTTGCATTATATCGAAGGTCTCAGTTACAGAATCTTGATGAAACTCAAACTCCCGTACAGAGAACAAAGCGCTTAAGTTACATTGCGCTATTTCAGGCAAAATATCCATTTGATCTTTATCGCAGTTTAAGATTAACAACATCCTTACGCTTTGACCGATTGTTCTATCAGTCTTCTGATGCAATATCTTTTAATCAACCTGTAGAGGATGAAAAGCGGGTATCTCTTCGAGCGGAATATATTTTTGATAGTTCTAGAGAACTAGATATCAATATCCTTCAGGGAACGCGATATAAAATTTACGGTGAAGCAATCAATAGATTTAATCTAAAAGTAGTCGATGGTTTTGACTTTAAGTTGAGTTCTGGATTCACAAGTGTTTTAGGTTATGATGCAAGACACTATATTAACTTTGGTAAGTTTAGTGTTTTGGCTTTACGGTCTGCGGGAGCATTTTCTATGGGTTCTGAAAAAATGCTTTATTATTTAGGTGGTGTTGAAAACTGGCTATTCCCATCATTTGATGATAATATTCCTGTTAACAATGACGCTTCTTTTTCTTATAAAGTATTGGCTCCACAAATGAGAGGATTTAAAAACAATGCTAGAAATGGAGGGAGTTACCTATTGGGCAACATTGAGCTTAGAGTACCCATATTCAAACACTTATTCTCACGTCAAATATCTTCCTCGTTTCTAAGAAACTTTCAAGTAGTGCTTTTTTATGATTTGGGTACTGCTTGGTATGGTTTAACTCCATATAGTGATGAAAATCCATTGAACAGTTTAACACTAGATGACACTGATGTTGTTCAGGTAACCGTAAAATACTTTAGGGATCCACTAATCATGGGCTTTGGTCCAGGGATTAGGTCAAGTTTGTTTGGTTACTTTGTAAAGCTAGATTATGCCTGGGGCTTGGAAACAAGGAATCTTTTGGACCCAATGTTATATTTTTCTTTTGGTAAAGACTTTTAAGCTCCTTCTTTCATTTTCTCTGCATTCTCCGCGACCTGCAATGCTTCGATGATTTCGTTCAACTGACCATCTACGATTTTATCCAAACTATAAAGCGTTAGGTTTATTCGGTGATCAGTTACTCTGTTTTGAGGATAATTATAAGTACGTATTTTATCAGATCGATCTCCAGAACCTACAAGCGATTGTCGTTTTTGTTTTTGGTCTTTATCTACTTCAAGTTTCTGCGCTTCTTTAATCTTCATATAGAGCCTTTGAAGTGCAATTTCTCTGTTTTTATGTTGAGATCTTGAATCAGTACTCTCTGCAACGATCCCAGTAGGAAGGTGAGTAAATCGAACACCTGATTCAGTTTTATTCACGTGCTGGCCTCCCGCTCCACTCGCTCTAAAAGTATCTGTTCTTAAGTCATCTTTTTTAACATCAATGTCTTCTATTTCAAACTTTGGAAGTACTACAACAGTAGCCGCAGAGGTATGTACTCTTCCTTGAGATTCTGTTTTGGGAACTCTTTGCACTCGGTGCGCACCGGACTCAAATTTTAATCGGCCGTAAACATTGTCTCCTTTCACCTCTAGAACGACTTTATTAAATCCTCCGACAGATCCTTCATTGACGTCAAGAGTTTCTGTTTTGAAACCGATTGTTTCAAAATACTTGGTGTACATTCGATATAAATCTCCGGCAAAAATACTTGCTTCATCTCCTCCAGCTCCAGATCTGATTTCGAATATTACATCCATCGCATCTTCTGGATCCTTAGGAATAAGAAGGAGTTTTATTTCTTCTTCTAGTTTTTCCTTATTCGCTTCAAGGTCGTTCAACTCCATTTCGGCCATCTCCTTCATCTCTGGATCATCATCTGCTAACATTGCCTTAGAAGAGTCTATGTTGCTCAATGTATTTTTATAATCACGGTAAGCATTTACAATTAAGGTAAGGTCTTTATACTCTTTGTTTGTTTTTGTAAAGAGTTTCATATCCTTGACTGTCTCTGGGTCGGACAGCTTCTCTTCTAGATAGTGAAATCTTTCTTTTATGGCTTCTAGCTTTTCAAGCATTGTAGTTGATCTTTAGGCAGGACAAAGGTAGTTAACCTTGTGAAATTAATTTCACAAGAAACAAGTTTGATCGTTTAGAATAGCTATCTAAGCTTAATGCTGTCTTTAATGCTTTGGACCAAGTCAGGAGAAACACTTGATCTTTTTACGTTGTTTTTAATATAATCTCTGAAAGATTTTTCTCTGTTGAAGAGCTTGTTGCATCGAGGATCTGAATCTACTTTTTGAAGTAAATCATCTTGATCGGACTGACTCAACGCGTTATCAAAGTAAAGATTGATGCGTTGTTTTAAATTCTCGAATCTGTCTTGGTTTTCCATATCACAATATTTTGTGTTCACCCGGTTTGACAAATAATACCTTCTAAATTACATGTTCTTTATTTAAAACTCAGTAACGAATACCGAATTTCTTCTTTATTCTTCTTCTGTTGAAACACGCTTTTTATCTCTTCCTCGCTTGTCTGTATATCCTTTCTGCTTTGCGTATTCTTTGAGTTTTTCCTTAAGCATGTTTCTGGCTCTAAACAACCGTGATCGAACGGTGCCAATTGGAACATCAATGATTTTTGAAATCTCTTCATATGTAAATCCCTCAATATCGCACAGAAGAACTACAGTTCGAAAATCGATAGGAAGTGCATTAATTGCAATCGTCACTTCATCTCCCATCATGTTTTCAAAAATCTCTTGCCTAAGGTCTTTAAACTTAGTTAAGCTGCCATCATCGCTGTCGTGATAGCTAATAATCTCTTCAAAATCTACTCTGGTCGGTCGCTTACTCTTTTTACGATATTCGTTTATATAAGCGTTCTTAAGTATTTTAAACAACCATGCCTTTGCATTAGTTCCTTTAATGTACTTATCTATAAATCTGTGCGCCTTCATATAGGTTTCTTGAACTAAATCGTTCGCATCAGCGTCGTTATAGGTCAAGTGAAAGGCGAATGTTTTCAGTGCATCAATATGGGGAAACAACTCTTCCTCAAATATTATGCTATTTTCTTCTTCTGTTCTAATGTTGATTAATTTTGGCCAAACATACGGGAATTATTCCTTATTCGTTTTATTGAAATAAAAATCTTAGCTAATGAACCGAACTGAATATGCTCAAAAAATGATCTTTGTTTTTCTCTTTTTGTTGGCTTATACATTCGGCGAAAGCCAAGAAAACACCTGGACATCCCTAACGGATAACCCCATTGAACTCGGTAAAGTTCATTGGAATAGAGATTATCAAAAAGCAATAGATTTATCGATGTCTTCTAATAAACCAATATTCCTATTCTTTCAAGAAGTCCCGGGCTGTTTTACATGTCAAAAATTTGGGAATCAGGTCATGTCTGATCCATTTGTAGTTGAAGGAATCGAGCAATACTTTATCCCCCTAGTTATTTACAATAACAAAGGAGGAAAAGATGTTGAAATTTTGAAAAAGTTTAAAGAGCCGAGTTGGAACAATCCAGTTATTCGAATTATCGACCACAATGGTAAAAATCTAATAGAACGAATAAGTGGTCGTTACGATCGTATTTCTGTTCTTAGTGCCATGATTGAATGTTTGCAAAAAAAGCAGGTTTTTATCGAACCGTATTTAATCAATTACTTGAACGAACTTATTTCTCAACAAAATGCAGCGACGACGCATTTCGGTATGTATTGTTTTTGGTCTGGTGAAAAAGCCCTAGGTCAAATAGAGGGCGTTATTGCCACTGAAGCTGGATTTATGGCCGGTGGTGAAGTGGTTGAAATTGTTTATGATCCGAATATTATTCCAATCAAAGATTTAGTAAAAGAAGCCTCTAAATCTTCCTCAGCCGATAGAGTATACTTGTCTAAAGAAGAAATCGACAAATTTAAGGGGTCGAAAGAGCGCTCAAATTTTAGAAAAGATAGAGAGTCAAAGTATTATTTATTCCATTCAAAATATTCTAAAATACCAATGACTAAAGCTCAAGCCTTGAAAGTGAATAGCTTACTAGGTAAAAAGAAGAATCCTGATTCGTTATTATCTCCAAGGCAACTTTACCTAATGGACCATTTAAAATCAGACAAGCGATTATATGACCAAGAGTTTGCATCAACTTGGTTTAAAACAATCAACCAGTTATAAAAAAAGGGAGCCATAAGACTCCCTTTCTAAATTTCTTAATCAATTAAGATCATTTGTTTGGTCAGACTAAATCCACCGGAATCAACCCTATAAAATAGGATACCTCCTGTAGAATTAATTTGATCCGCATGAAGCTTAAGAGTTTGGTTTCCCTTTTCATAAAATGCTCTCTTAGTGTAAACCACCTTACCTGTCGCATCAAAAATAGAGATTGTTGTCCATCCAGATTTTGGTAACCTGAACTGAATCTCTGTTTCTTCAGAAAATGGATTAGGATAATTTTGAAGTAGTTCAAATCCTTCAACAGGATTTTCAAACCTCAAACTAAGTGGCATTTTAACTTCACTTTCGTTGTAAGCCTCGGCACTAAATCCAATATGATTCATGTTTACTGTTTGGGACAGGACCCCTCTTTCATTGGCTTTAAAAGCCAGGGTAAAGAGTACGTCATAATCATCATAATAATTAGGATTTACATTGTGCCATGCAATATTGAATACACCGTTCGTCGGTGAATTAGCCGTTTGTTCTTTTCTTAAATCTAAAGCTCCTGCTTCAAGATCTTCGTATGTCAAAATATTTTGATCGTAGGTTAAACTCATTTGTAGAGCAATTAAAGACATTCCTTTTTGTCCTTTAATTTGAACCTCAACTAAATCTCCTTTCTCAAAACTTTGTTCGTCTATTGAGAGATATAATGGCGATCTATTTTCCGTATCATCCTGTGCGTTAATATTTAATTCGACAGTATTATTGACGTCACCAATTTTCACACCTACAAAGTTGGTTTCCATTTCATCATTTTGTAAATCATCATAATTGATTTGCTCAGGAAATGGCCATGGATTTTCTACATCAGTAAATTCGTGTGTTGCATCTACAAATCTCCAACTTGTGTTTGATGGGTAGTTCTCGTATATACCTAGTATCAGTTTCCTTAATTCAATAAGGTCAATTGCTGAAATATCTTGATTGTTGTCAATATCTGCAGCGATAACCTTATAAGGAGATTCCAGTAATTCGAAAGCTAATATGTGTTTCTGAATTAATACTAAGTCTAATGTAGAAACCCCGTTTAGCGGATCATCATTTTTTATTGGACTTAAATAATATTCTTCATACATGGCGAGAGAAGGGAATTCATAATGACCAGATTCTTCTGTCATTTCAAATGTATCCATATCGTTACTCTCTATAGAGACCTTCGTTTCTTCAACAGGTTCATTAAACTCTGTCATTACTTCTCCAGCTATCATTGCAAAAACCTTATTGTCCGGACAAACTTCAAATGGGTCTTGTATGTCAACATAGGTTTCACAATATGCTTGATTTCCATGTTCGTCTGTTACCCACATTTCGATGGTTTGGATTCCTTCATCTGAACACGTAAATATTTTGTTTGCATCTGTAACATCCGAACTAAAAGAGAATGTTAGACCGGAAGCAAGTGTACAGTTGTCATAACTATTGTTGTTAAAATCCGTCGCCCATATTTCTATCATTCCTCCACCATTCATTGGCATCAAGGAAATGGCCAAACCATTATAACAAATTGGCGTAGGCGCCTTACAATCAGTTACCTCAATATCAAAAATGCAGCTATTCACATTACCGCATCTATCTTCCACATACCATGTAACCTGGTGGTTTCCAAAGTTAATGTTGTGATCAAGAGTGCTTCCTGTTCCTGTTATGTTTGTAGTTCCGTCCGTATCAATATCTATTTCGTACCACCACATTAAAGCAGAGGCAGCTGTACATTCATCTTCGGCTGTTGCCGAAAGGCTAACATTTCCAATACAAGTCAATGGATTCCCGCAAATTATTGTGTCTTGGCAGCCAGTTAAAAACTGCGGTGCTTCCAGACTAAGGATTGTGATGTCTTGGACGTAAGTCCAAATACCGACAGGCGGATCAACGTTAGATTCAAATTGACACCAATCAATCACACTCCATGTTCTTCTAATTAAGCTACATCCTGAAAGAGGAGTTGTAAAGGTTTGATCCGAATATGTCGCCGCAACCAAACTACATTCATCAAAAATGAATTGAGGTGTTCCAGTAATCGCTGGATCAGGATTCGCAATGGTACAATCAGTAAAGACTGTATCTATAGGCCAAGTAATATCCGTTTCAACAAAAGGATCAAAATCAATAATTGTGATTAATTGCTCACAAGAAGTCGAATTACCGTTACCATCAGAGACCACCAACGTTCTAGTTAACACTCCTTGGTTACATACGAGTTCTCCTGTTACAAAATCATCCACAGTTAAACCATCAGGACAATTATCTGTTGCCAGTCCGTCTTGACCTGCAACAAATGTTGGGGCATAAAAATCATCATTGATAATAATATCAGTTATATCTGCTGGATCAAAAACTATTGTTCCAAACTCTGATAAATCCGTTGTATCTAAATCATATCCACAACTTAAAGTTATATCTGGCACACAGGATAAAATTGTCGGAGCTACAACATCATCAACAGTAACACCAACCATACATGTTGTTGTATTACCAACACCATCAGAAACAACTACTTCTACCATAATTGTGTCGGTAGCATCCGCACAACAGAACGTTACATTAGGACCAAAAACATCATTATCTGGAATATTACATGGTCCACCACCTGCTTCTAGTCTTCTTATCATTACTGTACCAAGTGTATTACAGTTGTCGGTCGCAGACACTACAACCGTAGCTGCGTTTAGTATTGCCGTTCCGGCACCACCAATTGAAACCGATAAATCTGGGTTACACACAATTGCTGGTCCTTCATCATCCACTACTGTAACTGTATGAGAACACGTACTTGTGTTTCCACAATCATCTGTAACGGTCCACTCTACCATCGTTACACCTTCTGGAAAAACATTTGGTGTAGCAAGGGGTGGAGTAAATGTAGGTACGGCCGTCCAACCACTACAATTATCTGAAACCGTTGGATCTGGTAACATAATAAATGCTTCACAAACACCATCATCCGTTCCAGTCATGATATCATTACACATTAATACTGGTGCCTCCGTATCTGGCTCTACACTAAATGTGGTGAATTCAGAACTTGAGTTACCACAATCGTCGGTGGCTGTCCAAGTATATGCCACCACAAATCCATTACATATATCTTCATTAAAGATCGTGTCTAATGTCATCGTAACATTTCCACAATTGTCTGTTGCCGTAAGTGTTTCTTGAGTTGGAAACGGGTCACTACATGCAATGCTATTTGGTACAATTGCCGTTGGACCAGCATCGAAGACAGGATTGGTAATATCATTTATAACAATCAATTGTTCACACGTTCCCATGTTCCCTTCGGAATCTGAAGCTTGATAAACTCTTGTTATTGTTTCTGGACAAGTCATTCCATTACTTGTTTCACTTAACAATCCAAACGATGTTGGAACAGGAGAGCAGTTATCAGAATACATTCCTCCCGCAGCTAAAAACTCTGCAATGTCCGCATACGGAAGTTGTTCACTAATATCGCATGTCGCGACTAGGTCCGCAGGGCAAGTAATATCTGGAGCTTCGGATTCTGTAACATGAACAACAAATGAACAAGTGGTGCTATTATTACAAAGATCCGTTACAGTAAATATTACCGTAGTCATTCCTAAAGGATAGGTGTCACTGGCATCAATTCCTCCATTAAAGTCATTAACTATAGAAGCAATTCCACAGTTATCAGATACTGCTACGGGTGGCACCATTACAAATGCCGTACAACTAGCATCAGCAGGAACCGTCTGATTCGCCGGACAATTGATCACAGGCATCTGTGTATCGTTGATAGTAATATTTTGTTCGCATGTAGCCGTGTTGCCTCCTACGTCAGTTACTTCATATACTCGAATAATCGTTTCAGGGCAAGAACCCATTGATGTCTCACTTAATAGAGAAATTGTTCCTTCGCAATTATCTAAGTAGGTTCCACCATCGTCAACCAACTGCTGAATAGTAGTATAAACAGGAAACTCCGTAATTGAGCATGCTCCTGTCATTGGACCAGGACAAATAACCGCTGGAACCGTATTGTCTTCTATGGTAACCATAGATACACAGGTTGCCGAATTGCCACAATCATCCGTAACGGTCATCGTTACGGCTACAGGACTTGTTAACGCCGAATTACAAGCAAAATCAGTAATGTCTAATGCAAATTCAAGGCCTGCAGAACAATCATCACTTGAACCATTATCAACGTCAGCCGAAGTAATGGAAATCATTCCTGAACTAGGTATTTCTAAGGTTATATCTTGACAAACAGCGATTGGAGGTGATGTATCTGTAAGAAGAATCTCTTGTTCAAATAAACCAACATTACCGCTCTCGTCAACTATTTGCCATCTTCTTGTAATGATCATTTCTGTTGGACAACTTCCTTCAACGGCATTATCGACCACTAAGGTATCCATGATCATACAGTTATCCATTATATTGGTTGGTTGTCCTGTTAAGCTTAGATCAGTAGGGTCTTCTCCACAATCTAATGTGACCATTGCTGGAGGAGGAGTAAATGTCGGTGGCGTATTATCTTCTACTGTGATTAATTGATCACAAATCATTGAAGCCCCACAGGCATCCGTGATAGTCCACTGTATCATAAACTCTGAAACGGGATATATTCCACTTGGATCTGCAGTTCCAGTAATACTATTAGAGACCGTTGTCAAAGGACAAGATGGGTCGTCAGATGTAGGTAGCGGAATAGTTACAAATACAGAACAAGCCGTAGACGGAACAACAACCACAACATCAGGTGGACAAATAATGGTAGGAAGAATTGCGTTATAATCAGAATTGTCGATGTCTATTACATCAATATTTTTTAAACTTTCGCCATTTTTGACCATGTCAATAGCTGAAAGATTCTGAAAACATGTACACATAACAAGTACAGTAGCAACAAACCTGTAGATTTGATACTTCATCGTATTCGGTTTTTGGTAAAAAAGATACTACTGTCTGGGATATTGGGCACTAAACTAAATCGATTAAAAGCTTAGCATAAACAAATATAGTACAATTATTTACATATGGTGTAATTTTTTAATATGTTTTTGTTTTTTGTTTTTTTCATTCACTAGATTTTCGTGCAAAAGCAGTTCTACATTAATGTTATTTTCTTGGTTTTTATCAATCTATTGATTAAACCTTTCTATCTATTAGTCATAGATGTTTCTGTTCAAAATAAACTTGGTCCAGAAAAATTTGGTCTATATGCATCAATGTTTGGGCTTTGTTACATCCTTCAGATTATTAATGATCTTGGAATAAATGCATACAATACTAGAGAGGTGGCTCAAAACCAATCTTCTATTCCGACCTTATCTCATAGCAAGTTGTTTTCAAAATTCTTATTGAGCGGTATATATGTATTGATTGTTCTCTTTACTGGTTTACTTCTAGGATATGGCCAACTCGAATTAAGAAATATACTTTTAATCGCACTTAACCTGGTTGTTCTTAATGTAATTTTCTTTTTGAGAAGTTTTATCAATGGGAGCGGTTATCACAAAATTGACGGACTCGTATCAATCATCGATAAGCTAATTTTGATTCCATTATTAGCGTACTTCCTTTTTGTCAATGCTTCAGGTTCAGATTTCTCGATTTTACAATTTATTCTTTGTCAAAGTTTTTCGTTAGTAATAGCTCTATTGTTTGCCCTTATTGTCGTTTTAAAGAAAAACATAAGTCCCTCTTTAAGCTGGGATTTAAAAACAACTAAAGCGTGTATAACTAAGTCTTTACCTTTTGCTTTAGTTGTAATATTAATGTCCTTGTACACAAGAATGGATGGGGTTATGTTAGAGCGATTACTTGATGACAATGGATATCAAGCAGGTGTTTATGCGGCAAGTTTTAGATTGTTCGATGCGGCAAATATTCTTGGGTTCCTCGTTGCAGGATTATTATTACCACTCTATTCTAAAACAATTAAAGAAAAAGGTCCTTTAAATTCTCATATCCACATTGGGTTAAAGTTAATCTGCTTTATTGCTTTTATAGGAGGATCGGTTCTTGTCTTTTACAGGGCGCCTATTTTGAACTTACTTTACATTGATAGCAATGATCTTTATTATCCCGTACTGATGTATTTAGGATTAGCATATATTTTTATCATGATATCTTATGCTTTCGGGACAGCACTCGTTGCCAACAATACTTTAAAAGAAATTAATGTTGTCTTCGCTCTTGGGGTATTATTAAACCTAGGATTAAACCTTTGGTTAATACCCATCTTTTTTGCTGAAGGAGCCGCTATTGCTACTTTAATTACTCAAGGTTTTGCTTTTGTTGGTCAGATGTATTTTGCAAACAGACTACTTGTAATCAAATGGTCCTTGATAGAAATACTTCAACTCGCCTTTTTTGGCTTGCTTTGTGCAATTATATTTTATACGTGTGCAGAATTATGGTCAATTTATTGGATGATTAGTTTATTGACTAGTATAATCCTTTGCATTGTTTTGTCGTTTATATTAGGGTTTTGGAGAAAAAGTCCTATTAACTCACTATTGTCTGACAAATTTTAATAGAACAATTGATGGATCAAAATGATAGTTTAGTTGGAGTTCTTAAGATCATATACCAAAGACGAAAAGTGGTTTTGGGCACAACCTTTATAGTAGCCATAGCTTCTTTAATTATTTGTTTGTGTTTATCCAACTATTATAAGTCGACTACTATTTTCTATCCAGCCAGCCCTGATTTAGCTAAACCCAGTCCTGTTGGCCCAATTGAAAAAGATCTAGATTTTTATGGACAAGATGAAGACTTAGATCGACTATTTTCCATTAGTAAATCTGGCGAGTTGAGATCTTATTTAATTAATAAGTTCAACCTGTACGATCATTATGAAATTGATACTACAGACATTAAAGCTGAATTTAAGCTCCATCAAAAATTCGACAAACTTTTTAAATCTGTAAAAACTAAATACAATGCGGTCGAATTAAGCGTCGAAGATAAAGACAAATATATTGCCATGAATATGGCCAATGATGCCAGAAATAAAATAGATGATATCGCCCAGCGATTAATCAAAGAAAGTCAGAAGAAACTTCTCAATAACTACAAGAACAATATAAATTTTAAACAAGGTGTGATTGCAAGCCTGAATGACAGCTTAGCAAAAATCCGGGAAGTCTACGGTGTATTTAATACCACCTCTCAAGGAGACATTTTTGCGGACATACAATCAAGAACACAATCTAGGCTTATCGATAATCAGGCTCGATTAAATATTTATAACAAAGACCCGAATCGTTTTCAAGATTCTATACGTAAAATAAAAGCGACTATCTCCGGTTTAAATAACCAACTCGAGTCTATAAACTATAAATCAACACTTTTTAATAAAGGGTATTCAAAAGTAGTTTCTCTAGAATTTGAGCAAAAAGAAATAACCCAACAATTGAGTTTAGATAAAGAAAGACAAAAACAACTTTTAGCCGCTTACAATAGTCCTTTTACTTCTTTACATCTTGTTGATGAAGCGGTTTTACCAGTGGTAAAATCGTGGCCCAAAAGATCAATACTTATTCTAGGAGCAACTGCATTCGCTTTTCTTATGTCAATCCTAGGTGTTCTTGTTTTTAACGCGTACCGTAACATTGATTGGAAAGAGGTCACCAATGAATCATAGTTTATCTAATCCTTATAAAAACAACTATAATTTATTGTTTGGCTTTTGCGCACTAATCGTTTTTAGTGTGTGTTCTGCTTTATTCTTAGAATCATTAGTTCCATTGGTTCTTCCTCCTGCGGTTTTAGTTGTCTTTATCGCTTTCGCGAATACGAAACATTTCTATTTTCTATTTTTCTTTACTTTACCCTTTTCGGTCGAAGTTTACCTTCCAGGCGGCCTTGGAACGGACTTACCTTCTGAGCCATTAATGCTCATTATGGCACTAGGTGCAATAGTGTTATTTTTTAAAGACATTAATAAAATAAAAGCGGGGTACCTTTACCACCCTATTAGTCTTTGCATGTGGGCGCATATTTTTTGGGTGTTTATTGCAGCTATTTTTGCGATCGATCAAATAGTCGCTATTAAATTTTTTGTTGCTAAGCTTTGGTATGTTATTCCTTTCTATTTTTTCTCTTTATATGTCTTGAAAAACCCTGAGGACCTTTTATACTTCATACGAGCATGTTTATTAGGTGTTTTTATTGCTACGGTATATGTTTTCATTAGACATGCATCCCTTGGATTTAGTTTTGATATGATTAATCGTGCTGGTTCTCCAATATTTCGGAATCACGTAACCTATGCAGCGATATTGACTATTTGTATGCCCTATTTGTGGGTCTTGATTAGGAATAACTCAAAAGGTACGTTTCAAAGAAAATCACTCGTGGTTATTGGTTTATTTTTTTTAGTAGCCATTTATCTTACATACACTCGTGCTGCCTACGTAACGCTTCTTCTGGCTGTTATAACTTATTATATCATCCAACGAAAGTTGATAAAACCAGCTATTTATTTTTCGTTGATTGTAACTTTATTCGGAACGATATATCTCGTGCAAAACAATAGATATTTTGCTTTTGCTCCTGAATATGAGAAAACAATAACGCATGATAAATTTGATAATTTAATTGCAGCAACCTATAAAATGGAAGACTTATCTACCATGGAGCGCGTTTATCGCTGGGTGGCTGGTTATCAAATGGTTCAAGAAAGACCTCTTCTAGGGTTTGGTCCCAATAATTTTTATCCACAATATCAGGCATACAGCTTGTCAAAGTTCAAGACTTATGTTAGTGATAATCCAGACAAATCAGGAATTCACAACTACTATTTGATGACTTTCGTTGAACAAGGAGTTTTGGGGTTTTTAATTTTCCTAATACTGGCCATCATACCTCTAATTATTGGTGAGCGTATCTATCACAAAATATCTAGCCCACTTCAAAAAAACATAGTCATGGCAGCCATTTTATCCCTAATTATCATCGATGCTTATTTGTTGATCAACGACCTTATTGAGACAGACAAGGTGGGCCCATTTTTCTTTATCAACTTAGCGATAATCGTTATTTACGATTTAAAATATAGATATATGTCAAAAGCCTTATAGGGTCCACAAGAAATTAACCACGTATAAAGTAAATGATGATAAAAACTTGTTTTGTACCAATCAAGAATATATATTTGCACTCGCTTTAAAACAGCGACTAATCGGGCGATTAGCTCAGTTGGTTCAGAGCACCTCGCTTACACCGAGGGGGTCGGGAGTTCGAGTCTCTCATCGCCCACAAAGCCTTAATTCTTTTAGAATTGAGGCTTTTTTATTCCATCTTTGTTGGAATTAAACATCTAGACCATTTTATTCATACAGAAAATAATCTCATTCTATTTTTCCTCCTTTAAGGGGTTAAGTCAAAACATCTGGGTGCTGGCCTTCGTAACTTTTATCAATAAAAGCGGAATGATGGTACTTCCGTTTTTATCCCTTTACTTAACAAAGGATTTAAACTGGACTTTAAGTGATGCTGCTCTTGCTGCAGGTTGTTTTGGTATTGGATCTTTATTTGGTGCCTTACTTGGTGGTCAACTTCTCTCAAGATACAGCTCATCATTTTTGATGTACATAAGTTTGATTTTATCCGGTCTTGGTTATTTATTTCTATTGGTACTAAACTCTAAATATCTCTTTTGTTTTGGAATTGGTATCACTAGTCTTTTAGCGAGTTTGTTTTCTCCATGCGTTTTTGCAGCCATCGAAGAGTCAAGCACAGATGAAACTAGAACAAGAGCTATTACTTTGACCCGACTGGCTATGAATCTAGGTATTGCTCTTGGTCCTCTTGCCGCAGCATTATTAATAAAAAACCTTGGTTATGCATCGCTTTTTGTTGCCGACGGCCTCACCTGTATTCTAGCCGGTATTTTACTAGCCATTTATTCCAAACGAAGCGCTTTAGTTGAAGCAAAAAACAAGGTTTCTGAAATGGCTGTTGGTTCACCCATGGAAGATTCTGTATTCCTCTTTTTTATGCTTTTTTGCATGTTCAATGGTATAGCTTTTATACAAATAATCAATTCCATTCCTGTTTTCTTTAGTGAGGTGCATGGTCTTTCTGAAACTCAAATAGCATTCTTCTTTACCATAAATGGTTTGGTAATTTTTTTAATCGAAATGCCTGTTATTAAATACTTTGAGTCTTATAAAAACCCTTTAGTGCTTATTGCAATAGGGTCTGCTATGATGGCGGCAGCACACTTCAGTTTAGTTATTTTCTATGGTTCTTTCTTAGCAGTAGCGATTTATACTTTTATGATTACCCTTGGTGAAATCATCAACTTTCCATACGTAAGTTCTCTTTCTCTGGAAAGGGCAAAAGGTAAAAATGTCGGTGCTTATATGGGTCTTATGACTTTTATGTTTGCTTTAAATCATTTTATTGGCGCACCGATAGGATTATATATTGCTGATCACTGGGGTTATACCAGTCTGTGGATATTTATGGGTCTATTGGGAGTTGTTGCTACAATCGGATTTTGTTTGCTCTTTAAATCTTTTGATGCATCAAAAACTAATTTTAACTAGATTTAAGAATCCGCTTTTCTCACTAGGTACTAGTAGTTCATTTGACGAGATCTGTTTAGCCTCTTGAAACCTAAGCAATAGTTGTTGGTCCTCTGTGCTCAGCAATGCGTTCCTTTCAAGATTACCTAAGGGGTCTAACACGTACTCACTAACAGTACCATTCTTTTTGATTTGATCGTTATAAATGATCCTCATTCGAGATGGTGTAATAAAGGTAAAAAAGGAAGAAAACACTCCCCCATCGTCTTGTGAAAATTGTTTTTTATAGAGGACTTTCGTCCAATGTTCTTCTCCTGACGGATGTACAGCAATAAAAACCATGTCGTCATTTTCGTAATCAATCCAACTATCGTTTCCATAATAATTGGTACCAAACCTTCTTTGGTTTCCATATCCTGAACGTCTCGAGTATTCTCTATTCATTTCTGCTTGTAAAATCATTCCACCATCTTGTCTTATCAAGATATTCTGTAGACCAAAGTGTTTTAAACTTTGCTTTTTCTTCGATGACTTGCCATAGACTTCTTTTATTAATTCATCATCAAAATTAACGGGCTTTATCTTTGTGCTTTTGTCAATTGAATTTATTGGTGCATTATAAGTAAAGTATCCTGTAGCCTTTTCGGAGTTATCCTCACTACTCAAACCAGCAATAATCACTCTATTGTTTTTGTTGTCTACTTTAAGGTTGATATCAATACTTATAAATCCTTTTAAACGAAAAAAGTAACTCTCTACCACATCGGAATTAATGGGAAAGTAGTTTAACTCTAATTGATGTTTGTCTTTACTAAATCGACTATTATTTGTTTCCATTAACAAAAACACGTCGCCATTATTAGTTATTCTTGTTTTTTTAAAACTCTCTCTAATCTTATAATCACTATATTCTATCATATCATCCCAAAGTAGCTTTTTGGCACTATTGTCAAAAACAGCCAGATTAATCCGATCTTTTTCAAGGCTAAAAATGAGGGCTTTTTTTCTGTCTTCAGAAGATGTAAACTTGTATCGTTTTCGTGTAAAACCTTTTTTCTCTTTGAAAATAGCGATAGTGTCAATTGCATTACCTCTACTATCTAACTCTTGAGCGTTTACATATGTAAACTTCTTTTTGTCAAATGCATAGAATATCATTATTGTAGAATCTTGAGGTAAAAGGCCTATAATTCTGACCTTCTTCTGTTCAAAACGTAGGATTTTATCAGATATAAATTCTAAATTTTGGTTATAAAACTCAATACTATGCTCGAAGCCCTTATCCCGGTACAATAGTATTTTGTCTCCCATCGGGCCAAGCAAATCATACGCATAGTCTGTACGAATATTCACATCATTAGATATCGTTACTTTTTGGCCTTGAGTCATACCAAGGAATGAGAAATAAAGTACGATAAGCAATGTGTATTTTTGGTTGATATTCATTATCTATGACACTTTTTTACAGACTAATAATAAGTCTTTTATTCTTGACATTCAAGCTGTTAACTTCTCAATAAGGGATTATGTTTAAAAAACAACTCATCGAATGCGTTCCTAACTTTAGTGAAGGCCGTGACCTAAGCATTATTAAACAAATTACAGACGAAATAGAAAGCGTTGACGGTGTAAGGCTGTTAGATGTTGATCCTGGTAAAGCAACTAACCGAACGGTAGTAACATTTGTAGGTGAACCAGAGCCTGTAATACAAGCTGCCTTCCTTGCGATTAAAAAAGCATCCGAATTAATCGACATGTCTAAACATGAGGGAGAACACCCTAGAATGGGTGCGACAGATGTATGTCCACTGATTCCTATTTCTAATATATCAATGGAAGAAACCGTCAAATATGCTAGAAAGTTAGCTAGTATAGCTGGTAGTAAATTGAACATTCCATTCTATTTATATGAAGAAGCAGCAACTAAGCCCGAACGACGTAACCTTGCCACAATTCGTGCAGGTGAATACGAAGGCTTATCTGAAAAATTAAAAAGTCTAAAGTGGAAGCCGGATTTTGGTCCTGCTGTATTTAACCCAAGTGCTGGTGCCACTGTTATTGGTGCTCGCGATTTTCTAATTGCCTACAACGTTAACCTCAACTCGACCTCTGTTAAACGAGCAAACTCTGTCGCTTTTGATATTAGAGAAAAAGGTAGGGTAAAAAGAAGTGGTCACCCGATAACAGGTAAAATACTACGCGATAAAAAGGGTGAACCTTTAAGAAAACCTGGTAAATGCAAAGCTGTTAAAGCAATAGGATGGTTTATCGAGGAATATGGAGTTTCTCAAATTTCCATGAACATCACAAACATTTCAAAAACTCCGCTTCATGTAGCGTTTGAAGAATGTCGTAAAAGTGCTAATAAACGAGGACTAAGAGTTACTGGTTCAGAACTTGTAGGATTGGTTCCTAAAAAAGTAATGATCGATGCTGGAAAATATTTCTTGGCCCAACAAAATCGGTCTACCGGAGTTTCTGAAAATGAATTAATCCATATCGCTATTAAATCATTAGGACTTGATGAATTGGGTGAATTTGACCCCAAAAAGAAAATCATCGAATATCTTCTAGATGATAAAGATACTAATCCTTTAATTCAAATGAAACTTAATGATTTTGCTGATCTGACTTCATCAGAGAGCCCCGCACCTGGGGGTGGCTCTATTTCCGCATATGTAGGATCGTTGGGTGCATCGTTAGGTACAATGGTCGCTAATTTATCTACGAATAAAAGAGGCTGGGAAAGTCAATTTCAAAAATTTTCAGACCAAGCAGAAATCGGTCAACAACTGAAAGATGAACTTTTATTATTAGTAGACGAAGACACTAAAGCATTTAATAATATAATGGAAGCTATCCGTCTTCCAAAAGCAACCGCTGAAGAAAAATCTCTCAGGAGTAAGGCTTTAGACGCTGCAACAAAAAATGCAATAGAAGTTCCTTTGAAAGTGATGCGGTCGGCTTTCAAGTGTTTTTCTTTTTTAGAAGAAATGGCAAAATCTGGCAACCCAAACTCTGTTTCTGATGCAGGGGTCGGAGCTCTTTGTGCAAGAGCAGCCGTTTATGGAGCTTTTCTTAATGTTCAAATCAACTGCAAAGATCTAGAAGATTCTAAGTATCTAAATAAAGTATTAAAAGAAGGTCAAAAGATTCTGGATAAGACCAAAAAAGCAGAAACTAAAATCCTTTCCATTGTCGACAAGGTGATTAAAAAATAAGGCATGATTAAACACACCCTCTCCTTTATTTGTATACTGCTCTTTTTTGCTTGCTCTTCAAAGAAAGACTTAATCTATGAAGCTCCAATTCCTGATTATAATGAAGAGTTATTAGACACTTTAGTAGTATCCGCTCCTCGGCCTGGGTCTGAAAAAGAATACGAACTTCCTGTTTATAATGAAAGTTATAACAGAACTCACGATCTCATTCATACGCACCTAGATATTCGCTTCGATTGGGAAAAACAATACGTTTTAGGTAAGGCTAAGCTCGAGTTAAAACCCCTTTTTTACCCTACAGATAAATTACGGCTTGACGCCAAAGGCTTTGATATTCACGAAATAAAACTCCTCTCGGGTGAAAAGGTTGACTACAACTATGATGGCTATAACCTTTGGATAACTTTTTCGAGAGAATATAAAAAGGATGAATCCTTTACAGTATTAATAAACTATACCGCAAAGCCTAATGAAGGACCTATTGGTGGTAGTGATGCTATTACCTCAGACAAAGGTTTATTTTTTATTAATCCTACTAATTCAAATCCTAACAAACCTCAGCAGATATGGACACAGGGGGAAACCGAAAATAATTCTCGTTGGTTTCCAACTATTGACAAACCAAATGAGCGCTGTACTCAAGAAATTCATCTAACAGTTCAAGAGCGATTTACTACGCTTTCTAATGGCATACTGATGTCCTCAAGAAGCAATAATGACGGAACGAGAACAGATTATTGGAAACAGGATAAAGGACATACCCCATATTTATTTATGGTGGCTGTTGGAGAGTACGCTGTGGTTAAAGACAGATGGAAAAATATCCCCGTCGATTACTATGTGGAAGAAGAATATAAAAATGATGCTAAAAAGATATTTAATCACACTCCAGAAATGATTGGATATTTTTCCGACGTCTTGGATTATGATTATCCCTGGGATAAATATTCATCTGTAGTCTGTAGAGATTATGTTTCTGGTGCGATGGAAAATACAACGGCGGTAGTTTTTGGACAATTTGTTCAAAGAACGGCGAGGGAATTAATTGATAGTGATAATGATTACATCGTAGCTCACGAATTATTTCACCACTGGTTTGGAGACTTAGTTACATGTGAAAGTTGGGCAAACCTTACATTAAACGAAGGCTTTGCAAATTACTCTGAATATTTATGGTTTGAACATAAGTATGGAAAAGATCGTGCGGAGGAACATCGAATGAATGAGCTAAGGAGCTATATATATTCTTATCAGCAAACTGGGGGGCATCCATTAATCCATTATGGTTATGAGGACAAAGAAGATATGTTTGACGCCCATAGTTATAATAAGGGCGGTTTAGTTCTACACATGCTACGAAATATTGTTGGCGACGAAGCCTTCTTTGCTGCCTTAAACAAATACCTTGTAGACAATGCCTTTAGTGCTGTGGAGACTGATGAATTGCGTCTTGCTTTTGAAGATATTACTGGCTTAGACTTAAACTGGTTTTTTGACCAATGGTACTTTGGAACTGGGCACCCTGAGTTAAGTGTTTCTTACGAATATATTGATACTGAACTTCATGTAACCGTTGAGCAAACTCAAGATCCAGAATCTGCTGTTCCCGTATTCGTTTTTCCTGTAGTTATTTCTGTTTATGATCAATTAGGGTCTGTCCAAAACACCAATGTGCGGGTCGATAAAAGAAAACAAAAATTTGTCTTTAATTGTCCTAATCCATCAGCAATAGTTTTCGACGGTGAACAAACAATGTTGATGGACCTTAAAGAAGAAAAATCTAGCGAACTATGGGAAAATCAATATAGGTTTTCACCTTATTTCAGAGATAGGATTGATGCTCTTCTTAACCTTCGTGGAAGCTCTCCAAAAACTTTTATCAGTGCCTTAGATGATCCCTACCACTCCTTGAGAATACGAGGTCTACGGGAATTGGACCTAACTCAGCAAAGTGAGCTGACTACTAAAGTTGCCGATATGGTAAAATCGGATGTACATTCCGGAGTTCGTTCTAGTGCATTAAACCTATTGAACAAATCTAATTATGAGGATATCTCTAGTCTCGCTAAACACGTTATAGCGAATGACGAAGCATATCCTTGTATATCAAGAGCATTAAAAATTATTCACGAACTAGATCCTGATAAAAGCATTTTCCTTGCGGATAGTTTAAAAGACGAACGATCTTCATTACTCCAAAGTGCTATCATTGATATTTATCTGGATTCAGGTAATGAAAACCACATACCTTATGTTGAACAAACCTTGATTGATGGTTCTATATTCGAGATATTTCCTGTGATAACAAAGTATACTCAATTGATGAAAAAGCAAGAACCTCATTCAGTTGTTGCGTCTATTGAAAGAATAAAGTCGATTCCTTTAGATAAAAATGAAGACAGCATGAAAAAGTTCGTTATCGCTAAAAACATTTCAAACCTTAAAAACCATTTAAACAGTACATCGGAAGGGAGAGAAGAGTATTTAGGGGCAGTAGAAAAACTTGAAGGTATATTGAAGGAAATTATTGAGAATGAAAATGACAAAAATCTTCAATCTCGTTATAAAGGACTTTAACAACTTTGGCGCTTTTTGTACTTGATTTTGTCGATAATTCGGTATACTTTTCAAAGTCGTTTGAGATTTATTAGAGCCGTCATTATATTTTATTTTAAGAACTAAAGCTTTGTGCAAATATGAGTGGGAAGACGAGTAATTATAACTTGTTAATTGAGAAGTTAGATAAGTTCACAAGAAAATACTACACGAATAAAATCATTCGTGGAATTCTTTATTCTTTGGCGCTGATTCTAGTACTTTTTCTTTGCTTTAGTGTAGCAGAGCATTACTTCTATTTTGGCCAATCCGTCAGAAAGGCTTTTTTCTTTTCTTTTATAGGAACATCTTTGTTTGCTTTAGCCTATTGGGTTTTTGTACCTATGATGAACTACTTTAAATTAGGTAAAACTATTTCTCATGAACAAGCGGCTGAAATAATTGGTGATCACTTCCAAGACATAAAAGATAAGTTGCTCAATGTACTACAATTAAAAAAGCAAACTAACTCCAGTAGTTTAGCATTAATTGAAGCAAGCATTAATCAAAAATCAGATCAAATAAAATTAGTCCCCTTTCAATCGGCTATTGATCTTTCAAAAAATAGACAGTATCTAAAATATGCGCTACCTCCTTTCTTAATTCTATTGGTTTTACTTTTTGCTGCTCCAAGTATTATAAAGGACAGTACGCACAGAATCATAAACAACGATCAGAAATTTGAACGGGATGCACCTTTTAGTTTCAATTTTGATAAAAAGATATTATCCGTCATACAGTATGAAGACTTTGAGTTAGTTGTTAATGCTGAAGGGGCCGCTCTCCCTAATGAAGTTTTTGTAGAATATGATAATTTTCAATATAGGTTGGATAAAATTAGTCCTTCTGTCTTTGCTTATACGTTTAAAAATGTACAAAAGGATACTCCTTTTAAACTTTATTCAGGTCCAGTAAAATCTGAAACTTATACTTTAGATGTAATTGAAAAACCAAATATTCTTGACTTTTCTCTCAACCTTGATTATCCATCGTATACAGGAAGAAAGGACGAAACGATTTTAAATATTGGAGATATTGTTGCACCAGAAGGAACAAGAGCTTACTGGACATTCAACGCACTACATACCAATAAGCTTGATGTAACGTTTAACAATGGTGTAAGAAAAGAAGCCAATCAGAAATCTGAAAGTTCATTCGACTTTTCGCGAAAGCTGAAACGCGATGAACTTTACAAAATATATATTTCCAATGAACAAATATCTGATGCTGACTCCGTTCGTTACTCTATCAACGTAGTTCAAGATCAACATCCTACCATTTCCGTTGAGCGCTTTATTGATAGCACTAACGCTAATCTGATGTTTTTTGTAGGTAAAGCCTCGGATGATTATGGGCTTAATTCATTAAGCTTTAACTATACACTTATTCATGAAGATGGTCGGAGTGGGGGATTACAATCTATTAAGCTAGCTGATCCTAAAAGTAACAGCGTAAGTTATGATTATACTTTTGATGTCGATGACCTAGATTTAAAACCTGGAGACGAACTAAGTTTCTATTTTCAAACTTCTGATAACGACGGTGTTAACGGTTCTAAATATGTTCAAACTAATCCCATGTTGTTTGAAAAACCTTCATTGCAAGAACTTAAAGAAGAAGAAGATAAAAATGAAGAAGATATCAAGGACAATTTGAAAGAGTCCATTGATAAAATGAAAAAGCTCAGAGAAGAATATAAAAAGCTCAGAGAAAAGTTATTGCAAGAAAAAGAACTGAACTGGCAAGACAAAAAGGAACTTGAATCCTTATTGGAAAAACAAAAAGAACTTCAAAAGAAGATAGAAGAGGCAAAAGAAAAGTTCGAAGATAACCTGAAAAAACAAGAACAATTTGAAGAACAAAAAGAAGAGATATTAGAAAAACAGGAGCAAATTCAGAAAATGTTTGAGGAAGTACTTGATCCTGAAACAAAAGAGATGATGGAGAAGATTCAAGAAATGTTAGAAGAACTAAATAAGGATGAAGCTCTTGATATGATGGAAGAAATGGAAATGGATGACAAATCCATGGAAATGGAAATGGATCGTTTGATGGAGTTGTTTAAGCAGCTTGAGATGGAAAAGGAGATTAAAGAAGAAATCGAAAAGCTTGAGGAACTTGCCGAAAAACAAGAACAGTTAAGTGAAGACACAAAAGAAGAAAAAAAATCTGATGAAGAACTCAAGAAAGAACAAGAAGAAATAAATAAGGAGTTTGAAGAGATTAAAGAAAATATAGAAGAATTAGAGAAAAAGAATGAAGAGCTATCTCCTCCAAAAGACTTGGGCGATGATAATGAAGAACAAATGGAGGAAATTCAAGAGGAGTTAGATGAGAGTATGGACGAACTAGAAAAGGACGACAAACAGAAGGCTTCCGAATCACAAAAGAAAGCATCTGAAAAGATGAAAAGCATGGCAGGGAATTTGCAATCTAGTATGGAGTCGGGGGAGATGGAACAGATGGAAGAAGATATGCAAGCCCTTAGACAATTATTAGAAAATTTAGTAGATCTTTCTTTTGACCAAGAAGATCTATACGACAACCTACTTGCGGCCCCAAAAGTGAATACGCCTAGATATGTAGAGTTGGTTCAAGTTCAATTTAAGCTTAAGGACGATTTTAAATTGATCAGTGACAGTCTTTTCGCGTTAAGCAAAAGAGTATCACAAATTGAAACTTTTGTTACTGATAAAGTATTTGAAGTAGATGAGAGCTTAAAGAACAGCCTTGAAAATTTAGAAGAAAGAAGAATGCCTCAAGCAAATGCTGAGCAAAGATCAACAATGAAGAGTGTTAATGATTTGGCTCTAATGTTATCAGATGCGATGGAACAAATGCAACAACAAATGTCTGGAATGATGCCAGGCAGTCAGATGTGCAAAAATCCAGGAGGTAGTGGTCAAGGTGCAGGTAAAAAAGGTAAACAGCCTAAAGACAAAATTTCGCCTGGTCAAGAAAAGCTTAATCAGGACATGCAGAAGATGATGGAGAAAATGAAGAAAGGTGGCGGTGGCGGAATGTCTAAAGAATTTGCTCAAGCTGCTGCTCGACAAGCTGCTATGCGAAAAGCTTTACAAGAATTGCACGAACAACAAAAAGAACAGGGTCAAGGATCGAAAGAGATTCAAAAATTAATAGATGAAATGGATCGTACTGAAATTGACCTAGTCAATAAGCGATTGAATAACGAGACACTTAAAAGACAAAAAGATATACTTACTCGTTTGCTCAAAGCGGAAAAAGCAGAAAGGCAAAGAGAGTTTGAAAATAAAAGAAAGGCGGAAAGAACATCTGAGAAGAAACGTGAATTTCCGCCGTCGTTAAAAGAATATTTAAAGAAACGAGAAGCAGAAGTTGAGATTTATAAAGCAACATCTCCTGATTTAAAACCTTTTTATAAGGTTCTGGTTGATAGATACTATCAATCTTTAAAATCGGGAAAATAATACTTCTGCTCTTATGACTAAAAATGTAGATGATATGCTAGTTCTACCTTCTAAAGTGGCTTCCATTTCGAAGATCGAAACTTTCGTTCAGAAGCTGTCAGAAAAATATGATATTGGTGAGGATCAATATCCTAACATCCTAATTAGTCTAACAGAGGCGGTTAACAATGCCATTATACACGGCAATAATAAGGATGAGAGCAAGCAAGTCAATATTGCTTTAGAGAAATGCGATACAGGATTAACGTTTCTTGTTTCTGATCAAGGAAGCGGTTTTAATCCTAGTAATATTCCAGATCCGACCTCACCTGAAAATGTGGATTGTTGCGGTGGTCGTGGCGTCTTTCTTATGAAAGAGCTTTGTGATAAATTGCGTTATAAAAACAATGGAAGAACAGTAGAAATGTTTTTCTCCTTATAATTTCTTATTCCCTTGTCTCTTAGCACAGGTATAGTTAATTACCACTTCGAACTAGATTCTTTCAAACTAAAGAACCAAGATTTAATATCCTCTTGGATAAAACAAATCTTCCTAGATAAAGACGAATCGTTCAAACAGCTCAATTACATCTTCTGTTCAGACGATTATCTTTTAGATATAAATCAACGATTCCTTAATCATGACTACTATACGGATATCATCACATTCCCAATATCCAAAAATCCCATTGAGTCAGATATATTTATCAGTATAGATCGGGTAAAAGATAATGCGACTGACCGTAACATCACTTTCGAAAATGAATTACATCGCGTAATGATTCATGGAGTGCTCCACCTATTGGGGCAGGCAGATGGTACTGAAGAAGAAAAGAAGCAGATGAGAAATTCAGAAAACGACGCACTTTATAAATTGGAATCACTCGCTTAATTTACTTTCTCAAATAATTGTGCTTTATTATTGTTATTAACAACTACAATAACTGAGGATTTGTCCGATCGCTTAAGCGATATAGCCTCTCTTGCATCTTTATCTGCAACAAGCCCTGTTTTTCTCGAATGGCTATAGTTAAACTCACCTTCTTTGTTTTGAAAATACATATGACCTGTTCCCGCATCAGATCTTGTCGTTTCCACTTCTCTGTCGTATAAGTTACCCGTCATATATATATCCAATTGGCCATCTGCATTAAAATCTTCTACAACTATACCATAAGTCGGCGATACTTGTCCTTCTCTAGATAAAGGTACAGCACGATAATTGCCATTACTTTCACCCAGATAAACGGTGTGTGCAAATGTCTGGCACTCGTTCTGAAAACTTCCATCTAATTTCCCATCCAAAACTTGGTCAATTGTAGCTGTTGCAAAATTCTCGTAACTCTCAAACTTGTCTTTAACAAATGGCATTTGTTCTGAAGAACATTGTCGTCCCCGAACTGGATAACAGTTTCCTTCTTTATCATAGTAACCTAAGTAAACGTCATGGGTCCCATTCTTATCAAAATCATTTACAAAAACCTTGAACGGTTTTTCCACAGTAGCTTTATATTTATTATTAAGTCCCAGGTTACCACCTATAATATCAAGTACGCCATTATTATCGATATCCACGATTTCCATTTTATTCCATAGTCCCTTGGTATTTTTTAAACTTTGGTTTTCTTTTTTACGGAAACTACCATTCTCAAATTCATAAATGATGATCGGCATCCATTCCCCACAAGTCAAAAGTTCATTTTTATTATCACCATCAATATCTACCCACTTTGCATCAGTTGTCATTCCTGAATTAATAAACTCTTGACCTTTCTCACTAGTAACATCTACAAATTTCCCTTCGACTTGTTCTAATAAAATACTAGACGCAGGAACACCATATTTTCCTGGATATTGCCTTCCACAAACGAATACATCCAAATCTCCGTCATCATCAAAATCCATAAAGCACGGTCTTGATGTACTCTGGTTCATATAAGGTAGGATTTGTTGTTTACTAAAATTTCCTTTTCCGTCGTTGAAATAGATACGATCTTGGTATGCTGGAGTGTTTGCTTCTATATTATACTCATTCCCACCGCTCGACACATAAAGGTCTAAATCACCATCATTATCAATATCCGCAAAGGCTGCTCCCCCATCTTCATGACGATAATCTTTTTCAAAATCACTTTGTTTTCTTTCTAAAAAGCCATTATTCGTTCCTAAATATAATTGTCCTGATTTGCCGAGTGATCCTCCCAAATAAAAATCCTCATTTCCATCTTTATTGACATCACCTTTAGCAATATGTGGACCCAAACTTGACATTTTATATGGAATAAGAATTTCTCTTTTATAATCATCGAAATCATTTTCTTGATGGGTAATATTGGTTTCTAGCTCAGCAAATAATTGTTGATTTCGCATAGTTTCAACTGGTTTTACGATACCATCACTATGCCTTATTTTCACGACCTGATTAGCTTTGGTTTCACCTTTCTGTACAACTGTTCCATCTGGAAAACGAACTATAATGCTTTCTACTTTGGTCGATCCACCTAAACCAAAGTGCGCAACATCTTGACTTGTAGACATATATCCTCTAAATGGAGAATGATCAAGGATTTGTTTTTTTCCATCATACTTTATTTCTATACGCGAATTAAGACCTTTTGTATTTTGATTATAGCCTTCTAATTCAATCGAGATATAATTGTTTAGTTTATGATCACTTGACTTATTTTCATACAAGTCAGCTAAACTATTCATATTGTTGATGACCAAGTCTAAGTCACCATCATTATCTAAATCCGCATAAGCCGCTCCTTGAGACCAACCTCTTTTTTCAAAGCCCCAGTCCATCACTTTATTCTCAAATTCCAAACTTCCCTGATTTCTGTATACGTAATTCGCTATTTTATGTGACGGTGCTTTTGCAGCGATTTCTAATGGATTAATATCCAAACGTGCCAAACCTTTAGCTTTTCTCTCTTTTTCTTTTTCCTTAGTAAATTTTTTGCGCCATATTTCGAAATCCTTATTACGCATTTCCTTAATGATGCCATTTGTGATAAATAGATCTTTTAAGCCATCATTGTCCATATCCATAAAAAGTGGAGTCCAGCTCCAATCCGTATTTGAAACACCAGCCATTTGGGCAATCTCACTAAATGAATTATTACCATTATTTAGGTGAAGTGCATTGAACATATATTGAAGATGATATCCATTATTTGCAAGATTCCAGAATTTCTCCGGATTCATACCGCTCATATTCGTTTTTTGTCTGAAATTATCCTCAGCCACCATATCCACACAGTATATATCCAATAAGCCATCATTATTGATATCTGCAATATCTACACCCATACTGAAGTTACTTATGTGTTTCAATGCTGAATGTGCTTTATCCTCAAAGGTGCTATTGCCATTATTCATATAAAGCATATCGGGTTCTTCATAATCGCAAGCTACAAAGAGGTCTGTAAATCCATCATTATTTAAGTCTGCGGCTGTTGCCGAAAGGGAATAGTTATATCCTTCCATTTTGGACTTGTTAGTAACGTCTGTAAAGCGCCCGTTTTCATTTTTATACATTCTGTCTGTATAATCTAAATTTCTAGATCCCTTAAGATTTTTCTTAGAGACTAAACTGTTGGGTGGTTGATTAACCAGATACATGTCTAAATCTCCATCATTATCCATATCAAAAAAATTGGCCATAATACTATATCCTGGATCATCTAAACCATACTGTGCTGCACTTTCTTTAAAACTTCCCTTACCATTATTAATGTATAGCTCATTCTTTCTTTTCTCAGGGTCATCAAATAAAAACTTACATACATATAAATCATCCCAACCGTCTCCATTGATGTCTGCTACAGCCACACCTGTTGACCAGCTACCATTATTTAATATTCCTTTGGATTCTGTCACATCTTCAAACTTCCAGTCTCCGTTGTTTTGGTACAATTTATCTCCTACCATATTTCCACAGAAATATATATCCTCTAAGCCGTCATTATTAAAATCCAATACTGCTACACCTGCGCCTTGCAACATGCCGTCATAGGTAATCGTGTTTACGGAGATATTCTCTTTTACCTCGTTGTTGAAGGCAATATCTGTCGTTTTTAATTGAAAAATCTTACCATTAAAATCAACTGTTGCATTGGAGGAAGTACTTTCATTTTGACATGAAATGAGCACTATGAACAGCAGGCTTAAAATAGAGAGAATTATATTTTTCATATTATCAACTATATGAGGTTAGTATATGATGGTTTTTCTAAATTACACGAATTTAATAAGTTCGTGTTGCATGCTAAAGACAATGAACCTATATTAATATTTCATTATATAATAATTTGATAATCAATTATTTATGCTTGGATATAAGGTATTTGCACCAGCGACTTTAAGTAATCTATCTGTAGGTTTTGATTTACTAGGTTTAGCTATTAATGATTTAGGGGATGAGGTCATAGCTCGTGAGGGTAAAGAGAAAGGTTTGAAAATTCATAAAATTCATGGTGCGTCCGGTCAATTATCGAGAAACATAAACGAAAATACAGCCAGTTACGCGGCATACAAGTTTCTTAAAGACATGGGATTAAGTGATAAACCAATAGAACTAGAAATATATAAAAAGATGGGAATTGGAACAGGACTAGGTTCTAGTGCTGCCAGTGCAGTAGCTGGAGTATTAGCCGTGAACTATCTTATTGGATCACCGAAAACCAAACGCGAACTTATTCCCTATGCATTAGAAGCTGAAAGGATGGTTCACGAATCCTGTCCAGCAGATAATGTTGCAGCCTCCATGTTAGGTGGATTAGTACTTTCCTCTACTCACACTAACTTGCGAACCACTAAAATATTTACACCACCAGGACTGTATTTTGTTATAATACACCCAGACTCCCCTATTTCCACCGCAGCATCGCGATCTAAATTACCGACTCATATTAGCTTAGATGATCACATTCAGCAATCCTCTGAACTCGCATTTTTTATTGCCTCAATGCATAGAGGTGATTTTGAAGCGATACAAGTCTGTCTAAAGGATCATATTATAGAAAAACATAGAAAAAATTCTATTCCATTATTTGAACAGGTTCGTAAAATTTCAATAGATCTAAATTCTTTAGGTCATGGTATTAGCGGCTCTGGACCAAGTATGTTTGTAGTATGTCAAAACTCTTTAGTTGCTGAAAATGTGAAGGACTCCGTTTCTCAACTATATAAAGATTCCAAAATTTCATCTTACGTAGAAATAAGTCAAATTAATAATAATGGTGCCGTTTTATGCTAAGTATGTTTCACGTGAAACATAATTGACAATGTTTCACGTGAAACACTAAAATGGTCTTCATTTCTTCTTCCGTTCACGCTTCAATTTCTATTTTCGCTAGATAATAATACGTATCATGAAGCACACATTAATCTTACTATTTTCTTTCTGTTTTATCGTAATCTCAGCACAGGAAAACACCAATCAAAATCCCTTTAAACAATTAGGGACATCCTTACCTACACCAAATGAGTATAGAAACGCTTCTGGCGCTCCGGGTCATGCATATTGGCAACAAAACGCTGATTATACCATGGAAATAGAAATAGACGATGAAAAACAAAGATTATATGGTGATGAAAAGATTACTTACACAAATAACTCTCCAGATGTTCTTGATTACTTATGGGTTCAATTAGATCAGAACGTCAGAGCCCTTGATTCAGAAAGCAGTAAGATGAGATCATCTGAATTCGGTGATAGAACCTCACTAAAAAGCCTACTTAACGTCGACCCATCTTTTGACGGTGGTTTTAAAATTGATCATGTTAAAGATGCTAATGGCAAAGATTTAAGACACATTATTAATAAAACAATGATGCGAATTGATCTTCCAGCCCCTTTAAAAACTGGTCAAACATTTACTTTTCAAATCAAATGGTGGTATAATATTAATAATACTCGAAAAAATAGAGGTAGATCTGGATATGAACACTTCTCAGAAGATGATAATAATGTGTATGTCATTGCTCAATACTTCCCAAGAATGTGCGCATATAACGATATAGAAGGTTGGCAGAATAAGCAATTTCTTGGTAGAGGAGAGTTTACATTGATCTTTGGTGATTATGATGTCAAAATTACTGTACCAGAAGATCATCTCGTTGCCTCAACTGGTAATCTTCTAAATGCAGATAAAGTGCTTAGTTCAGAGCAAAAGAAAAGATTAGATAAAGCAAAGAAAGAAAATATCCAACCCGTTCTTATAGCAACTCCTGAGGAAGCTGAAGAAAGAATGAAAACTAAAAAGACAAAGAAGAAAACTTGGCATTTTCAGGCTGACAATGTTAGAGATTTTGCATTTGCTACTTCGAGGCGGTTTATATGGGATGCTATGGGTGTACCAATGAAGGACGGAAGAACTGTAATGGCTCAATCCATGTGGGTAAAAGAAGGTAATTGTTTATGGAGCCAATTCAGTACAAAAGCTGTTGCTCATACGGTTAAATACTTCTCTCATTATACCATAGATTATCCTTATCCTGTTGCATGGTCAATTGACGGAAGTATGGGGATGGAGTATCCAATGATCTGTTTCAATTATGGACGATGTGAAGATGATGGAACATATACCCAAAGAATGAAATACGGTCATATCGGAGTAATCATTCATGAAGTCGGACACAATTGGTTTCCGATGATAATTAATTCGGATGAGCGACAATGGACTTGGATGGATGAAGGATTAAATACTTTCGTCCAGTTTTTAACTGAACAACATTGGGAAAGAGACTACCCTTCTCGAAGAGGTCCCGCACATAAAATTACAGGTTATATGGGTGGAGATAAATCAAGAATCTCTCCGATCATGACAAATTCTGAATCCATCTTTCAATTTGGTGCCAACGCATATAGTAAACCAGCCACAGCTTTAAATATACTTCGAGAAACCGTCATGGGTCGTGAATTATTTGATTATGCTTTCAAAACTTACTGTGAACGATGGGCTTTTAAACAACCCTATCCAGCAGACTTTTTTAGAACAATGGAAGATGCCAGCGGTGTTGATTTAGACTGGTTTTGGAGAGGTTGGTTTTTTACCAACGATCATGTTGATTTAGAAATGACTAATGTAAAGTCATTTGATCTAACGGATATGAACCCTACAGCCAAGAAAGAAGCCGCTCAAAAGAAACGTGCAGCTGAACCAATAAACATCAGTACCATTAGAAATAAAAATATAGATGTACTATCCGATAAAGACCCAAGTATACTAGACTTTTACTCTAACTATGATCCATTAGAAGTAGATGCTCTGGATAAAGATGACTATGATAGCTACAAGAAAAATCTATCCGAAGACGAAATCGCTTTACTAGAATCAGGAAAACACTTTTATGAGGTTGAATTTAAGAAAGTCGGAGGTCTTGTAAGTCCTGTTATTTTCGATATGGTTTATGAAGATGGATCTGTAAAAACAGTTAGGCTACCTGCCGAAGTTTGGCGTATGGGCAATGAGAGCTTCAAAAAAGTCTTCTCTTCTGACAAAAAAGTCAAAGAATTCATATTGGATCCATATTTAGAAACTGCGGATGTTGATAGATCAAATAACTATTATCCACCTAGGGAACAAGAAGATCGCTTTGAAATATTTAAACGATCAAAAAATAACTCTATAGAAAATCCTATGCAAAGAGCCAATAGGGCAAAAAAGAAGAATATTAAACCGTAATATCCGATATAAAGTCGCTTAAAATTGAATTAAATTGTTTTGGTCTTTCCATCATTGGAGCATGACCGCACTTTTCAATGAAAACTAACTTACTGTTTGGAATTAGTTCCTTGAATTTTTCACCAACAAATGGGGGAGTGATAGTATCGTCCTTTCCCCATACTAATAAGGTTGGTATAGATATTTTAGTAATCTTGTCTTCTAAATTATTTCTAATCGCAGACTTGGCCATGGCAATTATTCGTATGGCCTTATTCCGGTCATTTACGATATCAAAAACCTCATCCACCATTTCTTTGGTAGCAACTTCAGGTTCATAAAAAGTAGATTCCGTTTTCTTTTTAATGAATTCATAATTTCCTCTTTTTGGAAAAGAACTACCCATTGCATTTTCAAACAATCCTGAGCTTCCTGTAAGTGTTAATGATTTTATCCCTGCGCTATTACATCCAAGCACATATAATTGAGCAATATGTCCACCAAGAGAATTACCCATTAAATGAAATCCATCAAAATTCTTGAAACGAATAAAATCCGATATGTGGTCCACTAATGAATTTAAACTTGCTTTACGCAATGGTAATTCCAAAATAGGTAAGATCGGTATCACAACATTATACCTTTCTTTGAAAGCATTGTATATTCCTTCAAAATTACTTAAAGCACCAAATAAACCGTGCAATAACAGAAGTACCTCCTTTCCTGGGTTTGTTTCGATATATTCGAAACCATTTTCTTTTATAACTACATCCTTCATGTTCATTACTCTAAATTACTATTTTGAAGTAACTCTAAGTTTAATATACAATACACTTGTCAAAAGTAACACTGCGACACCTTGATGTAAAACCCCTAACGTTACCGGTACAGTTCCTTTACACATTAAAACAGTTATTATCCCCAGTACTACTTGTGTTATTAACAATGATAAAAATACACGATAACTCGATTTAAGCCTCATAAAATTCGTCTCCAACTTTACTTTAATAAACTTATAAATCCCCAGTAAAACCAGTACATAAGCTAAGGTTCTATGAATAAACTGAACCAAAGCAGGCATAAAAGTATTTTGATCATAATTATTGAAGTTATCAGCATTCCATTCAGAAGCGTTAAAAACTATTTGTGGAATTACTTCTCCATTCATATCCGGCCATGTTGGGTAAAATAAACCGGCCTTCATACCCGACATTACTCCCCCTACAAAAAGTTGAACAATTAAAAACACTAAAAATATATTGATCAATCCCATTAGATAATTACTAATAGAATGCTTATATACATCCTTATAAATCGACCAAATAAAACAATAAAACAACGTACTATAAACAAGTAATCCAATACATAAGTGCAAAGCTAACTTATAGGCATTTACCCAAGGTCTTTCTAATAGTCCACTTGCCACCATTATCCAACCAAATGTGGCCGCTACCATAGCTGATAAAATGACTAAGGCCAACTTTTTTAATAAGGCTAGATCAATCCATCTCTTTACAACAAAGAAAATACACGGAATAAGAAAGACAAAACCCATCAATCTAGCCCATAATCTATGAATGTATTCCCAGAAGTAAATCCACTTAAATTCACTTAAGCTCATTCCATCATTAATCTTTTCATATTGAGGGGTTAATTTATACTTATCAAATTCAATCAGCCAAGATTCACTAGACAATGGTGGAAAAGTACCCATTACAATATCCCATTCTGTAATAGATAATCCTGATCCCGTTAATCTAGTAATCCCTCCAATAACAATTTGAAAAAATACCATTACTACTCCCAAAAGAAGCCAATATATTACCACCTTGTTATACTTCATTGAAATAGTTTTATTCAAAGATAAATCTGTTTTATTCAAGAAGAATCATTCTTTTGTCATTCAAATTTCATCTCATTATTAATATATATTTTGAATTAAGAATTAAAGTATTATTACTATAAGCTGTGTTAGTATATGGACAATAAATAGTGAATACACTTTTTTATTTAGCGATTAACCTAAATATCACATTTATACACATATTTTACTTTGTTAAACAACTGTAAATGAACAAGTTAACTTGTAATTGAATTTATTGTAAAACTTTAAATGTGTATAAAAAATTATGTTGATTTACTGTATTCAATTAAATGTTCTAACCACTGAACAATGAAAAGTCGAAACAAATTTTATCATATATATAATTACTATATATGAAATTATTACTCTGTTGATAAATCCGTATTTATTAACACCATTGTTGAAAACTTTGTTGAAAATTATCTTTACAAATGGTTTATCTATAAGTATTTATAATTTAGTATTTTATTTAATGTTTAAAACTTTATGAAAGTAGTTATTCAAAGAGTTAGTGAAGCTTCTGTTCTTATAGATAATAGTATAAACAGGGAAATAAAACAAGGTTTCGTCATATTACTCGGAATTACAAATACAGATGATGAAATAGACATACAGTGGCTGGTTAAAAAGATTATAGGACTTCGTGTTTTTAATGATGATAATCAAATAATGAATAGATCTATATTAGATATAAATGGATCGATATTATTGATCAGTCAGTTTACACTTTATGCGAGTACAAAGAAAGGAAATAGACCTTCTTATATTCAAGCAGCAAAACCGGAATTTGCAAAACCACTCTACAATAAATTTATAGATGAACTTCGTGTATCTATAAAAAAATTAGAGCTAGGAGAGTTTGGCGCTGATATGAAAGTATCATTAGTGAATGATGGACCAGTAACAATAATTATAGATTCTAAAAATAAGGAATAGTGCGTTTATCAGAAGTTCAGACAAAAGTAGATGATTGGATCAAAACCTATGGTGTTCGATACTTTAATGAAACAACGAATACTTTAATTTTAATGGAAGAAATCGGGGAATTATCCCGTTTAATATCAAGAAAATATGGGGAGCAATCATTTAAAAATGATCTTTCTGAAAAAGAGATAAATGATGGTATAAAGGACGAACTTGCGGATGTATTCTTTGTATTGACCTGTCTGGCAAATCAAATGAATATAGACCTTGAAGAGATTTTTATGAATAACCTGGCTAAAAAAACGAAGAGAGATAAGGATCGTCACATTAAAAACAAGAAACTACATTAATTGAAATCGCTTTCTTTCAAAATATCTGTTGTATTTATTCTGGCACTGAGTATAGTCTCCATATTTGCTTATTTAGTAATACCTGATAAATCATCTAATGCTAATCAACAGCAACTGGAAATTGCCTTAAAAGCACCATTTTTTAAAACAGATGTTTTACTACTAAATGAAAATGTAAAAGATCGACCTTCATTTATTAAAAGACTATTTTTTGGCGAAAGCCTACAAAGTAATTTTTTACCTATTAAAACATATCATTTTTTAAAGGATGAGGTTCAAATTTCTACACCTATAGGACGGAACAAAATCTTTAATAAGGATCAACTTAAATTTCCTGGCAGTCTAGAGAAAAACATTATACAAAAGTCCTATTTATTTGGAACAGATCGTTACGGAAGATGTGTACTATCTCGATTGATTTTGGGAATTCGTGTATCATTATTTATTGGCTTCTTAGCCGTTATAGTTTCTGTTTTTATAGGTATTACTTTAGGAGCTATTGCTGCATATTTTGGTGGAATAATAGATCAACTGATTTTATATATAATAAATGTAACGTGGTCTTTACCTACGTTGCTTTTAGTATTTGCTATTGTACTATCCTTTGGTAAGAGCATAAGCATTATATTTTTAGCTGTAGGTTTAACGATGTGGGTAGATGTTGCAAGAATCGTAAGAGGACAAATTTTGAGTATTAAAACTCAGCAATACATTACTGCGGCTAAAGGCTTAGCATATAGCCATAAAACCATTATTCTTAAGCATATTTTACCCAACATACTTGGTCCAATACTCGTTATAGCTTCAGCAAATTTTGCCATTGCAATTCTAATTGAATCAGGATTAAGTTATTTAGGTTTTGGAATTCAACCACCGGCTCCATCCATAGGTAATATGCTCTATGAAAATTATGGCTACGCTATTAGTGGTAAACCATTTATTGCTTTAATTCCTGCTTTAATGATAATGTCCCTAGTTTTAATGTTTAATATTATAGGTTCAGGATTAAGAGATAAATTTGATTTAAAGTCATAAAACAATTAATGTCGAAAGAACTAGCCATATTAGAAAAGCTTGAAAAAGAACTCTCCTTAAAAGAGTTACAGATTAAAAGTCTATTAACAATAACACAGGCCATTAATGACAATGTACCTGCAGATGGTCTTTTTAATATGTATCGCTCTTTTTTAAGTTGGGAAATGGGTATCACCAAAATGGCCTTATTTATCATCGATGAGGAGGAATGGACATGTACGAGCGCCATTAATTATGAAGTTGAAAATAACGAACATGTTACTAAAGTTCTAATTCAATATAACAGATTACACACGATAAAGGACACTGATGATCCTATTCTAAGGAGCTTTGATATTATCATTCCTGTTTTTCATAAAAGTTTACCGATTGCATATGCCATTATCGGTGGTATTAAAGAGAAAGAAGATCTTTACAATAAGATTCAATTCATCACGACCATCACTAATATTATTGCCGTTGCTATTGAAAATAAGAGGTTATTTAAAAAACAAATCGAACAAGAAAGATTAAAAAGAGAAATAGAGCTTGCCAGTGAGGTTCAAAAAAAGCTAATACCCGATAGTTTACCTTCAACAGATAACTATCAACTCTCCAGTATTTATAAACCACATTTCAATATTGGTGGTGATTATTTAGACTATATAAAATTTGACGAACATAAATTTGCATTTTGTATAGCTGACATCTCTGGTAAAGGAGTAGCCGCAGCATTACTCATGGCTAATTTTCAAGCTATGATTCAAAGTTTGATCTTCCAATACAGAGATTTGGAGACGTTTGTCTTTGCATTGAATCAAGCTGTCTATAGAATTACACAGAGTGATAAATTTATTACTTTCTTTATTGCTGAGATTGATACTAAGAAAAGAGAATTGACTTATATAAACGCTGGTCATTATCCTCCAGTAATTATGACGAATAAAAAACTAACTCGCTTAAAAGAGGGTTGTACTATTATAGGAGCCTTTGAAAAGCTTCCAACCATTAAAGAGGAGACGATAAAGTTAGAGGGTGAATCTATTATTTTGAGTTTTACTGATGGACTCGCGGATTTACAAAATGAAAATGGTGATTATTTTGATGATGATAGGATTGAATCTTTTGTCAGAAAAAATCAATTATTAAGTGCACAGGATTTTAATGATAAACTGATGAAAGAAATTGATAAATTTAAAGCTAATCAGGATTTTCCTGATGACATTGCTATATTAACCTGCAAAGTTGTTTAATGAGAAATCGAAGAAGACAACAACCAAGAAAAAGTAAACTCGCGGCAGCATTCATCGCTTTGGTTTTTGGATGGGGTGGGGCACACCACTTTTACCTTAATAGGGGTGGGGCTGGTCTAACATATATTTTTCTTTTAGTTGCTGGAATAAATTTATTTGGAATGCCAATTACGGCAGTGCTCGGTTTTATGGAAGCATTCCGTTTTCTAACAATGTCCGAAGAAGACTTCGATAAAAGATATAATAAGCACGTTGCTCCAAAAACTCAACGTAGAGGTAGAGAACGTGAACAAACTGTCAGAAGGCGACAAGAACCAGTAATTAATGTGAAGCGAAAGAAATTGAATCCTTTCAAAAAGAGTGGTGTGGAAAAATATAAAGAGTTTGCTTTAGAAGAAGCCATTGAAGATTTCAAGAAAGGATTGGATATAGATAATGAAGATATCACGTTACATTTCAATATAGCATGTGCTTATTCTTTAACTGAGCAAAAAGAGAAAGCGTACTATCATTTAAGTAAAGCAGTACAATTCGGTTTTAATGATTTTGAAAAAATCCAAAAACATGATGATCTAGCATATGTAAGGATTCAACCCGAATTTGATTCGTTTAAAAAATCAGGTTTCAGATTAGACAGAAACATGATGCCAAAAAATGACGACGGTACACCTATCGAAGTAGAGGATGACGCATTACTGTCCCAACTTAACAAGTTAGCAGAAATGAGAAAGCGTGGATTGTTGTCCGAAGACGATTTTGTTTTGGAAAGAAAAAAACTTTTACGTAGCTAATGTTAGCTTCAGAGTTAATATCAGAAATTATATCTCCATTAAGAACTTCGGATTCTGGTGAAGAAGCTTTGACAATGATGAACATCTATCACGTTAAGCATTTACCCGTCGTGAACGATAGAGAGTTATTGGGTATGTTTTCTGAAGAAAATATTTTAACCAATGATCTTGATGAACCCATTGGTTCCTATGAATTATCTCTTCATAAACCTTATTGCTTGTTCTCTGATCATTTGTTTGAGGTGATCGCGACCATGGCTAATAATGGATTAACGGTAATACCGATTGTTGACAAAGACCAAAATTACCTAGGTTTAGTAACACAAGAAGATCTAATGCGATACTTTTCAAAAAGTTTTTCATTTAATGAACATGGAAGCTTATTAGTGATTGAAACAAATAAATCCAACTACTCCTTAAATGAAATAAGTAGGATTGTTGAAGAGGAATCCGCATCCATTTTAGCCATGTTTATCAATGCGAATAAAGAATCAGAAAAAATAGAAATCACGTTAAAAATAAATAAGCAAGATTTATACAGAATTGTTTCTTCATTCCAACGATACGATTACACGATCAAGGCATCTTTTTCGCAGGATGAATATACAGATCAATTAAAGGATCGCTTTGATTCATTAATGAGTTATCTAAATGTTTAATCACACTCATTTCAAATTCTCAATTTTACTATTCGTTTTCTTTTTGGCTTTAGCGCCAATGAATGGACAATCGGATAATAACTTCTTGATTGTTGATACAATAATTCTAAAAGGTAATAACAAAACAAAAGATCGAATTGTCCTAAGAGAGTTGGATTTTAAAGTTGGGGACACTTTAAATGTTTCTGGGATGATGAAGCGTTTTTCGCTCAATGAAAAACGCATACTTAATACGAGAATGTTTACTCTAGTTGGTATCAACATTAAGCATTGGAATACGGAATTAAACACAGCATCAGTAGTCATTAGTTTAGAAGAAAACTGGTATATCTATCCTGCACCAATTTTTGAATTAGCGGATAGAAATTTTAATGTATGGTGGAACGAACAAAATAGATCTTTTGATCGTGTAAATTATGGTGTACGATTAGACCATATAAACCTCACTGGAAACAAGGATAGATTAAAACTTAAGTTGCAATTTGGTTATACTCGAAAGTATGAATTGAAATACGATTTCCCTTACATTAATAAAAAGCAAACCATTGGCTTAAGTGGAAATGTCTTTTACTC
>JAHDBI010000001.1:123917-142277 GCA_020630475.1 Saprospiraceae bacterium
GTTTTGGGAGAATTTAATAACCTAAGCATTTTTGGAGGATTTGAAAAATATCAAACCATTACGGACTACTTAGTATTGAGCGGTAAATTAAAAGCGAAGACAAATCTTATTCGTAATCAATTGGCTTTCGCCAATAATACGGGGTTAGGTTATGGTAGTGATGTCATTCACGGTTATGAGTTGTACGTAATGGATGGTACGGATTATATATATTTTAAAACAGCGATCCGAATTAAATTATTTGAGACTAATGTGAATTACGGTAGAGTGATGCCTTTAAAAGAATTGAGAAGACAAAACATAAAAACTTATTTGCGCCTTAATTATCATACTGGATATGCTAACGAACCGAGTTACAAGGAAACGAATTTTTTAAATAATAAGATATTACATGGTTATGGACCAGCGCTAGACATTGTCTTATACAATAATTTTTTATTTCAATTAGAGTACAGTTTCAATCATCTTAACGAGCATGGGTTGTATCTTCATAACTCAATATCATTTTAATTATTATCGATGAATGTTTTAGTATACGGACAAAGGGTTAAGTCAAAGGATCTCGATGTAATTCAATTCATCTTTGAAGAATTGTCCAGGTTGGGTTTTAATTATTTTTTATTCGATAAATACCAAAAGCAGTTACCTGATTATTTAAGAATAAATAAAAAAGGACAAGTCTCGAGCATTAGCGAACTACGTGAACATAATATCGACTTTATATTAAGTCTTGGCGGCGATGGTACTATACTGTCTACAATAAATTTTATAAAGCAATCAGTTACTCCCATTGTAGGAATCAATTTAGGGCGACTAGGTTTTTTGGCAATTGTTAATAAAAAGAACATAACAGCAGCTCTTGAAAAAATAAGGGCAAAACAATATTCAATTGAAGAGCGATCCATGCTTGAGTTAACATCGAATGGATTATTTGATGACTTTCCTTATGCGCTTAATGATTTGACCATTCACAAAAGAGATACTTCCTCTATGATAAAGGTGAATGCTTGGATTAATGGCTCCTTTTTAAAAGCATATTGGGCTGATGGGGTTATACTGTCAACACCAACTGGTTCGACAGGATATTCTTTGAGTTGTGGTGGACCGATTATTTTCCCAAGTGCTAAAAATTTTGTGCTTACTGCTGTAGCGCCGCACAATTTGACATCTCGACCCATTGTGATTCCGGATGACTCCCAAATTAAATTAACTGTAGAAGGCCGATCAAATAATTATTTGTGCACTATGGATTCTCGTTATCAAACGATTAATTCGGATCATGAATTAATTATTAAAAAAGCAAACTTCAATACACAACTAATAAGATTAGATGGGAGTGATTTTTTAAACACCCTTCATGAAAAAATGATGTGGGGGTTAGATAATCGCAATACATGATTATCCAACTAGAACATAACGGAAAAAATTATCAAGCTGATCTTAAGGCACCTATAGATATTTCTATCCCATTGGTTTCAAAAGAGGAACAAGTAAATTGTTTTTACGCACCCCCTTTTAAAACCTATCCATTTGAATCAGGTGATTTTATTGGGTCTACGAAAAAAGGCTCTCCGGTTAATTTCTATAATGTAGAATTAAATCCACATGGTAACGGCACTCACACGGAATGTGTTGGTCACATTTCCAAAGAAGGAGAAACGATAAATCAAACACTGAAAACATTTCATTTTATAGCTCGGCTCATTTCTGTTAATCCTTCCATAAAAGAAAATGGAGATCGTGTGGTAGATTTCATAGATGAATGTTTTACAGAAGACAAGCCAGAGGCACTAATCATCCGTACCTTACCAAATCAAAAATCTAAAAAGAGTGAAAATTATTCTGGACAAAATCCATGTTATATAGATGCGAAGATAATTCAGAAAATTGTGGATGCTGGTATTGATCATTTTGTTGTTGATTTACCTTCGATTGATAGAGAAGAGGATGAAGGAAAGCTTTTGGGACATAAAACATTTTGGAATTTTTTAGATAAAGACGCAGCGAATCGGACGATAAGCGAATTAGTATATATAGAGGATACTATTAAAGATGGACTCTATTTAATAAATATTCAAATAGCCAGTTTTGAATTGGACGCAAGTCCGAGTAAAATCGTTCTATTTGAACTAATGCAGAAATGAATTTTATAAACTCGATACAAGGACAAGAAGAACTTATTTATCTATTTAGTCAAATAGATGATAAGCAGTATTACGATAAAATTCAGTTTTACTGGGAGTACCAAAACCATATTGAAAAATTACAAAATGAGTTTTCAATTGGACTAAGAATAGAAGTTTGTCGGGCTTATTTTGAAACTGCGCAATATCAACAAGTTCTTGATATATCGACGAAATTGCTTGAAGACATCATTATTCAAAACTATTTTAGCCACAAAGGAGAGGATGCCTTCCAGATGATTTTATTTAAAAAGGCAGCAGCACATTATAATCTTTTGGAGTTTGACGAATCACAAAAAGTATTAACACACTTACTTAAGTTGAACGGTAAAGACGAACTCGCACAGTATTTATTAAAGAAAACCATTTTTGCTCAGTTTCAGAAGTACTATAAAATATTCAGTGGTATTGCTATTGGTTTGGTGTTATTTGGCTCACTTATATATGTGATTAATGCCTTGGTGGTAGAACCTTTTGAATATACGCAGTTTTCAATATTTCCGAAATTAGCCGCTTACTCAATTATTGGTGGATTCGGAATCCTTTTCTTCAATGAAGTGTTCACACGATTAAGAATGGAAAATGGTCTTAAAAAAACCATTTTTGACACACATTAGTCCTGCTTTTCTTTAGATTTTTATCAATTTGTGCCAAAATGACGGATTAGTTGTATTGGTATAAAATTAGTGCTATTAAATCCTGTAACCTAAGTTCATTTTAATCTTAAAACGATACTGATGTTTAATGTAATCAAGAAGTTGTTTGGTACGAAGTACGATAGGGATGTTAAAGCATACCAGTCTATAGTGGATGAGATAAACTCAAATTTCGAACAGTATAAAAACCTTAGTCACGATGAGTTGCGTGGGAAGACTAAAGAATTTAAAGATAGAATTGCTGCCCATCTCGAAGGCATTGATAAGGACATTGAGGATATTGTGAAATCTTCAAAGGAGGAAACGGATCTTTTGGTCAAAGAGGATATGTACAATGAAATTGACAAGTTAAAGGAAGAAAGAGACAAGCACCTTGAAGATGTTCTAAGAGAAATATTACCGGAGGCGTTTGCTGTTGTTAAGGAAACAGCAAGAAGATTTATGGAGAATACCGAAATCACAGTAACTCCAACGGATCATGATAGGGATATTGCCGCGAGTAATAATTATGTCTACATCAATAGAAACCAAGCGACTTGGAAAAACACATGGTTGGCTGCTGGGGGAGAAATTACCTGGAACATGCTTCACTATGACGTCCAGTTGATCGGTGGAATGGTATTGCATGATGGGAAGATTGCAGAGATGGCGACAGGAGAAGGAAAAACATTAGTGGCAACACTACCTGCCTACTTAAATGGTTTATCAGGAGGAGGAGTACATGTTATTACGGTGAATGATTATTTGGCGCGAAGAGATAGCGAGTGGGTAGGACCAATATTTGAGTTTTTACAACTTACGGTAGATTGTATTGATAAGTACAAACCACATTCACCGGAAAGAAGTGCTGCATATCAAAAGGATATTGTCTACGGAACCAACAATGAATTCGGTTTTGATTATTTAAGAGATAACATGGTGAGATCTGCAACAGAAATGGTACAGAAGAAACACCACTTTGCGATGATAGATGAGGTGGATTCCGTTTTAATTGATGATGCCCGAACACCACTAATTATTTCTGGTCCCGTTCCAAAAGGAAGTGAAGAACAAGAATATAAAATCTTAAAGCCTAAGATTGAACGTCTCATTGCTACTCAAAAAAAGATGGCTACAGAATATTTGGCGGAAGCCAAAAAGCTATTTAAAGAAGGCTATTTAGGACATCAAGAAGGTGAAGCAGGAATGGCCCTCTTAAGATCGTACAGAGGATTTCCTAAATACAGACCCTTGATTAAGTTTTTAAGTGAAGAGGGTGTAAGGGTTGTTTTGCAAAAGGCAGAAAACTTCTACATGCAAGAACAAAGCAAAAACATGCATGTTGTTGATGAGCCATTGCTTTTTACCATTGACGAAAAGAATAGAGCTGTAGAGTTAACAGATAGAGGTGCAGAATATTTATCGCAAGGAGAAAACGACACCAATTTTTTCGTGATGCCTGATATAGCATCTGAAATGCAGAAACTAGTAGACATTGAAGCAGAAACTGGTGAAAAACAAACAGAGGCTCGTGAAGTATTAATTCAAGACTATTCCATTAAATCTAGAAGATTACATTCGGTTAGTCAGCTATTAAAAGCGTACTCCTTGTTTGAAAAAGATCAGGAGTATGTAGTCATGGATGGTTCTGTAAAAATTGTAGACGAGCAGACGGGGCGTATGATGGAAGGGCGAAGGTATTCTGACGGTTTACATCAAGCTTTAGAGGCTAAGGAAAATGTTGACGTAGGGGATATCACACAGACCTATGCTACGATTACGCTTCAGAATTATTTTAGAATGTACCATAAGCTTTCGGGAATGACTGGTACAGCCGAAACAGAAGCAGGAGAATTTTGGGAGATTTATAAATTAGACGTAGTGGTCATTCCTACGAACAGACCGATTGTTAGGGATGATAAACAAGACCTAGTGTTTAAAACTGCAAGAGAAAAGTACAACGCAGTCATTGAGGAGATAGAACGTTTAACAAACAATGGACAACCAGTTCTAGTAGGTACAACATCGGTAGATATTTCAGAAAGATTAAGTCGGATGTTGAACATGAGAAACATCTCTCATAATGTCTTAAACGCAAAACAACATCAGAGAGAGGCGGAAATAGTCGCTGAGGCAGGTAAACCTGGAAATGTGACCATTGCAACGAATATGGCGGGTAGAGGTACCGACATTAAATTAAGTCAAGAAGTGAAAGATAGTGGTGGATTAGGAATTATCGCCACAGAGAGACATGATTCAAGAAGGGTGGATAGACAATTAAGAGGACGTGCTGGAAGGCAAGGGGATCCAGGTATGTCACAATTTTATGTGAGTTTGGAAGATAACTTAATGCGTCTATTTCAATCAGATAGAATTGCTAAGTTGATGGACAAAATGGGTCATCAGGAAGGAGAAGTGATACAACACTCTATGGTTACAAAGTCAATAGAGAGAGCACAACAAAAGGTTGAAGAAAATAACTTTGGTATTAGAAAGAGGTTGTTGGAATATGACGATGTAATGAATATTCAAAGAGAGGCCATTTATAAGAAGAGAGATCATGCATTACATGGAGACCGACTTTCAGTAGATCTAAACAATATGTTTTTAGGATTGACCGAAAACATTGTTTTGGATAATAAACAGGGAGGAGACTACCAGACTTTTAGAAATGATAGCTTGAGCATTTTGGGCGTAGACCCAACCCTAGATGCGGCTACATTTAAAGAGGCATCGGTTGATGAAATAGTGGAAGAATTCCAAGCACAAGTGTTTGAAACTTATACTCGAAGAACGGAGAGAATAACAGAAGTCTTATTGCCAGTCATCGAAAGAGTTTATGAAAATGAAGGCCATAGATATAAGAGAATAGCTGTCCCATTTACAGACGGAAGAAAGAGACCCTTACCTATTGCCGCGGATTTAAAAGAAGCATCTGAATCCAAAGGAAAGTCAATAATGAGGGATATCGAAAAAGCGATTACCCTTGCCCTGATAGATGAAAATTGGAAGGAACACCTAAGGTCGATGGACGAATTAAAGGAATCTGTTCAAGCAGCTTCTTTCGAACAAAAGGATCCACTGGTCATTTATAAGGTTGAAGCATACAATCAATTTGAACAATTGATTTACAGAATAAACTATGATGTTTGTTCTTATTTGATGAAAGGAAATTTAGTCTTTGCTAATGGTGGAGATGTAAAAGAAGCAAGAGAGCAAAAGACGGATTTAAGTAAAGTTAGAACGAGTAGGGAAGAGCAAGCGATGAGGGCTGCTGCACAATCTGCAGGTCAAGGAAGGTCAAAACCAGAAACCTTTAAACGAACAGAGAAAAAGGTAGGAAGGAATGAACCTTGTCCATGCGGAAGTGGTAAAAAATATAAGCAGTGCCACGGAAAAGCATAAGATAAATATGCTTCGTATATTGTTAATCCAATTAAACACGTTTTTCTATTAAATAGATATTATGTTTCGGACATTAGTTTACATTTTCGGATTTATATTTTTTGTGCAGTCAAACATGATCGCTCAAAACATTCTCGTTAATGAAGACCCCGGTGTTACAAGTATGATGCAGAAATATATTATGCAGAGTCAAGAGAAAGACGAAATAGATGCATGGAGGATACAAATTATTACAACGGACGATAGGAGAAGAATGGAAAACGCAGAGGCGAAGTTTCGTCGGATGTATCCAAGTTTTGAAATCCTTAAGGTTCACGAAAGCCCATATTATAGAGTAAAAACAGGTGCATGGGAAAACAAGCTTGACTTGCAGGTGTTTTTACAACAAATCAAACCAGACTTTCCTTCGGCTATTCCTGTAGTAGATAAAATAAGAGAAGAGTCATTATTGAGATATTAGCATGACTCGCAGTACCAGGAGTAGTAGCCTAGACTGGATTACGGTTTCATTATACTTTAGTTTCCTAGTCATTGGTTGGTTGATGCTATATGCATCCCAAGAGGCGAGCATTTCGGAAAACGTAAAATTCATAAGTTTTGACTCCTTAATCGGAAGACATACGATATGGGTGGTATTAGCTACAATCATCTTTTTATTTAGTTTTTTACTTGATTGGAGGTTATGGTATACATTTGCCATTCCCATATATGGGCTGACCATTGTTTTGTTGGTGGGGGTACTGATATTTGGTGTTCAAATAAAAGGAGCCACCTCATGGTACCAGTTAGCTGGATTTTCTTTTCAGCCATCAGAATTGGCCAAGTTTGGAACGTGTTTGGCTTTAGCCAATTATTTAAGTTTCTTCGATAGTGATATTAGAGAAAGGAGGACCTTTGTAGTCAGTGTGTTATTGTTGCTTGCGCCAATGTTTTTAATTCTATTGCAACCAGATGCAGGTTCAGCAGCGGTATTTACTTCTTTTTTAATACTCTTTTATAGAAACGGTATGAGCACCAATTATTTTGTTATTGGTTTTGCTCTGGTGGCGGTTTTAATATTATCCTTAATATACAGTCCGTTTTTGGTTTTGCTCTTAGTGTTGTTCGTGGGTATTTTGATTCTTGTGATGCGCTATAAACAACAATTATATGCCTTAGGTGCCTATGGTTTATGGTTAATATTAAGTGCAATTTTATATGCTAGTAATTATAAAAAGGAAATACTTATTGCCAATATCGTGGCTTTCATTGTTTTACTTGTTGTTCACACCATTAGAGAAAATCAAAAATTAGTCATTGTACTTTTTCCGTTCATGTTACTAGCAACAGCTTTTTCTTTTGGTTCAAAGTTCGCTTTTGAGCATGGATTAGAGAAGCACCAACAGGAAAGAATAAACGTATGGTTGAGGCCAGATAAATGTGATCCAAGGGGTTCTTTGTACAATGTACTTCAGTCACAAAGAGCTATAGGTTCTGGAGGTATTCAGGGTTCTGGATTTTTAAAAGGAAATATGACTCGATTGAATTACGTACCGGAACAAACCACAGATTTTATTTTTAGTATAATAGGCGAGGAACAAGGGTTTATTGGTGTATTCAGTGTAATAGGTATGTTCCTCTTGTTAATCTTTCGAATTCTCATTATAGCAGAAAGGGCCAAAAACTCCTTTATACAAAACTATGCCTATGGAGTGGCAGGGATAATCTTTATTCACTTCTTTGTAAATATCGGAATGTCCATGGGTGTTATGCCGGTAATAGGGATACCTTTACCTTTTATAAGTAAGGGAGGAACTGCGCTGGTAGTCTTTTCTTTAATGTTAGGTGTTTTATTGAAAATGGATTTAGCGAGACAAACGAGATAATGTTTAAGATAGAGAATAAAGATACATCATCTTCCGCGAGAGCGGGATTATTAGAAACGGCACATGGCGTTATAGAAACACCAATATTTATGCCTGTAGGTACCATCGGTACAGTAAAAGGAATCCACCAGTCTGAACTCACCGAAGAGATTAAGGCACAGATTATATTAGGAAACACCTATCATCTTTTCTTGAGACCAGGAGTAGATACCTTAGAAAAGGTAGGGGGACTCCATAAATTTATTGGTTGGGAAAAACCAATGCTAACAGACAGTGGTGGGTATCAAGTTTATTCACTTTCGGGTCGCAGAAAAATAAAAGAAGAAGGTGTAAAGTTTGCATCTCATATAGATGGATATAAATTGTTATTTACTCCTGAAAATGTTATGGACATCCAAAGACAAATAGGTGCTGATATTATTATGGCTTTTGATGAGTGTACTCCATATCCATGCGACTATCATTATGCTCGACGGTCTATGCATATGACACATAGATGGTTAAAAAGATGTTGCGAACGATTTGATAACACAGAACCTCTATATGGATATGATCAAGTTCTGGCTCCAATTGTACAGGGCAGTACCTATAAAGACTTGCGAAAACAGTCTGCAGAACAGATCGCTTCGTTTGATAGAAAAATAAATGCTATTGGAGGATTATCGGTAGGGGAGCCACATGAAGATATGTATGCGATGACAGAAGTGGTGTGTGAGGTCTTGCCTGAAGAAAAACCACGCTATCTTATGGGTGTAGGAACTCCTGACAATATACTTGAATGTATTGGTTTGGGAATAGATATGTTTGATTGTGTTTTACCATCAAGAAATGCGAGACACGGCTTGTTATATACCGCCGAAGGAATCATTAATATTAAAAATGCAAAGTGGAGAGAAGATTTTTCTTTGATTGATGCAACATCAAATGCACATACTAGTCGTTTTCATACTAAAGCCTACTTACACCATTTATTTAGGGTGAAAGAATTATTGGGACCACAGATTGCAACGATACACAATTTGAGTTTTTATTTGTGGTTAGTTCAAGAGGCTAGAACACAAATAGTGAATAATACTTTTTATGATTGGAAAAATAAAATTGTCCCTAGACTGAAGACTAGACTGTAATGTTGAAGAAACTAGATTGGTATATTATCAAGAAGTATTTAAGTACTTTTTTCTTTACAGTGCTGATGATAACAATGGTCGCCATTGTTATAGATATCTCTGACCGAATCGATAAGTTTATTGATCAACCGTGTACGTTAAATGAAATCATTTTTGATTATTACTTACCGTTTATTCCTTGGATAAATGGTTTGTTATGGCCATTGTTTGCAATGATGGCGGTGATCTTTTTTACCTCTAGATTGGCTAGAGATTCTGAAATTATTTCAATACTTAGTGCAGGAGTGAGTTATCGTAGAATATTGGTCCCTTATATCATTGCAGGTTCTTTTATTGCAGGACTTCTTTGGATTGGCGCTAATTATGTGATCCCAAATAGCACAAAAAAGAAAAATGAATTTGAAAGTAAGTACATTTCTAAGGCACAAAACCAGACACTTTCAAATGACGTACACTTCTTTTTGTCAGAAACAGAAAAAGTATACATCCGTTATTACAGAAAAAAAGACTCTAGTGCTCACACATTTAGACACGAAACATTTGATCTAGAGGGTAACTTGGTTCAAACTATAAAAGCCAGTAAACTTAAGTTACGAGAGTATCCCGACAAATGGACACTGGAGGGTTATGAGAAGCGCTGGTTTAATGGAGATAAAGAAAGAATATTTAAAGGAGGAAGAGATAAACTAGATACGACCTTTAATTTTTCACCCGATGATTTTGTTCGACATTCGAAGCAAATGGAAATGATGACAACGGACGACTTAAAAGAATTTATTCAAATTGAAAGATCAAGGGGAATCGGTGCCGCAAAAAAGTTTGAAGTTGAATTATATAAAAGAACAGCAGACCCTTTTACGATAATTATTTTGACCTTATTAGGAGTTGTTTTTGCTTCCCGTAAGGCAAGGGGAGGAATGGGTATACATTTAGCCTTAGGTGTAATTACCGGATCTCTGTATGTAGTGCTGTCTAAATTCTCTGTCACATTCTCTAACAACATGTCTTTATCACCTCTTTTAGGTGTCTGGATACCCAATATTTTCTTTGGTATTCTTGCCATTTACCTTTTAACCAGGGCCCAGAAGTAAACTTTCAATTTATTTTGAAAATTTATTTTATAGATAAATCTGCCGTAATTGCTTTATAATCAGTAATATACACTCTGTTGTGCGCGTTTATGGAGTGCTGGTGTCAGACACACGACTTGTATTTTGTTTAACTTATTCGTAAATTTGTTTAACAAAATTATTCATTATGTCAACAATTGAATTCACAAACAAGTTTGATTTGCTTACTTCATCATTAATGGCATTTGCTTATAATTTAACAAGGAACGATGATGATGCGAAGGATTTATATCAAGACACAGCGTTTAGAGCCTTAAAAAATAAGGATAAGTTTAGACCCGGCACGAATTTCAAGGCTTGGTCATTTACGATAATGAAGAATATATTCATCAATAATTATCGTAAGAAAATGAAGAGAAATACTGTAATTGATACTACAGACAATATGTATTATATCAATTCAGGAAGAAATACCATTTCAAATCTTGGTAGTCAGAATATAATGATGCAAGAACTAGAAGGGATGATTGAAAGTCTAGAAGACAATATCAAGACGCCTTTTATGATGCATTATATAGGTTATAAGTATCAAGAGATTTCAGATAAATTAAAGTTACCACTTGGAACAATTAAGAGTAGAATCTTTTTTGCAAGACAAGAGCTTAAATCAAAAATTAACAAGCAGTATGGTAACCTTAATATGGCTATGAGTTAGTAGGTTAAATTGCTTAAAATTAAAAGGGATGGTTTCGAATAGAGAAGGTCCCTTTTTTATTTATCTTTTCACTTAATGAAAGAAAATAGCTTTGGCAACAAACTACTGGCTTGGCACCATAAAAATAAGATTCCACACCCTTGGAAATCTACAAATGATCCTTACAAGATCTGGTTGTCTGAAATCATTATGCAACAAACGAGAATAGAACAAGGCACACCTTATTATCTAAAGTTTGTCAATCATTTTCCGGATGTGTTTTCATTGGCGAAAGCCAAAGAAGAAAAGGTATTAAAGTTGTGGCAAGGCTTAGGCTATTATTCAAGAGCTCGAAACTTACACACCACCGCCAAATTTATTGTAGAGAACGATAATGGTATTTTTCCTAAAGAATATAATGAAGTATTAAAGCTCAAAGGTATAGGTGAATATACGGCCGCAGCTATTTGTAGTTTTGCATATAATCAGAAGTACGCGGTAGTAGACGGAAATGTGGAAAGGGTTTTGTCTCGGATCTATGGGATTCAAGAAGATATTAAATCGAGTCCAATGAATAAGCAATTAAAACAACTTGCACATCAGTTGTTGGCCGAAAATGAACCAGCCTTATTTAATCAAGCAATCATGGATTTTGGTGCAAACCAGTGTACACCAAAAAAACCAAAATGCGAGAGCTGTCCGTTTAATGAAGATTGCGTAGCCTTAAAACAAGACATAGTTTCTCAATTGCCATATAAGGCCAAGAAGATAAAGAAGAAGAAAAGGTTTTTTAGTTACTATGTTTTCAACACAAAGGACGAACTGATTTTAAGAAAAAGAGCTGACAAGGATATATGGCAAGGACTCTATGATTTTCCGTGTCGAGAAACGGAAACAAGATTTGAAGACAGTGACGAAGCATTTTTGAATGGGCTTACTAAAGAACTTGGAGGTAAGATTATCAAAAAAGATGTTTGGTCGGAGCCCAAAAAGCAATTATTATCACACAGAATAATTTATAGTAGGTTTCAATCTGTTCAATTAGAAGCGTTTCGTCTTAAGCCACAAAAGCCTTATTTAAAGGTGAATAAAACAAAAATAAATGACTATGCTTTTCCGAAAACAGTAGATTTGTATTTAAGTGATAAAACAATAACTTTATATAGTAAAGAATGATAATATGGTTAACAAAGTAACACTCATCGGTAATTTAGGAAGAGATCCAGAAATTCGTCAACTTGAAAATGGAAGTTCGGTCGGTAAGTTTTCGGTGGCTACAAACGAAAGCTACCAAGATAAAAATGGTGAGTGGCAGACAAATACAGAATGGCACGAAGTAGTAGTTTGGAGACGGTTAGCCGAAAGAGCGGGTAGGGATTTAGCCAAAGGAAAATTAGTTTACGTTGAGGGGAAAATCACTCACCGTAAGTGGCAAGACAAAGAAGGTCGCGATAGAAATACTACAGAAATTGTCGCTCAAACATTTAGGTTACTAGAACGAAGGGAATCTTCAGGAAGCAATTACAATAATAACTTCCCTTCTGCTTCAGATGAGATACCAAGTGGTCCAACGAATAGCCCTGCACCTCAACCAATTAAGAACGAAGCACCACCTGCAGCAGCAGATGATGACCTTCCTTTTTAATTAATATCAATTAACGAACAAATAATAAATTGGATACAGAACCCCCGAGTTTGGCCCTTTCACAAGTTGATCTTTCCTTTTTACTTTTATCAGGAGGAGTAGGATTTTCTATCATTTTTTTATTGTTGCTCATTATTTGTTCTGCTATGATATCAGGGGCTGAGGTGGCTTTTTTTTCCATTAGCCCACAAGACACGCAAGATTTAGAGAACGAGGATACCGTGTCATCCGACAGAATTTTAAAATTACGAGAACGACCAAGAACCTTATTGGCTACAATACTAATAGCCAACAACCTCATAAATATTGCGATTGTAATTATTTCAGCTTACGTTTTCAAGGTATTGTTAGGTCAAGAAACATTGAATAACATCGGAACGTTTTTCCAGGATTTGTTCAATATAACGATCACGAGCCCGGAAAGGATAGGTGAGATAATATACTTCTTTATAACGGTCATTGGGGTAACCTTTATATTGCTCTTATTTGGAGAAGTACTTCCAAAGATTTATGCTAATATCAATAACTTAAATTTTGCCCATACCATGGCGCTTCCGTTAACGGTACTCAATAAAATATTTGGACCTATCTCAAAAATATTGGTTTCATGGTCCATAGGAATTGAGAAGAAAATGGAAAAGCAAAAATCAAGTTTGAGCACCACCAGTAAAGAAGACTTAGATAAAGCGATAGAACTCACGGTAAACCAAATGAGTTCGACAGATCAAGAAGTCGGCATTTTAAAAGGCATTATAAAGTTTGGTGACGTTTCGACAAAACAGATTATGAAAAGTCGAGTTGATGTAGTGGCCATAGAAGAAAATGAAAATTACGAGGCACTATTAAAAATGGTCAAGGATTCTGGCTTTTCGCGTATTCCCGTATACAAAGAGGATTTTGATAATATTTCAGGAATACTTTACGTCAAAGACTTGCTTACTTATATCAAAGAAGATAAAGAGTTTGAGTGGCAAACATTAATCAGGGATAACGTTCTTTATATACCAGAAGCGAAGAAAATTGACGATTTATTAAAAGAGTTTCAAAAGCAAAGAACACACATGGCAATTGTAGTAGATGAATATGGAGGTAGTGCTGGCATCGTAACCCTAGAGGATGTGATGGAAGAAGTGATAGGAGACATCAAGGATGAATTTGATGAAGAGAGTGATGTAGATTATATAAAACTAGGAGAAGGCAATTTTATTTTCGAAGGAAAAACCTTAATAAACGACTTTTGTAGAATAGTAGGAATGGAGTCTTCAGAATTTGATGATGTCAGAGGAGATGCAGATTCCATTGCAGGATTGGTACTAGAATTGGTTGGGTTTATACCCAAAATAGACACCGAGGCTATTCACAATAATTACCAGTTTAAAGTTGTTTCTGTAAGTAACAAGAGAATTGAAAAAATCAACTTAATCGTGAAGTGATGAGATTTGTATGTTTGTTTATTTTACTTGTGCTGCTATCTTGTCAAGATCCGCCACTGCCTACACCAAAACCTAGAATGTTTCCTAGGGTAGAATATCCTGTAAAAGAATACAAAGTATTTGATGAATCATATTGCAAGTTTGGTTTTCAACAACCGGCTTACGCCAAAGTAATTCAAGAAGAAAATTATTTTGATGAAAAGCCCGCAGACCCTTGTTGGTTTGATTTGAACATAACCTCACTGAATACATCTATTCATTGTAGTTATTATCCAGTGAACTCTCAAAAAGAACAAGAAGAGTATGTGAACGACGCCTTCAAGTTAATGGGTAAGCACAACGTTAAGGCAGACTATATCGACGAATTAATCATTAATAACCCTCAGGGCGTAAAGGGAATTCTCTTTGAACTCACGGGCCCAGTGGCTTCACCCCTTCAGTTTTACCTGACGGATGAAAAAGAGCATTTTTTTCGTGGCTCCGTTTACTTTGATAGCAAAGTCAATAGAGATTCCATACAACCCGTGTACGAATTCATAAAAGAAGACGTGTTGAAAATGATTGAAACTTTCAGATGGAACGATTAATTGCGTTTATTCCGCAACGTCAATTACAGCTTCTTCTTCGTTACTAGGAACATCCTCGATAGTTGGATTGATGGCTTCTTTAATAAGGCCTTCAATTTCCAGAGCTACTTCAGGATTGTCCACCAAAAACTGCTTAGATCCTTCACGACCTTGAGCTATTTTGGTACCATTGTAACTATACCAAGATCCACTTTTTCCGATAATGTCATGCTCTACTCCAAGGTCAATAATTTCTCCTGTTTTAGAAACACCTGTACCGTACATGATATCAAAAATAGTTTGTCTAAAAGGAGGTGCTAATTTGTTCTTAGCCACTTTAACTTTGACCGGATTACCCACAACATTACCTTCTTTATCCTTAATAGCTGCTCCAGATCTTCTAATGTCTAATCTAACAGAAGCATAAAACTTAAGTGCATTACCACCGGTTGTTGTTTCAGGATTTCCAAACATGACACCGATTTTTTCACGTAGTTGATTAATGAAAATACAACAACACCCAGTTCGACCTATTGTACCAGTTAACTTTCTTAAAGCTTGTGACATTAATCTAGCGTGAAGGCCCATTTTAGAATCACCCATTTCACCTTCAATTTCAGATCTTGGAACCAAGGCAGCAACGGAATCAATAACAATAATATCAATGGCACCAGAACGGATTAGGTTTTCCGCAATTTCTAAAGCTTGCTCACCATTGTCTGGTTGTGAGATTAATAAGTTTTCCGTGTCTACGCCTAATGCTTCAGCATAGGTTCTATCGAAAGCATGTTCTGCATCAATAAACGCAGCAATACCACCAGTTTTTTGACATTCAGCAATCGCTTGAATAGCTAAAGTTGTTTTACCAGAAGATTCAGGACCGTAGATTTCAACAACCCGACCTCTAGGCAAACCACCTATTCCGAGTGCAATATCTAATCCCAATGAACCAGTAGAAATAGAATCAACTTCAGAAACTTTTTGATCACCTAATTTCATGATCGTTCCTTTTCCGTAAGTTTTTTCTAGTTTATCGATGGAAAGGCTAAGCGCCTTTAATTTTGCTTCTCTTTCTTTAGACATGGATTTATATTATGAGTTTTATATATAAGTACGAATTTAATATATAATAAGAGCATTCCAAAGGAAACGCCGTATTGCTTGATACCACTTAACAATTGAATGTAACTAATGTTTAAAAAGAGTATCTAGAAAGGATATAAAACAAAAAAGCCTCGTGACTATCACAAGGCTTTTTCGCTTTTATTGGAACTTATGTCCTACTATATTTTAAAATTCCTTCTAGACAGTTCTCACTAGGAGAAACTTCGATTTTTGGTAATGCTTTGTAAGCATCATAAAGGATTCTAAATTCGGTACGGAGGGCAGGATCAGCATCAAAATGGTCGTCTAACTGAAAGTATTCGGATAGACTCCGCTCCCCATAAATAAACTCCAATAAATAATTTTGAGTAAAGCCTTGCTTCATATAATGATTTTGTTTCTCTAAATGCTTGATTTCCATACTAAAACACTATTTAGTCTTTAAATATTGTATAGAAAACAGAAAATTCTAAGCTTTAAAAGACTCACAATAAGAAGGTATTATCTGATTGAAAGCCTTTTGTAAAACAGGAAGTAAGGAATGATCATGTTTATTAACTATTTCTCGACCATCGATTTTCATAATTGGGGTTAATTCTCCCATAGTACCTGTTGAAAACACCTCATCAGAGGTGTACATTTCTGTTAGACTGATGTTTTTTTCTATCATTTCTAGCCCTTCTTTTCTGGCCAATTCAATAACTAAACCCCTCGTGATTCCTGGCAAACAAGCATCAGCATGAGGTGTATAAACCTGACCATTCTTAATCATAAAAACGTTAGTTCCATTCAATTCAGAAACAAAACCATAGGCATCAAGCATTAATGCGGCATCCGCGCCAGCGACATTGGATTCTATCTTGGCCAGAATGTTATTCAACAAATTATTGTGATGAATTTTAGAGTCTAAATGCATTGGAGAATTTCTTCTTATAGAAGCGGTAATAATCGAAATTCCATTTTCGTTATCATATACTGGAGGTTTCCACTCAGGTAAAATAATCAGACACGGTCCCTCTTGATTTAATCTTGGATCCATTCCGCTTGTAATCTTTTTTCCTCTTGTCAGGGTTAGTCGAACATGCGTATTATCAAACATGTTATTCGCTCTGAGCGTCTGAAATAACGCTTGTTTGACTTCTTCTCTTGTTGGTATGTTGATAAAACAAATCGAGTGAGCCGAGTTCAATAATCGATCAATATGCCTATCTAGTAAAAAGACCCCTTCTTTGTAAACTCGGATGCCTTCCCATACGGCATCACCACCTTGTACAACACTATCAAAAACCGATACCTTAGCATCATCTCGATGGTATAATCTATCTCCAATATAAATTTGAAGATCTTTATTTTTTGGATTAAAAGCTTGTAACATTAATCTGCTTTAATGGAGTGAGTAAATAACTGATCGTAAAATATTTTAGCATTCGCGTAAAGCGAATCAAAACGTTTATCAAGGATTCTGCTGCTTGTTTTTTGCTTTTGAAATCCAGTAGTTTGATGTACGTTTTTATACCAATAAGGTGCCCAAATACCGTCCTCGTTTTTTTCGCCTTTCGGCCAATGTAGCATTTGGTCATCAAAAGGAACCTCTAGTGCGACACAAAGTTTTTTTAACACCTGTTCAGGGTTCTTTAGTAATTCGCCGGAATCTAAAACAACTGGATTTTGAAAGCGACTGACGTATTCAAATAATTCGAATTCATGTTTTAATCCAATATCATCTATTGAAGGATTTGAAATTACTTGTGAAAAAGACGCAATAAGTTGCTTGGGATTTCTAATAAGAAAAAAATTCTTACATGATTTTAGAAAAGACAAATCATCCTCCAATAAGTGATGAGCCATGTTTTTAACAAATAAGTATTTGTTTTTTTCGGCTTTCGCCAAAATTTCAGATATGACATCACTCCAATTACTTGATTGACTTTCTAAAATAAGTTTTTTAGCAGGATGATCAACATCAGTACGTTTTAAGTAATAGGCGTAAAAAGGTTCATCAATAGCATTGAAATCGGTACGATGATTAAACGAATACATCATTGCTGTGGACAGATTTCGAGGCCCTGATATCATATTAATAATATTCATAGCTCTAGAAAATCAGGCTTCCACAAATGAGATTTAAAATTGATGATTTTATTATCCACGACTTTTATTCCTTCTTGTTCGAGTAGTTCTTGCATAATAGTCGGAGTAGGAAACTGATTCCGGCCGGTTAGTTCACCGTTTCGATTAACGACTCGGTGGGCTGGTATTTCTAAATGAGCACAGTGGTTAAGGGCCCACCCAACCATTCTTGCTGAACCTAAAGTGAGATAGTTCGCAATAGCACCATAGGTGGTGACCTTACCAAAAGGAATGGCTGCAGTCACGTCATATACTTTTTCGAAGTAAGAGTTGTTTTTCATTTAGCAAATAACTATTCATACAAAGTATGGTTCTAAAAAAAGACAAGTACTTTTACGAAGAACTTAAAAAAAAAGCAAAATGAAGACTTGGCCTTTTACAATATTATTTTTTCTTTTTTTTAATTCAAGTGTGTTTGGCCAAACACAGACATGTTTACAAAACGCAAATCAACCGGGATACAAAACGGTAGTCCAATCCAGTTCTTCAGGAACGATTACGAG
>JAHDBI010000001.1:142377-175855 GCA_020630475.1 Saprospiraceae bacterium
ATCAACCGGGATACAAAACGGTAGTCCAATCCAGTTCTTCAGGAACGATTACGAGGGAATATATTTTACATATACCTGCAAATTATAATAGCGACGAGGCCACACCCTTGGTGATTAATATGCATGGTTTTGGTGATTGCGCATCGGATTATTTTGAAAGTGTCGGCCAATTCTATGGCTTTAATGATTTAGCAGACCAAGAAACTTTTTTAGTAGCTTATCCACAAGGAGCATACAGGCCTGAGAAAGAAGATAACTATTGGGAACCTGGGGATAACGGAGTAGAAGATATTTATGAAAACGATGTTTACTTCATGGACCAACTAATTGCATCATTGGAGGACGAATTTAATATTGACGAGAGTAGGGTTTATGCATGTGGATATTCTAATGGAGGGATGATGACTTACAGTCTGGCTTGTAATCGAAGTACAACATATGCGGGAATTGGGATTATGTCCGGAACGATGTTGGAAGAAGACTGTACCCTTGAACAACCAGTTCCGGTAATTGTGTTTCATGGTATTGGTGATGAGGTATTGCCTTATGACGGAAGCTTTTGGTATCAATCCGTTGCCGAAGTAGTAGATTTTTTGTTAAATAAAAATGATATCCCATCAAATAGTCTTGTTTCAAGCCAATTGAGTCAAGGTAAAGCCCAAAAGGATGAATATTTTGGTAACGACGAAAACAGTTGTTTAACCTTGTATACGATCAATGAAGAATTTGATAAACCTGGAAACCATGTATGGTTTAGTGAAGACATTGATCAAAATAGTCCTAATAAAATCATGTGGGACTTTTTTAATTCAAGCTGTAGCTCCACGAGCAGCCAAGAATCAACTAACTATTTAAGCTTTGAAATAAACCCTAACCCTTTTAACGAATCGTTTATTATTGAATCCGAAAAACTAATTGGGAAAACATATGAATTGTACAATGTTCAAGGTAAAATCGAATTAGCTGGAAAGATTATTTCTAATTCATTTAGAATTGATATGAGCGATTTAGCACCAAATGTTTATCTCATCAATATTGAGGGAAACATCAAAAGGCTGATTAAAACGAAATAGAGAAATGCTTAAAACAAAAGTGAAAATAAGTGATGTTTCCAATCTTACTGATGCAAGATATTTTGCGGCATGGGGTGTAGACTGGATGGGATTCAATGCGGATTATTTATATGATAATGATTTGATCATTGAAGGAATTAAAGAAATCATGAATTGGGTAGAAGGCCCAAAGTTTGTCGTGGAATTTAATCAAGTACATGAACTTAGTTATATCGAAGAAATCCTGAATAAACTCAAAACACCATTTGTCCAGTTTAAAGAACTGGAAGAGTATAGCAACATCTCCTTACAGGGTATTGATTTAATTCGAGATTTCTCTAACAATGACCTTCCTCAAGAAAAGGGAATTTTCATTTCCAAACAACTCACCATTGAAAACAAACACAACAATCAGATTATCCTTTACGATGGTCAGATTGATTCGTCCAACATCGCTTCAATCCTTGATGGCAATATAGACGGTATCGTTCTTCGAGGAGGATCTGAAGAAAAGGTAGGGTTTAAATCCTATGAAGAATTGGATGAAATTTTAGAAGCCCTAGAAGACTAGGCTAAAAGCTCTTTTACAATACTAGCGATCGTTTTACCATCCGCTTTCCCTGCGAGCTTTTGATTAGCCATTCCCATGACTTTACCCATGTCTTTCATTCCGGACGCACCTGTAGTGGAAACAATTTCCGAAATGACTTCCTTTAGAGCCGCTTCATCCAGTTGCTCAGGTAAGTATTTTTTGAGAACAGCGATTTCTTCTCTTTCAATAACAGCAAGATCTTCACGATTTTGCTTCTCAAAAATATCTAATGAATCTTGTCTTTGTTTTACAAGTTTTTGAACCAATTTGATTTCACCTGCTTCGTCTAATTCTTTACCAGAACCATCTGTTTTGGTTAAAACGATGGCAGCTTTAATGGCCCTAATGCCCCTTAATGCAACAGAATCTTTAGCCTTCATGGCTTCCTTCATGTCACTCATGATCTTCGCTTCTAAACTCATATTATTGTTTTTGTGCTTCTACTAGTTTTGTAATTGAAATAAAATCTTCAAGACTTAACTGTTCTGGTCTTTTTGAAAATTGTTCGTTTTTTAAAACATCAGCATCCTTGATTAAGGATTTCATTGTATTACGAATCATCTTTCTTCTTTGCCCAAAACATATTTTCACAACAGTTTTAAACAACTTTTCGTTGCAATCCAAGGAGAAATTATCTTTTCTTCTAAGCCTTATCACCGCAGACATCACCTTTGGGGGTGGGTTAAAAGAACCCGGGTTTACTTTAAAAAGATAATCTCCTTCGTAATAGGCTTGAATTAAAACACTAATTACTCCATAAACCTTAGACCCAGGTTTAGACACCACCCTTTCCGCCACTTCTTTTTGAAACATCCCCACCATTTCAGGAATGAGGTGCCGATGCTCGACCATTTTAAAAAGAATTTGAGAGGATATGTTATAAGGATAATTTCCAATGAGTAAAAAAGGTTTACCTCCAAAAACGGCATTCAAATCAAGACGTAAAAAGTCCTCAGATATAATGTTGTCGATCAGTTCAGGGTAAGCAATTTGAAGATAATTGACCATATCCTTATCCAATTCCACCACCTTTAATTGATGGTTCATGACCATAAGGTGTTTGGTAAGCATGCCTTTTCCCGGACCCACTTCAAGCACCCGATTCAACCTCTTTTCGTTAATGAACGAATGGGCGATCCTGTGTGAAATGAGATCATTATTTAAGAAATGTTGGCCGTAGGATTTTTTCGCTCTCAAAAGAAAACAATTGCTGATTCCCGAAATTAGGGGAATATCATAACTAATTACACTTTATAGTGATAATTTAGCGCATTGTTAATTTGACTTAAACATTAGAGATAGTATGAAGAAGCCAAGAATAGGAATCACATTGGGAGACGTTAATGGGGTAGGTCCAGAAGTAGTGATCAAAGCATTGAATAATGAAAAGATCCTCAACTATTGTGTACCAGTGATTTTTGGATCATCAAAAATCTTATCATATCACAAGAATATTGTTAAAGCAGACAATTTCAGTTATTCGGTAGTTAACGACTTAAGTAGACTATCAAATCACAAAGTCAATGTTGTGAATTGCTTTCAAGATGATATTAATATTACCCTTGGACAAGCCACCGAAGAAGCCGGTAAGTTTGCATATACTTGTCTCGATAGGGCAATGAATGAAATAAAATCGGGCCATATCGATGCTTTGGTAACTGCACCGATTAATAAGAAGGCAATGCAAATGGCTAACTTTCCTTATACGGGTCATACTGAATTCTTAACAGATAAAAGTGGAAAGTCAGAAAGTTTAATGATGATGGTTTCTGACAACATGCGTGTTGCTGTGGCAACGAATCATATTCCACTTAGTGACGTGGCAGAAAAATTAACTAAAGATAAACTTCGAAAGAAGCTCCAGATTTTTCAAAAATCCTTAAAAGAGGATTTTGGTATTGAAAAACCAACGATTGCTGTACTTGGTTTAAATCCACATGCTGGTGATGGAGGGACTATAGGCACAGAAGAGGAAGAAATGATCCGTCCACTTATCATTGAGGCGAAGAAAAAGGGAGCAATGATTATGGGACCTTTTTCTGCTGATGGATTTTTTGGGTCGTCCCAATTTAAAAAGGTAGATGGAATTATGGCCATGTACCACGATCAGGGATTGGTACCGTTTAAAGCGCTAAGTTTTGGAAACGGGACAAATTTCACTGCAGGATTGTCTATCGTAAGAACATCACCAGATCACGGGACGGCATTTGATATTGCAGGTAAAAACATGGCAGACGTTTCTTCTTTTAGAAATGCTTTGTTTCAAGCCATTGATATTGTGAAGACAAGAAAGGAGATGAAAGAAATGAAGGAGAATGCAATGAAGAAAAATCCAAAGCTATCAGAAAAGGTCGAAGAGTAGGTTAAGTACAGTTGAAAGATTCCGTCATCATCTATACTCAGATTGGTTTATTATACAACCGATTCTGACAGCCCCGGAAAAACGCAATTGCTTGCAGAGGTAAATATAATATTTAAATGGATTCTCCTTTGGTGTAAACCAAAAAAGTTTTAATCCACCTTAGTTCTTAATGGATATGGCCAAAAATCGTATTGATACAATTTGTATTCTTCGATTTTTGCAATCAATTTATAGGCATATCGCTTGTCTGTAGCGTAACCCTTCCTTTTCAAACCATGAGCCCAACTAACATAATCAGTAGATGGATATTCGAATAACTCACTATAGCGACTTGTCTGCGTCAAAAAGTTTGAATGATCAACATAAGAATCTATTGGACTGTCATATGACCTAAAACAAGACTCAATGAGTTTTCCTTGTTTATTACGATCATCATCCTTGTGGTAATATTTACCACCAACCCAATATGATTTACATTTAATACCAAAATGGTTATTCGCATTTAAGGCTAATGAACTTTGTCCATTTTGAGATTCATGTAAGGCTTGCGCCAATGTTATACTTGCAGGAATCCCAGTGCGGTGCATTTCCACAACAGCTAGTTCCTTGTATTTATCAATGTAATCTGATTCTACACTGTCAGGGGCAAGAGTGAATCCGTAGGAAAGGAGTGTCAATAATAAAAGTAATCTTAAGCTCAACATGAATACATGTTTTATGTACTCTTAGAAAAGCCAAAGATTATGCCAAGCTTTAAATTTTACTGACCTGTTTTACCAGAAGTAAACCGTTTGCATCAGAAACTTTGATAAAGTAAGTACCACTTGGCACACTACCTCGAAACATAAAAGTGAAATCCTTTTTCGTATCTACGGTATTATAATTGAAAACGTCTTCCTGTATAAGTCTACCCGTTAAGTCAAATACCGAGACATTGTAAGATTTACCATAAGAGGATAAAAACGATAAGTTAAATTCTTCTCCAACAACAGGATTAGGATATACATTGACATATTCGTCACCTTGGATATTAACAGTACGTACACCGGAGTAATCAAAATTACCATCATAATCAATTTGCTTGATGCGGTAATAAATTCTTCCAGGCTGTAAATCAACATCTAGATAAGTATATTCATTGAGTTCTTCGGTTGTTCCACCTCCTTTAATATCAGCAAGGTATTCGTAGTCCATTCCATTATAACTCTTTTGGATTTCAAAGAAGTCATTGTTCTCTTCAGAAATGGTGCTGAACGTTAATTGTACTTTTTTATCGTTTATATTTCTTGCTTCAAATTTATTCCAGTTCACTGGAGCAGGAACACCAACAATAAACGTATGAAGACCATATTCCATATCAGAAGCCAATAAACAGCCTGAACTTAAGTACGGGTATACGCCCCAGTTTCCTTCATAGGCGCCACCACCAGTAGGATATGGGGAACCATTATTATCAGGATAAGTATCCCAATAAGCAAAAATGACAGGGTTAGTAGGATTAGTGATATCAAAAACCTTGACTCCATCAGTATAATTAGATACATACAACTTACCATTAAGCACAAATGGGTTGTGTGGTGTACTGGTTCCACCAGCGGTTTCAAGAGAGTGACTAAAAGTAGAGGCAATGGACAACCCACCTGTTCCCGAACCATCATTTAAATTCGTTAAATCAACAATTCCCATGGCTAAACCATCTGGCACTTCTTCAGCATAGTAAGAATATAGACCATCATCACTTAACCAACTACTATGTTGATAATTTCCAGTGACAATTCGTTTTATTAAAGTAGGTGCAGTAGGCGAATCAAAATCCCAAACAATAAGCTCTTGTAACGAGTTGTGACCGTGAGAAGCATACAAGGTATCATCTCTAACATACCCATCATGAATGTAGAAATTATCCGTAGTTGTACCTTCTATCATATCAAGTCTTACATTTCCAAGTAGACTCGGACTAGAGGGGGTACTAAGGTCAAAAACTGCTGCAGATTCACCACCTTGAGAATTTGATCCAAAAGCATAAAGCTTTGCATTAAGTTCGTCTATAAAAATATTGTGTGCACTAGTAAAAGGGGTAGTTGTTGTTGACACTAAAGACAATCCACTCGTGGCAATATTAGACATATCGAAAGTTAGTAACCCATCAGAGCATTCACATACCGCATACATATATGTGGAATATGTTTTCATGTCTCTCCAAACCGTAGTGTTTCCGCTTAGATGTGCATCAACATAGGTTGGGTTTGCACAGTTTGTTACATCAATGACAATGATAGAATCAACTGACCCAAGAATGGCGTATTCATTACCAGCTCCATCTTCGTAACCCCAAACATCGTTATATTTAACACCACTGTGATAATTTGTAATTCCATCCCAGACACCCTGAAGATTCATATTTGACCCTTGACAAAAAGCATTTTGCCCAAACAAAACGAAAAAGCATAAAGAAAACGCAGTAATAACTTTCATATCTTACTATTAATGATCAATAAACTATGAGGGGATGACTACAATGATTAAAGCGACAGAACAATTAAGTCTAGATAAAAGTTTTAAAATAATTCTGAGCACTACTAACTTACCAAAGATAAATCAAAGTAAATGCATTTTCAAAAATTTAGTGCGGACATTAGTGTATCAACAATTATCTACTAAAGCCGCAGATACGATATATCAACGATTTTTACATTTGGTTGATTCCCAAGAGTATACACCAAAACAGGTTTTAAAACATTCGGCGGAAGCCATGAGATCTGTAGGTTTATCTAGACAAAAAGCTCATTATATATTGAATACAGCACACTATTTTGTTGACAAACCCACTAAGCTAGAAGCTTGGAAAAAACTCAGCTTGGATGAGCTTCATGAAAAATTGATTGTGATAAAAGGTGTTGGTCCCTGGACAGTAAACATGATATCGATTTTTAGCCTAGAACATCAAGATACTTTCCCCATAAATGATTTGACAATAAAAAACACCATCATCGAACTCTATGGACTGGATAAATCCGATAAGAACGTGAATAAAAAGATATTGGAGATTGCAGAAAAGTGGAGACCTTTTCGTAGTGTTGCGTCAAGATATTTATGGGCTTGGAAGGATCAACAAAAACAGATAGAATCATAGGTAAATTTAGTGGCGAGGAAAAAGGTCCACTGTTGATTTGTTTTGGTGGAATGCACGGAAATGAACCGGCAGGAGTTAAGGCCATTGAAATGATGTTTAAAATGCTAGAGGTTGAACCCGTGACCAACCTAGAATTTAAATTTAAAGGTTCATTGCTTGGCTTAATTGGAAATTATAAAGCCTATCAACAGTCCAAACGATTTATTGATCGAGATTTAAATCGAATGTGGGAGTTAGATAGAATATCGAGAATAAAGGATTCCGCGAAAGCGAAATTAGAGAATGAAGAAAAAGAAATTGTAGAACTTTTAGAGATTATTGAGGCAACGATTGAAGAAGAAAATCCTACAGAAATAGTTGTTTTGGACCTTCATACAACATCTTCTGATGGAGGAATTTTCTCTATACCAACTGATGATGAAAATAGTTTAAAAATCGCCTTGGAACTACATGCACCTGTCATACTTGGTATGCTAGAAGGAATAAAAGGAACAACATTGCACTATTTTCAACAGTCCAATTTTCAAAGAAAAATAACAGCAGTCACTTTTGAATCAGGTCAACATAACGACCCGCTTTCAATCAATCGAGCTATTGCTGGTATAACGAATTGTATGAGGACCATAGGGTGCGTAGATCCGTTGCATATTGAAAACCAACACGATTCGATACTTATCCAATATTCAGAATCATTACCAAAGGTGGTGAGGTTGATCGATCGTCATGATATTAAACCATCTGATAATTTTGAAATGTTACCTTCCTTTAAGAACTTTCAAAAAGTGGATAAAGGTCAAATCCTTGCTACGGATAGAAATGGTGTTATTGTGGCAGATGATGATGCACTTATTTTGATGCCACTATATCAAAAACAAGGGGATGACGGGTTCTTCTTAGTTCAAGAACAAGAAGGTTATTAATGATTGAGGAAAAGAAAATATATCAGCACATTGAGGATTTAGAAAACGATTCTGAATCTTTTGAACAACACTTGAATGATTTACTCCAATCACAAAAGCCGATAGCAGCATTTATTCTATCTGAAGGATTTCTCATGTTGACAGAAGAGGAATATGATTTGTTGTGGTATCTGGTCTTAATTATCTCTTTTTCCTTTGACTACTTTGAAAAAGATGTTCTTAGTATAGAAGATATTGAAACCCTGGAAGAAAAGAATTGGGATGTTTTTAATCAAATGGGATCTAAACCGTTTAAGGAAAAACTTGATGTGATGTTTAAGGATTATCCACAAGAAGATCTGCTGGCCTTGGTAGAAGACACATTACAAAATGACGAAGAAAGCAGTATTACGGCTGTTGGACGTGAAATCATTTTTATTGCATCTAAGACAATTATAGATGCATATCACAACTTAGCTTAGACACTAACATTGTAGTCTCTCAAAGACTCGTTCAAAGAAACTTTTTTGTCTGTACTTTCTTTTCTTTTACCGATGATTAAGGCGCAGTTAACATTAAAGTCGCCGGCTGGAAATTTTTTAGGATAGCTGCCTGGAATCACAACAGAACGCTCCGGTACTTCACCCTTAAAGGTTACTGGTTCTGACCCAGTGACATCGATGATGTGTGTGCTTTTAGTCAGGACGACATTTGCTCCAAGAACTGCTTCCTTTCTTACTCTGACGCCCTCAACAACGATACAACGAGAACCGATAAAACAATCATCTTCTATAATCGTAGGGGTTGCCTGCAACGGTTCTAATACACCACCGATTCCTACACCTCCAGAAAGATGAACATTTCGTCCGATTTGACCACAAGAACCAACAGTTGCCCAAGTATCCACCATTGTTCCAGATCCAACCCACGCCCCAATATTAACATAGGAAGGCATCATGATAACACCCTTTTCAAGAAAGGCACCATGTCTGGCAATAGCATGAGGTACAACTCTAACCCCTTGTTCAGCATAGTTCTTTTTTAATGGAATTTTATCATGAAACTCGAAAGGACCAAGCTCTATTGTGGACATTTTTTGAATGGGAAAATACATGACAACAGCCTTTTTCACCCAGTCATTGACTTGCCACTGATCACCATCAGGTTGAGCAACTCTCAATTCTCCACGATCAAGGAGAGAAACCACTGAACGAATAGCCTCCTGTGTATTTTCTTCCTTCAATAATTCTCTATTATCCCAAGCGGATTCGATAGTAGATTTAAGTTCTTTCATATTTATAGAATGATGTTAAATGCAATAATTTGTGCTATTACGCCTACAATAAATCCTCCATAAAGGTCTTGTTGATTGTGCGCCTTTAATATTAGCCTTGCCGTTCCAACTAAGCCTGCTATTAGAATACCAAGCATAATGACGAGATCTACATGTATTAGATATTGTCCCAGCCCTCCTAAACGAAGAATAAAGGAGTCATAACTAAATAAAACACGTATCATGAGTATAGCCGCTAAGAATCCTCCGGCACCAACAGCATGCAAGCTTATTTTCGAAAAATTGTTAATAAAAAAGGAGACAAATACAGCAATAGTAGCCCCGAGAGAAAAGGCAATAAATGCCTCTGGTATTCCAGGATTACTTTTAATGTTTACAAACAACCATAAGTAGAATATACCTGTTATGATTAATGGTGCGATACGTTCTTCGCGCTTACTCATCATAACCGATTGATTCAAACCCACAAGCCGAAGCATCAAAATTCCGAAAAGAGGAAAAAACACGCTCAGCAGAAAAACAGAGATTAAGATGAGGCCTTTTGACTTAGAATCTTGTATGCTAAATAAGTATGGATTAATCAAAAGCAGAATGCCCAAAACATATGGAACCATAAATAATGGGTGGAAAATCACAGAAATGAAATGGGCAACTCCTCTTAACATGCCGTAAAATTATAAAAATCCACATGAGCACGTACATAAATCGGATATACGAAATGTATCTTTGTTACAGATTTTAAGTAATACTTAAGGTTTATATAGTAACATGCTAATCAAATAATGCGTTTTCGGTTTAAGAAAACTAGTATATGAGACACTTAGTCATTATTTTATTTGTTTTTGTATCCGGTCTATTGACCGCGCAAGACACGACCAAAGTCCTAAAGAAGGGAATGGTTAAGATGGAATCCTTGGATACAACACCAATGGTAAATGATACCGTATTGTATCAGGAGCCTTCAATTGAAAAAGTACAACTTAAAGGAAAAGTATACTCAGCGATTATTTCTCATGGAGATACGATGATCATGGCAGATTTGGAGGACATTAGTATTACTTCCATGAGAAAGTTTGAATCGGATGCCGATTATCGAAAGTATATGAAGTTTCGCCGATATGCCAACAAGGTATTCCCTTACGCCAAGGAAGCCATTAGAATTTATCGAGAGTTAGAATATGCATCCGAACACTTGTCTAAGAAGGAACGCAAGAAAGAAATTAAAAGACTTAACGAAGAACTGAAGGCTGAGTTTGAGCAACCGCTTCGAAAGTTGACCAAGCTCCAAGGCAAGATTATGATAAAGATGATAGAAAGGGAAGTAGATGATAAAATGTATAATTTAATCAAAGGTCTCAAGGGACGATTTACGGCTTTCTATTGGCATAACTTTAGCAAACTCTATAGTTATGATTTAAAGGAGGGTTACAATGAAGGTAAGTATCCAATACTAGATGCTGTTCTTCATGACTTTGATCTATCTTTTAAAATTAGAAACCCTGGTGAATTGAGGTACGTCAAGAAAATTGAAAAATAAACTATGAATTTTGGTCAGAGCGGAAGAGTAACTTGGAACAGCCCATCAAATATTGCTATCATCAAATATTGGGGCAAATACGGTGAGCAATTACCTAGAAATGCGTCCATCAGCTTTACTTTAAAGAATGCCGCTACTCAAACGAGCATGGATTATAAGTTTGTTGAGCAACCAGAAAAAACAGTCAAGAGCTTTTTGTTTGAGGGTAAAGAAGAACCGGCTTTCGCCAAAAGGGTTTCAATATTTCTAGATAAATTGAAGCCTAGATTACATTTCTTGAATCACATCGAATTAGATATTCAAAGTGAGAATTCATTTCCGCACTCTTCAGGGATTGCTTCATCAGCTTCTGGAATGTCAGCATTAGCACTTTGCTTATGTTCTATTGAGAAGGATTTGTACGGTCAGCTTGATAGGAAAGAAGATTTTTTTACGAGAGCAAGTTTTATTGCTAGACTAGGAAGTGGTTCGGCGAGTCGATCTGTCTTTCCCTATGTATCTGCTTGGGGTAAGCACGATTTGATTCCAGGAAGTGATAATGAGTTTGCAGTGGCCTATGAAGACATTCACGATATCTATAAATCACTACATAACGATATTTTAATTGTAAGTGAGAAGAAGAAATCCGTTTCTTCTTCGGCTGGACACGATCTAATGAATAACAATATTTATGCTTCGTCTAGATATCAGCAAGCTAAAGAAAGGATGGAAATTGTTTTAAATAGCTTAAAAAACGGGGATATTAAAAGTTTTGGCGATGTCTTGGAAAACGAGGCACTTACCTTGCATGCATTGATGATGTGTTCCGAGCCGTCTTATATACTTTTTGAACCAGACACATTGAACATCATTAACGAGATTCGGGGATTTAGAAAAGAGACCAACATTCCGGTATATTTTAGTTTAGATGCCGGTCCAAATATACACTTGATGTATCCAGACGAATATGCAGAAACCATTAAATCGTGGATAAAAAACAAATTAGCCAAGTATTGCGTTAACGGAAAAGTAATTGAAGATCAAGTAGGACCTGGTCCATTTAAGCTAGACTAATGAGAAAGATCATAACCATAATTTTTTGTTGCATATCTCTAGTTGCGTTTTGTCAAAGAACTGCCTATACAACAAATGATGATTTTGAAAAAGAGATAGAGCATCAAATTAAATTTAGTGTTCCCTTGATTAGTGTGTCCGACCTAAAAGAGAATCAAGACCAGTATATACTTTTAGATATTCGTGAAAAAGAAGAGTTTATGGTAAGTCATATACCAGGTGCTCAACACGTAGGATATGATAGGGTTAACTTTAATTTATTAGATAGTTTGAACAAAGAAGTTCCGATAGTCGTATACTGTTCGATAGGGTATCGAAGTGAAAAGGTGGGCGAACTATTACAAGAACGCGGTTTTAAAAAAGTATATAATCTATTTGGAAGTATTTTTGAATGGTCCAATCAAAACCAACCACTTCACAATAGTCAAAACGAATTGACTAATGAACTGCATACATATGATAAAAATTGGTCAAAATGGGTAACGAATAAGAACATAAAGAAAACCTGGTAATTAGTCTTCAATCATTACTGCAGGCTCAGGCTCAGGAATTTTTAATTGATCATTCCATTCTGGAAAAAATATTTTAATACTATTATCATTATACGCCTCTAAGTTTAAATAATACCAATTTTCTCCTTTGTCAGGTGAACTCGCAAGAATGTATCTTTTGGAATTGAATTTCGCCTCCCCTAATTGTATAATGGTTAATTGCGGAACAAGACAGTGCATATTCTTTTCTGTACTCACTATTTCCAAAGGAAGGAGTGTAGTGGTTTCTATTATTGTAAAGCCCTGAACGTCGAACATCTCTTGTTCGGATTTTATGATTTTTACCATACTTTCTTTACCACCACCTTTTTCAACAAGATCTGGGTGCATCATATCCACGGCTAAATTATAGCGACCTATTTTTTTTGCCTTAGTGAATCGTTCTGCTCCTTCAACGATAGTCGAAGAGTAATCTTGGGCTAACAAAAAACAAGGAATAAAAAATAGAACTAAATAACTAATAGACTTTTTCATAATAATGTATTACCAGATAGAAACTTCTTCTAAAGAAACGTTTTCGTTATAAAAAATACGGGTTGTTTCGTCAAAGGACTTCGTATAATCAGATACAAAAAACCGTTGCTCACCAACTCCGACGATATTCAATAAGTTGTTCTCTTTAAGTTTTGTTTGAACCGCACGAGCCACAGGACTTGCCGAATCAATGACATCAACTTTATCTTCGTAGTACGATTCAATGTGTTTTTTAATCAAAGGATAATGGGTGCATGCGAGCAACAAGGCATCAAGGTTTTTTAAAGCCGGTTTTGACAAGTATTTTGTAATGATTTGTTGACTAATATCATCCTTGTGAAATCCTTCTTCAATCATAGGAACCAATAAAGGTGTGGCCAGCTGTACAACATTTATCTGAGGTGCGGCTTTCGCCAATTTGTTTTTGTATGCATTAGAAGATACAGTCGCTTTGGTGGCAATAACACCCACTTTTTTATAATCGGAGCTCGCCACTAAATCGACCAAAGGATCTACAACGCTTACAAATAAACTTCTTTCTTTAAAGAAATCTAGTAGAATATCATAGGCTGCTGACGACGCAGAGTTGCAAGCAATTACAATCATTTTGCACTGATGTTCTAATAGAAACTTACTAATACGAATGCAATAATATCGAATAGCATCTGCTGACTTTTCGCCGTAAGGCAAATGGGCTGTATCACCAAAATAAACGATGTTCTCTTTAGGTAAGAGTTCTCGTATAGCATTGGCAACGGTTAAACCACCAATGCCTGAGTCAAAAACACCAATGGGTCTATTTGAGTCCAAGGTATTATAAACCTAGTTTTGCTTTTACTAAAGCACTAACGTCAGCAGAAGGATCTGCGTACAACAATACACCAAAGCTAGAATCGATGATATAAGCAAAGCCGTTCTCTGAAGCAACCTCATCAATCGCAGCTTGAATCTTATCACGAAGAGGCTTTAATAACGTCTCACTTTTCTTAATGATCATTTCTTGGCTTGATTGTTCAAATTCACCAAGAGCAGCTTCTTCTTCTTTTAACTTACTAGCTTCAACCTCAAGTTGTTTTGGAGAAATGTCTCCTTGAGCTTGACGTCTCTCTAAATCTTGATATTTGGTTTGTAAAGCTTTAATCTTTTCTTGACCCTTTTTCTGAAGTTGAGCCTTATATGTCTCGATGTTAGAGTTAGCTTCTTTTACTTCAGGGATAGATTGTATTAAAGACTGGGTATCTACGTATCCTACCTTTTGTGCTTGTATCGAACTAGTGCAAAATACTCCTAAAAGGAATGTACATGCGATAATAAATTTTTTCATTATTATATGGATTTATAAATTATAGTCTTTTTTTAATAGCATCAGTTTTATCGAACTCTTCTGAAGTGAAGAGTATACCTGCTTGACCACTCTTGTCAAAAATGATATCGTACCCATTGTCGGACGCAAATCCTTCAATAGCTGAAAACACTTTGTCTTGAACCGGAGAAACAAGTTCTTGCCTTTTTCTAAACAAGTCACCTTCTGGTCCAAACCGTCTTTTTTGCATGTCTCTAACAGACTCTTCTTTTTTGATAATTTCTTCTTCTCTTTGACCACGAACTTCATCGCTCAATAGCACTTGTTCCGCTTGATACTTATTGTACATGCTTTTAATCTTATCGTATTCTTGTGCAATCTCTTGCCTCCATTCAGATGAAATACGATCTAATTCTTTTTGAGCATTGTTGTATTCTGGCATTCCTTCTAATACAGCATTAATATCAACAACAGCAACTCTTTGAGCTTCTGAAGATAACGTAAGGAAACCAACCGCGACCAATGTAAAAATGAGCTTTCTAAACATGATTTAAATTTTAATTTTAAATACGACCTGCAAAATTACAATTTTATCAGGTCCTTTATAATATAAGACTAGAACCGAGCCAAAAAAGTTTCTTGTGTTAATTGGAGATAAAACGAAACTTTTTTCTAAGCTTACTACTAATCAACGACTTATACATAGATTAGCTCTAATTGAGGCAGGTCTTTTAACGATAGTTTAACGACTTAAGCCTTAGATTTAATTGCTTCGCAAGATTATTTTAATTTCGTAAGCAAGAAAGACTGAATATGAAATCTGCACATAAAATAGATTCAAGGCCAATAAATATCTCTTTGGTTGAAAAAATAATTGGTGATAAACTTAAGATCAGCTTGAGTTCTTCAACTAAGGAGGGCATTAAAACTTGTAGAAGCTATTTAAATAAAAAACTATCAGAATCAGATAAGTCTTTTTACGGTATCAATACAGGTTTTGGTTCGCTTTGCAATACTAGAATATCGAATGATGATTTAGGGCAATTACAAAAGAACCTTGTTTTGTCACATGCTTGTGGAATGGGTGACGAAATATCAGAAGAACTGGCAAGGCTCATTCTGTACTTAAAAATTAGAAACTTAAGTTATGGGTTTTCTGGAGTCCGTTTAGAATTGGTACAACAGCTCATAGAACTATATAATAAAGGAATAACCCCAATTATTTATGAACTGGGGTCATTAGGAGCATCAGGAGATCTAGCGCCGTTGGCACATTTAAGCCTTGCGTTACTAGGAGAAGGGTCAGTACGACTAAATGGTAAAAAAATTAGTGCAAAAGCTGGTTTAAAAAAAGTGGGGTTAAACCCAATGGCATTGAAAGCAAAGGAAGGACTAGCGCTATTAAATGGCACCCAATTTTCCTTAGCGTTTGGTTTGTGGACGATTCATCATGCTACAAGATTATATCACTTAAGTAATATCATCACCTCCATTTCTATGGATGCTTATCTGTGTGATTACTCACCTATGGATGGCAACATTCATAAAATAAGAGGACAAAAGGGTCAAATAGAAACGGCTAGAATAATTCGACAACACCTTAAAGGAAGTGGTTTTTCTAAACTTAAAAAGACGACTGTTCAAGATCCTTACTCTTTCAGATGTGTTCCACAAGTTCATGGTGCAACTAAGGATACATTGGATTATGTGACTACTATTTTTGAAAGAGAAATGAATGCTGTGACGGACAACCCAAATGTTTTTCCTGACAAGGATAAAATATTAACGGGAGGTAATTTTCATGCACAGCCACTTGCATTAGCATTGGACTTTCTTTCCATTTCAGTTTCTGAATTAGGGAGTATTTCAGAACGAAGAACCTATAAACTGATTAATGGTGATCGAGGACTTCCTGATTTTCTTGTGGCTAACCCTGGTTTGAATTCAGGATATATGATAACACAATACACAGCGGCCTCTATAGTAAGTCAAAACAAACAACTTTGTTCACCAAGTAGTGTTGACTCCATAGTTTCAAGTAAGGGTCAAGAAGATCATGTGAGTATGGCGGCTAACGCTGGGACAAAGTGTAAAAGAGTTGTTCAAAATGTTTATCGGTTATTGGCCATAGAATTGTGTGCGGCTTCTCAGGCCATAGAATTTAGAAGACCCCTTAAAAGTTCTCCCCAATTGGAAGCCTTCCTTCGAAAGTTTAAAAAAGAGGTTAAGTTTTTAAAAGAGGATAGGCTTATGCATGATGATATGATAAAAGCAGAGAACTTTCTAAAGGAGGTAAATGTATAAGTGGTTATTTATACCATTCTTTTTTTATTTGATATTTGGTCTATGCATTTCGGTAAGTGGTCAGGAATATCAAATGGAGGCATTGTATCTGCATGGTAAAGTTGTTAAACATAAAGATGGTTTACTTTATCCAGACCCAACGGCGACAACAGGATTTGAAATTAATGTTGTAAAAAAGAGTTTTGGTTATCAGCCTTGGGAGAGATATTGGGGTAATCCAAGTTTAGAGGGGACATTTTTATATATGGACATGGGTGACAATCAGATACTTGGAAAAGCCATTGCCATTATTCCGGGTATAAGGTTTTCAATTTTTAAAAAAGCCAGACTTGATTTGAAGTTTCATATTGGAGCGGGTATAGCATATTTAACCAAGAAATATGACTTTGTACAAAACCCAAGAAATAATGCCATTGGATCTAATATAAATAATGGAACAAGAGTTAAACTGGTTGCTCATTACCAACTAAATAATCGAATCAATGGCTTTGTAGCTTACGGATTAAATCACTTTTCTAATGGATTGTCTGTTAGTCCCAACAGCGGAATTAATACGTTCAGCTATCAATTTGGTTTAAGGTGGAGTTTGCAAAAAACTCCATTTGATGAGCAAAGAATAGTCCATTTGGAAGAAAAGAAGAACAAATGGGGCTTGTTAGCACAATACACTCAAGGATTTTCAAACAGTGATACTCCTGATGGTCCAACTTACCCAGTATATTCAACAACGTTAGCTGCAACTTATGGATTTAGTCCGTTCCAAAACTTGGTGTTTGGAATGGAATATGAATTCCATACGGGGATTTATAACTTTCAAAAGTTCATTTTTACAGAAGAGGATATTGCACGCAATAAAGCTACGAGGTACAGTTTAATTCTGGCCGATGAATTATTTTTTGGTGCTTTTGGATTTAGAATTCAACTAGGATATTATCTAGATATTCCTGAAAAGAAAATGGGTGACCCGGTATATTTTAAATTGACCAGTAATTACCATTTCCCTTATTTCGAAAAGTACAAAGTTACCCCTTATGTAGGCGTTGTTTTAAAATCCCATTTTGCTGTCGCCGAATATTTGGGGTTCGCGGTTGGCTTTAGGATTTAAGATCTTTCAAATTAGTAATCTGAATATCCCTTTGAGGAAATGGAATCGTAACGCCATTATTTTGAAAGGCCTTAGTAATTTCGAATCTCAAATCACTATTTACATCTTCGATCATTAAATAGCTCCTTGAGAAGAAGTATAAAGAAAAGTCTAATGAGTTGTCTCCAAAATTCAGTAGTCGGACAAACGGAGCAGGAAACTTTAGAATATAAGGGGATGAATCTGCGGCATCAAGCAAGATCTTTTTTACGAGATCAACATCGCTATTATATGCAACACCAACATTAATATTGAATCTAACTTTATCATCAAAATGTGTCCAATTAAAAACACTATTGCTCACCAATTTTGAATTAGGAACAACCAAGGAAATATTGCCTCTCGTTTCTATAATTGAAGAACGCAAGCCAATTTTTTTAACCGTTCCAACTTGACCTTCAACCTCTAGTATATCTCCTACTGAAATGGACTGTTCAAATAAGAGAACGATTCCCGAAAAGAAATCATTGAATGTTTGTTGAAGTCCCAAACCAACACCAACTAAAAGTGCTGCCGCACCTCCTAGAATAAGTGTCATATCCAAGCCTAATTTTTGTAAGGCTAAGACTACGGCAACTACATATATAACATATTTTAATAGTTGATTAATTGCGTATTGTGCGCCCAGGTCAATGGCCTTTCTTCTATAAAGTCCGTAAAGAATAAGTTGGGTAAGTAGCCAAATGATCAACCTGGCAAAAAGAATAATGAGAACAGCACTTATGATATTGGTTAGATGAAATGATATAATTTTATCATCATCGTATTGGATATCGTAAATCTTATAATCAAGGTTAAAGCTCTTTAGTATTAAAATAATGGCAAGGGCGTATACGATGTATTGAACTATTTTAGCAGCGTTTGACTCAGAGTCTGTAATTGCTTTATTGTCCTGTTTTTTGTATAGTTCGTCTCTCTTGGTGTAATAATTATGAATAAAAATATTTGAAATAAACCAATCAAAAATACGAGCAAACTGAACAATAATAAAAGCTTCTATGATCAAGCTTAGTGTAATGTCTATTCCACCTCGAGATACAAAGGTTTTATTAAGGCCCAAGCTAAAAACTGCTAGTAGTAGAACAATAAGGATACATAAATAAGAGAATGCTCGTTGGATTTTGTCGGATGACTTTTGAGTGATGTCATATTTATTCGTAAGGTGTTTAAGCCAGAATCGGGAGAAGAATCGATAAATAAAAAAAACAAATACAAGCCCTAGGATAAAACGAAAAGCTTGTCCTACGTTTAGTACGTAGGAGGTCGACTGAAATAGAACATATGAGAAGAAGTCTTTGAACATTATGTCTGAATATAAATAATTTGTTTTTCTTCAAAAAAGTCTTCCTCGAAGAAGTCCGAAATGTTTTGCTCTTCATAAAAGATACCTTTTGGAAGAGCCTTAAGTTCTGTCCTTAAATCCCCACCCTTCAAGGCGATAATACCATTGGGCAAAGCATGCTGTTGTTGTTTGCTTATTAGTTTTTTTGACCAATAAAATAGTTTTTCACATGGTGCTACTGCTCGGGTTATAACAAAATCAAAAGTCATTTTAAGATCCTCTGCTCGAACATGTTTTGTTTTGATGTTTTCAATTCGAAGTGATTCACAAACACTATCTACTACAGTTAATTTTTTCTTTGTTCCATCTATTAGAGTAAAGTTCACCTCAGGGAACATGATGGCCATCGGGACTCCAGGAAAGCCCCCACCCGTGCCTAAATCCAAAATGTCAGCGCCATTTTGAAATTCGGTAAACATGGCAATTGATAATGAATGTAGGACATGTTTGATGTATAGGTTATCGATATCTTTACGCGATATCACGTTAATTTTATCATTCCAATCTTTATATAAAGCACCAAGTGCTTCAAACTGTTTAGATTGTAATTCATCAAGATTAAAATATTTATCAATCAAATCTGCTCCTACCATTTGTCATTCTTTTTCAACAAGATAATCCAAGAAAAACTAAAAAGATAAATTGTATAACATACATCTAGAATAGGAAAGAAAAACTTCAGATCGGATGAATCTAGTTTTCCGCTTGATGGTAAAAAAGCAATGAAAAAAAGGAACCATCTAAAGAGCAATAAGAAAACAACCATATCCAAGACTCCAAGGAGGGAAAGGCCTATTATAAGTGCATGAAAAACAAGTTGAAAAAAAGGATTAACACTTAAGGCTACTTTATGAAATAAGCTGTAATGAAAAGAGGTGCTTAAATGTCTAGTTTTTTGTCTTATGAATCCAGAAAAGGAATCGGCTGAATGAGAATACATAAAAGTTCTTGGATCTAAGTTTACACTAAAAGAAGTTTGATTGGCGACAGCCTGAACAAAAAGATCGTCATCTCCAGATATGATGTGTTTGTGCTTTTCAATTCCTTCATGAAGGAACAAACTTTTAGGATATAACATGTTTCTACCGACTCCCATATAAGCTTTTCCAAGTATGGCATATGAAAGATATTGAAGTCCTGTAAGGAAAGTTTCGTATCGAGAAAAGAGATTTAGAAATGAGATTTTCTTATAAATTGGGCCGAACCCAAGAACAACATTTTTATTATTATACGATTCCTGCATTTTGGATATCCAAAGATGGCTTGAAGGGGAACAATCATCATCAGTCACCAATATGGCTTCATGATTAGCTGCTTTAATTCCATCAAATAGAGCTTGTTTCTTACCCAGAATATCTTTTTCCGGTCTAACGCACCTAATGTTGCTGTCATTTTTCAAAAAGGAAGATACTTCGCTGTTTGAGTAATCGTCTACAATAATGACTTCATAATCTTTATGCTTCTGGCTTTTCCATTTTGGAAGGTTTTGTTTGAGATTATATAGTGCATTCTTTGAACAAACAACAAGGCTTACCGGGTGTAAAAAGGAATTAGTTTTTGGGCGATGAAAAAAGATGGCCAAACTTAAAACCAACCAATATATAGCCTGAACTACTGTTAAGGTAAAAGCGAAAATTATGACCAGATTTATAAGCATTTTACTAGTAATCAGGTAATTATAAAATGTTAAAAAAGCAAAATAACAAGGACTAGAAAGATAAAGTGTGTCTCACTAATGAATATTTATGCTAAATGTCCAAATAAAAACGTTAAGCTGGTGGTAAATTCTGTAAATTTAGGTGTTAAAAGAACGAAAACACCAACCCAAAGAACTTATTATTAGTAAAAAACACATTATAAATTATTATAATGTGTAATTTTGATAAAATTGCTTTTTTGTATGAAACGGTGTCATTATTTAATACTACTCTGTCTATTTTCTTTTCAAATAGCGAATACTCAAATGGTCCAACCCAATGGCCAAGTCTTGTATGGTCCAGAGTGGATTGATTTCGAGAAGGAATATGTTAAGTTCAAGCTCGCAGAGGACGGAATTTATCGTGTTAATTTTAATGAACTACAAGCAGCAGGATTTCCAATAGAAACCGTCAGCGGCTCATCCTTGCAGTTGTTTTATATGGGTAGAGAAATTCCAATTTATACAAGCACTAGTGGTGATTGGAGCAATAGTGATTACCTTGATTTTTATGGTCAAAAGAATAGAACTGAATTAGATAAGCACATTTATCAGGATTGGGAATCTCAAATGCTAAATCCGGAATATAGTTTATACACGGACACTTCAGCATATTATCTAACGTGGACAGAAGGGGGAAGTAATTTAAGGATTTCCAATGAAGACAATAATTTATCAGGAAACCTACCTAACGCAGAGAGTTATTACATTCACCACGAGGAAAATGTTTATACCAGTAAACACTACAAGCCAACACACGGAGGAGGTGATAATGTGAGGTATTCTAGCTTTGATTTTTCAGAGGGCTTTGGATCGAGCTTATCAAAGAAGCATACCATTAATATAGCGGCATCCAATATTGTCAATACTGGTCCAAATCCAAACTTAGAACTAAGGACTGGATCAAATGCCGGTTTACACATTAGCATATTGTACATTAATGACAATCTTGTTGAAACTAGGGAATATGCCGAACATGGTGTTAATGATTTTGATTTGGCATTTGACATCAACGACCTTTCATCAAATACCAAGCTTGTCATAGAGGGCACACATGATAATTTTGACAGGACAGTTGTTTCTTATACAAGATTGAATTATCCAAGAGCGTTTAAGTTTAATAATGAATCAAGCTTTAGATTCGACATTGAAGGAGGCTTTTCTAATAAGTATTTTGAAATAGAAGAATTCAATACGACAGGAGGGAATGTCCTATTTTATGACATTACTGGTTCAAAAAGATATGTTGGACAGTTACAATCTGATGTTGTAAGATTGTTTGTGAATAGTAGCAACCAAGAAAGAAGTATTTATATCGTCAACGAGGACTCAGGAGTAAAGCAAGTTAGCTCTATTACTCCTGTTGATTTTGTTGACCTGTCTAATGTTGACCCAAATTATGTTATACTGACATCGAAACGACTAGGTAATCAAAACGCAGGGACGGAAATACAAGAATATATAGATTATCGATCATCGGATGTTGGAGGATTGTTTACTCCTCATATAGTATTCGTTGAGGATTTATATGAATTGTACAGTTATGGTGTGGAAAGGCACAGTATTGCGGTTCGTAATTTTGGTCAACATATGTTTAGTTTTTGGACTGATCCACAGTATATTTTTATACTAGGAAAAGGAAGAGAATATAGAGAAATGAGAACTCCAGAAGATTTGGAAGAAGCAGTAAATGCGGGATATTTTGTCCCTACATTTGGTTCTCCTGGAAGTGATAATTTGTTGTTTTCCCACATTAGCACAGCTGTTCCAAATCTTCCGGTTGGTAGACTAGCTTGTAAGACAGGTACAAATATTTCAGACTATTTAGATAAGGTTCGGCTCCATGAGTCACCAGAAGGAACAAACTTTGATGAAGATAAATTATGGATGAAGAGAATCATTCATTTAAGTGGAGGTGATGCTGACCTACAATCAATTATCAGAAATTGGCTTGGAAATATGGAGCAAATTATTGAAAACAATCAATTTGCTGCTGATGTAATTACGTTTGAGAAAACCAGTTCAGATCCTCTTCAAACCGCTACGTCTGAACAAATCCTTACTTTGATTAATGAGGGAACAAGTATGTTAACATTTTTTGGTCACTCAGCGGTTGGAACGTTTGACTTTAGTTTAGAGGATCCTACTAAATATGAAAACTATGGAAGATATCCTGTAATATCATCGTTGGGTTGCTACTCAGGAAATATACACTCAAGTAACGATTTTGGCTTAAGTGAAAACTTTGTATTAATCAAGGACAAAGCAGCTATTGCTTTTCTAGCCGCATCTGGAACAGCTTATGCAACCACTCAATACAATTTAGGACTTACTATATATGATTTAATAGGTGGAGAAATGTATGGAGAGTCATTGGGCAGAATTCTTAGAGAAACATTGAATCAAAACTATGCTCCGAATAATATTGCCAAGGTTACTTTAACAGAGCAATTTACTTTTCATGGTGATCCCGCGATTAAACTACACCCACAGTCTGGAGTTGATTATACTTTTGATCGATCTAAAACAGAAATAAACCCGAGCATTATTAGTAGTTCTACCGACAGTATAGATTTTACTTTTGAAGTCATTAATATTGGATATTATATTTCCGATAGTTTAGAAATTGATGCAGAACTCACCCTGCCAAATGGGACAGTTGAAAACATAGGTCAACTTAAAATTGCGGCTCCTTCAGTTCGTGAAAGTGTCACGATTAAGGTTCCTATTTATGAGGAAAATTCTGTAGGGTTTAACACATTAAACGTTACACTTGATCCACAAAATCTAATTGAAGAGGCGCCTAATCCTGACGCCGAATTGAATAACAAATTACTAACGGTTGATGGGACAGAAGGAATAAGATTTTATGTATCATCAAATGATTTAAGACCTTTAGCTCCAAAGGACTTTAGCATTGTTAACGAATCTGAGATAAAGCTTATAGCAGGAACATCTAATCCATTTTTTGATTTACAGAATTATATCATAGAAATTGATACTACTGAAAGGTTTGATAGCCCTCTTAAATTAAGAAAAGAGGGAGAGCAACAAGGAGGTTTGATTGAATGGATTCCTGAAATCAATTTTATAAATAATACAGTATATTATTGGAGAATAACACCTGTCATTCCAAACATTGATTTAAGGTGGAGAAGTAGTTCATTTTTGTACTTACAAAATGGTGAAGGGGGATGGAATCAATCACATTTTTATCAAATTAAAAAAGATATTTTTGAAAACATTGTTCTCCCTGAAGAGAGTAGGGTTTTAGAATATGCTGGTAACCTAAAAGAGGTCAGAATTAAAACAGGAGTACATCCTACAGTATGGCCTGAAATCACCATCAACAATGAGCCCTATATTTATTTACAGTGGGGTGGAGAAGTTCAAGCAGGTGTTCAAATGACCGTAATAGATCCAATTTCAGGAGAGCCTTGGTACAATCACCCTCCAGGGGAATTAGGTAGTACTGTTTCTTCAAGTTGGGCAGATCCGTGGGCTGTTTATCCATTTAGTACAAATAATGAAACGAATAGAGAAAAGGCAATAAGCTTTCTAGAAAATGTGCCGGATGGCTTCATTGTAATTTTTATGACTATTCAGAAAACAACAACTGATTATAAACCAGAAGAGTGGGCTAACGATGAAGGGACACTTGGTAGATCTATTTATTCAATTCTAGAATCTCAAGGGGCAGAAAACATTAGAGACCTTGAACAGTTAGGATCAACGCCATATGTTTTTATTTATAAGAAAAATGATAGTACATATCCGTCTCAAGAAATATTTGGTGATCCTTTAGAAGAAACTACAAAGACCATCAATGTTCAAGGAAAATGGGATAGAGGAGATTTAAGTTCGGTGTTGATTGGTCCATCTACGGAATGGGATAAGGTTATTTGGAATTTAGATAATCAAGATTTAATTCAAGATGAAGTTACCTTGAACATCTATGGTGTGAAAAATGATTTTTCAGAAGATTTAATATTTCCGGAAATTTCGCAAACAGAAATCCCGATTGATAATATCAACGCATCAGTATATTCTAGACTAAGATTGGAATTGGTTACAAGAGACACGGTATCACGTACACCACCAAACCTTGATTATTGGAGAGTGTTGTATAAGTGTCTTCCAGAAGGAGCGCTCAATCCAAAAACCTCATTTAGCTTTGTAGGAGATACGCTTCAGCAGGGAGAAACATTACAATTGGATATTGCCTTTGACAATATCAGTCCACATGATATGGATAGCATCTATGTAAAATATAATATTCAAAAGAGTGATAACTCTGAGGAAAATATTTTCAAACGTTTTGCTGCCCTTCCAAAGGATGGTACAGTTAGTTTAGAATTGGACTACGATACTCGAAATTTAGAAGGTGACAATATACTGACGATAGAGGCAAACCCCTTTAACGATCAACCAGAATTGTTTCATTTTAATAATATCGGCCAATTACCCTTTTATATAGAAAAGGATAAACGTAATCCGTTGCTTGATGTTACTTTTGATGGAATTCACATTTTAGATGGAGACATTGTCAGTCCTAAACCAACAATTAGGATTGAACTGAGAGATGAAAACCAGTTTTTTATTTTAGACGATATAACCTTATTTGAAGTAGCCCTTGAATCACCCAACGGAGACTACACAAACATCCCTTTAAGTTCACCTGATCTAGATTTTATTCCTGCTCAAGAAGCCGATAACAATGTTGCGGTTTTAATTTATTCTCCAGAATTGTTAGATGAAGGGGTTTATAAGTTATATGTACAAGCAAAAGATGCATCAAATAACTTTTCAGGAGAGAACGAATATGAAGTTAATTTTGAAGTAATTCTTGAGGAGACAGTGTCAAATGTATTTAACTATCCTAACCCATTTTCTACATCAACACAATTCATATTTACGTTAACAGGAGATCAGATTCCCGAACAGTTTAGAATTGATATATACACGGTATCTGGAAAGGTGGTTAAACAAATTACAAGGAATGAATTAGGCCCTCTACACGTTGGAGTGAATAGAACGAATTATAAGTGGGATGGAAAAGATGATTATGGACAAGAACTAGCTAATGGTGTTTATTTTTATCGTGTTATTACTAAAAAGGCCGATGGTTCTGATTACAAAAAATTTGAAACTAATACAGATCAATTTTTTAAAGATGGATTTGGTAAAATGGTTATAATGCGCTAACGAATGGTTGATTTAATGCTTTTATATATTGATCCTGGTACAGGAAGTATGATCGTTCAAATGCTGATAGCGGCATTTTTAGGCATAGCTTATTTTTTTAGATCGATCATAACGTTTCTCAAATCCTTAGTTGGAATCAAATCGCCTGAAAACGAAGATGAAACAAATCTTTAAAAGGTCAATTTCTTCTTTTCGTGATCGAGACGGATTTGTTTTTTTTGATGAAGATGGATTAGTATTTCGGGCTGTCGCCCAAAGTTATGAAGAAACATTTGATGCAGTCACATCATCTGAACTTTACGCCAAACTTCATAAGCAAAAGCTACTAGTAAATCATACGGATCAAACTACTTCGTATGAATTAGAGGGCCATTACAAAATATTAGGTGTTCAAAAAATACCTTTTATATCTTATCCTTATGAATGGTCTTTCACTCAATTAAAAGAAGCGGCACTTCTCACACTGAAAGTCCAAAAGGAATCTTTGAATAAGGGATTTTCTTTAAAAGATGCCAATGCCTATAATGTTCAGTTTTTAAATCAACGTGCAATATTTATTGACACGCTTTCTTTTGAAAAGTTAAATCCAAATGAACCCTGGATAGCCTATCATCAGTTCTGTACCTTTTTTCTAGGTCCTTTATTGTTAATGAAATATTGTAGGATTGATGCCAATGAGTTGCTTAAAATATATTTAGAGGGAATTCCTCTCGATTTAGTAAGTCAAATGCTTCCAAGACGTACTAAGGTGATCCCATCAATCTATATGCACATTCATTTACATGCTAGATTTAGTCAATCACACGAAAGGAATGCGAATGCCACTAAAAAGCTGACCTTTTCTAAGGAAAAGCATTTAAGACTTATTGAAAACCTAACTGAAACAGTAAAGAAGATTGAGTTAAATCAAAAGGAAAGTACTTGGAATACTTACTACGAAAATGGGCTATTATCCGATGAGTATTTTAATCATAAAGTAGAAGCCATAAAATTACTAATTAACGAAATTGAATATTCTTCCGCGTGGGACATTGGATGCAACAATGGTTTTTTTAGTAAGTTATTACATCAATCAGCACAGGTGATTTCTACTGACTTAGATCATTTAACCATTGATCGACTATCTCGAGAATTGAAAAAACAAAGTAAGTATGCAAACATTTTACCGTTAGTAGTAAATCTATCTAATCCAAATTCTGGAACGGGATGGTTGAATAAAGAACGAGCCTCTTTTCTTGATCGGATAAATGTTGATTTGATTTTAGCACTTGCACTCTTACATCATTTAGTGGTCTCTAATAACTTAAGTTTTGGAATGATAGCAGAGTTGTTCGCATCAAAAACAAGGAATCTAATCATTGAATATGTTCCTAAAGATGACCCTAACGTATCTCGAATTATGGGACTAAAAAAGGATGTATTTGACGATTATTCTCACGTTGAATTTATTAATGCTTTTCAAAAGCATTTTGATATTAAAAAAGAAATAGCTTTGGAGGGTACAAAGCGAATCCTTTATCTAATGTCCAAGAAGTGAGAAAGCTATCATTTTTAAACAAAGCTTATTTTTTATTACTCTCTCTTACCACTTATTTTGTTTTGTTCTGTTACGAGGAGAGCTGGGCTTTTGTTTCTATATGGGAAATCTTTCTAGGCATATTTGTTCTTGGATTTTTAGTTTGCGCAAGCTACGTTGCGTGTAAGTCAATTATAAAAGATGAAACTAAAACAGCTCTTTTTGTAATGAGCGGGTGGTTTTATCTTATGTTTTCAGCAAAATATGCATTTTCAATTTTGCATGTTGTTGGTTGGTCTAGTTTCAACTATAAATTAATCTTAAGTCTTTTTCTCATTTTGCTTTTGCTTTTTTGGACACGACTATTTAGAGGAAAAAGTATGATAAAGTTTATGCGGTTTTCATGTTTGGTGTTTTCTGTTTTGAGTTTGTTTTTATTTTTTAAAGTAAGTACAGTAGAATTTGTAAATAGGGGTGGTTTAGAAGAGTACAGAAAGAAAGACAACAATTTTAGATTGCTTCCGCTAGAACCAAAAGAAAAGAAAATCATTCATGTACTATTCGACGGTTTTACTGGTTTTAGTGGAATGGAGAAATATTGGGATTATTCAAATGAACCATTGGCGAAAGCCCTAGAAGAAAAAAACTTTATTGTATTTAGAGACGCCAGAAGTGAGTTTGATAACACACTTTCTTCGATGACTTCTGTATTTAATATGAAACCGGATAAGCCCTTTCCAAAATTTTTAAACAGCGTGACACACGAAAGGGTGTTAAGAAAAGAGAATTTAAATAAGGCGTTCATACCGACATATTTTAAGGAAAATGGATATACAATCGAGAATCTTTCATTTTTTCAAATTAAAGAAGAAAAGGAGTTTTACAAATATCATCTACTACAAGAGAAAGTCCATTTTATTCGTTTCCTTTTCGATATTAGTTTGCCAGGGAATATTTTTAAAACCGTGAAAACGGACGGAACACATTTAGTGAATAATGATATACTGGATATTTTGAATAAAAAGAATTTTTCAAACAACTCATGGACTTATGCACACTTAATGCTTCCGCACGAACCATATAACTTTTTAAGAGATGGAACGCTGAAACCTAATCGGACTGATAGACCGAAGGAAGAACTATATCTAGATCAATATATTTATACCTCAACCATGATCCAGGATTTAGCGGATAAGATGATCGAGAATAATCCTAATGCTATCATTGTTTTTCAAAGTGATCACGGTTCAAGGCTATTTCAAAAAGACCCGAGTAAGGACAACGAAAAATTTCATACGCTGTTAGCCATACGATTTGGTAACGAAATAATTGACCAAAACTCCCTGGATCGATTTAATGCGACGAACACATATCGATTCATTTTAAATAAAGCATTTGGACAAAAATTAGAAATACTACCTACTGACTAGTCTATTCTTTAGCTCGACAATAGCATAACTCGCATACACTATAAAAAAGGCGTCTAAGGATATAGATCTAAACCTATTCTGAGCCATAAAGAAAAAGTAGAAACAGAAAATGGTGAATATTAGAAAAACTATCCAAAGATGTTTAAATCGATTTTCTTTGAATCCAAGATAAATTCCATAGTAGCCTAAGAGGTATATAGGGAGACTACAAACAATGCCCATCAACCACATTCCAAAAGAGTATCGACCATAACTAAGACCTGGTCTTAGGAAACTTAAAACGTTGTGCCATTGTATTTTTAAATTCTTCGATGGATTTTCTTTAATCCATTCTAAGGCCAATTGAAAATGAATAGGCCCTTTTTCTTTATGAGGAAGACTATTGATCTTTCCATAACCGTCAAATTCAAAATCAGGATTAAAAATATAATTCAAATACTCATTAGGATTTTCTGTTGGTTCTCCAAAGAGATAATCGTAATAATATTGACTATGGCCGTTATGAAAAAAAGTTGTCAGCCCAAGGCTAGAGAACGTATAGATCCCGTGTATTTTTTTATTTACCAAACCATGGGGAATAGTCAATAATAAACAGATGGAAGTGAACAGTATTACATGGGACAGTCTTTTATTAAAGCTTAGTTTCCCATTCGCGAAAAGCAAAATGAAAGCTAAAAATGGCGCATATAAAAGTATGTGTGATTTTGTTAAAAAACTTAAGCTAAAAAAAAGTGAACTTAATGTAAGTGCCTTAATATTTAGTTGTTCCTTATATAGAACAAAGAAATACATGGCAATGACAAAGTATGCCTGAAAACAGGTTTCTTGAGTAAAAGTAAAGTTGTAATAAAAGGTGAAAGGGTAGACTAAATAGATAAAGGTCGCTAACCAAGAAACACTTTTTGTTTTAAAAAGGAGTCGAGTTAATTTAAATAAAGCAACACCAGAAAGGGCTATTATAAAGAACTGATATCCTTCTAGAAAAGACATCCAAAAATCACCAAAAATGAACTTAAATGCAGCCATAGTATATGGATACAATGGAGCGATAATGAAGGCGATGAAATCTAAATCATAATTTCCCGAAAGTATTCTATCCGATAAAATGTCGTAGCGGTAAGAATCAGCAAATAACTCGAAATTGTCAGCAGGGTGAACCAACCTAAAGATATAGCGAACGCAAATAAAAGAAAAGAATACAATCAAGGATTGTTGAAAAGTACTTTGAGCGTTGAGCCAAGAATAAACTTTTCTAATCATTTTCATGCTGTGAAAGTAAGGCATCTAAATAAAACTTCATCGTCCAATTGGTTACTTTAAATCTTTGATATTGACCATAAAAAGGAATGGAAGAGAACAAACCTCCTTTAATGGAGCTAAAGCCTCTATTAAATTGTTTTTTCTTAATGCCATCGATTAGTTTACGGCTAGCTTTGTTCCAGGTATCATCAGTACGCCTAGATAAACGATTAAAAACTATCGCTAGTTGTAAAGAACCCGTCACGCACTCATAGTTAACATCCCCATTCCAGTTTTTATCAAATGATCCAGGCATTTTCTTTTCTTGAGTGTAAATTTTTAAAATGGCTTTCGCCGAATTTGTAACAATCTCGAGAAGATCATCATTTTGTTCTATTTGAGCTATTTCTAAAAGTGCCCTTAAGTTGTAGGCAATGTTATGCGTCAAAGCAAAAGTTTCTTTTGGGCTAAATGCGCAAGGATAGAAATAATGATTGTCCTGTTTTAACTGAAGAAAGTAACGAAGACTATCTTCTATTTTTTGAATACGCTCATCTGAGAATTCAACAATATTCTTGGCTTCGTAAAGTGCCCAAAGTGTACGAGACAAGTATGCTGGACAATAATTATGCACATAAGTTGTCTTGCTGAATCGACCATCATCATCCATTTGATGGAGTAACCAAACAGATAATTTTTCAATACGTGCTTTATCAATGAGCTTCGGATTAAACGTATAAAGAGCACAATACCCTAACAGAACTTGCCCATTATCAAACACGTAGGATGAGTTGGGGTCTTCAGGGCTTCCCACAATATTGCCTTCTTTAGACTCAATGGACAGCAACCATTGATTAATGTTTTTTACTAAATCTAAAGCTGTTGAATTAGGAAAAAGTTTGTGGTAAGCAATTAAACTTGGTATTAAATACCCACTGGTCTCTGGGTATGCTGGTCCCCAACCTTTCAAGAGGTGATAATAAGAAGCAGACCCCTTACCATTTTTAATTTTAATACTTTTCTCTATCCAGCGAAATGCCAAATAAATAGATTCGTTCGATGTGGTATAGGCACCCATTAGAAATAAAAATCATCACTTTTAAACCAAGATATAATTCTAAGCAGCTTGTTTTTGCTTCTAAGAATTCGAAACTGTGGGACCAATTCACCACCGAAATTACGCACGAAATGTTCTATTCCTGGAATAACACTTCCTTCAAAGTCATAAGTTTGACAACCAAGTTTTTGACATTCTTTTATACTGTTCCAAACCAAATAACTTAAAGCGGCAGATTTCTTTGCATCTGGATGGAAGCAACTAGAAAAATAATAAGCGCAGCTATCATCAACAATGATGTAAACCGCAGCGAGCTTTTCTGAATTTTTGTTTTCAGCAACATAAATTTTTGACATAGATGAACTTGTAAGCAGCTTATCTATTTTCTTGAAGCTTTCCCGATCATAAGGATTCGCTTTGCCTTGAGCATCAAAACAAGTTTGTTGAAAGGACATAAATGCTTTACCTGAATTCAAAGATTTAATTTGAACCTCTTTCTCTGCTTTTTTAATATCTGTTCTTACACTTCCTTTAAAGTTTTTATATACTAGATCAAGGTCAGAAATATCCTTGATTTGATAGGTGTAACTTGTCGTTTGAGAGTAGCCTAACCATTTAAGCGGCAACCAGTTTTCTAATTGTGGATGAAACTGTTGAAATAAAAAGGCATGCTTGGGCAAATTGTTGTGTAGATCACCTAACACTTTTTTTTCAAATGCTCCTTTAGAGGGTAAGCTAATATTCTTAGGATAATTTAGCCAAACACCACTAAAGGGGGTAAGTCGAGGCATACTTAAGTAATTCATACCAAGCATTGACTTTATATAGAACACCCAAGACCCTTGAATTTTTCCATCTGGGTCATAAGAAATTACGACATCCCATTGTCCATTTGTAACCGCATTCATCCAAACCGGATGAAAGTAAATTGGAAGTTTTTCCTTTCTACAAAATTCTTGATATGTCGACTTCGCACTAGACATGTTTACTTATGACATTCAATAGTTTTTTATCCTCTTTAGCCATCAAAAGAAAATCACTTTGATCGATAGAATGATCGTTTTCTAGAAGAGCTAAAACGGTAAATGATCTTAAGCGCATTTCTTTTTTTTCAATTCTAAAAAGCGAATAATTGTTGATAGAAATCAGTTGATTTATTTTATTGATTCTTTCTTTATCTATTTCACTATTCATGGGCAAAATCTCTACCAAAATTGGATTCCGTTTATTTAAACGAAAGATTCCCTCAAGAATTTTAAATTCGTGTCTTTCAACATCGACCTTTACTAAGTTGGTTTGATTAATAAAACCTAATGATTCAACCGTACTTTTTATATCTACTGAACTAGATTTGACGATTTCTTTTTCTTTCAAATGATTAGAATCGAGGCTTGCTGCTCTATCCGTAGATTCATTCATAAAAAAGTGAAGTTCAGCACTTCCATTGTTATTGGACAAAGCATATGGATGGAATGAAACTTGAGCAAAGTTGTTTTTTTTACTTAAAGACTCTAAGTAGCTAATGCAAGTTTTATTTGGCTCAAAGGCCCAATAGGGTAGTTTCGGATAAACAGCTTTAAATTTTAGTAAACTCTGACCTACATTGGCACCTACGTCGGTAAAACCGGAAATTTCTCCTTTAAATAAGTGCAGGATATCCACCATCCACCATTCATCCATAAAGAAATTATGTAGACCAACCCCCTTATGAATGGGTATAGAAAAGTGGCTTTGATCTACTTGAATAGGTAGACTAAAGTGTAAAAATTTGAGTAATCCTACTTTGTTGAGGGCTTTTAGTAAAAACCTAATCACAGTTTTGCTAAGTTTGACTGACAAATTAGCTTATTGTTTTGGAGAAATCCCTGTTTTCCCAATATGTTTTCAATTCAAAATGGAGTATTACCACTACCATTTTAAATGCTATTCTACAAATAGTATTCTGGCTGTTTGTTGCCCAATACATCTCACAGGAAGGAATCGGTAAAGTAACCATCGTTGTAGCGGCAACATATTTTTTCGTATTCTTAATCAATTGGCCTTTTAACGCGAGTTTAGTACAGAAAGAGGAACTGACTATTGCCGATAAAAGTGGTGTTTTTTGGTTAAATACGATAGGAGGAATAATTGTGTTCATTTTGATTTTATTTGGATCGTTTGTGCTTGAATGGATTTATTATGATGGCCTTTTAAGAAAACTAATGATCACGATATCGGTCATCGCGATACTAGATATTGTAAATAGTTTTTCGGAAGCAATACTAAAACGTCGATTAGAATTTCAAAAAATAGGCT
>JAHDBI010000001.1:175955-254197 GCA_020630475.1 Saprospiraceae bacterium
ATTCCATGGAGAGAAATCTTTGTGAGTAAAGAAAGAGATTTAAGAACTCATTTCGATTTTGGAAAATTTATACTTGGAGAAAAATGTTTGACGTCAATATTGTCTAATGCAGATACTTTTCTGATCGGAAAATATCTAGGTTTTGACATTTTAGGTGTTTACGAATTGTTTCGAAAAATCATTGCACGACCATTTGTTCTATTGACCAGTTCCGTAGAATCAGTCGCATATTCAATCTTATCCAAACTGCAAATGGAAAAGGATGGTTACATTAAATTTTATAAACAATATGCGGTGACACTCCATAGCATTTTGTTTTTTGGTTTGTTTTTGGTCGCATTAAACATGAGGTTAATTTTAAATGTACTTCCCAATGAGTATGCTAGATATGATCACATTGGTTTATTATTAGTAGGTGTGACGATAATGATGGTTGTTTTAAATCCAATAGACTTACTACTATATACAAAGAATAGAACCAAGGACTTTTTCAAATGGCAATTAAAATACTTCGTTCCCTACTTGATACTAATTGGAGTGACCGTACATATCAGTATAGACATACTTCTTTTGAGTACGATATTTTTTTACCTTGGTTTGTTCTTAGTGAGTTATGATTTTGCGGTTAAACCGAATGGCTTTATTTCAAGAAGAGCATATTTTTCAAATACGATAGTCCCGTTATTAATTATGGGAATAAGTTTTATTGTTGCCTATTATTCTCAAGCATTTGTTGACAAGCAATATTCTTTTATTGTCACTAATACCATATTCGTTTTTATATCTTTTATTTTCTTCCTTTTGAGTAAAGAAAGAAGGGAAATGTTTAAACAAGTTTTCTGATATATAAACTTTGCCCCCTGACTGTTGGATCTTTTTTATCGCGCTTGGTTTGATTATGATATTCATGCGCTCTTAAGCAAATCGGAAGATTTTCTTTAAACCAATCTTCATATTCATTTTCTAGATAGTCATTGAAATATAGAATTTCGTAATGATCATTATTCATTAAGAAACTCTGTAAAAGATAACATTCATTAAAATACACACCTTCGTTTAACCACTTCGAGGGGTATTCAAAGCCATTAAAAATATCGTGAAAGTGAATAATCACACCGGGATTTAGATGAGGTAGGATATTAAATAAAATATGATTTAGATCACTTCCTTTTTTAGAAATGTGACTGGAGTCAACGAATAGAAAATCATTTTTTTCTAAAGTATTAAAAGTTGAAATTGGAACATCTTGAATAATTTGCTCCATGATGTTAACCTTATCAGTAGACCGAACCAATGTTTTTAAACGACTCGACTCAAAAGGTTCAATAAAGTTAAGGTTGCATTGCTTATTTAAGAAGCGATCATTTATATCCATCATCAAAGCGGATGAAAAACCACTTCCTATTTCTATGATTTTTGATGGCTTAAAGAATCGCATCAAACTGGCGAGAATGGTTCCATCAGAATAAGAGAAGTAATTATTATCGTAATAATATCGATGAGATTCGTTTTCCTTTTCAGGTATATTTAAGTCCCTTGCAAAATGTACAAGCTCTTTTAATAAGTTGAACTGATCTTCTTTTCTGAAATTAATATCATTGATAGGATAATTTGACAGTCGCGATAGGTCTTCTTTAGAAGGAATAGGACTATAGAAATGCCCATCAGGGTAATAAACTCGTTCGTCTGAGGAGACCCTATTACGAGTTCGAATCAATATATTTATAAGCTTATCTAAAAACGCCACGAATTTGTCTTTGAATAAAGATATAAAGGAAATAGTAATCGTCTTAGCTCAATATTATCCGAGCTTAAATCCCAATGTATATCGTTGGCAGGCTATTGCTGAATATTGGGTAAAACAAGGAAAGAAAATAACGATAATCACGACCGAAAGAAGGGGAAGTGAAACTCTCGAAAAACATAATGGTGTTGAGGTGCTACGATCTGGATATCATACACTCAATGATTGGTTTCAAAATAAATGGGGGAGTAAAGAGCGACGTAATGAACTTGGGAAACAGAACACCACTCCGTCTAAGTTTAGAAAGATCATTGAAGAGATTCTTGATAAGACCTATAGGAAGAGATATTGGCCAGATGGCTCGTACAAATGGATCGAAAAAGGGGTGAAATTATTGAATAGTAAAATTGAGGAATCAAAACCAGATTTGATCATTTCTGTAGGTTTACCATTTAGTGCGCATCTTATTGCCAGAAGAATAAAAGAAAGATATAATGATATTCAATGGATTATGGATATAGAAGATCCATTTTCTTATTCTAAAGAATTCTGGGTGAACAATTTTGAACGTTATGAAGAGAAAAATATAAGAGAGGAAAAGAGAGCTTTTAAATTGGCGGAAGCCATATCAGTTACAAACCCAAGAGCAAAAGAGAAGTATCTTGAATTGTTCAATGATTATGAATCAAAAATTGGAGTTATTCCTCCACTACTAAATGTGCCTAAAAATATTCCGCGAAAGCGAAATGAAAATGAGGATAAAAAACAAATCGTTTTTATTGGATCGTTTTATAAAAACGTAAGATCTCCACGATCGTTATTAGAGCTTATAATTAGACTCTCCAGGACGCATCCAGAAATATATGAATCTTGTGAGTTTAAATTTTATGGACAACAAAATCCATGGTCTTCAGAAATATTTCAAAGTTTTAAATCATTGAAACAAGTACAATTAATGGGGTTGGTATCTAGACCAGAAGTTTTCTCAATTTTGCAATCGGCCGATTTAATTATCAATATTTCTAACCATACAGATTATCATTTGCCGAGTAAGTTGGTGGACTATATGTGGGCAAAGAAACCAATTCTAAATTTGTATAGCCTTGATAATGACCAGTCTAAACAATTTCTAGGTAGCCATATAGGAGTAACGAACGTTCAAGTAAATACGATTGATGAAGATGATTTGTTTATAGATTGTCTTGAAAGACTATCGACTACATTAAGTGATAACGGATCTTCAGCTTCATTAGAAGAGTACTCCGTTGAAAACATTTCAAACCAGTATTTAAAATTGATTAGCGATAGCAGCGAATAATTTCACCTCTTAATTTACCTTCTACGGATTTCACATATGATTGAACAGCTTGGTTCATGGAAATAGGAATGTGTCCAGGAAAGTAATCTTTGTATTTTTCATAAGCATCTTCCACAAGCCCTAAAGAAACAGCATTGACCCTAATGTCATTTTCAATTTCTAAATCCACTGCTTGAATAAAACTATGAATTGCTCCATTGACCATTGCAGCACTTGTTGTTTTCACCACAGGAACATCTGCGAGTATTCCGGTAGATAAAGTAATCGACCCGCCTTTATTTAGATAGTGTTGTCCAAGTCTAACCACATTAACTTGCCCCATCAATTTACTTTTCAAACCAATATAATAATCATCTTCTGACAGTTGATTAAAGTCATCCCAACGAGCTTCTCCAGCGATACATACAATGGCATCTAATGTGCCAACTTTTTCAAAAGCATTTTTGATAGATTCCGTATTGCTTATATCTATAATGAGATTACCGGAATTACGACCTCCAATGATAACATCATGCTTCTTTTCTAAATGAGTAGATACCTTTTTGCCTATAGTTCCATTGCCTCCAATTACCAGAATTTTCATAATATTTTTTTATAAATTTTGAAAAAGTTGATTCAGTTGGGTTTTGATGCTTCCGTTTAAATTTTCTTTTTTCCTTTTTAGCCGAGAAGATATTTTTTGGAGTAACGCAGGATTTGATTTGCACTCTTTGATGGCCAATTGAATGTCAGCGACTGTTGGTGTGATAAAAATAGCTTCATCTGAATCTAATTGTTCATTTAGCCCACCTACTTTAGACACAATCATAGGTTTGAGAGATTCTATACCTAATGCTACTATGCCGGATTGAGAAGCTTCAGTGTATGGTAAGACAAGAACGTCGTGAGCAAATAATATTTCTGAGAGTTCTTGGTCGCTTAAGTACTTATCGATGATGTTGATGTGTTCTGTATCTGGCTTTGAATCTATAGACCATTTTCCAGCAATGGTTAATTTAACCGAAGGGTCATTTTTAAAAGCCTCCATAGCTTCAACAAGAATATCAACACCTTTATATTGATTAACGCGCCCAAGAAAAAGAAGACATAGATCCTTTTTATTATTTCGAGTTGCTTTTTTAAAGGTTAATGGAGTAGTAGGGTGTGGAATGACAATGGACTTATCTTGTATAAATGTATTTGCTTTAGCTTGTTCGAAAGAGGTGAGAAAGATGACTTTATCAGCCCATTCCACCGATTTTATTTGAATGCTTTCCAGGACTTTTATTCGTTCGCCTATATGCATTTGATATTCATGAACGGTGACTATGGATTTGCAACCAAGAATGGAAGAGCTTCGTGTAATGACAGAATTCCAAGAATGTAAAACAGGTAGATAAACAATGAATCGTCCATGCTGGATACGTTTAAATAAAAGCAACAAAAATAGGTATGGAACCATAACTAGACTGCTCAAAAGGAAGGTGAATTTGCTAGAATATGTGAATAAACGCCTAGTTTTAACGTTATACTTTTGGCTAGAAGCGCTAGAGACATAGAGTTCGTAATCTTGATCTAATAGATTAAGAATGGTAGATGGGTACAAACCGAAACCAGTTCGAGTAAGGACAAAGACGAGTATTTTTTTTGGACTCTTTATATTTCTATATTTAGCAGATTGAAGGTAAGGATTTAACTAAAACAAGCGAACATTGTCTAAGAAGAAGATTGTAGTAATTATAGGTACACGTCCTGAGGCGATTAAGATGGCACCTGTAATTTTGGCGATGAAAAATGAAGACATCGAACAAACGATCATTCATACAGGACAACATGACGATTTGTTTCATGATGTGATGAACACCTTTGATTTAAAGATCGATATTCACATTTCCCGAAAGGGAAATCAAAAAAACTTAAATGACTTTAGTGCAGGATTATTAAGTTCATTATCGAACGAGTTAATAGAAATTAATCCTGATATGGTTTTGGTCCATGGGGATACAGTGTCTTGTTATATAGGAGCTTTAGCTAGTTATCATTTAAAGATACCTGTTACTCATGTAGAAGCGGGATTAAGGACTTATGATCGAGAGGCTCCGTTTCCTGAGGAAGTATATCGACAAATGGTAGATAGAATAGCGTCTATTCATTTTGCTCCAGATGCAGCTGCGAAAAAAAATCTTATCAGTGAGAAAATTCCTGAAGATCAAATACATATCACAGGAAACACGGTTGTAGATGCATTAATGACCATTCAGCGAAAGCTAGATGAAATAGAGTTGAGTCCAAAGATTAAGGAAGTCATGTCAAACAATGAAAGACAAAAGGTTTTGTTGACTTTGCATCGTAGAGAAATTCATGGAGAGAAATTAAAGGGTATTCTTAAGTCTTTAAGGGAATTCAGCGAACAAAAGGAAGTTCAATTTATTTGCCCGGTGCACCCAAATCCTGAAGTAAAAAAGAGTTACGTTGAAATATTAGAAGGCTTAGATAGGTTTACCTTGGTGGAACCTCAGAGCTATCCAAGTTTTGTAAAATTAATGGCCTCGTGTGATTTGATCGTCACAGATAGTGGAGGAATACAAGAGGAGTCACCCGTCTTAGGAAAACAAGTTTTAGTACTTAGAGACAAGACCGAAAGGAAGGGTGGATTGCAAAATGATTATGCCATTCTATGTGGAACTAGTCCTGAGAAAATAATAGAGGCTTTGAATTTGGCTATGGCTCAAAACATGGATAGAGAACCGCTTTTTTTATATGGTGATGGTCAAGCAAGTGCTAGAATCGTTCTTGGAATTTTAAACTTCCTAAGATGACTATAAACATTCGATTTGATGAAAACCATGCTTTTGTCAATAGAATAAAGTATGTCATAAAGTTTCTAAATGACCACCCTTATTTAGACGATAAAAGTAAGGTTGTAGAAAATTCCAAAAACGCAGAAGATTCCGTTTTAATTCATTATGGTTTATCTAGCCTTTCGGATCAGTCGGTCTCGACGAATTATTTCATTCCTGAGCAAGGTGTGATTTTTTCGAAGAGTAATATTCAGAATGACGATCTACATATCAATGAATATCAATTTGACCAATGGAGCTTATATAGTGTCGAGTCCTCTGCGCAAAGCGGTAAAACGTTTGTTCGCGAAGATCGTTTTTCATTCGATTGGATAGAAACTATTTTTTTTCATATCAGTCGATATGAAGAATGGGTTTATGATGGTCCCTTAAATTACAAAGGGATGATGCCCGAGGATAAAATGAAGATTGTGGATCAAGGTATAGAGCAAACCCCAGTTGTTGATGATATCGTCTTTGCTCTTTTTGAATTATGGGGGTGCAGGAAAGAAAGGAAAAGGATTAATCACTTAAGTTTTGACGTTGACCATCTTAGAAAATATAAAGGGGGAGGATCTTTAATTAAAAAAACGCTTGGTCACTTGAAGAGGGGAGAGTGGAGTTTTATTAAATCACTGGGAAGTAGATTGAAAGAAACAAAGGATCCATTTGATACATTTGATTGGATGCTTAAGGAGGTAAAAGGAAGGAAGGAAATTTACTTTTTGGTTGGTGGAAATACAAAGTACGATAGCCCTATCGACACGGAGGATGAGATATTTAAACATGCCTTACAATTATGTCGGGAACGAAATTATAAGGTTGGTATTCATCCTAGTTATGATGCGTCAAAAGACAAGGCCTTATTTCAAATGGAGAAGGAAAATTTAGAGAAATTAATTGGTGATAAAATTGAAATAAGTAGACAACACTACTTGAAGTGGTTTTGGCCTAAAACATTGACCATCTTAGAAGAGAATAGAATTTCAGAAGATAGCAGCATGGGCTTTTCAGAAAGGATAGGTTATCGCTGCGGAACGAGTGCAAAGTATTTTCTCTATAATCTGCATAAAGAACAAATGTCTGACGTGCTAGAAAAACCCTTAGTGATTATGGACAGTGCCTTGTTTAAGTTTACAGATTCGATAGGTTTTGAAAAACGAATAAAGGAGCTAAGGGAGAAATCAATAGGAATGAATGACATCAATTATTGTTTTCACAATAATCGATTTGAGGAAAGTGAAATAAAAGGGAAAGGATTAAAAGCGCTTTTGAAAAAGCTTTAAAGTTGTGATTCAACTTTGTAGGTACTGACTTGTGGCAATTGAACATATTTGCTAAGTGAGGCCTTATATGCATCAATGACTTTTTGTTCGTCAAATTCTTTAATCATTTTCTTTCGACCGAGCTTACCCATAACGAGTTTATCCTGGTCATCTAAAAGAATAAATGATTCGATGGCATCTACTAAAGACTCTACGTTTTTTGGTTCGCACAAAAATCCATTCTTTCCATCGTCGACAATATCTCGACACCCCACGTTGTCTGTGGTTATTATTGGGGTTTCCATGGATGCTGCTTCCATTAAAACTCGAGAAACACCTTCTCGATAAAAAGATGGAAAAACCAAACAATTCGCTCTTTCTAAAAATGACCTAATATCCGTTGTCTCTCCCAAATAGTTAATGACCTTTTCTTTTTGCCATTTTCTAATGGTTTCGTAAGGAACTGAATTGGGATTACCTTCATCGATAAAGCCTAATAATTCAAACTTTGCTTTTGGGAATTTTGCTTTAATAATTCTAGCAGCTTCTACATATTCATTTACGCCTTTATCCCAAATTAAACGTCCTGCAAACAAAAATCGTGGTGAAGCCGAAAATCGTTTTTCTTTTCTTGGTGTAAACCAAGCAGTATTAATCCCTTCACTTCTTAACAATCGAGTTTTCTTTTTAGAGACAATTCTTTTATAAATAAATACGTCGCGATCGTTATCGTTTAAGAACCAAACTTCTTTACTCAGAAAAGCGGCAATTCTATATAAGGTAATAGAAGTTAGTCGAATGAAAATATTTTTGAAATCAAACAAGTGACCCAAGCCAGTGGTAATAATGATAGATGGAATTTTGCAAGAAAAGGCTGCAAAAGATCCAAAGATGTTTGGCTTGATGGTATAATGAAAAACAAAATCAGGCTTTACAGATCGATAAATTTTATTCAGTCGATATACAAGATTGAGATCGTCAAAGGGATTTGTTCCATAGTTGCGGATTCTAACTTCGCGATATTCAATACCGAGAGAAACCAATTTAGCACTGAAGTTATCACGAGGAGCAATAACAACAACATTCACCCCTAGGGATTGTAGATACTGAATAAACCCCAGACGAAAATTGTACACACTCCAAGAGGTATTGGAGACTAAGGCAATCGTAATATTACTGGGTTCTTTAGACAAACTAGAGATAATCCTTATTAGTAATTTCTTTAATTAAGCGCTTTATTTCTTGTTCTTCACTTTTAGGAATAACGATTAAAGCGTCTTTTTCGTCAACAATGATAAAATCTTTCAAACCTTTTAATACAAGAATTTTACCACTTTGCGTTCGAATAAAGGAGTTGTCTACACCTTCTAAGACGACATCTTCGGCCTGAACCACATTTTGTTGTTCATCTTTCTCTAGATAGTCATATAGAGAATTCCATGTACCTAAATCACTCCAACCAATATCGGCTGGAATAGTAAACACGTTTTTAGCTTTTTCTAGTATGGCGTAGTCAACAGAAATGCTCTCCGTTTTAGGATAGACTCTATCTATATATGTTTGTTCGGTAGGTGTATTAAAATGATGGGGCTCCTCGTTTAAAACATTTAATATATTAGGCGCGTTAGCCGCGAAAGAATCCATAATCGTTTTGGAACTCCAAACAAAAATACCTGCATTCCATAGATAGCTACCATTATCAAGATATTTTTGCGCTGTTTCTTTGTTAGGTTTTTCCTTAAATGAAACGACCTTTCTTATTTCATTTCCTTCAGAAGCGGTAGATTCAATATATCCGTATCCAGTATCAGGACGAGTAGGTTGTATTCCTAAGGTTACTATGGATGATTCGCTTTGCGCGAATTCGAAAGCCTGATTAATTCGATTTATGAATTCTGTTTCTTTTAGGATGACGTGATCGGAAGGTACAATAGCAAAAACGGCATCTTTATTACGTGCATTTAAATGTAATGCGGTATAAGCAACACATGGTGCGGTATTGTTTCGTGAAGGTTCACAAAGGACATTAGAATCAGGAAGTTCAGGTAGTTCTTTTTTAACTAAGTCTCGATATTGTTTATTGGTTACTATTAATACATTTTCATTGCCTACGATTTGAGCACTACGTTCGTAAGTAATTCTTAATAGTGATTTTCCAATCCCTAAAATATCTAGAAATTGTTTTGGAAAGGTAGATCGGCTCGCAGGCCAAAAGCGGGATCCTACTCCTCCAGCCATGATGGCTATGTATTTATTTTTCAATGTAAAAATTATAGGTTTGAAATAATACTCACTATTCTTGGAGCTGTTGCTCCATCCCATTTATCTGGAATTCCTCCTATCTTCCAATTTCCTGAGGTAAGTTTTTGAAGAAACGGAACAATATTTTCTGGATTAGTACCAACGAGTTCATTCGTTCCTACAGTTATAGTTTCAGGTCGTTCTGTTGAGTTTCTCAAGGTCATACATGGAATTGATAATACGGTAGTTTCTTCGGTGATTCCTCCTGAATCAGTAATAACACCAGCAGAATTTTTTATGAGATAGATAAATTCCAAATAGGATAGCGGTCCAGTTATTATAAGGTTTTTAAAGTTCATTCCCAATTGATCGTACATCTTTTGGGTTCTAGGATGCATTGGAAAAACAACTCTACGATTACCAACATTTTGATTAATAATATCTAACAGACTTCGTAAACTTTCCATCCCATCTACATTCGAAGGTCTATGTAAGGTCATCACCAAATATTCTTTATTTGCTAGTTGCTTTTCGTTCCACAATGCTGGTTCGATCAATCTATTCAAATTTCCTAAAAGTGAATCTATCATTGTATTTCCTACGTAGAAAATCTTATCCGAGGAATGACCTAAAGCTTGAAGGTTTTCATTTGCAATAGTAGAAGTTGTAAAGAAATAATCCGTAATACTATCCGTGACCATCCTATTAATTTCTTCAGGCATTTTTTCATCTCCACTTCTGATTCCTCCTTCTACGTGTGCAACCTTTATCCATTCTTTTTTTGCCACAATTGCACAGGCCATGGTCGAAGTTACATCTCCAACCACAATGCAAAGTTGCGGTTTCCACTCTTTGATGGCTTCTTCATAACGCATCATTATATTAGCTGTTTGAAAAGCTGCGGTCCCAGAACCAACTCCAAGATTAATATTGGGTTGAGGAATATTCAATTGTTCGAAAAAATCGTCACTCATCTTCTTATCATAATGCTGACCTGTATGTATTAAGCGATATTCGATTGATTCATTAGGATTGGATTCATTATGACTATGAATAGCATGTATGATAGGTCCTATTTTCATAAAATTAGGACGAGCTCCAGCGATAATGTCTATTTTTTTCATTTTATAAAATTACGCTTTGGTAGTTCTTTAAACCATGTATATAATATGTTACTTTCTGGAACTAACACTACCCAAGCGGTGATAATAATTATTTTAAGATCAGTCCAAAAACTTTGGTTTTTTTGATACCATTGTTCAAGTGCACCTTTATGAGGATAAATAGTGTTTTTATAAAAATCCCATGTGTCTCCACCCTTATCTCTAACTTTTGTAATGAGTTCTTCCTCGTCTCGAAACACGATAGAACCTATTCCCGTAAGACCTGGCTTTACATTATATATTACCTTTTGGACTTCTTCAGGATACGCATCAAAACTCTTTTGCATAACTGGGCGTGGCCCAACGACACTCATATGCCCAAATAAGATGTTTAGCAACTGAGGCAGTTCATTGATTTTCGACTTTCTTAAAAAGCCACCCATTGGAGTTATTCTAGGATCCTTTTTTGTAGTAATCAATCCTCCTTTCATGTTTGGACTATCTTTGAGCATAGTCGCGAATTTATAAATGTCAAATGGTTTGTTTTTAAGACCGACTCTTTCTTGAAAATAAAAGATATATCCTTCACCGGTCAACTTTAAACCAATTACAATAGGAATCAATAAAGGTGATAAAACTATAAGGGCTACAAGTGAAGAAAAAATATCGAAGAATCTTTTAATACTCAAATACATGATTACATTTTCTGATCTAAACTTTTACCTGTTTCAATATGGCTAAAGTCAGGTATGTGTCTGTTTAAAAGCTCAATGATATCTGACTTCGATATTTCTTTTGAAAATAAATCTTTAAATTCATTCAAAAGCGAACCAATTGCTTCAAGTGATGGCTTATCTGCATTTTTGATCACATTGAGCTGGGAAAACGAATCAGTATCTACTATATCGCCCGACTCGTAAAATTCTTCGTACATTTTTTCACCTGAGGTATCTGATCCGAAAAAATAAACAGGATACTTTTTGTTTTCAATGGTCCAGTTAGATGCCATTTCTTTGGCTTCTTTTTCTGACGAACAATATTGACATTCCATCCCAAGTTCTTGAAGAAATTGCTCAGCTATAGACGAAAAAGTCATCATCTGATTTTCCTTTAAAGTAGGAAAGAAAATGTCCCCCGAGTCACCAAGAATGCTTGCCAACATACAAAGTTGTCCAGACTCTAAAGGCGATACAAAATAACGCCTTACATCCGAAGGAGAAGATAAGGGTTGTCGCTTCATCATTCTATAAATGAAACCATCGAGAAGACTACCATTAGAAAATGCCACATTTGCAAATCGTGCTGTAGTGATTTTAATATTCTTAGAATAGGCCATGAGAACTTTTTCCATTAGTTTTTTACTTGCACCCATTACGCTGACGGGGTTTGCAGCCTTGTCTGTAGAGACGGAAAAAAAATGGTTTGGTTTACTTTCGTTTATAAGATCAAGTAACCTGGCTGTATTGAATACATTGTTATTTACCATTGCCTCAATGGCTAAATGATCCTTTTCACTACGTACATGTTTATGCGCTGCAAAACAAGCAATAATATCAAAGTGTTTTGATTGAAGCAGTTTTGCAAAGATGTCCCCACCAAAATCAAATGGATAAGTAATATATTCTTGCGGCATTGGAATTTCATCGCTACTTCTTAAATCCCTAGTCACTTCTGTTAGACCATTTTCACTATAATCGACTACGGTTAATTTTCCGGGTAAAAAAGGCAATATTGCCTTTATGTAAGATGAACCTATTGTACCTGCGCCCCCAATAACAAGTACGGATTTTCCTTTAATTTCTTTAGAAAGCTCTTGTTTATTTGACTCAATATCCTTTGAAAACAAGCTTTCACTTCTCTTTGTAATATGTGTATCTATAAATTTAGGAACATTTAATAAGTGCATTGTCCTTAAGTTTTCTAATTAGGTACTTGTATTTTTTTAAATAATCAAAGTTAATTTCACTTTGGGATTTAATAGAAGGCATTAATTACTTTAATCACTTCTTCGACTTGTTGATCGGTTAAACTCGTAGAAGACGGGATGCTTATACATTGTTTATATACCTCGTTTGCTTTATCTCCTTCAGTAACATAAGGTACATCGTTAAACATTTCGAGTTGATTCATAGGCACCCAAAACGGTCTACATTGTACACCGTTGTTTAGTAAGTGCTTAATCATTGGACGTTGTTGTTTTACTTTCATTGTATGAAGCCAATTGTTTGGGATAACGTCCATGCCTACCTTTTGAAACGTTAAATCATCCGACTCTAAACCTTCTCGATAACGCCTGTCTATTTCCTTTTTTCGAATTAAAAAATCCGGTAGTTGTTCCATTTGCGCTACCCCAATTGCGGCAAGGATGTTGACTAACCTATAATTATATCCTATTTGGTCATGGTTATATTCAAAAGGATCAGTTTTAGCTTGAGTTGTAATATGCTTTGCTCTTTTAGCAAGACCCTCATCGTTTGTAACAATTACACCACCACCACCTGTACTAATAATTTTATTTCCATTAAAACTAAATGTTCCAAATTGCCCAAATGTACCAGCGTGCCTTCCTTTATAATTCGACCCTAATGCTTCTGTAGAATCTTCTACCATTGTAATATGGTATTTTTTACAGATGCGGACTAAATGATCCATATCACACATATTACCTAATACGTGAACAGGTAATATTGCAGAAATAGGTTTATCATCTTTTTTATAAAAACTTAGAATTTCCTTTTCGCCAAATTCATTTAGACGTTCCTCTATATATGTGTTGTTGTCGAGGAAGTTTTCCAATAGATGGAGATCCATTTGCCAAGTTTCTTCATCAACGTCAATTAAAAGAGGAGTTGCACCAGTATAAGCAACCGAGTTACAGCTTGCTATAAAAGTAATGTTGGGAACAATAACGTAATCTCCTTGTACTACACCAGACAATTCTAGTGCAATATGAAGTGCGGCAGTTCCATTCATAGCTGCCACTCCAAATTTGGCACCAGCAAAATCTGCCACCATATTTTCAAACTGAGTAACGTAACTACCGACAGAAGAAACCCAGCCGGTGTCTAAACAGTCCTTAACATATTTCCATTCGTTACCTGCAATGTTTGGAATAGATAATGGGATCATAGTTTTAATATTTTACCTGGATTACCAACAACAGTCGCATTGTCTGGTACGTCCTTTATTATGACTGATCCAGCTCCAATAGTTACATTATCTCCAATGTTAATTCCTTCTTTTACTACAGCATTAGCTCCGACAAAAGAATTCTTACCAACGGAGATATTTCCGCATAAAACGGCACCAGGTGCTAAGTGCGAAAACGCTTTTATTATATTTTCATGTTCGACCGTTGCATTAGTATTAATGATTACGCCGTCTTCGATGATTGTTTGAGGGTTGATCACTGCTCTAGCTGCAATCAATACTCCATGACCTATTCGTGCTGATTTAGAAACAACACTACTTTTATGAATAGCATTAATAGGTTTTTTTCCTATGGATTCACTTATTTGTTTTATCACGCTTTCGCGAATTTTATTATTTCCAATTCCAACGAAATAATTTAATTCTTTGAGTTTTCCAATAGCTCGTTCTTCTTTTTCAGATCCTAGGAATTCTAGCTTATAAGGATTGACATCTTTTAATACATTTTCACAATAGTATTTAATGGTCTTACCATGACTTTCAATAGCCTCAATACAAACATGAGCATGTCCAGAATATCCTACAATTATCATATTATTTAGCAATGGACTTTAAGTGTGAAACATAATCACTAGAGAGTTTATGTCTTGAGAAATGTTCTTGAGCATATGCATATCCGCTTTCACCCATTTTTTCTAGTTCATTTTTGTCAAGACTTAATAAGTGCAATATCTTTCTTTTAAAGTCTTCTGGATTTTCTGGTTCAACAAAAACGCCACTTTTAGAGGTTTCAACAAGCTCTCTACTTACACCATCGATAGCCATTAATATAGGTTTCTTACAAGACATATAATCGAATGTTTTGTTAGAATATATTGTTTTGAACGTATCAACCTTTTTGAGAATCGAAGCTCCAAAGTCAGAAGCATTAATGTATTTAAATACTTCAGACTTAGGGACCATGCCTATAAATCGGACATTTGTTAATTTAAGACGTTCGCATTCTTTTTCTAATTCAGGACGCTGCATACCATCTCCAATCATTAGAAATAATATTTCTGGATGAGATTCCTTTAAAAGTTCTGCTGTTTTAATAGCTTGAATTAAATGGTTTGCAACTCCATGCGCACCTACATACGTGATAATTGTTTTTCCCTCTAAATCATTTTCATTTTTAAAGGCTTCGACATCCATATCCTTAATAGATGCTTCACATAGGGTGAAATCAGCAGCGTTAGGAATAAAAATAATTTTATCTTTTGGCACCCCTTTTTCAATCAATTTCGTTCTAAAAGCTGGAGTGAGTACATTGATGAGTTTCGCCCTTTTATAAATGAATTTTTCAAACCAATATGCAAAGCGAATAATAAACTTATTGTTTAAAACACCTGTATCGATAGCTGATTCAGGCCAGAGATCTCTAACTTCAAAAACATAGGGTAATCGTTTAAATAACGATAGAATGTAAGCTGTTATCGCAACAAACAAAGGAGGCGAGCTGACAAGGATAATATCGTATTTACCTTTAGCCTTAAATAAACCTGCCCAAATGCTAGAAAAAACAAAAGAAAAGTAAGCCCAAAGCCTTCCTATGAAATTCGAATTATAACTTTCGGACACATGACATCTGATTACATCTAATCCTGGTTCATATTCATCTCTAAGAAATATTTTTCCTTTATATCGATCTCTTTTCTTACCTGTTCCGTAATGAACCATTCCGGCTAAAACGGTAACGGTATGACCTTGATCTACCCAAAACTTGGTCATTTGATTAAATCTAGATCCACCTCCGTCGTCTTTTTCTAAAAACATCTGATGGATTAAAAGAATATTCATTTTCTGTTTTTAATTATCAACACTTATTCTAAACCATGCTTCATGAGACTTAGGCCTTAAAGCTATACTTTTTCCATGTTCTTCTTTCATATAATTTGTAGAACGAGGTGACACTTCATACTCGATTAGCTCCGATGATGTGAAATGAACATTATTTGTATCCTTACAAATTTGATCAATATGATAGTTTATTTGATAAGGTTCATTGGTATTGACCAAATCAGTTATGTGTATAAAAGCACTATTTAACATTATATTTCTTTGATGATGATTTCCTTTGAAGTCTTTATAACTTCCATTCCAAGACAAACCATCTTTAAGCTTTTTTATCTCACCGATATGTTCTGCAGTGATCCATGAACCATTTAAGAAGCGACTAATTTTAGGCATTTGATTATGTTCTCCAAATTGAATGGTATTATGCGCACTCACACTTTTGTACCATTCCGATTTTTTATGGTTGTATGAATAGGTACCTGTGCCAATGACTACAGGTTTACCGTTGTACCAAATATCTATGTGAAATGCATCATTGTTTGGTCTAAAACTAGCTTCTGGAATTTTTAAAAAACAAGACAAGTTCTTGTTTCTTAGAAGTAAAATTTGATTGTCTAGAATTTCCGCAGCTTCCAAGGATATATTGTATTTAGGCCATTGAAAAGATGTCGCTCCAAATCTCCAAAACAAAGACTCATCTACTCTTCTTGAATCGTATACTCTTTTTTGAAGAAGAGCTCCGAAAAAGGCCTGTGTAGAACCACGAAAATCCCTATATGTTAAAGTGTTTAAAGATTCAATTCTAGCTCCGTCATTACTACCATAATTAGGTCCATCCCCGTCTTTACCTAAAGTCATTTTATATTGCCATTGACCTAATTGTTCTAAACGCGAAATTATTTCATTTGGAAACAATGGTTGATCCATGAGTTTCATCATGTGGAGAGTAAAGGTCATAGTGTCTAATAAAACCCGATGATAAGTCATTGAACGTTGGGAAAAGGACCCCTGCGGCTGTACTAATCGACGAATTCTTTCTTCTAGAACCTTACGACCGTTGTTTTTCCAAGTAGATATTTCCTTAGAAATAAAGTTATTCTTTTCTAACCAAAGTCCGCCAATGTACAATGCTGCCGCTTCACTAGTACCATGATTATTATCTTGGGCAATCGCATAGTTTATATTTGGATAAACCCTTTTTAAATGCTGATAAATCATAGATTTTAATTCAACAGTTGGGTCTAATAATTGGTCTAGAACGAAAGCAGTTGTGAGTAGTTTCATAATTCGAAATGAAGTTTCTTGTCCACATTTCCAATTAGGTCCAATGTTTAGAGGATTCTTCTCATTCCAGTCATTCAGCAATCGATTGATTCTTAATAAATATTTTTGATCGCCAGAACTTTTATAGGCTAGGCTCAAATCATATAACCAATCGAATCGAGACAATTCCCAAATTATTTTTATATCTCCAATATTTAGATCGAAATCTGAGAAATTCAACCAATGCTTTTTATAATCGGTAATTTCAGTATCATGGAATGGGTTATAAAACCAAGAAGGAATTTCGTTTAGCTTAAAAATATGTTCTGAAAAATATTTAAAATGTCCGAGCATAATTTGGTCAGCATTTTTAAATATTTGTTTTTTCCATGATTCTTGAACGTCCGTTAATTTGTTGGATGGTTTAAATATATTTCCTGTAATTGTTTTGTCGGTTTTGAATTTGTATTTTCTAAAACCCAAACGGATACTTGCCTTATACCAAAGTGCATAGAAAAAATTCCAATAGCCAATTTTTGGAATCAATTGAAAAATTAGAAGTAGTTTCTTAAAGGTCAATCCAACAATGTCTTTTTAAACTATTGATAGCAGCAAAACTTGCTCTGGAAACATTAATTAATTCGTCCTCAGGAATTAAAGAACAACTTGTGTTCTCAGATATTCGTCTAAATTGTTCTTTATGACCTTTGTCCTGCCTAGTCTTTAGTTTTTTAAAGTTCTTAATACCGTATGCGTTAGTTTCTCTGAAGTTGTCCATTATGATCGTATTTTCGTCAAAATACACTTCGAGACGTTCTTTTGAATAGGCTTTATTGCCATTTGCAAAATAATTGATAACGCCATTATCTCCGTTTTTAAATTTTAAAAGAATGCTTGCATTATCAGTGTTTTCATGTGGGTTAAGCCCCAAAGCATTCATACATACAGAACTTACTTTACTACCGGACAAGTAAACCAAGAGATCAATAAAATGACAAGCTTCACCGATTATTCTTCCACCACCAACCTCTAAATCGTGTACCCATACATTTGCGGGAATATGGCCAGCATTCATTGTTGCGATCATATTTTTTGGAGATTGCTCAGGAATACTCGATTTCATTTTTTGAATATGAGGAGAAAATCGTCGATTAAAACCAACGTTTAGTACACCAGAAGAACTCTGTAAAGCATTAATGACTTTATTCAATTCGCGTTCATTAAGGGCAAGAGGTTTTTCAACAAATACATTTTTTCCAGATTCTAAACTTTCTATAATAATCGGTGCATGTAAGTTGTGCCTAGTCGTTATTATAACTAAGCCTACTTCCTCATCCTGCAAGGAATCTTTATAGTTACTTGAGCAATATTCTATTCCATGTTTTTTACCTAGCGCCTTAGATGACAACCCACCTTTACTAATGATGTATTTTATATCTGCGTCTTTCATATTAGGAAGCATGGTCATTTTTGTAAAATTACCGGCGCCGATTATTGCGATCTTCTTATTGCTATTTCCTGTTTTAGAATCGCGAATTTTAATTGAATTTGATTGTTGCGATTCTTCAGAATAAACTAACAAACTAGCAATTGATTTCGATGAATTTATATTACCGTATATTTTTTGGTAATCATCGAGTTCAATTCTTTCAGAAATAAGATCATGAACATTAATGGTTTTTCTTTCAATGGCTGCAAGGACTGTTTCAAAATTTCTTTTTTCCGTCCAACGGACAAAAGGGAGTGGATAGTCTTGACCTTTCTGTTCATAATTTTCATCATATCTTCCAGGTCCATAAGAGCATGATACTTGAAAACTTAATTCTTTTTCATAGAAATCTGCGCGACTAATATCAAGGCCTATAACACCTATCAATACAATGCGACCGCGCTTTCGTGACATGTTAGCGCATTGCGAAATGATTTCGTTGTTTTTGGCGGAAGCCGTAATAATTACGCCATCTGCACCAACATTGTTAGAATTATTTAAAACAAATTTTACAGGATCCCCTTTCAATGGATTAAACCCAATAACACCTAATTTATTTGCTAGCTCGACTTTAGAGTCATCGATATCAAGTCCTATCACTTTACAACCGTTGGCTAAAAGCAATTGAGCAGTAATTAAGCCAATTAAGCCCAAACCACTGACTACAATTGTTTCTCCGATGGTAGGGTTAATTAAACGAATACCTTGCAATCCAATTGATCCGATAACGGTAAACGCCGCATCTTCATCATTTACACCATCTGGAATCTTCGCAACTAGATTTTGCGGGACAGATACAAATTCCGCATGATGTCCATTACTAGCTACTCGATCACCTACGGAAAATTCCGTAACTCCCTGACCTATATCAATTACTTTTCCAACATTACAATAGCCTAACGGAAGAGGTTGTTCTAGTTTATTAAAAACGGTTTCAAGCGTAGGCATTAATCCATCAGACTTAATTTTGTTTAAAACCATTTTTACTTTATCGGGTTGTTGTCTTGCTTTTTGGATAAGGTTAGCCTTTCCAAATTCTACCAACATTCGCTCTGTTCCTAAGGAGACTAAAGATCTTGTGGTTTTTATCAAAACTTGTCCAGGCCCAACGATTGGACTTGGTACGTCTTCAAGAATAGTTTCTCCTGTTTTAAAGGACTGTATAATTTGTTTCATTCATTGTTTATTTCTGCTCCAGGTGTTAACCTAGTACGAAGCATTTCTGCGTCTGGATAATGTTGCGGAAGCCTTTTAAGCTTAAACTTTTCTAACCTTTCAACACTGTTTTTTGACCAATTAAATTCTCCTTTTTTAAAATTATATTCTAAAGGAAGAATTTTATTCCCAGTCCAAGCTTGAGATGTATTAGCATTAAATTCAGATTTTTTGCCCTTATCTATAATGAAAAGATTCTTTTCAGTAACACCATTTTTAGAAGAGTAAAACACATTATTATCGATATCAATACCATCTTCTTGAAAACCAGTAGACTGCATAAGTGTACCGCTAGAAACAAAGATATTATTGTAAAATGTACTGTTTACAGGTGATCGTTGTTTTTTTAAATGGTTACCAACAGCCAAGGGATTGTTTTTTGAAATACAGGTGTTATGATAGAAATGAACATTTCCACTCAACTTGACACTTTCACCATTTTTGATTGATTTACCATTTGGAAGATTCCAGAACTTCAAAACCTTTGGTTCAACCAATCTCACGGGTTTTCCCTTTTGTTGACTGTAATTGTATTTAACAACATTTGAAAAAACGAGGTTGTCGTAAATATAAACTGGTCCAGTTTCAATTGGTGTTAAACTAAAAGCAACAAAACAATTTTCGATGATATTGTTTCGAACAATAGCGTTAATTGATGCTCCATCAAGCTCAACCGCGTCATCTCCAATGTTAGATATATAGTTGGATTCAATAATTACATTTTTTGGCTTTGAATTCACACCATTAAAGAATCCACTTATTGTATTATTCTTGACAACAAAAGAATCGCATTTACCTCCGGCATAAACGATACCACTCCCACCCATAGATTTGGATAGTTTTCGTTCGCTCCAAGTACAATTGATAGGTAGCCTTTTAGTAATCATACAATCCTCAATCGTTAAACCTGGTCCAGCACATTGATTGAAATAAAAACCATCAATAGGGTTAACAACACATAGATTTTTGATGGTAACGTTTTCAAATCGTCCGCTTCCCCTTATGCAATATCGTCCAGAGTATTTAAACTCTATCCATTTTTTTTCTCCCCCGTCAATGACGACATTTTTTAAATTTCCTAACCATAATACCTGGCCAGTATATGTAAAAATGGTTCTCTTCGAAAATTTGTCTATGGGTTTGTTAATTGCAATGGTAATTTTGTCCCTTTCAAAGAGTACTCCTTCTCCATCTGTATTCGAGATTTTTCTGGCTTCAAACTGTTTTATGTTATCATAAGTCCAAAGCATTTTATCATTTTTGAGATAGAGATTATTTCTATAAATCCAATGATCTTTAAAAGATTTATTAATTAGTCGATATTTTTTAGGTATATCAACTTGATAAATGTATTGCAGTTTTTTATTCTGTATGTTTCCGCTTTTTTTGATGAATTTCCAATGAGCATCTTCGCGATTTTCTAAATCTTTAATGGATCCCCAAATTTCCACCTTTCCATCACCTGCGGCAAGAATAGTAATATCACTTTTATCAACAAACTTGAGTACTTCATGATAAATTCCTTTATGTAAGATTATGCTATCTCCACTCTGGGCATTTTCAAATGCTTGTTGGATAGTCAAACTAGTATTAGGGTAAATGTGAATTTCACGGGAAGTAATAGTATTTATTCCAAGGACTAAAAGCAAAAAAGAAAAGAATGCTTTTTTAAAGTTCATATTTCAATGGATGTTGTGTTAACAAGTTAGAATCTCTTCAAATGAATTAATAGCCTTTTCCACAGAATTGTTTTCTAAAATTCTTTGTTGGGCGTTTGTCGCTATTTGTATGCGAAGTTTAGGATTGTCTTTTAAAGTTAAAATCAACCGTGCCATTTGTTGGGTATCACCAGGTTCTATAAGGAAACCATTTTTTTCATCAGTGATTAAGTCAGGAATAGAACCAACTTTTGTTGAAATAACTGCTGTTTTCGAAGCCATTGCTTCAATCAATGCATTAGGATATCCCTCCCTATATGAAGGAAGAACAAAAGTATCTGCAATTTTTAAATACTCAAACTTCTTAGTTCCTGTGACCCAACCAAGAAGCAGAAATTTTTCTTGCAAGTCTAATTCAATTATTTTTTCTTGAAGTTTTTCAAATTCATCACCATCACCGGCTAAGTAAAACGTAATCTTTTCGTTTTTTAGTTGACGAGCCGCCTCTAATAAATCATAGACGCCTTTATTTTTTGTTATCCAACCAATAAAAACAACATTGAAATATTCTGTTGACTTGGTTGACTTATTGATATTTATGTATGGTTTTACATCAATCCAATTATGTATTATTTTAAACTCAGTAGTTTTATTTTGGCATAAGCCACGATAAAATTTTTGCCACGACTCTCCTTGACATAAAATAACATCAACATAGTTCATTGATTTAATCACGATGGATTTAAATTTTTCACTTTGCTCAATATCATTTTTAATAAGCCCTGACCGTGGAGCTAGAATGGTTTTTTTACCAAACAAATTTCCAATACGTGCCATCAAGGCTTTTTCGCGAAAGCTAAATCCATTAGAACAAAAAATGAGCAATAGATCAACTTTTTTAAACAGAAGGTAATAGATCAATTTTGAAAACCTTACTATCGACATAAAGAGTCTCGATAGGAAAGACCTTCCTTTATTTGTTGAAGAAGTTGAATCTATTAGATGCCAATTTACATTGTTGGATATACTGCTATTTATTAAAGTGGTACAAGCGTACATTTGACCACCGACGTGCCCTGATTTTGATTTATTGACAAAAGAACCTATAAAAATTATTGATTTTTTTGACATATTAATTTTCGACCTGATACTTTTTCATCCAGCCGGCTAGTAAAAGCAATGCCCAGTGTTGATGGCTTGATCTATATTTTGTGGCATTAACTAATGTTTTATTTGAAAGCGTAACAGCTTCTATTTGTTTAGCCTTTTGGTAATCAAGCGTGTTAAACAATGGATTGTTCTTATTTAGTAAGTTTTCCGAAAGTCTTCGGTAATTGTCGTTTTGATATTTATGAAGAGGAATACTAAAGCCACTTTTCGGATGATTAAAAACACTTTTTGGAAGATGCTTTGACATCATCTTTCTAAGAATAATTTTACCTAATCCATTTTTATAAAGTAAATCATCATGAATGTTTAATGATGCATTAAACAAATCTGGATCTAAAAAGGGAGCCCTGACTTCTAGCGAATTTGCCATGCTCATTCGATCTACTTTGATAAGCATATCATTAACTAAGTTATGTTTAATACGATAAAACATACTTTTTCTTAAGGGAGACCAATTTTTATATTCCTTAGGAAAGCTTGTCAGTAGGGAGAAGTTTGTTTTTGGGCTATCGATAAATAAGTCATTTGCCTCCTTTTCTAAAAAGAGTCTATGAATTTCCATACTAATATGATTCTCACCTTTTAGTGAAGCAGTTACTGCACGATTAATTTGTCTCCGCTTATCTTGTGGTATAATTGTACCTAAACTATTTAAAACGGATAATCCCATTTTTCTAATAGAAACAGGATATCGGTTAAGCTTATTGATTTTTTTCCACCAGCCAAAAACAGGATAGCCCCCAAATATTTCGTCGCCCCCATCTCCTGATAAAGCAACGGATACATACTTTTTGATTTCCTTAGAGATTAAATAGACCGGTATCGCAGAAGAATCTGGAAAGGGTAGACCCACATGGTCAATGATGGTCCAAAACAAATTCTCATCAAAATTTTGATTAGGAATTGTAATCTCATGATGTTTGCTTCCAATTCTTTCTGCAACTTCTTGAGCTATTTTAGACTCATCGTAACTAGCCTCTTCAAATTTTACTGTGAATGTATTTATAGGCTTAGGACTATTTTTTTGTAACAAGGCACATACAGTACTTGAATCAATTCCACCTGAAAGAAATGCACCAATTGGAACATCACTAACGGTTTGTCGATTTACAGCTTTTTCTAAAACAGGAAAGAGATATTCTGTTGCCTCTTTTTCATTGTATATGAGCTTTTCGCGGTTTCCATAACTTATTTCGAAATACGGGTTTATTTTTATTTGGTTATTCTCAATAGTCAATGTATGTCCAGGTGGCAACGAATGAACTTCTTTTAATAAGGTCAAAGGTTCTGGCACATAAGCAACTGCTAAGTAATACTTTAAAGCCTCTTTGTTTAGTTTTTTAGTTATTAGAGGGTTTTCTAAAAGGGAGGCAATTTCGCTGGAAAAACTAAATTCGCCATTTTCATGATAGTAATAAAGAGGTTTTTCACCGAAGCGATCTCTTCCAATAAGAATTCGATTCCTTTTAAGGTCAAACAAGCAAAAAGAAAACATTCCTTTTAACTTTTTCACGAAACCGTCACCATATTCTTCGTATGCGTGAACGAGAACTTCAGTATCGGATCGTGAAACAAATTTATGACCATTTACTAATAAGGATTCACGTATATCCATGAAATTGTAAATCTCTCCATTCATAAAAACAAGAATGTCTTTATGTTCATTCCATAGAGGTTGATTTCCAGAATGTTTGTCAATAATAGCCAACCTTCTCATTGCTAGTGAAGCAACTTCGTTATGGAACCCTCCTTCTCCATCAGGACCTCTATGAATAATGGCTTGGTTCATTTTAACCACTCTTTCTTTTCGAGAAAGAGTGCTAGGAAAAGAAGGGTTAATATTTACTATTCCGCATATTCCGCACATAATCCTAAGAAAACTTAAAATTTAAACTCCTGGCTGCCCAGGTGCAGCGTGAATATATTTTTCAAAATTGAAAGAAGTGTCATTAGTTTTAACTGCCGTAAGAGAAACCCACCCTGCACGACTATTATGAACCATTATGTTGCTTAATTTTTCTTTTAGAAACCATTGAAACACATCCTTGTGTCTGTATTGATGAACTATTTTCGTAGCATAAGTATCATTTGTATCTAACATCGACCATTCTACAGGTAAGGTACGGTAGCAAGTTGAAGGGAATAAGTATCTTAAATAACGTAGTACGGGTATTTTATTTATATAATGTAGAATCGGAACAAAATATTTGCAATATGCTAAGAATATTTTATCCGGTACTTTTGTGGTAAAAAACCGGAAAAATTCACACCTCCAAAGATTTAGTGACCAAAGCAAATCTATAGTTGCCACTTTCAAGGAATTTCGATTAGGTCTATGATATAACGAAACTTCATACAGACACAAACCAACTTCGCCGTTATCTCTTACAGTACTTGCCATTTTTTTGAAGGCTGCTTCTGGATTTGGGGTATGATGTAAAACACCTATAGAATAGGCAAAATCAATTTTTTGAGACTTAATAGGAAGACTAAAAAAATCGGCCTGAATAAAGAAAACATTATCTTTATGTTTTAAATTATTGAATGAGGCATCGACAGCATCAGTAATATCTATTCCGATAGCGAGTTTTGGTTTTTTATTACTTACAATATCAATAAATCGTCCTGCACCTGAACCGAACTCAATAATACGTTTATCCTTTAGATCTTCCTCTGTCCAGTTTATTTCGGATTGCCACCTTAATTCTGATTCTACAGTTATTTTGTCATCTAACTGAGTTTTTGCAAAAGTATTCCATTGGTCACCAAAGGAATTTGCATATTTTCCATATTCTGTAAAACGAGGAATACAATTTCTGATATTCCATTGACCCTCGCATGTATTATTAGAGCATTTAAGAACCCCTGTTTTAATTCTGTCATTTTCTAATTCGGCCTCCTCAGATATAATGATGTCATGAGTGCAACTTGGGCAACACATAAACTCGAGATATTCTTTTTTCATAAACGTTTGATTATTTATAACTATTTAAGAAGTACAATATAAAGTCGTTATTTAAATAGCCATTTAACGATTCGTTGTTTAGGCTTTTTAATTAGGTTGTTAAAACTAGTTTTGATTGCGTATGTTTTTGGCGCTTGATGCGAAAAGTTTTTAAGTTCAACTTCTTTAGCTTTGTAGATGTTCTTTACCTCGACATAAAGCTCTAAGTCATACTTGTTTTTTTCTTTAATTATTGATCGCACAGATTCTGGCAATTCTTTAAAGTTATATTTAAGTGGATTGCTTTTAGTTTTATTGGCCACTGTATATTTAGTATTGAAAGCGAGATTGTATTTGGACATAAAGTTCTTAAGTCCAATGATCGAATTATCGAAATCCTCCAATAATCCAATAAATACATTTTCTTGTTTCAGAAAATCAATAGATTCTTTTACGCTTAAATTTTTGGAAAATCGTTTGATTTGGTAATTGTCAAAATGATCGTTTGACAAAAAATGATCTAAATCCTTAGTTGTATTCCTTGTGATTCTAAAATTGAGTTGTGACATATACCTAGAAATAGGTTCACGAAAAAACACAACGTAAACTATTTTTCTGTTTAAAGAATAATTAAGGTATGGATCTAGGTTATGTCCACCGAATCCGTCGAAAGAGAACTTTTCATTTAAGTTCTTTAATTCATTTTGCTGAATAGCTCCTCGATACTTTTTTGTTGTGTAAAGAGAAATATACTTAGTAAAATTCTGATGAAATAAATTTTGAAGTGTTGTCCCTCCGCACTTGTTGATATGAATAAATAGAATTAGTGGTTTCACAAGTATTTTTCTAAGATTGAGTATTAAGAACTTTATTGAATATGTTTAGATAACTTTCACAAGCAGAATCAAAACTAAATTTTTGAAAGTGTTCTTTTCTGCTGCCAATGTCTATTTTAATTGGACTATTTAATTCATCGAGAATTAGTTCTGATAAAACATCATGCCTTCCTTGAGGAAATACTTTACCAAATCTGCCATTATCCAAAACATCTTCTAAACCACTTTTAAAGTCACTCGTGATTATTTTGCACTCAAGGGCCAATGCTTGAATTAATGAGCCAGGTAAACCTTCAAGTTTTGTAGTAAAAAGAAAAATATCTGCTTTTTTAAACCACTTGTAAGGGTTTATGTCAAATCCTATGAAGCATATATCACCTTGAAGTTTTTTTGATGAAATTATTTCTTGAAGTTTTTTATAATATTCATCCTCTTTTTGAAAGCTACCCAAGATTAAGAGCTGCATTTTCTTTTTAGATCTTGCCATTGCAAAACCGTTTACTAATGTTTCTAGGTCTTTCGTAGGATCAACCCTTCCTACTGTTAGTAAGATAGGGACATCAGGTTCAAAGGAAATTGGAAAGTTCTGTTCGTTTGCCTTATCAAAAACACATTGGTTAATAACGGGATTATAACTTAGAAATGATTGATTGTCTTTTAAATTATAGAATTTCTTAAAGTCCTTAAAGGCACCTTTAGAAACAGCAATTGCACCATCAGCAGTTTTGAATATTCGTCTAGCTAATCGATATAGAATTTTTTTCTTGAGTCCGGAATAATTCTCATAATCAACACTAGGCGTAGTGGCTTCGCGAATAATTACTTTATTTACTCGTCGACTGAGCCGAGTTGAAATAATTGCCACTAGATTTGTTTGCAATTGAGTTGAAACCAATAAATCTGGTTTTTCTTTTCTTAACAACTTGCTTAACGTAATTATTGATTCACTGATTTTCTTAACCTTCAGGTCTATTAATTTGACTTGAGGGTTTAGAAGACCTAGCAATGAACCCGAGGCATTTCCAGCCACTAGAGAAACATCGTACGATTTAAGTTTTGCAATTTCATTACTTAACGTTATCAACACTTTTTGAGCTCCGCCAGAATTAAGTACCGCAAGAAAGAAAAAGATTTTTTTTTGACGGACTACTTCCACCTTGCTTGAAAGTTTAAGTGATCCTCCAAAATAAACTCTTCTGATTCATTATAAGTGTGCGTACCGATGTTACCATTCTTAGGATTAACAATCTTAACAGTTTCTTCTCGATAATCATTTTCATTAAGTAAAATGATTTCATTGATTTTATAAGCCTTACCATAACGGTCTACACAATATTGTGAGGGTCGAAACAACCTTCCATTTTTAATATAAACCTTACCAGCATTTCTAGAGTTGTCAGAACCAGAAACGACAGGGTTTTGTGGATGAGCGGTCCAATTGTCTACATTAATATCTTCACAATAGAATAAATATAAATCGTCACAATGAGGAGCGAACGTATAATCTACCATTGTAGTCATAAGCCACCATCGATTTTCGAAGTGAAAGATATTTGTATCGCAACACAATTTGTCTTCGAATATCACTTTATCTAGTTTCCACACATTTGGAAAATTGACACATTTATAGAAACGAATGCCTTGATAAAAACTTTCAGGAACAATAAAAAGATTGTTCTTAATCTCAATTAGATTAGGATAGGATAAATGAAAATTTTCACTAATTACCTTCTTTGTTTCGAACGATGAGTTATTATTTACTTCGAAATAGCTAATATGGCCGTAAGCATCACCAAATTTCATCTCTTCAAGAAAAACATATGTTTTATCTCCACGCTTAATAGGAAAAGGGTCAGCTAGGACATGATTTTTTTTTCTTACAAAGGTTGTATCGCCAGTACTTTTATTGGTTAGTGATAAGAACCATTGTTGTCTATAAATTAGACGTTTAAGATTACTCTTAAATAGAACAAATAGTGTTTGAATCTTTGTTTGTAATGAGATACGATTTATAGGGTGGAATGATGAAATTTGTAAATCAGACAATTTTGGAAAACCTTTAATATATCTTAAGATTAATACAATTGATCTTGAAAAAATTCTAGATTTTATATTGCCCCATGAATGCTTAAACGGTAAACTTGCCACCTGATAAAACTCTTGCCTATTTGCTGTTGTTATCCGTAGTTGAATAAAAATATTTTTACTTTCCTTGGCTATAGTATTTATACCAACGAGTGGGTGAAACAACGGCATTTTGTTAGCGAATACATCAAGCACAGTTGCTTTATATAATGCATTTAAAGATTTACTAATAGAGGGTTCTGTTAAGTTTAAAATCAAATCTGGAGATGAATGTTGATTTTCCACCTCTTCTAGATTTTGCTTTAAATTGAAATTCCAAGCAGGTATAGTGTTGAAAATTTTATCAAATAAATCAATGATACTCTTAAAAACCGAATGATTCAATTTCTTGCCATTAACTTGTTTGTGTAAAACAGAAACCTCTATATCAGATAACTCTAATTCTTTTTTGAGCCTGTTTACCCAAGACAAATTATATGAAGGATCAATGACAATTAGTACTCTCAAGAGAATTGATTACAGGATTCAATTTTGGCGTAAAGCTTATCACAAGCCTTTTGAATTGTAGGATTTAATTTAATTTCCTGACCGCGCCCAACCGCTTTGGCATTTATTATTTGAGTGGATTCTGGATGAGTAAATGTTATACCAATAAAATTATATAAATGTTGAAAAGATTTCAAGGGGCTATTTACCAGATCTTCATATTTGCACAAAAGAACCTTAGATTGATCTTGTAAGTTTTGATCGAAAAATAATTTATTTCTTACCCACCAAAAAAGAGCTGCTGCATCGTAGGAACCTAAGCTATCAAGTTCAAAGCTATGCACAAAATCAACTATTTCTTCTGAAAGGTTTTCACTTCTCCAATTACTTTTGGCTCTATTGTAAATTGGTTTTAAGTTAGCCTTTCCGTTATCTATACCAAAATGTTTAATGTTTGAAGCAGCTACATCTCTATAATGGCGATATAACCAAATAACCTTAAGTGTTTCAAAATTTTCTAAATAATTTAAAGCGTTTTGAGATTCCACTAGAGGCTTTGCTAGAACTACAGGAAAATTGGAATTCGCAAATGTATTTTTTAGAGCTTTATGTGAATTAAGCCTAATTTTAGTTACTCTATCTTCACTGTTTAATGAGCTTTTCATTTCATTATACACTCTAATATTTTTATCCTTATTAAAAATATTAGAGGTCATCGAGGTTCCAGATCTTTGACACCCCATAAGAAACACGACGATAGTGTTGTGGTTTTTATTGACGTGACGTAATTGCTTTAAAAACAAATCAATTTTCATTTTGAGTTTGTTTTTAATTCTCTTAATTATAGTCATAATAGCATAAAAACGTTAAGCTATTTTAAGAAAGGTTTGAAATCATCTTTAATAGATCTCAATACGTTTTCTTTATAACTTAGAGATGAATCTTTATCGTCTTCAGATATATACATTTTTAAGGCCTTGGCTTTATAATCTTCAAAATCCCCAATTATTTTAGCAGGATTTCCTCCAACGATTTTCCCTTTTGGAATAGACTTAGTAACTACAGAACCTGCGGCAACAATTACATTGTCTTCAATGACTACCCCCGGCATTATAATGGAATTTGTACCAATAAATACATCATTTCCAATAACTGTCTTTTTATAATCGAATCGCCGTCCTTTTTCATCTCTTATTAACCAAGTCGATCCGTTATGAGTAAGAACCCTTACTCCAGAAGTGATAGTAACTCGATCACCTATATTAACAAGGAAAGGTTCAGAGCCAAAATGTCTAATATATATTCTACAACCTTCCCCGATTGAAACGCCAAGAAATCTTCCGTAAGCAACGGAACCACCTTTTATCAGGTAAAAACGTTTCAAAAAATAGAATTTTAGAAATTTATATATACGTTGAATTAAAGCCATTTTTTAGCCCACATTTGGAAACTTAGAATAAGCCAAAGCTGATTATTATTGTCTGTATAATTTGAAACGGTCTTAATTAGTTTCGACATTTTTTTAGTATTAAAAATACCATGTCTATCTAGTTCTTGGTTATTTAAATTATCCTGAATTAAATAGTTTAGATCATTTTTAAGCCAATCATTAATTGGTATTCCAAAGCCCATTTTAGGTCTTTGCATTATTGATTTTGGAATATATTTATGTGTTATATTTTTTAGAAAATATTTTAGTTCACCTCCATACATCTTTTTCTCAGAAGGTATAGAAGAAATAAATTCGTAAATTTTATGATCTAACATTGGATCTCTTCCTTCAAGGCTGTTTGCCATAGAAGCTCGATCTACTTTAACCAACATATCATTTGTTAATGTTGATTGATAATCAAAAGACAACAATGCATTGAATTCATCTTTAATACCTTTTAAGTTTCCCTTTAAATCCTCAAGTGGATTTAGAAATTTAGATGAATTTTTTTGATTGGAAATTATTTTATTAATGATCGAATCAGTAAAGTACTGAGGATAAATGTTTATAATCTCAAGCAAAGAGGAATCTTTTAGCACAGAGCTAATTTTATCCCATCTTATACTTTTGTTAGGTGAATTAATGTAGGCATTGCTGATAAGCTGAGTTAAGGAAGACAATGACCTTCTGAATAATTTGGGAATTTTGTCTAGGTCGTTTTTTATACTTACAAAACGTTTATTTCGATTGTAACCACTAAAGAGTTCGTCACCACCATCAGCAGATAAGGCCACTTTCACGTGTTCTGATGTTATTTTACTTACAAGAAAGGTTGGGATAGCAGAACTATCAGCAAATGGCTCATCATAATAGTGGGGAAGAATTGGAATGATATCTTGAGTCTCTTTTTTAGTGCAGATGTGTGTATAGTGATTTGTACCTAAATGTTTAGCTACTTTTTCCGCATGAGGAGATTCATTGTACGTATCATTTTCGAAACCAATAGTGAAGGTGTTGATTTTTTCTGTTCTATCTTTCTGTAACAATGCGGTAACAAGACTACTATCATATCCTCCACTTAAGAAAACACCAACAGGGACATCAGCAACCAATCTATATTCGAAAGATTCTTGCAATAGAGATTCAACCCTTTGTTCAATCTCTTCTAATGATAAATTCTGATATTCTTCATTAGTGACATAATCATTTGGATTCCAATATTGGATTTCTTTTATGTCATTATTCTCTAGGTTCATTTCTAAAATGTACCCAGGTTTTAATTTATGTGTGTTTTTAAAAATGGATAGTGGACTTGGAACAAATCCATATTTGAAGTAGAGTTGAACTGCGTGTTTATTGAGTTCCTTGTTGAATTTTGGATGCTTATGAAAAGATTTTAATTCGGAGGCAAATAAGGTTAATCCAGACGATTGATAAAGGAAAAGAGGTTTAATTCCGATACGATCTCGTACTAAAAGAATTTTTCTTTTTTCTTCATCGAATATTGCGAAGGCAAACATTCCGCGAAAGCGCTTAACACAATCCATTCCCCAACAATCATATGCCGAGAGAATCATTTCTGTATCACTATTTGATCTAAAGGAATATCCTTTTTCCTTAAGCTCTTTTTGAATTTCTTTAAAATTGTAAATTTCTCCATTAAAGGTAAGCCAGGAGTTATGCTTTTGCATTGGTTGTGCTCCTCCTTCACTTAAATCAATAATGGAGAGTCTACGATGGCCAAAACCAATATTGCTATTACAACAAGACCAATGTTTATAACCAAAACCATCAGGACCTCTATGCACTAGAGCATCGGTCATGGCTCTTAGAGTTTCTATATCGAAACTTAGATTAGACCTATCTATTATTCCCGTTATTCCACACATCTTTTATTAGATACTCTTTTCCATTGACTTAACACAATAGTAATTCCGATCAACGCATTAGATACTCTTGCTCCTAATGCGTTATGTCCGGTACCTGCTACATTTACAAAAAAGACAATAGCGGTACCTAGAATTATAAAACCAATTCCAGGAGATTTATTTAACCAACCACTAAAACCCAACAAGGTAAACGTGAGCATCAAAAGTAGAAATGGAATAATGCCGCTTTCACCAAAGACCATTAATTGAGTATTATGGACACCCATTTTATTAGCCCCTTTAAGATTCTTAAGTCGATGAAAAGATCCTAGACCATATCCTAGTAACGGACGATTCATAATTTGTTCGATGGCAAATGAATATAAACCATCTCTTTCTGATGTAGTTTGTTTATCAATTTGTCCTGACAATATTTGAGTAGTTCTCAATAGTCGAGTTCTTTGTCCATAAGACATTTGATCTAGGTATGAAAAAAACCTAAAACCTATGAATGAAATACTTGAAACAAAAACTACTATAAAAAGAGACACCTTAAATAATGAAGACAACTTTAACTTAGGAGCATATTTGGCTTGGTGAACCAAAAAAGCGATAAGAACCAACAAACCAGTTATCATAGCAGATTTTGAAAAAGACAAAATGGTGCTATATAGGGCGAGACCAATTAATCCCAAAAGGATAAAGTAGTATTTTCTAAAAAATGAAAATCCTCCAAGCGTTAAAACGACAAAATACAATGCCATAGCTCCAGCTTCATTTGGATTTTTAAATAAACCGGATTGTCTATCGGATTCAACAGTTTTAGATACATCTGATATTTGACTTACTCCAAGCTGATTCGCGAAAGCGATGAAAATTACAGAGACTAAAGAAAAACCGATGATCGCTTGAAGAAGCCTATTTAGTCCATAGTGTTTTATAAATACTTTTGAACCAGCGTAAAAAGAGGTTATGATAACTATAGAAGAGAGATATGACTTAAGTAAAACCAATAAAGACGTTCTTGGATGTAAATAGCTTGGATCTAAAAAGTACGAAACCAAACCAATGAACAGATAGGAGCAATAGAATAGTAGAATTAGTTTTAAAATAAGTGAATTTGCCCTTATGCGTTCTTTCTCAAAGCTCAAAAAGAGAATGATCAAAGACAACAATAATATCAATGGTGAAAATGGCGCTGTAATTCTAAATGCCATAAACAAAACCCCATTGAGGTTACAGAAAATTATTCCCGATAGGATTAGAAAACAAAAACAGACTATATCTGCGTATTTGATTTTCACTTAAAAAGTTCTTGTTTTAATTTTTGACCAATCGTATTAACATCATATAGTTTAGATGCTGTGAAGGCATTTTGAACGAGTTGGTGTCGTAAGGATTCTGAACTAATAAGTTCAGTAATTGCAATATTTATTTTGTCAGTAGACTTTTCATTTACTTGTAGTGCACAAGAATGTTTTTTAAGCATTTTTGAAATTGCAGTGTTTTCTGGGCAATGAGCAAGAATCGGTTTGCCAGAATATAGTAAAGGAATTGTTCTGGTTGGAAAAATAGTTAAATATTCCGCTCTTGAAAAATTTCCTTCAAACCCATGGGGTAGTAACATAATATCGAATTCAGGAAAACGACTAATCAATACATTGAGAGGAACAAATCCATGAATAAATACTCGTTCTCCTCTGATTCCCATGTCAAGCCATTCTTTTTCAGAGTTTCTTCCAAAAATATGAAGCTCTGAAGTTTTGTCATGACTTAATACACTTTTACAAATTCTCTCAGTTGCGTCTTTATTAGAATGATTAATATTTCCTGTAAGTAAAAACTTTAGTGACTTTTCATTTAACGAAACATCAATCTCTTTTGTGATTTCAGGAATTGAAAACCCATGTAATAATGCTTCAAATTTTTTAGCATAAAATGGATACGAACTAGTCATATATTCATTCATGCCGATACTCATCGTGAATATCTTTTTTGACGAATTAAAAATTTCGGGTTGAATGCGTTTAGCCAATAACTTTAAAAACCCTGTTCGATTATCAAGGTACGTATTGTGAAACCAACTATAAAAAGGAATACCTTTTGTCTTCGCTGCTTTACATCCCAAATAAGTATAAAATTCGTCTGGAAATACTCCTAGGACTACATCAATATTATGTTTTTCAATAATTTCTAACAGTTGACTTAGAACTTTCTTATAGCCAAGCCACTTTGAAAATTTGCTTCCTTTTTTCTTTGCTAGTTCTGGATTACCAAGCAAATAAAACGGATATTTTGGTTTAGTATAATCTTCAATTTTAGAGCCCGGCGTATATGCACCCGCAAGTACAATTTTATTAGGATCGAAAACTTCCATCAAATTAGACAGAATTACTCCGGATCCACTCGTAGGTGGAAATGCAGTCCATGTTACAACTAGTAGATTTTTATCCTGCATTTTTAAGTCTTTGTTCCCAACTTTCTACAATTTCTTCAAATACCGTTTGAAGAGATTTTGTTATATCCCATTGAGGGTAATGTGCCTTCATTTTAGAAAGATCAGATATGTAACAAATATGATCACCTTCTCTATTTTTATCGGAATAAGTATAGTTCATAGGTTTACCAGTAATGTTTGATACGCGATCAAAAGCCTCTAAGATAGAAGTAGAGTTATCACGACCACCACCAATATTATAGACCTCACCACAACGAGGAGAATCGAAAAAGGCTTCAATAAATTTGGCTACATCTAAGGAATGAATGTTATCTCTAACCTGTTTTCCTTTATACCCAAAAATAGTATACTCACCACCAACGATATTGACCTTTATTAAATAACTCAAAAAACCATGCAACTCAACACCTGAATGGTTAGGTCCTGTCAAACACCCACCTCTTAATGCACAAGTAGGCATATTAAAATATCTACCATATTCCTGTACAGAAACATCAGCGGCTACTTTAGAGGCACCAAATAAAGAATGCTTGGATTGATCAATGGTGAACGTTTCTTTAATCCCATTAAACATTTCTTGATCACCATATTCCCATCTTGTTTCCTTTTCTATGAGATTTAAATTATTTGGTGCATCACCATAGACCTTATTTGTACTCATATGTGCAAAAGGACTTTCTGGGCAGTACAATCTACATGCCTCTAAAAGGTTTAAAGTACCTACGGCATTTACATCAAAATCATCAAATGGTCTAGAAGCAGCTAAATCATGACTAGGTTGTGCAGCTGTATGAGCAATGTGTGATGGCTTGAGCTCTTTAATTAGATCCAATACAGCTTGTCTATCACGAATGTCCAATTCAACATGTTCAAAACTAGGACAATCTTTAATCAGTTGAGATTGATTCCATCTGGTATCTCCTTTAGGACCAAAAAAGTCAGCACGCATATTATTGTCAATACCATAAACCTTCCAACCTAAAGCATCAAAATACCGGACAACTTCCGAGCCGATGAGACCAGAAGATCCCGTTACTAATAATTTATTCATTTACCTGTTATTATATTTTTTAATCCGCGAATGTAATTTTTAGATACACTTCTAAAAATGTTTATTTTTTTATATTTCCACAAGTCATGAGTTTTAGGCTTCGATGCCTTAAATGTAAAACTCCATGCCTTTGATAGATCTGTTTTAAAAGCTTTGAAATTTTTCTTACTAAAATGTAAAGCTCCTCTTAAATAATGGTTTTTACATAGAATCCAAGCGACAATAGTTTTCTTTTCATTTGTAAGTAGTTCACTTTCATATAAGTTTGAAAGAAAAGATATCCTACTATCATTAAAGGAAAATGGCCGCATTAAACTTCTTTTGGTTATTCCTTTATCATGTCGACGATATACACCTGTTTTGTCACTCATATGATGGCCTTTACAGTTAAGCATAATTAAGCATTCTAAAGGCCAATCTCCCATGACACATTCCATTGTAGACTTAACATAATAATCTAAGTCAATAAGCGATCTCCTGAAGACCATAGTTAAAGTGGTTCCACCTTTTTTAATAATCGAATCAGAAAAGCTAAAGCTATAATCTTGTTTACTACTGTAAACATCTTGATCGCTTATACCAATGACATTTGTATCTGTATAGCACAAACCGTATTCTTCATTAGCATCAAGAAAATCAATTTGTTTTTGAAGTTTATATGGATCTATCCAATAATCGTCCCCGGGTAACAATGCAATGTATTCCCCTGTTGCATGTCTAATTAAATTCACAAAATTCCATCTTCCTGTTGGCCTATCTTTTATGTAAATGACATTTGATCTGTCATTTTGAAAAACTCGTACATGCTTATACTTTTCTGCAAACTGAAGGCAGACGTCTTTAGTGCCATCCTTAGATCCATCTTCACCAACTAAATGTTCAATTTCAAAATTTGTCTTTTGATCAGCCACGCTTTGAAGCGCTTGCTCTATATATTTTTCGTGATTATAGGTAGTTGTTACAATACTTACCTTAACACTATTCATTGAGAAAAATATTTAAAGGAGAATTTTCTAAATCTTTTTGAATCGCCAAAATAATTTCATTCGGCATTAAATCCTTCCATTTGCTTACAACCGCAGAAGATTTAAAAACAGAATGTTCGTCTGCATCATGTCTATTTTGAGATTGATAGATAAAGTCAGAAGTTTGTTGGCTTAGTTCAATGTTGAGAAAGTCAAATAAGTTCTTTACTTCATCAAAGGTGTTTTTGACTAAGTTTTCGTATCGAATCACTTTTATCTTTTCTGGATTAGATTTCTCTAATTCTAAATATCGTGTTGTCAGTTTTTTCCAGTCAGAAAAACCCCAAAATTCGTGACGGTCAACTTTTCTACATTGTCCTGTATACCATTCCTTCAAAGGGTCACATTGTGTAGGGAATTCTTTTTTAGAATTTATCCAAGAAGAGATACAACCTAAAGGATTCCTAACAATATATACCAGTTTAGTTTTGTCTAATACAATGAACTTAGATAAGACATCGTGATGCCTGACATCCTTAATTAAAAGATGTTTGGGGTTTGTTTTTTTATTTTGCCAAGTTGGAAATTCATTACGATTACGTCGATCTGTTTGCAACAAAAAAGAATCTTCAGAGACATAAACGTTGTTTAAAAAATTGATCCAGTCTTCTTCGCTTGAATGTTCATCTACTTCTTGCTTAAACGCATAAGAAAACAAAGGGCTCATTTTGAAATTGACTTCTGGACTACTATCTATTAGTTGACTTAACCAGCTCGTTCCAGAACGAGGCATCCCACAAATCCAAATTGAATTAAAGATGTAGTTCAATTTAAATTAATTCAAAGTTTAGTTGAAAAAAGTGTTGTGCTAAAATCAATTTAAAAGCCTTAAGGTATTTGTGACAAAAGTCGGAACCTGATATTTTGATTTTAGTTTGTTGGCAATTTCAGTGATTTCAACAATTGACATTTCACGTTTAAATAAAAGACCAATACATGTTCCACTATGGGTATTTTGAATTCCTAAAGCACCAAATTCTTTTTTAAAATTGCTGAGTATATTTTTCCTTGTTTCACTTGGACATCTTGATAAATGGATTTCTGTTGAACGAGTAGCACATTCAGCAATTGCAACATCATCATGTGCTTCAAAAGATTTGAGGGTGTCTTGATATAACAGATCATACTGAGCTAACGAAGACGCTGTAAAATCTAAATTATGGTTAAAATTTACCGTATCCACCTGCCCACCCAAATCGAGAGCAACTACCCAATACTTAGGTATATACATCAAATCCTTTAGTAATTTACCTTTTCTGTGATTATAAATAACACAGGATTTATGCATTAATCCATCATGAGGTTCTATGTCAATGAAAATATTAGAAATTGTGTTGTTACGTAATAAAAACCCAAAAACCTCTTGCAAAGCCCTAACAGTTGAAAGCATATCAGCGGTACTAGAGCTTAAGCCTTTTCCAATAGGAATATTTCGACTAAACGAAATAGTAAGTTCGAAGCCCTTAGTAACACCAAGTTTTTCTAACAACTTTTCTGAGACTTGTTTGGATTTATACAAATCACAATTAATGACTAAAGGCCCTTCTCTTTTAATACAAGTTAAATTGCATATTGACCACATGTCAATAGGTAAAGTTATTAGAAAGTCTTCACCAGACGAAAGGCGTCCTTGTACAATTTCTCCGAAACTGCTATGTGATTTTCCATATCCGACAATTATATTGGATTGAAAAGGCATGATGTCAAGAGTATTTCTTAGCACTATATTAATTTATTAAGTTTTTCCATGTTTTTCCATCCAGAGTCTCCCATTATCGCAACAATGTCTCCGGATAAATTATTTCTTTTACAAGCCTGCATAGTTGCTTCAAGAACACCACCACCTTGAAATCCTACAAATATACCTTGGCTTGCCAATTGTTTAGTTCTCTCTTCGGCCTGATGTTGAGAAATTTTTACGGTATCATCGTATAAAGATTCATCCATCATTTTTTTAATAAAAGGAGTTATGTAGTCTCCATCGTCAAAACCACCTGTTCCTGGTATTTTAGTTCCAGGAGCAGCTTGAGAGGTTAATATTTTTATATTAGGATTTTGCTCTTTTAGATATGTTGAAACCCCACACATACTTCCTCCTGATCCCATAGAACCTGCTACTGCAGTAACGTTAGGAAACTCTTTTAGAATTTCAGGACCCAAGGTTTCATATGATGCTTTTGGGTTAGCCCAATTGTGTAACTGATCCAAGAAACAATATTTTTCAGCACCTACGGGAGTTTGTACTATTTCTGCACATTTTCTATTTCCTTCTACAGTAATGCTACCTTTAATAGTGCACTTACCCCCAAAATATTCAATGAATTGCTTTTTGTCTTGGGTTAATTTTGTGTTACAAATTACCTCAACGTCATAACCAAGCATTTTACCATAAAAGGCTATAGCACAAGCCATATTTCCACTACTGGCATCAAGTAGAGTTTTATCTTTGGTTAATCGTCCAGAATCTATGGCATCTTGGATGTTATATAAACATGCACGATCTTTAATGCTTCCAGTAGGATTCATTCCCTCTAGCTTAATGTATATTTTGCAGTCTGGTAACTCTTGTTGATGAAACAAAACTATAGGCGTATTGCCCACCATGTCACGAATAGAATTATAGATCATTTCTTATTAATTTATATATGTTTGTTTTATTAAAATTTCCGCTCTTTTCTAAATAATCAAACAAGCCTTTTAAAGACTCTCGTTTTTCGTTTAAAGTGTCTTCGGGTATTTGCTTTATTTTTTTTATAATTCCAAGGAATTGATGAAAAATAGAAATTCCTTTAACGTCCATTTCTTTTAATCCCAATTCTTTCCAAATGGCGGGTAAGCTTTCTTTTCGATTAAGATCAAACCAAAAATTGGTACTATAGTTTACCTCCTTAAATTTGGAGTCTTCAAGAACTTTGATAAAATCTTTGAACTCATTAAAGACTAAAGCCCTCAATAGAAGTGCCTCAAAATTATGCTCTGTAATTATAGCGATGCCTTCCTTTTTTAATTTAGAAATCACTTCTTTTTGGGCCAACCGTATTACATCTCCTAAATAATAGAAAACATTAATCGCTAAAAAAGCATCAATGCTACTCTCTTTTAAAGGAATCTTTTCTAAACTCGAATTAATGACCAAAACTTTATCCTCATTCCTTGTTTTTTTAAGGTGGTTACTGAGTGAAGTCAAAGGAACGTGATGTGCATCTATAGCGATAATTTTTTTAAAACCATTTCGCAACAAGTAATCGGTAAATCGCCCATCACCACATCCAATATCTGCTATTACTGAGTTGTCGGGATCTAAATCACAGAGATAATCCTTTAATATGTTTTCATAATAAGGTGTTTCCCAATTTGATTGATGAGAAGAAACAGAACTTAATTCTCGTAAATTGGCACCTTTTTCTTTTGTGTTATGAAAATCTACTCCAGGAGAAGAATGAATCTCACCTAGAATTATATTGTGCTCATCGGTTTTCACCGAATGTTTTAAAATCTCATTTTTCCAGTTCTGCAACATTAAATTTATTTAATCAAATTTTATGGATACATGGTCCCTCAAGTTAGACGTCAAAAGAGTATGCATGTCATCAAAATCCTGATATTTCAGTAATAATAAACCCAATCGGCAACCGGAATTAATAAACCGATTAATTTTGTCGCCCTTTGAGATATTTACTTTTTTGTAAATAATTCTTTTTTCTATTTCATCTGAAAATGTGACCTTATTAAAGATTCCACTTTTATCAGAATGAAGAACGTAATGAGAATAACAGCCTTGAGGATTTGACTCATTGGTGTTCACAATTCCATCTCCCATACATTGTGTAAGCGAAGCGCTGATTAAATCAAATCCGGTGTGATATTGAATGATATCATTCAACATATTTCCCCCATTTCTTGCACCGATATCAATAACCATTGGATCACCGTTGGGGGTTTCAATAACATCTATATTAAAAGCACCAGTTACTATATTCAATGATTTAAAAAGCTTAGACAACTGTTTAGTTAAATTGTCAAAAAATGTTTTGTCCTTTGAAGCAGGTAGTGAAATAGAACGAGGTACTAAACCATTTACAGATTCATTAAAATGTACATCGCCAAAACATTGAAAAACAATTTCACCGTTATCTACTAAGACATCACCAGACATGAGGAATCCGACTCTTACTATAAATTCTTCTAGTATAATTTTATTTGCTCTTGAGAATGATAAACTATCTTCTAATAAATGAGAAACGTCGCTATCTGAATCCACTTTGTGAATGCCTTTACTACCTGAGGAATCAACTGGTTTAACAATACAAGCATTGTTTACTTCAGACAAGAAAGCTTGAGCATCATGTGCATTCGTTACTTCAGCAAATTTTGGATATGGAATACCTAATGATTTTTGAGCTCCTCTAAAAGTAATTTTGTCAGAAAGTATTTGTATAGATTTAAAAGGATTACATTCAAGATTAAGTGCTTCTCCAACGTAGCTTGCTGTTAAAGCACTTGGGTCAGAAGCGTAGGAGGAAACACCATTAATCTTTAGTTTTTTTGATAACTCAAGAATTCCATCTAAGTCTGTTGTACTTACGTCATGGTATTCGTCAGAATATTGATGACCTGGATTTCCAGGTAAATAGTCCGCAGTAATAACGTAATATCCTAATTCTTTTGCGCGTTTGATAGCCGATATTTGAATATCAGAACCACCAAGCATTAATAATTTCTTTTTAGTCATGAATTTAAAGTATTGGTAAAACCACTACAGATTTTTCTTAATTAAATCACAAATCATTTCGATATTACTTTCCTCTAAAGTGTGATAAAGAGGTAGACAAATGATACTTTCTGCAACCTTGTCACTAATAGGTGTTTTTTGTTTTACAACGTATTCTAAAGAAGATAGGGAGGGATAAAAGTATCTTCTCGGAAATACTTCAGCCTTATTTAAAGCTTCTATAATTGATAGGGTAATATTTTCGTTTTCAAAGACAATAGGGAAATAGGAAAAATTATATGATGTATGATTTAGAATTTTTTGAAATGAAAGCTGATGCACGTTTTTAAGAGATTCTAAATATTGATTGTATTGTTTTTTTCGGTTTAATAAAATCTCATCAATATAATTTAAGTTGAGTAAACCCATACTTGCGTGAAATTCAGAATTTTTACCATTGATTCCTACTCCACTAAATTGTTCTGGTCCAGAATGTCCAAAATTCCTCATAGACATTAAAACATTATTAAGCTGAGTGTCTGTAGAAATCATACCACCTCCCTCAATAGTATGGAATAATTTAGTCGCATGAAAACTTGTTGTACTTATATCACCATATTCGAAGACAGAACGATTGTGGTGAGTCACAGCAAAAGCATGGGCCGCATCGTATATTACTTTTAAGCCATGTTTATGAGCTATTTTTTCAATGGCCAAAACATTGCAAGGATTTCCAAAAACATGCGTTGCTAATATTGCTGAAGTTTCATCGGTTATCGCATCTTCTATTTTGTTTGGATCAATATTAAAACTATCCTTGTCTATATCAACAAATATTGGATCAAATCCTTCCCAAACAATACTACTTGTTGTTGCCACATATGAAAAAGGAGTGGTTATTATTTTTCGACCTTTTAGGTTTAAAGCCTTAATGGCTATTTGTATTGCGATGGTGCCATTGCCAGTAAATAAGAAATTTTCAAGATTCAAATAATTTTTCAAATTAGCTTCTAAGGCTTTTACATTAGGACCGTTGTTTGTTAACCAGTTTCTTTCCCATATTCCATCTAAATATTGTTTATATGCTTCTTTTGGTGGCAAAAAGGGTTTTGTTACCGGGATCATAACTTAGACTTTAAATAATTTAAACCCCGTTTTGAATTTTTAAATAAAACGGAGTTACTAAAAAAATGATAAGCTGAGCTTAGAGAAATAAAAACTATAGTTATCCAAATGATATTCAGATAATGACTTTCAATTTGTAGGATTCCACGCAAAAACTGAATAAAAACAATGATACAAGCTAACATTCCTAGTTCTGGTAGGATTTGTAAAAATTGTTTCTTGATCTTCACGCCAATTGTTTTTTGAACAGCCCACATATTAATGGTAAAACCAATGAGCGCTAAACATAAAACGGAGATTAGAAACCAAAAAACACCGTAATAATAGCCTACTACAAAACTTGGTAATTGGATTATCTTTTTAACCACAGATATCTGTAGAAATAATTTTGAATGCCCTAAGCCTTTAATGATATTTATCATGATAGAACTTAACGGGTAAAATATTCCGCTAAGGATAAGTATTTGAAATAGTGGAACAGATGGCAACCATTTTTCAGTTATTAAGATCACATAAAAATCTTCAGCAATTAAGAATAGCATGCCACAAAACAAGGTGATTATTCCAGCAACAAGTTTAAGTAGCATCAAGTACGATTTCTTAACCCTTTCCTTATCGTCTTGCATTGCGCTAAACGTCGGAAATAAAACCTTTGATAAACTTCCCGTTGACAGGGTAATAGCTGTATTTTTAAAGGACTTAGCTCGTGTGTAAAAGCCCAAACTTTCCATAGCGAAGAGTTTTCCAATAAAAAATATATCTAGTCTGGAGAAGATACCATCTACTAGAGCAGACAGCATAATGTTAGATCCATAACTAAATAGATCCCTTATAGAATTAAAGGAGAAAACCATCTTTGGTTTCCAATTTGACTGAAGCCAAATAAAAATGGAAAGAAAAAGAGAATTACTTAATATTTGAAATACTAAACTCCATAATCCGTAACCTGCATAAGCCATATAAATACCAATACAGCCGGAAAGCAAGGCTGAAATTGTATAAGAAATGGTTAGCTTTTTAAATTGCATTTTCTTACGAAACAAGCTAATCTGCACGGAGTTAAAACCTTTTATAATAAAAATAACACTCATTACTTTTCCAACCATGAATAAGCGCTCATCATCGAAGAAAATCGCTAATTGATTCGAAAAGAAGAATAAAATTAGCGTAAGGAGTAAGCTGATACCGAGATTAATATAAAAGACCGATGACAGCTTAGTACTGTTTAAATCTTTGCTTTGTATTATAGCACTGGAAAATCCAAAATCGACAAATATTTGGGCAAAACTACTAAGAGCAAGAATTATTCCTATTACACCGAAATCAACAGGATCTAAAATTCTTGCTAAAATTATAGATACAGTTAAGGTTACTATTTTTAAAATGTATGTACCAGCGGCATCCCATACCCAAGCAGAGAAAATTGTCTTTCTAGTTAAATCGCTCAAACTCGGTGTCCATATTGATTAGAGTTTCCACTACTTTGTCCGTTGCTGAAATGTCTGAGGTTGTACAGTATTGATCAACAGTAAGTTTACGGTTGTCAAGATTAAAGTCCTTTTCATTTATGTAGCTTTTTAAGGCAACATCCAATTCGTCATAGTTCTTAACTACACTTACCCCGCGTAAGTCAACAAGCTTTTTCAAGTGTGGATAATCAATAAGCCTTCTTGCTGATTCCCAATAGTCCAACGTTGAACTTCCATCAAACGAAGTAATGATAACAGGAACATTACACATTAAACTGTCAATAGATAAAGTACTTCCTGAATTGAGACAAATTAATGAACCTGCAATAATACTAGAAAGTCGTTCCATGTCCTCTTTCTGCATACTCCACGGAATGGAACTATCCTTCACTAAGTCTGGAAAATCGATGGCTACTTTACCTTTGTATATCTTCTTTAATCGTGGCAACCATGATAAATCTGCCATGCCACCTTGAACATTTTGCGGATGCGGGCGAACGATAAGTTGTACATCCTCACCATATTGGTTAGACTCAACTTTTTCTACTAATTTTTCAATAATATCTATCTCCTTAGGAGCAAACCTCGGAGAACTCATTCCAAAAAAGATATAAGGTTTATTCCTATCTATACCGAGTTTTTCAACATGATCACCGGAATTGGGATTGTCACGATTGCTTACATGAAGGTCAAAGTGAGGAACACCACAAGGATATATTTTCTTTTGATCAATATTATAGTATTCTATCAGTTCATCATTCATAATAGGACCCCATGCGATGAATTCATCTGTTAATACAGGAAACCTTCCTTTACATGAAATATTGTCCCAACTTAATAAATGCGTGACGGTTTTGATTTTTGATTTTTTTGCTGCATTAAGTAAAGTTGCTTCATTAAAGTTTACCGGATAAGTAGAGATTAAAACTTTGGGTGCGATTTCTTCAATTAAATGTTCAGCAGCCTTTGATTCCAAATTTGAAGATTCTCTTTTTTCAAACCAATTTCTAAGGTTTGGCAATAGTTTAATCAAAGAATGTATAAAGTATAAGAACCTAGGACGAATAAATGCCATTGGATTCTTAGACTTGTTATATCGTGTTGCTTTAATATGCTTTTCCCAAAGCGCAGTATTGTTTTTTAAATCTTCAAAATAGTACTTTCGACTATTAATGTAGTTAGAAGACCAAAAACTACTCTTAGGTGAAAATTGATAGCATTTAACACCGACTGAGTCACAATAATTTTTTATATGTTTATCATTCTTATCAGGAACGATAAGCGCTATTTTTTTTCCTCTTGAAACTAACTTTCCTAATAAATTAGTTTGGGTAATCATTCTTGAAGCAAAACCGTGAGATGCGATATATGCGATGTCTATTGGCATTTATTTTTCACAGATTAGCAAGTAACAAAGTTCTTTTTTGTCCGTGGTCCGGAATGAAGGTGAAACAGAATCCTTTATCTGATTATATTCTTTGATATAATCAGCTAACATTTTACGCTCTGCCTTGCTCCCTGTTTTTGTAACTTTCCAATACGGATTGTACGCAATACATTCTACGCTTTTAAAACCTAAATCAGTACAAATGTTTTTGTAATAAGTTTTATCATATTCTGTTCGCAAAATTGAATTGGAATTAATACTTTTCTTACCGATGATACGCTTAACAAAATGCTTTAGTATTGAAACCGGATTATATTTAATTCTTTGATGAATCGATTTTTTAAAAGGAAGTTGAGGTACAATAGGCATAAAAGCTAAACCACCTGGAGTCAATAATCTGAGCGTCTCCTTCAAGGTTAAAGAAGGATTTTCAAAGTGTTCTAGTAAACCAATATTATAAATACAATCAAAACTAGAAGGAGCAATGTTTGTGTTTTCTACGTCCGCAAGTATCATTTTTGGTTGTGATAAGCCGTAGTGATTAAAACTATACTTGGCTACATTAAATCCCTCTTTTGCTAAATCCACCATAGTAATGTCCGTATATCCATTTTTAGATAGATACATACTGGTGGTACCTCTACCAGAACCTAATTCGCAAAAAGTAGAATAATTTTTTCCTTCTATTAATTTTAATAAGTCATTCGCATAACCTCTCTGCCAGAATTGAAATATGGTTGTTGGAGTTTCTTCTGTATACATTTGGTTTAGTAAATCATCTTTCGATTGTTCATTCCAAATGTTGTTCCAGCCTTCGTAACTTCCTTTGTTTTTACTTTCCATTATTTTTCATTAACAAGAATTCAGCAAATTCTAGATCTAAAGGATCATTTATATCAATTGATCGTTCACGTGGCATTTTGTATCCAGAACATTTGTCCCCAATAATTCTTCCAGACTGTATTACATGAATAGTAGAAACATAAACAGAACAATTTCTAACATATAGTTCAGGAAGTTCATGCGCGGCCATTCTTCCTTTTTCTTCCTCAATAAAAGGAAGTAAGATATCCTCGTGTGACAAGGTTTTCATTTTTACAGGGTGGATGGCATGGTCAAGTTTACAGACACTTACGGAAGAATCACTTTCGGTTTGAATAAGCAAGTCAATCGTGTTATCAATATCTGCTCCTGTGGTTAAAGGAGAACTAGGTTGTATTATAACCACGAGGTCATAAGATTCTTCAAAGTTGTTAAGTGCATGTTCAACATAAGCAATGGCCAGCGCCTTATCCCCCGAAATTTCATCAGGCCTTCTCAAAGATTCAACCTCGTTATAAGTTGACGCTATTGACAGAATCATGTCATCGTCTGAAGAAACAACAATGTGCGTTAGTAGTTTAGATTGCTTTGCCGCTTCAATGGAATAACGAACGAGTTCTTTTCCATTGAGTTTTGTTTTATTCTTATGAGGTATTCTTTTGGATCCTCCTCGAGCTGGTATTATGCCAAGTATTTTCAAGAGAGACAATAAATTTACTTAAGTGTCAAAATTGAATAGTTGTTCATATCGCTAGCTTTCATTCTTTCTGTTTTTAAAGTCCAGTTAGAACTTGGCTTCATGTGATATTTATCTGAAATTTTTTTCTTTAAATGTGCGTATGTTGATTTTCGATTGTCAATTAGAATGACTTTAGGATAATTAAAGTTGAGCATCTCATCCAAATCGTCCGTAAATACTTCTGCCTTAAAATCACCATCTACTAGGGTAGAAGGACCGTCAATAATTAATATGTCCAGTTGATCTTTGTAAATATCGGTATATCTAAAAACTTCAATAGGTTTTTCTTGAGACATCATTCTTTTGTTAAAGGTCATGTTTAACCTTGGACTTAAACCACCAATGCGTGAAATGATTCCTTTAGTATTTTCCATCCATTTATCTGATTCTTCAAATACAGTTACTTTTGTTTCATTGTCTTTCGACCAATGATTTAGTACGGAGGTGGTCGACCCAGAACCCAATTCTAATACAGAACTAGGTTGGTGTTTTTGGAGAATAGAATAGATGCTTATAAGTTTATAAAGTTGAAAGTTTCGATTATATCTAAAACCTCCTCCTTTTACATATTCTTCTATTGCAAGATTAAAATAGCTCAAGGTATCTTTGTTAACCGCTTCAAAATCACGCACAATCATTTTTATCTGATTCATATTATGCTTACGCACGAAATATTCTTTGATTAAACTAGGATTTTTTAAATATCGAATGACTGATTTAATCATAACAAATTGTATAGTTTGTTTAAAATAAAAGTTTCTGTTTTCTCAAAAGACTCAAAAGTACAGCCACCTATGTGCGGGCTAATCACTAAGTTTCTATGTTGTTGAGCGTAATGTACAAGTGGATGATCTGCTATTTCAGGTTCACCATATAAAACATCTACTGCTGCTCCGGCAATATTTCCACTTTTTAAACAACGCAACATGCTAGCTTCATCGATCACCCCACCGCGACTTGTGTTGATAAGCCATTTTTTCGAATTGAAGTTTTTAAAAAAGGAATCACCGTATAGATGATGTGTTGTTTTATTGTATGGAATGTGAATACTAATGATATCGGATTTTTCCACAAGTGTTTGAACGTCCGAATAAACGTGAATGTGCTCTGGACTGTCTTTAGCTTGTGTGTCAAAATACCCTACTGTAGATCCAAAGGCATGAAAATAATCTGCTACAATACGACCTAGTCTACCATAACCAATTATACCTACAGTTTTTTTATATATTTCGTTTCCTCTAAATAAATCTCTTTGCCAACTACCTTTTAATACGTTTTGAATTGCAGGGGCAACATTTCTCATTACAGATAAGGTGAGCAGCAAGGTGTGTTCTGCCGTTGCTCGTACTTCTTTTAAAAATTCGGTTTCACCACGAAGACAGACAATTTTAATTCCATACTTTTCACAAAGCTCTTCATCAATATGATCAATACCAGTAACTGGGGTTGCAATGAACTTACATGTAGTCTTTTCAGAAACGACTGATTCATTAATTTGGAATCCTAATCGGAACCAGAAAACATCATAAGTTTCAAAAATATCTTTTAATTCATCTTGTTCACATTCCCCTACAGTCAAATTGAATTTCGAATTAAGTTCATTCAAGACTTCTTGACTAAAATCTTCGGTCTCTGTTAAGAACAAATTGAGTTTTTTCTCCAATCTAGTAACTTAGTTTTTTGTCAAAAGTAAGTGACACTTTTTCAAGTAGTTGTGCAATATGTTTTCCACTGTCACCTGATCCGTAAATAGGATCAGAATCATATCTACCGTGAAGAAGTTGTTTTTCTATTGCCCCTTTAATTTGAGACTCATCGTAATCAACGTCAATAGTGTTTCTCCCTCTTTCTCTTCCGCTTTGTCTTACACCAATATTAACAACAGGAATGCCTAAGTAAGAACACTCCCTAATTCCTGCACTTGAATTTCCAATTAGACATTTGGAGTTAAGTAAAAGTTTTAAAAAATCTTGCCCCTCCATGTTTTTGAAAAAATGAATAAAGTCAATGTTATTTTTTTCTCTAAATGCCCTGATACCTTTAGAGGTTCCATCTGAACCTGCATCAACATTGGGCCAGAACCAAAATGTCGGCATTTTTAGCTGATGAATAGCATTAAGTGTTTTAGAGATGTGAATTCTTGAATTCTTATATTCTGTTGTAACTGGATGTTGTAAAACAACTAAGTAACCATTTTCCCAACCAGTGATATTTCCAACGCCTCCATATTTTTCAAAAGGGTTAAAATCAAGTTTTGGATTTTGATTTATATGTTCTGCTAAATCAATTGAAGGACAACCGGTATTAAAAACCGTTTCCGGAAATTCACCCATTTTGATAACCCGTTCTTTTGCTTTGGCGGAAGCCACAAAATGAACATCTGAAAGTTTAGTTATGGCATGACGAACCTTTTCGTCTATGTTTCCAGTCACTTCTCCTCCTTGAATATGTACAAGTGGAATGTTCATATAACTAGCAGCTATTGCAGTTGACATAGTCTCAAACCTATCGGCTATTGTCACTACAGCGTCTGGATTTAGGCGTTCGAAAACAGAAGATAATTCAAGTATACCCAAGCCAGTTGTTTTCGCTTGAGCCGTTAAATCTTCTCCTTCAATAACATTTATGACTCTAGCCGCAATAGGAAAACCATCTTCTTCCATATATTTAACTGCTTTTCCATATCGGTCTAAAAGAGCGGAAGCCGCAACAACTAGTTGTAATTCTAGATGTTCGTTTTCATGAATTGCACGTAAAGCAGTTTTGATTCTGCTGTAACTTGGTCTTGCTGTAACGACAACACAGATTTTTCTTTTTTTATTCAAAGTCTTCATCTTTTAGAAAATCATATTTCTTCTTAGCATGCTTTAATGTTTTACCAATTACGGATTTAAAACTTGAAGCATCAATGCCAAACCCTTTTGGCTTTTTACTTTCTAAGTCATCGAAAGTTATAATATGATTAGCAGGTAGATCTTTGGAAACCGCGAGGGATTTTTCAAAGATATTTTTTAACTCAGTATATTCTTTGTTATCCGACTTATCTATCGGGTTGTTTTTTGATTTTTCTATCGACCTAATTCCTTCTACAAGTTGGGCTATTTCGTCAATAGTCAAAGAGGATGTAGCATCAGGACCAAACATACGTTTATCGAACGTTGCATGGAATTCTAAAATATCAATCCCAATTCCGGCAGCTGCAATTCCCGCAAATATAGTTCCAGTATGTTCTGATAGGCCTATTGAACATTTAGGATATCTAGATTTTAATTCTGATATAACATTAAGGCCTAATTTTTCGTAGGGAGTAGGGTAGCTTGTGGTGCACTGAAGAATGCTTAAATCATTGCCAAACTGTTTTATAAAATTTACGGCTTCGTCTAATTCAGAAAATGAACTCATACCAGAAGACAGAATAATTGGTTTTCCAGTCTTTGCGATTTTTTCCAGCATTAAATAGTTAGTCACTTCACCTGAACCAATCTTATACCTTTTTACATTTAGTTCTTCAAGTAAATCCACAGCTGTTTGCGAAAAAGGACTAGAAAGAAATTCTAAACCAACTTGATCACAATGTTCTTTTATTCCAAACCAAGCTTCTTTGGAAAAGGACATTCTTTTCCAATAATCAAATCGAGTTTTGTCTTCATAAGAGAATTTAACTCGAAAGGGCTCATGAATACTACTTTCGGCTTCTGCTATGTGAGTTTGGAATTTTATTGCATCTACACCAGTCGCAGCTAATGCATCAATAAATGAATGCAAAATCCCCAAACTACCTTCGTGTGCTTGGCCAATTTCCGCAATAATAAAAACGTTCGAATTAGACATTCATATTTTTATAATGATCAAAACTTTTTCTTAGACCATCTTCAATTCTAGTTTGTACTTTATAATTAAGACGGTCTTTAATTTTCGAGATATCCGCTAAACTATGGGGAATATCTCCTTCTCGTTCATCTCCATGTATTGCATCAACTTTTGATTGAGTTATGGTTTTAATCATATTCCATAATTCAAGCAATGATGTTTTTTCCCCACATGCTACGTTGTAAATTTGATTTACAGGACCTTCACCAATTGAAAAAAGCGCAAGCATATTTGCACTGACAGCGTTTTCCACATAGGTAAAATCTCTACTAAAACTACCATCACCATTAATAACAGGAGATTTGTTTTCTATTGCTGCTTTAAAGAACAAAGGAATAACCGCAGCATATGCCCCATTTGGATCTTGATTTGGCCCAAAAATATTGAAATAGCGCAAACCAATATATTCAAAGCCATTATAGACTTTAGAGAAAATGTCCGCATATAATTCATTTACGTATTTGGTAATCGCATAAGGACTTAATGGAAGTCCAATTTGATCCTCAACTTTAGGAAGTGTTTTGCTATCTCCGTAGGTTGAAGAAGATGCAGCGAATACAATCCTTTGAATGCCAAGTTCTTTCACCGCATAAAACATATTTAATGTGCCACCAATGTTTACTCCATTTGTTGTGATTGGATCTTTGATTGATCTAGGCACTGAACCTAGTGCTGCTTGATGACTGACTAGGTCTATGTTTTCACAAGCTTCCAAGCAAGTGTCAAGATTTCTAATGTCTCCATTTATGAATTCAAAATCAGATCGGTTTTCGAATTCTTGAATGTTACGATAGAAGCCGTTAGAAAGATTATCTAAAACCCGAACTGTTCCCACTCGGTCGTCTAAAAGTAATGCCTTTACAAGATTAGAACCTATAAAGCCTGCGCCACCAGTAATTAAAATATTTTTCTTCATTTCGTTTTAGAGCCTTCCGTCTACATCCTTTTTAGGAAGTATACTTTTTACATCGTATAAAATACCATCCTCATTTAAATAAGACCGCATATCCATATTTAGAAAATCTTTATGTGCTACAGTCAAAACTATCGCATCATAATCATTGTCTAAGGATTCAATATCATTTGTACAAGCAATGTTAAATTCTCTCTTTACTTCATTTTCGTTTGCCCAAGGATCGAAAAGCGTTAAATCAACACCATAAGATATAAGCTCATTATAGACATCAATTGCTCTTGTGTTTCTTATGTCTGGACAGTTTTCTTTAAAGGTTATACCTAGTGCCAAAATTTTAGCTCCATTGATTTTAATTTCTCTTTTAATCATTAGTTTGATTACTTCACTAGCAACGAAACTACCCATACCATCATTTAATCGTCTACCAGCCAAAATGATTTCAGGATGATAGCCTACTTCTTGAGCTTTTTGGGCTAAGTAGTATGGATCTACACCGATGCAATGTCCACCAACTAAACCTGGACGAAATGGAAGGAAATTCCACTTTGTCCCAGCGGCTTCTAGAACCTCTAATGTATCAATATCCATTTTGTTGAATATTTTTGAAAGTTCATTAACAAAGGCTATGTTGATATCTCTTTGACTATTTTCAATAACCTTAGCAGCCTCAGCTACTTTTAAAGAAGATGCTTTGTATGTGCCAGCAGTAATGACGCTTTTATATATCTGATCGATTATTTCTGCAGATTCTTCCGTAGAACCGGAAGTTACTTTTAGAATTTTAGTCACTGTATGGTTTTTGTCGCCAGGATTTATTCTTTCAGGACTATAACCAACATAGAAATCAGCATTGAACGTTAATCCAGAGTGTTTTTCTAAAACTGGAATGCATTCATCTTCTGTTGCTCCAGGATAAACAGTTGATTCATAAACAACGAAATCACCTTTTTTTAAGACACTACCCACAGTTTCACTTGCTTTTTTTAATGGGGTAAGAACGGGTCTATTGTTTTTATCCGTAGGTGTAGGTACTGTAATAATGTAGAAGTTACACGCATTAAGTGATTCGGGATTTGTAGAAATTAATAATCCATTCTTATCTAACTCATCATGCGTGTTTTCTTGTTTTTTTAACACTGACTTTAGGTGTTCATCTTCAACCTCTAAAGTGGAATCTTGTCCAGAAATTAATTCTTTAACACGACGTTCATTTATATCAAAGCCAACTGTAGGATATTTTTTACCAAACTCTACGGCCAATGGTAATCCAACATAACCTAATCCTATTATTCCAATTTTATAATTCATTAATTTGCCTTTACTATGTCCAATAAATATTTCCCATAACCACTTTTCACAAGATCATTACCCAATACTTCCAATTGAGCCTTGTCTATATAACCCATATGGAAGGCTACCTCTTCAATACAACCTATTTTATGACTTTGTCTTTTTTCAATTACTCGAACAAACTCTGAGGCATCATGTAAAGAGTCAAAAGTACCAGTATCTAACCAAGCGGTACCTCTGGTCATTACACCTACAGAAAGTTTTTGTTCATTTAAGTAATGCGCGTTGACCGTTGTTATTTCATATTCGCCTCTAGCAGAGAGTGGTATGTTTTTAGCAATTTCAACAACCTTGTTGTCATAGTAATAAAGCCCAGGAACTGCATAGTTACTTTTAGGTTGTTTTGGTTTTTCTTCTATGGTAATGGCTTTTTGATTTTCATCGAATTCAACAACACCATATCGTTCTGGATCTTTTACTGGATAAGCAAATATTTTTGCTCCATCCGTTATAGTAGCGCTGTTTTTTAGAAGCTTTGACAAGCCAGCACCGTAGAATATATTGTCACCCAAGATTAGTGCAACGGAATCATTTCCGATAAATTTTTCACCTATAACAAAAGCTTGCGCAAGTCCGTTTGGAACTTCTTGCACTTCATAGTGAAATTCACAACCTAAACTTTCACCAGACCCTAAAAGTCTCTTGAATTGTGATTGATCTTCTGGTGTAGTAATGATTAGTATCTCTCGAATTCCAGATAACATTAGAATTGACAATGGATAATAAATCATTGGTTTGTCATAGATCGGCATCAACTGCTTACTAATAGCTTTAGTAATAGGATACAGTCTTGAACCAGAACCACCCGCTAAAATTATTCCCTTCATAATTAAATTATCATTCCGGCCGCAACCGTATTGTTATTACTTTCATCAACAAGGATAACACTGCCCGTAATTCGATTTTGATTATACTCATCAAAAAACAAGGGTAGGGTAGTACGAATAGAAACTCTTGCAATGTCATTAGAATTAATGGAAAAATCTTCCTGAATTCTATGTAGTGAATTAATGTCTAGTTTGTAATGTATTTCTTTAACAATACACCGTGCCTCCTTAGTCGTCTGACGTATGGTATATTTTCCATTCTCCTTTAAGGGTTTAGTATGATCAAACCAACAAAGCATCACATCTAAATCTTGTTCCACTCTTGGTTTATTGTTTACACGAACAAGCATATCACCTCTACTGATATCAATATCATCTTCCAACAAAATGGTGACAGACTGAGGTGGAAACGCCGCCTCAAGTTCTTCTTTATAACAAGTTATGGATGATATTTTAGAAGTAAACCCACTTGGTAAAGCCATAACTTCATCTCCTTTTTTAAATACACCTCCTGAAACTCTACCAGCATATCCTCTATAATCATGAAATTCGTCGTTGTAAGGTCGTATAACATATTGGACAGGAAATCTACAATCAATGAAGTTGTGATCACTTGATATATGAACATTCTCTAGATAGTACATTAAGGTACTTCCTTCGTACCAACTCATGTTTTCACTTCTGTTAACCACATTATCACCTTTGAGGGCGGATATAGGAATAAAGCTTACATCCTTTACATCTAGTTTAGAGGTAAAAGATTCAAAATCTTTTCGAATGCTTTCAAATACCTCTTTATTATACTCGACTAAGTCCATTTTATTTACACACACAACGATATGTGGAATTTGTAAAAGAGAAGCGATTATGGCGTGCCTTTTAGTTTGTTCAATTATTCCTTGACGAGAATCAACTAGAAGTAATGCAACATTTGCTGTAGAAGCACCTGTAACCATATTTCTAGTGTATTGAATATGTCCAGGCGTATCTGCAATAATAAATTTTCTTTTAGGTGTGCTAAAGTATCGGTATGCAACATCAATGGTTATCCCTTGTTCTCTTTCTGCCTTTAAGCCATCCGTTAAAAGTGCCAAGTTGACTTCACTTTCTCCACGTCTTGCACTGATGTCTTCAATTTGTTTAAATTGATCTTGAAATATTGATTTACTATCATAGAGTAACCTACCTATTAAAGTTGATTTACCATCATCAACTGAACCGGCTGTAGTAAATCGAAGGAGTTCTGTGCTTTTAGAATTCATATATATACGCTATTTGAAAAACGGTTAAAGGATTTTCGCGAAAGCGAAATTATCAATAGTCATAAAAAGTAAGGCCTAGAAATATCCTTGTTTTTTTCTATCCTCCATGGAAGTCTCACTTCTTTTATCATCTGCCCTTCCTCCTCTTTCGGTCATTCTTGTTGTTGAAACTTCAGTTATAATATCTTCTATTTTACTGGCCGATGAGCGCCAAACACCTGTACATGTTACATCCCCAATCGTTCTACAACGTACGGTTTCTTTAAAAGCTTTTTCATCGGGTTTTTTCTGAATGAATTCAGAATCAGCTAACAGAATTCCATCTCTTTCAATAACCATTCTTTCGTGAGCAAAGTAAAGGTTTGGCAGAGGCACTTTTTCCATGGCTAAGTATTGCCAAACGTCTAATTCTGTCCAGTTCGAAATTGGGAAAACCCTAAAATGTTCACCCATATTTTTTCTTGTATTGAATAAATTCCAAAGCTCTGGTCTTTGGTTTTTTGGGTCCCATTGTCCAAACTCATCTCGATGAGAAAAGAATCGTTCTTTTGCCCTAGCTTTTTCCTCATCTCTTCTAGCACCACCCATAGCAGCATCATACTTTCCTTTTTCTAATTCGTCTAATAGGGTAAACGTTTGAAGACCATTTCTACTGGCGTTTACACCTTTCTCTTCATTAACCTGACCACTATCGATAGCATCTTGAACGTAACCAACTTTTAAATTGAGCTGATACTCCTTTACTAGATCATCTCTAAACTTAATTGTCTCTTCAAAATTATGCCCGGTGTCAATATGTAAAAGCGGAAAAGGAACTTTAGCTGGGTAAAAGGCTTTGACAGCCAAGTGTGTCATAAGTATAGAATCTTTTCCACCGGAAAAGAGAATCACAGGATTTTCGAATTGTGCAGCAACTTCTCTTAAAACAAAAATGGATTCACTTTCTAATTCCTTTAAGTGATCAATATTATAATTAATCATAAATTTCTATTTAGTAATAAATTCAAAAAGTAAGTTGGCACTAGCTTCTATAGTATGATTTTCTGTGCTAATTTCTAAGCTCGGATTAGTAGGTGCTTCAAAAGGGGATGATATACCAGTAAAATCTTTAATGTCCCCTTTCCTGGCTTTTTTATAAAGACCTTTCACATCTCTATTTTCGCAAGTTTCTAAAGAAGCATTGATAAAAATTTCATAAAAGTCAGATTGAATAATTTCTTTAGCCTTATTTCTAAGTTCAATGGTTGGACTAACAAAACAACAAATCACAATGATACCTGTTTCTTTAAAGAGTTTTGCTATTTCAGAAACTCGTCTAATGTTTTCATAACGGTCTTCTAAATTAAAAGCTAAATCATTATTTATACCTGAACGTATATTGTCTCCATCAAGAACCTTTACTAGGTGCCCTTTGTCATATAATAATTGTTCTACTAATTTTGCTAAGGTGCTTTTACCTGAACCAGATAATCCAGTTAACCAATAAACACCAGCTTTTTGGTTTAGTAGTTTTTCTTGATCTTTTTGCGATAAGAGTTGATCAAAATTAGGATGAATATTATTCATGTTGGTTTAATTTCTACCGATACTAGAATACTCAAAACCTGAATTTTTGACAATGTTAGAATCATAAAGATTTCTACCATCAAAAATAACGTGCTGTTTCATTTGCGATTTCATTTGCGTGAAATCTGGAGTTCTAAATGTTGACCATTCAGTACAGATTAGAAGAGCGTCCGCGTTTTCTAGTGCTTCATATTGGTTTTTGGCATAAGAAATCTTGTCTTTGTACAGTTCTTTTACGTTTTTCATTGCCTCAGGGTCAAAAACTTGAACCCTAGCTCCGTGTTCAAGTAATTTGTCTATCGTGTATAAAGAAGGCGCTTCTCTAATATCATCGGTATTTGGTTTAAAGGCTAATCCCCAAATCGCAATAGTTTTGTCATTTAGATCGCCGTTAAATTTGTTTAGCACTCTATCGGCAAGTATGATTTTTTGATTTTGATTTACCTCCATAACTGACTTAAGGATATTGAATGGATAGTCATTCTCTTGAGCAGTTTTATACAGGGCTTTTACATCCTTTGGAAAACATGATCCGCCATATCCAATTCCAGGAAACAAAAATCTTTTGCCAATTCTAGAATCACTGCCAATTCCTTTTCTTACCATGTCGACATTAGCATCAACCTTTTCACAAAGGTTTGCAATTTCATTCATGAAAGTAATTTTAGTTGCTAGGAATGCATTCGCTGCGTACTTAGTCATTTCGGCAGAACGTTCATCCATGACAATTATCGGATTTCCTTGTCTAACGAAAGGTTTATACAATCGCATCATGAGTTTTTCTGCCTTTTCAGAATTAGTACCTATTACGATTCTGTCCGGTTTCATAAAGTCATCTACTGCTACGCCTTCTCTTAAAAATTCAGGATTAGACACGACATCAAATAAAGATTCATCTAGATTTTTTGCAAGTACTTGATGAACTTTATTAGCGGTACCTACAGGCACTGTACTCTTATCTACTATAACCTTGTAATCAGTAATAAGATGAGACAGCTCATCCGCTACGGATAAAACGAAACTTAAATCAGCAGATCCGTCTGCTCCTGGAGGTGTGGGAAGTGCTAAGAAAATAATTTCAGCATCCTTTACAGCATCAGGTAAAGAAGTCGTGAATTTTAAACGACCAGATTTAGTGTTTCTATCAAACAGTATATTTAGACCAGGTTCGAAAATAGGTATATGCCCATCGCACATTAATTCTACCTTTTGTTTGTCTATATCTACACAAGTTACATTATTACCGGTTTCTGAAAAACATGTTCCAGTAACTAATCCAACGTATCCTGTTCCAACTACGGCAATTTTCATTTTTTTTATTTTAATGCGTCTCTGTATATTTTTCTAATGACAATAAAACCTATTGAAATAAATAGGCCTAAAAACAATCCCATTATTGTTGTTTTTAAGATGTTAAATCGACGTCGGTTTAATGGTGAAAAAGGTTTATCGATAATTTGTAAATAAGGGGTTTTATATTTTAAGGCAAAATCTGCCATCTCTAAACTTTCCATTGCTTTTGCTAATCCAGCATACATCAAAGTAACTTGTCGACTTAGTTGTTGACTTTTTATTTTATCCTCATTTCTAATAAGATTGTTTGAGCTATCAGTATATCTAGCTAATCTCATTTCTGTATTATGGAGTTCTCTTTTTAAGGAATCAGTCCGAGCTTGAATTACATTATAATTTAATAATTCTCCTTCAATTGTTTTTTGGATATAAAAAGAATCCAATTGATGAAAAATATGTTCTGCTAATTTTATTGATAACTGTTCATTAATGCCTATAACCATTATTTCGAAGATTCCAGTAGATTCATCATATTGAGATTTATATATGGCCTCTTCATTTTTGTTACCTAATAGTTTACCGTACAATGTTTTTAATGCAGAATTAGTTTTTCGATCAAAACGCTCTACATCATTAGATGTAAATTTAAATTTGTTTTTACCTAAATCACTTTCTTCCCAGGTTGTACCATGAAGGTCATAGAGCTCTATAATATGGTTAGCAAATAAATCTTCTTTTTTATTCAAACTCACAGAATCCAATAATACTTTATGTAAGATGTTTTGACTTTCTGAAAGCTTGATTAATTTCTCAGCATTAAAGTCCCCGGTTTGACCTAAGCCAAAGCTTCCCATTAAACTAGAAAGTGAACCACCACCAGAAGCGTCCGATTGATGAAGCATATAGCTTAAAGTGGCAATGTAGGATCTTTCTTTTGTGTAGTTTTTATAAAAGATAAATAGCCATGCAAGGAGTAATATTAAAATTATTGTCTTCCACGACCTGAGAATCTCAAACCAAAATTCGTGAATTTTAAGGATTAAATCCTTTAATGATATTTCGTCCGAAAAGGTATCTTTTGAATCAGAATTCATAGTTCTTAACTTTCGTTAGAATAGGCGGATGCTAAAGTTCTTAACTTATAACAGGTTAATAAACCTTCTTCAACATGTTTTATTAGGATTCCTTTATTAGTAAGAATATTAGAATAGCTTTTAGTATGTAAATCCTCGAATCCATGATTTAAATCTAGCTGAGTACCTCCAATTGTCAATTGTCTCGTAGGTTCTTTCTTTGAGTTTGGACTTTTTATGGAAAGGTACCAAGTGACATCAGCATGCTCCAAACTTAAAGTCCCTTCCATACTACTATTGTCCATTTTTAATAACTTGATTGCCTTAAGCTTACCGAATAGGTAATGTAGAAGATCAAACATATGAACACCGATATTTGTGCCCAACCCTCCAGATTTAGAAACATCAGCTTTCCAAGAATGATTGTACCATTGACCCCGATGCGATACATATATTAAATCAACTTTGTGTCGCTCAGAATTTGATAAATTGTTCTTCAAAGATAAAAGTTCCTCGTGCAAACGCAGTTGATAAATATTAAAAATTTGTTTCTTATGAACCTGTTCTGCCAACTTAAGCGCGTCAATATTCCATGGATTTAAGGCTAGGGGTTTTTCGCAAATTACATCTACTCCTAATCTAAGTCCAAATCGACAATGAGCATCATGTAAATAATTAGGAGTACATACAACTAGATAATCTATACCTTCTCCGTTTCGCTTTAATTTTTCTAGAAATCTTTCAAATCTTTCGAATTCTACAAAAAACGCACAATCGGGAAAGTATTTATCTAAAATACCTACAGAGTCATGTTTGTCCATAGCCGCAACAAGTATATTACCTGTTTCACTTATGGCCTTCATATGCTTTGGTGCAACGTATCCAGCAGCACCGAGTAGCGCAAATCTTTTTCTACTTTTAGACATTTAGTAATTGACCTAATTCTTCTTTATATTTTAACGAACACCTTGAACAAGAGCTGATTTGATTTTTTAATTCTAATCTCTGCCCACATTTACAAACCCATCCTACCTGTTTAGATGGGTTTCCTATTACTAAAGCATGGTTGTCAATATCTTTTGAAATTAGTGCACCTGCACCGATTAAAGCAAATTGACCAATGCGTACCCCACAAACAATAGTCGCATTTGCTCCAACAGTAGCGCCTTTAGAAATTATTGTTTTTAGAAACTCATTTTTTCTTTCAATAAAAGCCCTTGGTGTTTTGACATTTGTAAATACAACTGATGGACCGATAAATACTTCATCTTCACAAACTACTCCTTCATACAGAGATACGTTGTTTTGAATTTTGACACCATCTCCAATTTTGACATTTTTCCCCACAAAAACATTTTGACCGATAACGCAGTTTTTACCAATTCGTGCCTCTGACATTACATGAGAAAAATGCCAAACCTTAGTTCCGTTGCCTATTTCGACATTCGAATCAATAACTGCGGTTTTATCTGCAAAAAAAGTCATTTTATTAGCCCTTAAAAAACGCTTCAAGTTTGTTTACAATGAAGGATTGTTGTTCTTGTGTCAATTCACTGTGCATGGGTAATGAGATTACTTGGTCACATAAGATCTTAGTGTTTGGTAAACTAAAATCTTCGCTTACGTATGAACTAAAAGCTTTTTGTTTATATAACGCGACAGGGTAATATATCATTGAAGGAATACCACATTCGTCTAAATATTCTTTTAATTGATTTCGTCGACCATCTTTTACTTTTAAAGTGTATTGATGGAAAACATGATTAGAGTCATCACTCCTATATGGCAGTTCTATTTGATCAATTTTTGATAGATGGGCGTCGTAAAATTCAGCTGCTTTCTTTCTGTTCAAATTAAATTCATCTAAATGTTTAAGCTTTACTGACAGAATTGCTGCTTGAATACTATCTAGTCGCGAATTACATCCAAGGACATCATGATAGTATCGTGAGACTTGTCCATGGTTAGCAATCATTCGAATCTTCCTAGCTAATTCATCATCATTTGTAAAGATTGCCCCAGCGTCTCCATAAGCTCCAAGGTTTTTAGATGGGTAAAAAGAAGTACATCCTATATCTCCAACAGTACCACTTTTTTTACTTGAACCATCTTTGAAATAGCAATCAGCCCCAATTGCTTGAGCATTATCTTCGATTACATATAGATTATGTTCCTTTGCAAATTCACAGATCTCTTCCATATTGGCCGTTTGTCCAAAGAGATGAACTGGAATGATTGCTTTTGTTTTACTAGTAATATGTGGCTGTATGTCCTCGATTCGAACATTAAAAGTAGATAAATCTACGTCTACCATTATTGGCCTTAAGCCTAAAAGTCCGACTACTTCTGCTGTTGCTGCGTAAGTAAAGGCAGGAACGATGATTTCATCCCCTACTTTCAAATCTAATGCCATTACTGCGATTTGAAGGGCATCTGTACCATTTGCTACAGGAATAACATGCTTTACACTTAAGTATTCTTCAAGATTGGATTGAAGTTCCTTTACTTTTGGCCCATTAATAAAAGCACAAGAATCTATAACTTCCATAATTCCCGCGTCGACCTCATCTTTAATTTTTAAATATTGAGATCGAACATCAACCATCTGAATTTTCTTCATTGTTTTCAGCTTTTATCCGTACTGCTTTTGATAGTATGTTTTATAAGATCCAGAGGTAATATTTTCTAACCACTCTGCCTGATCTAAATACCAATCAACAGTTAATTTTATTCCCTCCTCAAATTGATATTGGGGAGACCAACCTAAATCATTTTTTATTTTATTTGCATCAATCGCGTATCTAAGGTCATGGCCGGCCCGATCTTTAACAAAGGTTATAAGCTTTTCACTTTCTCCTACATTTCGATCCAACTTTTCGTCAATAGTTCGACAAAGAATTTTTACTAATTCTAAGTTTGACCATTCATTATCGCCTCCAATGTTATAAGTTTCACCCTTTTCACCGTTTTCTAGAATGGTAATAATTGCATTTGCATGGTCGCCTACGTATAACCAATCTCTAATATTTTCACCTTTTCCATAAATGGGAAGAGGTTTGTTGTTTAGAATGTTATTTATACATAATGGAATTAGTTTTTCAGGAAACTGAAAAGGGCCATAATTGTTTGAACAATTACTAATAACCACGGGTAGTCCAAAAGTATGATAATACGATCTTACTAAGTGATCAGATCCAGCTTTGGAAGCCGAGTAAGGACTTCTTGGGTCATACGGTGTAGTTTCAGAAAACAAGTCTGTTCCAAAATCTAACGAGCCGTATACTTCATCAGTAGAAATATGATAAAATAATTTATTTTCGAAATCACCATTCCAATGCGTTTTCGCAACATTTAAAAGATTAGCAGTACCGATTAAATTTGTTTTTACAAATAACAATGGTTCAAGAATAGAACGGTCAACGTGACTTTCCGCCGCAAGATGAATTACTTTTGCAATATTATGCTCAGAGAATACTTTCTTCAGAAGCTCCTCATCACAAATGTCACCTTTGACAAAACTGTAATTTTCCTGATGCTCTACACTTTTTAGATTCTCTAAATTTCCTGCATAGGTTAATTTATCAAAATTAACAACATGCTTTGATGGGTCATTAACTAGTTGTCTAATGACCTCGGATCCTATAAATCCTGCACCACCAGTTACCAGAATATTTTGTTTGTTCATCGTAAAGTTTATATGGCTCCGCCGTCAATAAGTCGGAACAACTTATCGCCTAAAGAAATCTATATTTAATTGGCTTACGCCAATTGTTTTGTCACAAGGGGTCTTAAAAAGACCTTATTTAATTCGATTCTTAGTTGAAGACCTAATGAAGGTATTTCAACAATGAATTCATTTTTATTCTTTTTCTCTATCAATTTTCCAGTCAAACCGGTCAAATTTCCATGAACAATTTCAACGGGTTGTCCTACATCAAAATTTCTTTCTTCTACAAACACGTCTTGGAATTCACCTACTACATGTTTCAGTAAATTCATTTCTTCTTGAGGAATACAGATTAGGGAGTTTCCAATTTTCAGAAAACTATAGACGTGCAAGGTTTTTAAAACAGACACATACTCGGATTCTAAAATCCTAACAAAAACAAAGGAATGAATAATTGGCTTTGAAACGATTTTGCGTTTGTGTGTATATTCTTTAACTGTTTCAAGAATGGGTACGTAGGCATCTATTCCTTGTCTAATTAGTCTTTCACAAACTAACTTTTCACATTTATATTTTACTTTAACCGCAAACCATCTTTTCTCAGAGATAGAAAGTCCAAGGGAAGAATTTAACTCATCACAGCTCATTTATCATCGTTTTTCCAGAGTAGTAAATTCTTTCCATCAGTAGAATCTAGATATGATTCTGCTTCTGAAGATGATTTATAATGAAGGTATCTTAATTTTCTTTTGATTAATTTTTCAACCTTAGCAACTAATTCAATGAGATAGTTTTTGTCAATATCTCCAACAAAGATTAGATCAATGATTGGGCTATCTTTTCCAAGAGCAAAGTCTCCTGTGATATATACTTTTTTAACACTACCTAGTCTTTTGATTACATTCTCTATAATCTGATCGAAGCCTAAATATTTTAAAACAATACTATTGACTTCAGCATAAAGAGGATGGGCGGTATTCGCTTTAAAAAACTTCTTATTTCCAACAAAATGAGTTTTAAGCATTCCTGCTTTTTCAAAACGATTAAGCTCTATACGAATTGAATTAGTTGATTCACCAAACTCACTTTCTAAACCGCGGAGATATGCAGAGGCATTGCTATTTAAAAAGAACTTTAAAAGCAATTTAATCCTTGTTTTACTTGAAATCAGCGTTTCTATCATAATTGAGTAGCAAAATTACTCAATATTGTTTACCTAGTCAATTCTTTGAACTAAAATTATTAGAGATAAAATGGCGGTTGTTTGAGCAATAGAATCTGAAATCAGTTTCCCCCAATCTGTAGATTCTCTTTCAGAATGTTCCTTTACAGGCTTTTCTTCTTTGGCTCCAATTCTAATCGTCGAGCCAGGTTTAATTTCTGGATAGCTTCTCCAAAAAAGAAATCTTCTAGATGATTTTACTTCTCCAGTAGCATATGTAACCGTGATTTTGCCTTTATCTCCATTTTCTGCAATACCTCCAGCATAATCTCGAATGTATGAAGTTGCACTTTTATTTTTTTCAAAGGCTACATTTATTTTACCTTGCTTTACAATATCAGAATTATATAATTCATTTATTCTTGTAGCTCCTTCTATCGTTACAAGATCATTGGATTTCGGGATATTTATTATATCCCCATCCTTCAAAATAACATTAAAAGATGATTCATTATTTTTTAATGCTTTTTCTAGATTAATAATAACATAACCAGCGTCATCCATATTTCTATAAAGCGTTACGCCCTGAGAAAATGCTTCGTCAGTCAAACCACCTGCTCTACGTAAAATGTTCACAATTTTTTCATTGTCTTGAATAAGTGCATAAGAACCTGCAAACTGTACTTCCCCTTGAATTGTCACCACTTTTTGAAATTCAAACTCAGGTGCAGTTCTCACAAACACCTGATCATAAGGATTTAGAGTAAATTCTTCTTCACCAAATAATTCAAAGTTTTTATCAATTTGAACAGATGCAGCCAGCGTTTTGCTTTTTTTCTTATCATCAAAATCTAGTCTATATACATCAATTCGATATGGTGCAGATTCTAATTTTAAACCACCTGATAGGGTAAGAAGATCTTTAAGTCTTAATGATTCGTCATATTTGAATTGCCCTGGATTTCTCACAGCACCACCAATAGTTACAAAAGAATCATCTAAAAAGTCCGTTTTAGAATAGATTTGAAGAATATCTTTATTTTCCATTTTTGGCAGATTGTTCTTATCATTTAAGTCGACACGGATATATTCTAGCTTCCCTACCTCATTGTACCTTTTAATGTATGCAAACTCTGTAGCTTCATCTTTTAAGCCACCGGCTAAGTAGATAGCTTGATCTACAGTTATAGATCCATTAGAGTCCATGGAAAATGAATTTGGTTCTCTAACCTCTCCTTCTACAGAAAAACTTTCGGCATCTGTATATCTGGATTTCTTATATATAATTAATTCATCTTCGGGAAAGAGAATTAAGTTGTCAATGTCGTTAATGTTAGCTTTTACATTGTCAAGGTTTACAAAAAAATACCGAAATTTTTCGAGGTTGTCCTCTTTACGCTTAACATAGGCAAGTGAAGACAGGGCATTTCGATCAAGCTTAACCTTTTTTAAGATATCAGAAATTTTAGTATTACTACTTATCGAATATCTTCCAGGAATATCTACAGCTCCGGTGATTGTGATAAAATTGTGGTAAGCATTCGGAATTGACTCTACTTTTATAATATCTCCATCGTATAGTGTGTACGATTTTGACGAATTAAGTAATGACTGTAAATTGATATCTTCAATTAATTCTTCATCGTTAAGAAATCTTTTTATCTGTACATTTCGTTTTATAGCATTACTTTTTAATCCACCAGCAAAATCAATTAACTTTTTTAAATGTTCTCCGTCTCTTAATTCGTAGTAAAATGGTCTTTTGACTGCTCCACTTATCTCAACGAGCTTGCCACTTACCGGAACGTTAATAATATCATTCTCCATTAAGTATAAATCAGTTGAGAATTCTGGGTTTAACAAATATTCATAGATATCTATAATTCTAACTTGTTCCCCAGGTCGTATTAGCTGAATGTTTCTTACTGACCCAATATTAGTTGGACCACCAGCGGTGATCAAAGCATTAAAAATATTGTTTAAACCAGATAGATTGAAGCTCCCATAATTTTCGACTTCCCCAACTATATTTACATTAATTGTTCTTGCCTTAGAAATAGTTACATCAAATTCTCCTTTTCTGAATACGTAATATTCTCTATAAATTTTTGCTAATTTTTCTTTAGCTACCTCAAGGGATAATCCTTTAAGGAATATCCTTGTAGAATTACTTAAAGCGATAGAACCATCAGATTTAATTTCGTGCGATTCGTTTAGTTGAGAACGTCCCCAAATGGAAACAGAAATAATATCTCCTGTACCTAAAGTATAACTTTTCGGAACGTTTATTTCACTGCTCTTCTCGAAAAAACTAGCATCCTTAGACTTAAAAATATGTTGACCAAAAATTTTGGATTTTTGTGCATTATCCTGTTGTTCATCATCTACAACATCCACTTTTACTTCAACCGTTTCAGCACCATTTGCAACATCCTCTACTTGAGGAGTTAAGGGAAGTGTATCTAAAGGTTCTATACTCGCTTTCCTTTCAGCGTCTATTTCTGCTAGAACCTCATTAAAAGCTTTTTCAGCCGCAATGACTTCTTCTGGATTATTTGGGTTGACTTGGTCTAAATCGATCCCTTTTAATAAAAGCCTTCGCTTTACCTCAACTTCTTCTATGCCTCGTTCTTTTATTTCGTCTATTGCTTTTTGTTCTTCTGAGATTTGTCCAATTGTAATAGCTTGAAAACAAAAGAGCATGACAGATGTCAGAATTATAAGTCGAAAAATATTTCTCATTTTAAAAAAATTAATCTTTGTTAACCGTAAAATATTTACTATCTGTATGGCTAAAATAATATCCACTAACTGAGGCTGCCGGATACATCGCGAAGCTTTCGGTTAAGTAGATATTTATATTTTCTTGAACGTTTAATAGTTTAAATAATTTTTCTTTTTCATCATGAACAGGACATGCTGGGTAGCCAGGTGCTGGTCGAATGCCTATATATTTTTCTTTTATTAGCTCATCATTTGACAAGGTTTCATCTTTAGAGTAGCCCCAATGGTTTACTCTTACCTCCTTATGAAGGTATTCGGCGAAAGCCTCAGCTAATCTATCTGCCAATGACTTTAACAAAATAGCGCTATAGTCATCGTTTGCTTTTTGAAATTCTTCAACTTTTGTTTCAATTCCTAATCCAGTGGTAACTGCAAAAGCACCAATGTAATCATTAATGTCAGTATCGGCAGGAGCAACAAAATCACTTAAGCATAGGTATTTTAAACCAGGAGCCTTTTTACGAGTCTGTCGAAGGTGGTTGAAGGTTGTAAAAACGTCCGAATATTTTTCGTCAGTGTAAATATTGATGTCCTCATTAACACTTTTCGCTGGAAAAAGACCAAAAACACCCTTGGCTGTAAGCCATTTATGTTTAACAATTTGTTCCAACATTTCATGAGCATCCTTGAATAGTTTAGTAGCTTCCTCACCAACGATTTCATCCTGAAGAATTGCAGGGTATTTACCAGCCAATTGCCAGCTTTTAAAAAATGGTGTCCAATCTATATAGGGGACGAGTAAATTTAGATCCAAATCATTCAGCACTTTTACACCGAGAAAATTGGGTCTAGGAGGTTGATAGTTACTCCAACCGCCATCAAATTTATTTTGACGTGCTAATTCAATAGGGATGTATTCTTTTGTTGATTTCTTGGAAGCCCTATCATCTCTAATTTTATGATACTGTTGTTTAGTCTGTATGATAAAATTACTTCTTTCACTTTCATTTGAATTTAGTAATGAACTAACTACGGGAACTGCTTTAGAAGCATCTAAAACATACTGAATAGGCCCTTTGTATGCAGGATCAATTTTAACAGCAGTGTGGGTCTTTGAAGTTGTCGCACCGCCGATAAGCAGAGGAATCTTCATATTCCTTCTTTGCATTTCACTTGCAACGGAAACCATTTCATCTAAAGAGGGAGTTATCAAACCGCTTAGACCGATAATGTCTACATTTTCTTCTATTGCTGTATCTAGAATTTTTTTACATGGAACCATAACACCTAAATCGATTATGTCATAATTATTACAGGCTAAAACAACACCAACAATATTTTTACCGATATCATGCACATCACCTTTTACTGTGGCTAATAATATTTTTCCTTTTGAACTCGACTTGGATGAGCCCTTTTCTGCATCAATATATGGAGTCAATATGGCAACAGCTTTTTTCATAACTCTTGCACTCTTTACAACTTGAGGTAAGAACATTTTGCCCGATCCAAACAGATCTCCAACGATACCCATACCGTCCATCAAAGGTCCTTCAATTACAGACAATGGACTTGGATATTTCAATCGAGCTTCTTCAACATCCTTATCGATATAATCTGTAATTCCTTTGACTAATGCATGAAACAATCTTTTTTCTACCTCCGCTTCTCGCCAACTTAAATCAACGACTATCTTTTTACCTTCCCCTTTTATTGTTTCTGCGAAAGCAACTAAATTATCAGTAGCGTTCTTCTTTTTGTTAAATAATACGTCTTCAACTTTTGTTAATAGTTCATTAGGAATTTCTTCGTAAACTTCAATCATCCCAGCATTTACTATTCCCATGTCCATTCCCGCTTGAATTGCGTGAAATAAAAATGATGAATGCATTGCCTCTCGAACAATGTTATTTCCTCTAAATGAAAAGGAAATATTACTTACACCACCACTTACTTTAACACCAGGACAAAGATCCTTGATTTGTCTAGTTGCCTCAATGAAATTTATGGCATATTCATTATGTTCTTCAATTCCAGTAGCAACAGCAAAAATATTTGGATCAAAAATGATATCTGTTGGATCCCAACTAAGTTCATCGACTAAAATATCATAGGCCCTTTTACAAATTTCAACCTTCCGTTCTATTGTATCAGCTTGACCATCTTCATCAAAAGCCATTACAACCGCGGCGGCACCCAAACGCTTTAAAGTTTTAGCTTGTTCTTTAAAGATTTTTTCACCTTCTTTCAAAGAGATAGAATTGACAATACATTTACCTTGTACACACTTTAAACCTGCTTCAATAACGGAGAACTTAGAAGAATCAATCATAATTGGTAGCTTAGCAATATCTGGTTCTGACATAACTAAGTTTAAGAATGTAACCATGGCATGCTCTGAATCGAGCATTCCTTCATCCATGTTTATATCAATAATTTGAGCTCCAGCCTCAACTTGTTGGCGTGCAACAGAAAGCGCTTCTTCGTAATTACCTGAAAGAATGAGTCTAGAAAATTTTCTAGAACCAGTAATATTGGTTCTTTCTCCAATATTGATAAAATTTAAATCCTCTCTAACGACTAAAGGTTCTAAACCAGCGTAGGTCGATAAAGGCTTAATGTCTGGAATGACTCTTGGTTTTGCTGATTTCACCCCATCAACCATTGCTTTAATATGCGAAGGGGTAGTACCGCAGCACCCTCCTATAATATTAACAAAACCACTTTCAGCAAATTCTCGTATATAAGATTCCATTTGGCTTGGCCCTTGATCGTATTCGCCAAATTCATTGGGTAAACCAGCATTTGGATGAGCACTTACATAGCAATCTGCAATTTTGGATAATACTTCGACATGTGGCCTCATTTCTTCCGCACCCAACGCACAATTTAAACCAACGCTTAAAAGGTCCATATGCTTTATAGAGATCCAAAAAGCTTCGGCAGTTTGACCGCTTAAAGTACGACCGCTGGCATCCGTAATCGTACCGGAGACCATAATCGGTATTTTCTTTCCTTTTTCCTCATGTAATTTGTCAATCGCAAAAAGACAAGCCTTACAATTTAATGTGTCGAATACAGTCTCTACTAGGAAAAGGTCGGCTCCACCTTCATAAAGTCCTTTGGCTTGTTCGTAATATGCATTGACCAAGTCATCAAAAACGACTGCTCGATAACCAGGATTATTTACATCAGGTGAAATTGAAGCAGTTCGATTTGTTGGTCCAATCGAGCCTGCAACGAATCTTGGTTTTTCTTTAGTAGTATACTTAGAGGCAGCTTGTTTAGCAATTTTTGCTGATGCATAATTTAACTCATAGGCTAATTCTGACATGTCGTAATCAGCCATTGAAATAGAAGTTGAATTAAAAGTATTCGTTTCAATGATATCGCTACCAGCGATAAGGTATGCTTCATGAATTTCCTTAATTACATCTGGTCTGGTTATAGAAAGGAGATCATTATTTCCTTTGATATCCATATGGTAATCAGAAAATCTTTCGCCTCTATAATCTGCTTCCTGCAATTTATAGGATTGAATCATCGTTCCCATAGCACCATCGAGTACAAGAATTCTTTCTTTTAGTATTTCTTTTAATTCTGACATAGAATTTAATAATCAAGCTTTTGTCTGTTCAAATTGGCCCTTATACCAGCGCCTATATAGTTTGATAAAACGTTCAACGATTCTACTTCACTTTCCTTATTTCTATAAAGAAACTCCAAATCAACATAAACGTTATCGTACAACTCATAACTAGCGTCAAGCCTTAATTGAAAAATATTCGTTTCAATTCCTTGGCCTAACACATTACCGAAGTCCATTACCCTTGAATCTAAGGGCAACAATATGTTACCACCCCAATTTTGTCCATTGTCTTCTCCATATATTGCGAGCATAATTCGTGCGTTAACATAAAACTTATCAAACGGTTTATAATTAAGACCTAAAATCAATTCCTTGAAGTTTGCGCCTAAAGGATGCGCCATTGGTTGGTTAAAATGACTATAATTTGCTATCGATGTATTAAACCCTTCCAAAGTATCTCTGTGGGTAAACGTATACGGTCGAACATAATTGTATTCCACTTGAGCATCTAATTGATCTATTCCGAGAACATCGATATATTTAGCGCCTAATTGAAATCCATATTTATTAGCCCACCAACCCGAACCTGAAGTAATCTCACTTAAAAGAAACTCATCTAAAACCAACTGCCCATAAAATGAGAATCTGTTTAGTACATTCCATTTAGCATTTAATCCTATGATAACATTGTCTGGGCTATCCAAATTAAATTCAACAGTACGATATAAGATTACAGGATTGAGATATTGAAGTTCGAAATTATTTTCTCTAGTAAAAAGTACAGTTTCAAATAAGCCTACTTCAGTGTTTTTAGTTGGCTTAAAGCTTAGATAATGTGACGCCATGTACTTTTTGTCAAGTAAAAAATCTCCAGGATTTTCAGCTTGACTGATAGGAGCTAATTCCGAAAAGATATTTTGGTATAAAAGCTTCCAGATTTTGGTTCTAAATTTTAGGTAGAAATAATTGTTTCCGTAATCGTCCATGATTAAAGAATTATATCCATCACCAATAAAATGCTTTCCGTGACCTAATTCAATTGCAATACTTTTTGAAATATTAAAACCAACATATGCAGTAGATAACGGAAAATCATAACCATTTACATTATCTACTACAGAACTTTGAAATGGCTTATAGCTTCCATGACCTGGAATGGCTTTGTGTTTTTGAATTCTATTTTCAATGTGTTGAAGGAAGCTCCCTTGGTTTTCAAGGAGATCTGTATAAAAATAAACTTTGTCGTCAATGACTCCTTCCAATCTAATCCCACGCGTATTTTGAAAAAGCAAATCATCACTTTCGGTGTCTTTTCCATACCTAATGTTAAGTATAGGGTTGACCGACATTTTTAAGTAGTCATTTTCTATTTCATAAAACTGGCCAGGAGTTTTGTAAAAGTACTTTAAAAAAGCTTTGTTTTCTATTGATGCCTGTTGGGAGTATTTTCTGTTTTCAAAGGTATAAAAGACATTCGCACTATCGACGTATTTTTTTTCTATAGGCATCAAAGAGGATTGCTCTTTTATATCCATTTCAGATCCTACTAAATAATACATCTTTCTAATTCTGTATTTATCTTTTTCGGATAACTCGCTTTTATCTAATTGCTTGACAAAATCATTGATTTCTTGTTTGGAGTAGTTTTTTAATGAACTGTGGAAGGTATAGTCTGAATTGTATTTAATATCCATTCTATCAATTGCTCTATTAACAGTTTCATCCTTATAGATGTAACTAGATTGACCATTTGAAGTAAATCCAAAGCTTAAGCAAAGTAGTATGGTTAAAAATCTATTCATTCGTCAAAACTTAAAATTTAGTAATAGCTCTTTAATTAAATCGTCAAATTGATTTTTGTCATTAAAATGAAAATGTACTTCTATTGGAAGTACAAAAATAGGAAGATTGGAATTATGAATTTGTTGGAAATGCAATTCTAATCTTGTCGCATCTTTTTCAGTAGTGAGAATACATTTTTTATCAGATTCTATTTGTTTAAATAATCGGCTTAAGTTTTCTATTTCTTTTTCAGAATATAAGTGGTGGTCTTCATATTCCACCTTATGTATGTTCTTTACTTTTGACTCCAAATGTTGCTCTAAGTAACTAGTATTCGCAATAGCACTTATAAGAATGACATCGTCCAAATCTTCAAGATTTTTACGAAGCAATGGTTCAAAAAACGAATATGGCTTCCCATATTCATAATAGCTAAAAAATAATTGCTGATAATCTTCAAGTTGAAGTTCGGTAATGATAGCTTCTTGATTGATTTCTTCTTCTTGTTTCGGACACTTCGTTACAACAACAATATTAGCCCTCTTTGCAGAAGATACATTTTCTCTTAATCTACCAGCAGGAAGTAGATAGTCTCGAGTATAAAGATCATCAAATGGTGTTAATAGAATATTTATGGCTGGAGTAACAGAAAGATGTTGAAAGGCATCATCAAGAATAATTGTTTGTAAGCCTGAATACCGCTTTAACATCAAAGGTATTCCTAAGGCGCGACTCTCAGAAACTGCGATGACGGATTCATTAAATTTTCTTGCATATTGTAAGGGTTCATCTCCGGCTTGAAGAACATTATCATTTCTCGTTACAAATCGGAAGCCTTTACTTTTTCGCTTATAACCCCGACTCAGTACACCTATCTGCAAATAAGGTTGCAACAATCTGATTAGGTATTCAACGTGAGGGGTTTTTCCGGCACCACCGACACTAAGATTGCCAACAGAAATAATGGGGTTTGAAAAAGAAGTTGATTTTAATAAACCTGCCTCATAAAGTAAATTTCGAGTATTCACTGCTAAGCCATAAACGAATGAAACAGGAGAGAGAAGAATTCTACCGATTAAACCAATACCCATTTAAAAATTCTTTGGGCCAAAAGTACTCCAAATTCATGTGTAATTATCGTTTTTTCAAGATTTGATTACCGATCTTACATTCGGTACACCGCCCTTTTTCGCATAGTTCCTTTTTTAAACTAAGTAGACCTTGTGTTTCTAAAGCATTGACTGGTTTGATACCCAAATTAATCCATTGGTTTATTTCACGATTTTTTTCGCTTTTACAAGATTCTAAAAGACTTAATGACCAGTCGATTAAATGGTTCAGTCCCTGATGTTTACCGTACAGGTAGGCAAAAGGAGAAATAACGTTGATTATGATTTTTTCTATATGGCTTTCGCCAATGTTTTTATTCGGTTGACTCGTGGTTGTTTTCTTAAAATGAAAATGATTAAACCAAAATGGATTTAAATTAATGCTAAAAAACCTTTTTAGTTGGATTATGGAATAGACATCATGATAAGTTTGGAAGATGCAAGAAGAAGATAACAATCTTGAAACTTGAGCGATTCTATGAGTTGGAAACCCCGAAGGACGCATTTTTGAAAATTGCCAAACAAATTTGTCCATTGGTTTCAATTGGTGCTTCTTTTTTAAATGACTATAGTCCTTTTTTAGATTTTGAACGTAAAGCTCTGTTGGCTTATCCGGAATTAATCCACTTTGTCCAAAAAAGAGTGCATCCAAAACTTCAGGTTGATTTTTATACTTTTTAATAAGAAGGATAGGGATTTTAATAGCCAGTGTTAAAAAATTTTCTTTGTTAACACGCCCTCCCATGGCTTTCATAAGTTCTTGATAAAAAAGTAATTCCCAATCATAATGGAGTTGTACAAGACGACCTTTAAGATGACTAACCTTTTTCTCTAATCTAAAAATGGCTTGACTATGTATTGCAGATTTTATAAAAACTCGATCAACGTGGGATAATTGCCGATAACATGAAATGGCTTTAGAGCTTTGTTTTAAACTATAATAATGTAATAAAAGACTCGGATGAATGATTTGTTTTAACTCAAGTGTATCTAATATTTCACCATTTGGCAATCGAATCTCACAATCATGTTCGTAAACGACATGTAAAATGACGTTGTAAAATGAAGGGTCGCTTTCATGATGATGTTTATACCAATCTGATGATTTTACATGTATTTCAATATGACCGTACCAAAGGGTTTGACCAATTTTAATTTTGGCGTTTTTAAAATCCGGACCAGAGTCAATGTTGTACTGTCCTTGATTTAGTACTATAAGGTGTGCTCCACTATTCAATATGAGCCCATTAGTATTAAAGGATTGGGTCCTCCAGAGATAATGTAGAAAATCTTCCTGAGGTAAATTTGCTTTCATAAATACAAGGACTATTTCCTTGTATATACCTTAAATGTGTAATTAAATTTATTTTTTTCGTCTTTGTCAAATGCTTCTGATTTTTCCAAAGTCCAATTGTCTAAATCGACATTAAGGAAGAAAACGTCTCCATCTGTTTCGAGATCAACTTCAGTCAGGTATAGCTTGTCCCAAAGTTCTTCAGTTTGATTGTAGATATGCCCACCACCGATAATGAAAATTTCGTTTGATTCACAATCCTTTGCCAGCTTAAGACTTTCTTCTATACTATGAGCAATTAAACAGTTAGTGGAAATGTAAAAAGGATTTCTAGTAACAATAATATTGGTACGATTCGGTAGGGGTCTACCAATGGATTCAAAACAATTTCTCCCCATTATTATAGGGCTTCCCGAGGTGACCTTTTTAAAATACTTTAAATCAGCGGGCAAATACCAAGGAATATCATTGTCTTTTCCGATTACATTATTTTTTGCAACAGCTACTATACACGATATGATCATTGATCAGGAGTTTCGATAAGGTTTTTACTATAAATAAAATCTTCTTTCCATTTTGAAGATAATCCAATTTCTCTGTTTAAATATTTTTCTATCATTAAGCTGGCTATTGGCGCAGCAATTGTTCCTCCAAATCCAGCATTTTCAACATAAACAGCAATAGCTATTTTTGGATTTTCTTTTGGCGCGAAAGCGAAAAAAACAGAATGATCTTCACCATGCGGATTTTGTGATGTACCTGTTTTTCCACAAATATCAAGACCAGGTACATAAGCCATTTGAGCCGTTCCACTTCGAATTACATCATACATACCTTTAATGACTGGCTTAAAGTGAACACTATCCACATTGACATAATTAGGAGTATTATATTTTTTTGCAATTAAAGAATCTGACGCCGAATAACTTTTCACTAAATGGGGAATAAAGTAATGTCCACGATTAGCAATAATGGCGGCTAGATTAGCCATTTGAACAGTAGTTAATTGGAGTTCACCTTGACCAATACCTAGGGACAAAATATAAGTTGATCTCCAACCGGATCTAACATTGGCGTAAAGCCGATCAAAGTATTTTGAACCAGGAACGTTTCCCTTGTTTTCTAAATAACTATCAATTCCCAATGGTATACCTAATCCAAAATCCGCCAATCTAGATTTAAGTCTATCTAATCCTTTTCCTGGTTGTGAGTAGCCATATTGCTCGACATATTCTCTAAGTAATTGGTAATAATAGGAATTGCAAGAATGTTCTAAAGCAATAGAAATATTATATGGGGTAGGGTGGCCATGACAACCCTGAGAAAACCCTCGTTTTTTATTGACGGTATATTCTCCATCGCAATAGATAGTTCTTGATGCATATGTGATTTCGTCTTGTAATGCAATAAGAGAAAATATGGGTTTGAAAATGGATCCTGGTGGATATTTTGCCATAACAGATCGATCTAGAAATGGCCTATTTATAGAATCTTGAAAGAGCCTCTTAAAAGAAGAACCTCTATTTTGATTGAGTGCCAAAAGATTAGGATCATAACTAGGAGCACTGATGATACTTAAAATTTCTCCGCTTGAAGGTTCAATAGCAACAACACTCCCTCTTTTACCGTTCATAAGCGATTCCCCATACTTTTGTAATTCTAGATCTAAACCTGTAATCAAATCCAATCCTGATTGAGCGACGGAATCTAAACCACCCTCACTATAGGCACCAACCTCTCTGCCCAAATTATCTTTGAGTAAATAGTTATATCCTTTTTGACCTTTGAGTTTGTTTTCATAAGTTTTTTCCAAACCACTAACACCCATAAAATCTCCCGAGGAATATCCAGTATTATTGTCGATTACTTTTTGATTTACCTCTCCTAAATAGCCTAGCGCGTGTGCTGCATTTTGGTGAGGATAGGAACGAATATATCTTAGAACGGGATAAAATCCAGGGAATAAATGTAAATGCTCTTGAAACTTTGCAAATCGCTCTGGGGAAATTTTTGAGTAAAAAGTAAAAGGGACCGATTTACTAAACTGAGCACTTCTCCAATCTTTTGTAATTAAAATTGAGAAACTATCTTTTCGAATATTCAATAGTTTACAAAACAATGTAGTATCAATTTCTTTTGGAACTTTATTGTACGTGACTTTTAAATCGTATACAGGAATATTGTATACCAAAAGCTGCCCATTGCGATCATAAATTAAGCCCCGGCTCGGATATTGTGTTTGCTTATCAATTGCATATTTACTGGCACTATTTTTAAACTTACTTCCAAATACTTGAATTCTGGCCGCTTGCAAAACCAAGCCTAATGCACATAATATGATGAACCCGTATATAACCGTAAATCGATTTGAAAATTGATTCATGATCGTGCACCACTTATAAGTTGATATATTAAAATGATCATCATCGAGGCAAAAAAACTAAAGATAGAACGCATGAATATTTCAAAATAATACACAAATGAAAAGGCTTCTACTGAAAAATAAAAGAGCATAAAAATGCCCATCATAATACTACAGTAAGGTAGAAACCAAACGAAACCCATGTTTTTCAAACTAGGAGAGTGATCTATCTTATAACCTTCATAAGGTTCTAATGCTTTTAAAACATATGGGCGAATAAAGCCTATAAATACACAAGCACTTGCATGAATCCCCGGAGAATCATAAAACATATCGACAGTAATTCCTAAGATAAAACCCAAAGAAATGACAAGGGCTCGAGGAGTTTTTAATGGTAAAATAATAATGAATATGGGATAGATTAAGAAATGAATAAAATCGAAGGATCCGAATGTTAAATCAATTCTCTTAAATATGATTATTTGCAGCAGGACAACAATCAAGAAGCTAATGATATTTTTGAAAACTTGGCTATTCATATATGAGCTGAGCTTCTAGTTCAATGAGTTCCTCTACCTTATTTTTATCAATGACATAAAGGTTTATTTCCGAAAACAGATCATTGTAAAGGGCTACTTCAATTTCGTAATTGTCTGAGCCAGAAGGAATCCTAAAGTTGTCTATTTTTCCTATTGCTATACCTTTTGGAAATATAATTGAATAGCCACTTGTAACGACTTCATCACCAACACTGATATTAACGTGTTTTGGAATTGCCTCCAAATACATTTTTCGAATGTCACTTCCTCTCCATATGAGATTGCCAAAATAATTTTTGTCCTCAATCAACGCACTAATTCTACACTGGCTGTGGAGAACGCTCAGAACATGAGCGTAATTTTTACTTACTTCTTTAATGATACCTACAACTCCATTGGCACTAATCACACCCATTCCAGATTTTAGTCCATTTTTTGATCCTTGACAAAGTGTAATATGATTGTTTCTTAATCTGACGGTCTTAGAACAAACCGTTACAGGAATGATTTTATAGTCTATCAAATTAGAGTCTTTTTCGATCGATTCGTTATTGATAACAGCCTCTGGAATATTTAAAATTTGTTGGAGTAGTCTTGCGTTTTCAACCCTCAAACTATCGTTTTCCTTTCGAAGATTTAAATAGTTTTTGACATTGTTGACCCTATTGTTGATTTGACCAGACACTAAATTGGCGGAGTGTAAGTAAATGTTTTTTTGTTTATCGTTTTGACTAACAATGAGATTGAAGCAAAAGATTTCTAGAACAATAAATAAAATCACTGAACCAAACTTTGCAAAAAATAATAGCAGATTTTGCATCGGTCACGGTTTAAATACTTTTACGATCTATCAGGAAGGTATATACATCAGTATTTTTTAGAGCCAAACCAGTCCCCCTAACTACAGCCCTTAATGGATCTTCAGCAACCTGAACATTAAGTTTAGTCTTTTCTGAAATTCTTGGCGCAAGCCCTCTTAACAAAGCTCCTCCACCAGTTAAATAAAGCCCTTCTTTGTAAATATCAGAGGCTAATTCGGGTGGAGTATCTTCTAAGGCTTTAAGAATAGCCTCTTCGATTTTTGCAATTGATTTGTCAAGTGCTTCTGCGCATTCTACGTGAGAGACAAGTACTTGTTTTGGGATACC
>JAHDBI010000001.1:254297-260144 GCA_020630475.1 Saprospiraceae bacterium
ATTCCAATACCTAATGCTGCAGCCATCGGCTCGTGAATAAGGTAAGTTTCTTTCGAATCGACATGATCGGCTGAATCAAAAACGGCCCTTTTCTCGACTTCAGTAATACCGGAAGGAATACAAATCACCATTTTTAGATGAGTGAAAAAACGACGCTTTTCACCTAACATTTGAATTAAGCCCTGAATCAAACTTTCAGCAGCTTGGAAATCAGCAATTACACCATCCTTTAAAGGACGTATAGTTCGAATATCTTCATGAGTTTTTTCATGCATATTCATTGCCTTAGTACCTACGGCAATGACCTCATTAGTCCTTCTATTGATGGCTACGATTGATGGTTCGTCAATAACCACATTACCATCTTGGATAATCAAGGTGTTAGCTGTTCCTAAATCAACAGCAAGTTCTTGCGTAAAAAAACTAAATAATTTCATCTAAATGCTCTAAGTACAAAAATCGGTCCGCAAAGGACTTCAAAGTTAAAAAAAAGAAAATATCTGGCTTGATATAAATTGAAGGGATATAAGCTCCTATTTAAACCGAAGTATTTAAGCTTTTATTGCCCTACTACAACTAGGTTTAAATCTTCGTAAGAAAAGTACTTGTTTGCTATATTTTGTACATCCTTGGCTGAAATTTGACGAACTCTCGTTACAAGTTTTTCAAAATGCTTTTCATCTAATCCATCCAATACAAAAGAGCGAAGTAGTTTCCCTGTTTTAAACGGACCATCTAAATAGCTCAAAAAGTTTCCTAACAGATAATTTTGAACCATTTTCAACTCAGCATCACTCATTAATTGCTCTTGTAATTTCAATAGTTCATCTCGAACACACATTAGGGTTTTATCGACAAATTCGTTGTCTACCTCGGTTGAAATACAGAAAAAACCGGTATGCAAAAAGGTGTCGAGAGAAGAATAAATACCGTAGGTAAATGCATTTTGTTCTCTAATGTTTTGCATCAATCTTGAGCCAAAATAACCTCCTAATACAGTGTTATAAAAGTAGGAATCAATAAAGTCCTCGTGTTGTTTGTCAAATAAAATCCGCCCTAATCTTAAGGCAGACTGATATTTATGTGGTCCTTTAATTCGCTTTTCGCGAATGTTTTTCTCTGGATGATTAATTTGAAAAACATGCTTTTCACCTGATTTAATATTCGAAAGAGACTCAATCTGTTTTTCGACTTCTTGATTAACGTCCCCGCTGATAAACACTTTTAATTGCTCTGCTTTATAGTACTTTTGGTGAAAGGATATTAAATCTTCTCGCCCAACTTTATTCAAAATTTCTTCTGTGGTGTTATAACCATATGGATGATCCAAGCCAAATAGATCCTCAGTAAGTGCTCTGTATGCGATGACTTCGTTTTTTGACAATTCGTGTTTTAAAGAATCACCAAGTTGTTTTTTCTTGATTTTAATTTCCTCCTCTGAAAATAGTGGATGACTAATGATGTCAAGGATAACTGGGAGAATTTTATTCAAGTGTTTCGTTAAACAATAAAGGGTAAATCCACAAGAATCCATGCCTGATTCAGATTTCAATGTTGCGCCATAGTAATCCAATGTTTCGGCTATTTGTTTACTCGAATATTGGGATGTTCCTTCCCTCATTAAGAGATGACAAAGTTTTGAGACACCCTTTTTGTCCTCTTTAATTCTTCCAGATTCAAAGATGAATTCAATTTTAACCACTTCTTTACATTGTCCTGGAATAAAAAAAATGGGTATACCATTAGCAAGGTTTACGATTTGATAATCAGGAAAATCAATCTCCTTAATTTCATTAATTACTGGTCCATTTATTCTATCAATCAACGATGCTGAGTTTTAAGCTCGCAAAAATATTATAATCCTTGAAGAAGGTCTAAGGAATAGTACTGCATTTACACTTAATGGGTTATTTTTGTGGCTTTGGTTCTTCGCCGTAAAACGGTTATTTTGAGGAATGTTATAAAGGAGTCGAATTCCTTATAATTTAAAAGAAACGAAATGAAATTTGAGGTATCGTCAACGGATTTGCTAAAGAAATTACAGGTTGCTAGTGGAGCAATTAATCCTAATCCTGTTCTTCCAATTTTAGAGGATTTTCTATTTGATTTAAATGGAAACCAACTAACCATAGTATCTACAAATTTAGAGACCTCAATAGTTACAGGAATTGAGGTAATGATGAACGAAGAGGGCAAAATAGCGGTACCGGCTAAAATTCTTTTGGATACCTTAAAAGCCTTACCGGAGCAACCTATTACCTTTTCCGCTGAAACAGAAAAAAATGCCATTAAAGTAAAATCTGCTTATGGTGAATATAAGTTGGCTGGAGATAGTGCAGATGATTTTCCTGAAATACCAGAACTACAAGATGCCGATGTAGTTAAACTTCCTTCAGAAGCTGTTCATAATGCTATCAATAGAGTTTTATTTGCTACAAGTTCAGATGAATTGAGATTAGCGATGACAGGTGTTTATGTGCAGGTTGACTTTAACAAGGTTATTTTCGTTGCGACAGATGCCCATAAATTAGTGAAGTATACTTATGGGAATGTAAAGAGCGAGACTACATCAAGCTTCATTATTCCAAAGAAAGGTTTCACACTTTTGAAATCAGCTTTGTCAGGTGATGTTGAAGTGGAAATGGCATTCAATAAAACGAATACATTCTTTTCATTTGGAGATACAAGAGTAGTGTGTAGATTAGTAGATGCCAAGTATCCAGACTACAACGCGGTTATTCCAGTGGAAAATCCAAACCTGTTAACCTTAAGTAGACAAGATTTTCAAAATTCGTTGAAAAGAATTGCGATATACGCCAACAAGACCACTAACCAGGTGATCTTAAATATCAATGATGGAAGTCTTACAATTTCAGCTCAAGATCTTGATTTTTCAAATGAAGCAACAGAGCAATTAACATGTAGTTATGATGGAGAATCCATGACTATTGGTTTCAATGCAAAGTTTCTAATAGAAATGCTTGGTGTGTTGAGTTCTGATGAAGTCAAATTCGAATTATCTACTCCAAATAGAGCGGGTATTTTGCTTCCATCAGATAAGGAAGAGTATGAAGATCTTCTAATGTTAGTGATGCCAGTAATGATGAGCAATTAGATCAATGAAAGTCGGTCTGTTTTTTGGTTCTTTTAATCCAGTCCACGTTGGGCACATGATCATAGCCAACTACATGGCAGAAAATACTGATCTTGATCAAATATGGATGGTTGTTTCGCCACATAATCCTCTCAAGGAAAAAAAGACCTTAGCCAAAGATTTTGATAGACTTCATTTAATGGAGTTGGCAATAGGTAATAACCCTTTAATTCGGGCATCAGATATAGAATTCTATTTACCTAAGCCTTCTTACACTGTTGATACTTTGGCCTATTTAAAAGAGAAATATCCTGAAAAGAATTTTTCATTAATCATGGGTGGAGACAATATTGCCACTCTTCATAAATGGAAAAATTATGAGTTGATATTGAATCATGAAATTTTTGTTTATCGTAGACCGAATTATGAGGAAGGTGATTTAATGGAACATAAAAATGTAAGATCCTTTGATGCGCCTATGTTGGATATTTCTGCAAGTTATATTCGTAAGTGTATCAAGAATAAAAAATCAATTAGGTATCTGGTTCCTGACAAGGTTTATGACTATCTAGAAGTGTCGCCTATCTATAAAAACTTGTAAAGGTTCATCGATTTGTAGTACTTAAGCAATAAATCAATTAAGTTGGGGTTAATGAAGAGTAAATTAAAGAACATGCGGGTTTTTACAGTTATTGTCTTTTCAATAATATCCTTTAATGCTTTTTCACAAAGTGATATTCCATTAAACCAATGGGAGTCTTATCTACCATATCAAAATGTTAGATTTATTGAAGAATCTAATGATCGGGTTCTCTTTGCCACAGAATGGTCAATTTTATCCTACAATCCCAATGAAAACTCGTTTGATTATTTATCCAAAGTAGAAGGTCTTAGTGATATTGGAATTTCCAGAATTGCCTATGATTCGTTCAATGATCAGTTAATTATTGCTTACAGAAATAGTAATATGGACATTCTAAGCGGAACGGATGTTTTTAATAAATCGGACATAAAAGAGAATGGTACACTTACAGGAGATCGATCAATTAATGATATCCACATTGCAAATGAAGAATTCCTTTATCTGTCTACCGCCTTCGGAATTGTTGAACAAAATTTAAAGAATTTGGAATTTGGTCCTACGATTTTTACCAATAGTATAGTTTACCAAATTGCTAATCAAGGCTCGATCCTTTATGCGGCTACAGAAGACGGAATTTATTTTGTAGATATTGACCAATCTATAAACATCGCAGATTTTAGTACATGGTCATTAATGGATACCATGGCGGACTTACCACTCGTTTACCCTTGTGAAAATATCATTCAAAGTGGAAATACGATTTATGCTGTCGTAGATAACCAATTGAAAAAGTTAGTCCAAGGAGTCTTTGAAGATATTTATGAAATACCGAATGGCTTTGTTCCGCGCTTCTTGAGAGAAAACGGTGACGTATTTAGTTTAGGGATTTATGATGAGGAATTTACAAGTCATGTTTTATATTTTGATGACAATGGGTCATTAATAAGAGATTTTGATGGCTGTAATAATTTAACGACCGATGCGCTTCAAACAAAAGCAGGAAGAATTTATTTAGGTGATGAATGGAATGAAATCAGATGCGCCGATGACATTCAAGCGGATTGTAAGAGAATTGTTTTAAACACACCGAACACTCATGAAGTGTCAGATATTGAACTGGACGAGGATGAAATTTATATAGCTACCGGAGGGGTTTCCGATGCCTATACGTCCTTAGATTCAAGACAGGGCTTTTATGTTTACAAAGAAAAGGATTGGGAGACATATTCTGAAAGTCGTTATTCTCCAATTAAAGATGAAAACTTTTTAAATTTTTATAAAGTACTTAAGCATCCAAGTGAAGATCTTCTATACATAGGAAGTTATTTTGGTGGATTAATGGAATTAGATTTGAATACAAATGAATCTAATTTTTATCATAAAGATAATTCGGCTCTTCAAGGCACTATTGGAAATGAAAATAGAACCCGTGTTGCAGGAATGGCTTTTGACGATTCGAAGAACTTATGGATGACTAATTTTGGTGCACCGGAACCTCTAGTCGTATTTTTGAACGGTGGTGGCGAACTTTCATTTCCGGTAGTATCTTCCAGAAATCTCGCTGATATTGCAATTGATCAAAGTGGGTTAATATGGGCTGTAGTCGCTGGTAATCCCGGAGGTATTTTGGTATATGATCCAGGAGAATTGCCTCAAGACCCATCAGATGATGGAGGTCAACGTTTTATTAACTTAGGAGTGATTGTCAATACAATTGAAGTAGATAAAGATGGAGATGTATGGGTTGGAACAGCGGAAGGTCCGTATATTTTTGAATGTGGTGCTTCAGCCATTGATAATGATTGTCAAGGGACTCAGCGAAAAGTACTTCAAGATAGTATTGCTGCATTTTTATTACAAACTGAAAACATTCGATCCATCGAAATTGATGGTGCCAACAGGAAGTGGTTTGGAACAAGAAATGGAATCTTTGTACAATCACCAGATGGAGAAGAACAAATTTTCAATTTTGATGTAGACAATTCACCACTTTTTGATAACAGTGTTAATGCATTACGTTTTAATGGTAAAACGGGTGAAATGTTCATAGGAACTAATAAAGGAGTTCAATCTATTCGAACAGAAAGTTTGGATGGTAACGCTAGGCATGCTCAGGAAGTATATGCATTTCCTAACCCCGTTCGATCTGATTATACAGGTCCGATTGCCA
>JAHDBI010000074.1:0-3510 GCA_020630475.1 Saprospiraceae bacterium
GCTCAAACCGGCGTCATTTCAGGTAAAATCATGTTTATCGACCAATAATCTATAGTTTTTGAATAAAAAAGCTTGCGATTACTTGCATTTTAGGTTCTTGACACACTATCTTTGCACTCCAATTAAAAAAAAGTAATAGATGTTAATTATCAATGTTAAAGAAGACGAGTCAATAGACAGAGCGTTAAAGAGATACAAGAGAAAGTTTCAAAAGACTGGTTTGATTAAAGAATTGAGAAGAAGGAAGAATTTTACTAAGCCTTCTGTTTTAAGAAGAAATGAAGTATTAGATGCATCTTACCGTTTGAAAAAATTCGGTAGCTAGAATCTGATGAACATAATATAGAAAGCCTTGCACTTGTGCGAGGCTTTTTTTTTGAACAAGATATATGTTAGAATGTTAGTATAATTACTAGGCGCCGTATATCTTTAAGATCAAATCACACAGCAAGAAGTGAAGAAATTCGAATTTCTTAAAAAATACATTCCAAATTTCTTGAGCCTTTTAAGGCTCCCTCTAGCGTTTCTATGTATATACTTCACGTGTACTATGAAGCCTATTCATTTGGTGATTTCATTAGCGCTTTTCATGCTTGGATCGTTCACGGATTACTTAGATGGATATTTAGCTCGGAAATGGAAGATCGTTTCTTGGTTTGGGAAGATCATCGACCCCATTGCAGACAAGGTATTGATCTTGGGTGTACTGTTTATTTTTTCCTATGAAGGCGTCATTCCATGGATACTTACAGCGATCATAGCTTCTCGAGAAATCTTTATGACCATCTTAAGATTAGTCATGTTGTCGAAAAAGATAGTTTTAGCTTCTATTAAAAGTGGTAAGGTGAAGACATTTTCGCAAGTGATTGTATTGACTACTGTATATGTTTTACTCATCGTAAATACTCAGATTGGATCAGAGCTTTGGCAGGTCATCATTAGAAACACGATACTCGTACTTGTTTTGTACGTAGCTGCAATTAGTATTTATTCCTGTGTAGATTTTCTGAATAGAAATCGAAAAATTTTACAAAAACATTTAGACGTTTAATGGATAGACTGTTCATCTTTTCCCTTTTAAGCATTTTCATTTTTGCTTGCTCTCCCCAAGCGCCAGAACGTCCTGAAAAAATAGAAACTCCAAAACCTCTAAGTCCAGCTGCACAATTGGCGCAAGCTCAATTAGATGCCTACAACAATATGGACATTGAAGGATTTTTACTTCCCTATTCTGACTCCGTCAAGGTATACGGGACATTAGGTGAATTAAGCTATACAGGTTCTGAAAATATGCGATCTGTTTATACCCAATGGTTTGGTGGACTGGACAGTTTACACTGTACTCTTCTCAATAGAATAGTAAGCGGCAATACGGTGATTGATCACGAGAAATTAAGTTTTAGAAGAAGAGGCCTCGATGGAGTCAATAGTTCGGAAGCTATAGCCATTTATAAGATCGAAGGTGATAAGATTGTAGAGGTAAGGTTTACGAAGTAGGTTTAAACCGTTTTTCTACTGTTTGTCCAAGTTTGAAACTTGGACGAGCGACCTCCTCCTCAGGTAAGGAGAGTTATATTTCTAGTCTTTTATTTAATTCGCTCTTTCGTAGAGCTTCATTTTTTCTTTTCTTGTTATGTGCCTGTTTTTCCAAGATTCGCTTTCGAAGATTTTGAAACGATTTTTTTCTTCTTCTGTTAGCTTTTCTAAAGTAGCTTTATGACTTTCTTCTATCGCTTTTTCGATACTAATAATTTCTAAAGAATCTATGAATTTACTTTGTTGTTTAGCCATATATTCTAAAACCACAGAATCTCTCTGCTTTTTTGTATGATCCCTCAAGGTATTTTGAGGAGTACGATAAATAAAATTCTCTTCTTTCGGTATCAATCCCAATTTTTTATCAAATTCTAAAAACCTAGAACCCATCACTTTTACGTGACTGATATAATTTAGTTCTTCAAAAGTCAATGATTTATACTTCTGGCTTTGATAGGCAATTCTTGAAATCACAAATGATTCTCCTTTTGAAAAATACCATTTTTCATTAATCTTCCATCCGAATAAATAATTTATATAATCAAATATTGAATTTCTAAATAGATTAGATCTTTTTAAAGTTGTTGTTAAAAGCATACTTGAATCCTTTGAAAATACAATTGAATTACCCAATTGATAATCTGAATATATAATATCCTTTGCAGCTGTTCTTTTTTGATCCACCCATCTTGATAAAGTGTCGTTTATACTTTGTCTAATTTCAGTTACTCGTGTATTTTCAAGACTAGAATTATACTCGTGCAACCAATAGTTATCATCTAATTTAAAAGTTTCAAAATTAGATTTGTTTGTACGACAGGATGTTATACTTAAAATAAAAAAAAAGGAAATAATAAGTTTAGTTTCTCGATTTAACTCCACCATCGGCATTAATATCAATTTTAGTAATCCATTCATAATTCTTTAGTAATCCATTCATAATTCTTTATATAATGGGCATCCAAAAAATTTCGAAGTTTATCATCACCAAAATCATCAAAATAAACCCTTCTTTCTTCAATATTCTCAATCATTCAAGCTTGTAGCTTGAGATTAACTGCTTCTCCGCTTTACTTATTCTTTCATTTTTCCATTCGATGAAAAACGAAACAAAAAATCTTGTCAAAAATAACTCCTCCGTCGAACAGATTTTTGACGGGCATCCCGCTATGGTATCCAAAAGAAAAAAGACCAGCCTTACGAATAGTCTTTTTATTTTTCTTCCGTCTGATTGACAGCAATAATGATCGAATAGCGAAATTGCGTTGAGTTCCAAGTTTGAAACTTGGACGAGCGGTCTGAGCACAGCGAAGAAGCCTTCAATCAGACTAGATTTTTGGTTCTTTTTATCAATGAAAAAGAACAAAAGAACTATCCTCCAAAGCCTCCTCCGCCACCACCTTGGCCTTGGCCGCCGCCGCCACCATCACCTTGCTTGAGGTCGCTATTTTTGATTTTACTCTTTCTTTGTTTAAAATCGACTTTACCAAATTTGTACTTAACACTCACACCCACTGAACGGAAAGGAATACTAAATCCGGTTAATTGAGTATACTGACCTGGAGCCGTTAATTCACCATTGGCGTCAGTAATTCTGTTATCAGAATTAAACTCTTTATTGGCAAAAAATGGTTCGATGACTCTTAGTCCTAAACTCCAATCTCCAATATCTCTTCTTAAACCAAAACCAAATATGGAAAATGCAGGTTGGTCACCAGTCAATGATCGACTTGGAGATTTAAAGAATCCAAAGAAGTCTGCTTTGAAATCTCCCGTGATGGTATATTCACCATTACCAAACAGATTGTATTCGTAAGTCTGTCGAGTTAATTCTTCGCCATTAACAATTCCTCTTGCATCATAGGTAAATACATTTCCCCCACCTCTGATCGTAAATCTATTGATGGTCTTTGAAGTAAAGATGTTTAAACCGAATGCATCATTTTTACCAATATTGAAAAAGCTATTAACACT
>JAHDBI010000074.1:3610-7118 GCA_020630475.1 Saprospiraceae bacterium
TCACTTTTAATATCTCTAATCACTGCCTTTGCGCCTGTTTCTAATTTGTAGGACTTTGGAAGTGGGTGGGTATAATCTACTTGAAAAGTGTTTTCTAGGTTATCTCCATCATTAAATATATCGGCCTCTCTGGTTAATACATTGAAATCATCAAAATCATATACTTCAGTTGTATTATTTTCTTGATTCTGAATATTCCCAGATAATTGATAAGCAAATACCAATTCTCGGTCTTTATCATCTTCAAATGTTCGTGTATAATCGCTGGCCCAATCGTACCCGCTAAACAAATTATTCATCTCGAGTTGACGAGTGAATTCATTTTGAGTAGTAGATCCAGCCGCTTGAATGAAGCCCTCATTGTTTCCATCCATGTCAAATCCAAATCCTTGAAAACTCAATGAAGTATTAAAAGCATTATAGGCATTGACATCGTAAAATGCACTTGTACGTACATTAAAACCTAATCTACCCGTATTATTTATTCCTGAATACTTATATAAAGATATACCATCTTCTGTAAAGGATTGCCTATCCATACTCTGAGTGGCATCGGCCGGAACAGAATAAAATACACCTCCATTACCAGAAAAACCAAACCTTCCTTTTCCAGCATTAATATTGAGATTACCTGTATTTTGTCTATTTCCTACAGATAAATTTACGGTACCTGCTAGACCTTCTATATCTCCTTTTTTAGTAATGATGTTGATTATACCTGAACTACCTTCTCCATCATATTTGGCACTTGGAGAAGTGATTACTTCCACTTGTTTTATTTGATCTGATGGGAACATCTTCAATGCATCTGCCACATTATTGGCAAACATACCTGATGGCTTGCCGTTGATAAGGATCCTAACATTTCTAGATCCCCTTAGCGATACATTCCCCTCTAAATCCACTGTCAAAAGAGGAACCTTTCTAAGCGCATCCGCTGCATCTCCACCAGCTAAACTGGCATCTTGCTCTACATTATAGACAATCTTATCCACCTTGTTTTCGATCAAGGCTCTTGTTTCTGTAATCTCTACTTGATCTAAAATATAATTGGAAGGAGCTAATAACACTGCGCCCATATCATAATCAGGATCTTTTAAGGTGAGCTCGACATCTTCGACTACTTTATCGTCATAACCAAGGAAAGAGATATAGATATCATACTTTCCAGTTTTTACCTCACCAAACTTAAATTTTCCGTTGTCTTCAGAAAGGATTCCATCCTTATCGGTGGACATATTTGCCTTTCTTAATACAAGAGTAGCATAAGGAATTGTTTCGTTAGTTATGGAATCTTTTATGGTCCCGGTGATCTTACCTTTAATCTTTTTTCCGCCTCCCATGCCTCCAAATCCACCGAACTGTGCATTCATAGTCATAAACATCCCCATGAAACAGGACAATAGTATTAGTTTTTTCATTTGTTTTAATTGATGTTAGAATTGTAATTACAATATAAACAGCATATGTGTTGTGTGCTCACTTTATAGATGAGCGTTATTTTTTTATCTACTAATTAAGTATTCAACCAATAAGTCCATTTCATTACTAAAGCCCTATTTCTGATATTGAATAAAAACCGATCAGATGGATCAACATTCCCAGTAAAGTAATTATCCGTATACACTAAAAAGAAATCAGATACAGGTGCAAATCTCCATTGAAGCCTTGTATTGACGTTTGTATTTTCAGATTGGCTATTAAACTGAACAAAACTCGTTAGGAATAGTTCTTTAGAAAAGGTCAAATCGATTCGAGGGCCAATTAAAAACGTTTTTACCTTTTCACCCAAATGTGGCATGTCAAAAATATTAAAATTGTAGTTTAAACCAATTTCAGCAATGGGCTGATATCTAAAGTTAATCGATCCGCTAATTCCATATCTCTTACCATTAAAATACTGGCCGATCGTAGGATTAAAGCGTGCGAATATATTTTTAGACCGATTAGTATTGTATCTAGCTGTCACATAGGTATAGGTATAATTCGTTCCGCTTTCAAGAGTTTCTTGATCTGAGCCCGTTGGATCAAAATCATCAAATAAATGAACAAATTGATTGACCAATGACAAGTTAACTCTTTGGAATTGACGACCTGAACCACCTAAAGACAATTCTATAATATGGTCTGTTCTACCAAAATCCGGTTTGAACACAAATTGCGGTGATAGAACTATCCCATAATTTTGAAACCAAGATTCGTCGGGATAATTTCTTCTTTCAAATCTAGGTTGAATCCGCAGGTAATTTTTACGTCTTATAAATCCAACCTGAGCATCGTAATCTTCAGAGACAAATTCATGCTGCCAATTGAACCGATAATTTCTTTGATTGAATCTCAAATTGAACCCATGAGAAATGGCTAGATCAGATTCTTGATGATTTAGGGATTGATGTAAGAATGTTTTACCACTCCATCTGTTTGATTTTGTCGCATAATTAAAATCCAAACCAACGACTCTGTTAAAGGGATCTACATATTCATCATGTTTGTTACCAACACTATTTTTATTTATAAAAATGAAACCAAGATTAGATCGAGACCATAGCTTACGCTGAATGGCTAAGACACTATAATTAAAACTAGGCAACGCATTCTGAGCATCTTCTTCCGTTTGCATGGATAGAACTCCAAGCCTCCAATCATTATTTAGTTTTCCACTAAGTCTGGCACCTCCAAGAATTCTATTTTGGATATTAACATCTTCGGTCGTATCAGTGGCCACTCCAATTCGCCTAGAAAAGAAGGGATTGATATTACTGAAACCAAAGCCTGAGAATAAGTCCGCATTTTCTAAAAAGAATTGACGTCTTTCCGGAAAAAAAATTTCGAAACGATCTAAGTTGGTGACTTGACGATCCACCTCAACTTGCGAAAAATCTGGGTTAAAAGTCAGATCTAAGTTTAATCCCGTCCCTACAGGGATTTTTACATCACCTCCAAATCCATAGCTTAATTCAACATCAGTATCTTCTTCATAATCCTTAGACAATGCAGTAGTTGCAAATGGAATGATACCGATACTCGTCCCTTGAGATTCGGGCTTCTTGTCCCACACTATATCGCCCATAAACGCTAAACTGAAAATGACTTGATTTTGCGGTATGTTTATCCAGGTACTTGTTTCATTACGATCAATATTAAAACGATACGAATTAAATCTCCAATAAGGAGCATCCTTAAATCGAATTGAACTAAAAGGAATTTTCATTTCACTTGTCCAAAATCCTTCGTGAATGACCGCTTCACATTCCCATTTGTTGTCCCAGGAACCGGAGAAATCTTGAAAGACCTGGCCACCATTGGTAATGAGCCCTTCTCGTTGAACACCTAGCGGATTCGTTCCAAAAAAGAAACAATTGTTACCATCGGCGTATGTATCAAACATATAAGTCAAATTATCATTTCCACCAGCTCTAAAATCCCTTCTGAGCGTAGGTACTACATAATGAGATGTCCGAGAATAACATTTTGATGCGATGTACAAAAACTCGTCGTCATAAGCCAT
>JAHDBI010000074.1:7218-8386 GCA_020630475.1 Saprospiraceae bacterium
ACCACAAAAATAGGCAATTATCAACGTATTATATTTTTCTATATATTATAAAAAGCCTCTCGATCTTTATCGAGAGGCTTTATCCATCTTAACGATCTATTTAATATTTTGATCCATAAGGTTTACGAGCAAGATTTGCTTTTTTGTCATCCTTTCTTTCGTCCTTCTTTCTAAAGCCATTATCATCGATGCAGAAGTCTAATACGTCATATGACCCAAAGTATCCATCAGAGTAATTCAAGACATTCCCGAACTCATCTTGTATCGTAAAGAATCCCTCTCCGTAATCACAACATATACCATCTCCATATGCATCGTCAACGAATAAACTATAACAACCATCTTCTAAGCAAAATTCTTCGTTAATTACCTGTCCTTCATTCCCATCTTGATAAGGTCCACCAACAGCAATTACATTGTAGTTTTCATCTACTAACTCCCAACTAGTTTCAGATCCATAATCATCCAAGACGAGCTCGAATACAATCGTTGTATTAGGACATTCTCCTCCTCCATCTTCACCAATAGTAAATGTATCAATCGCTCCCCATGCAGTCCATCCATTAGGGCATTTTGTTTTTAACTTAAATTGGTACTCAACACCTGCGGTCAAATTATTCAACACTTTAAACGGTTGAATGGTATTCTTTCGAATCCAAGATCCACCACCTACAGGTCGATATGCAATCTTGTATTTAATAGCATCTGGGACAGTATTCCAACTGACCTTAACTTTTGTGTCACTAAGCTCTTCTACTGAACTTGATTGAGGTGCTTCACAAATTCCGTCCGTTTGACATGGAGGACAATCCGGTCCACCACAATCAATTCCTGTTTCGTTTCCATTCTGAATTCCATCGCCACAAGTTGCTTCTGTTTCACAAGGCTCACAATCTGGTCCACCACAATCAACTCCAGTCTCTTGTCCATTCTGAATTCCATCATCACATGTAGGTGTGTTACCACCTCCACCTGAACCTCCGCCTCCGGCTCCTTCTTCACAAACATTAGAGGCATTTGTCACTAAATTCTGTAAGCTTGATGACACGTAATTACTCATTCTTGTTGCTTGACCTTCAGTAATCATGTACATACATGCATCATTAGTGTAGTCCATATAATTCATGTGCATATCCGTAGAATTACATGAACTGGCGCCAATATTAGG
>JAHDBI010000074.1:8486-13507 GCA_020630475.1 Saprospiraceae bacterium
TTGAGGTAACCACTAAAATTAGAGTCATTATCACCTGTGGTCGTATTTATTGTTACTGCAGGCTCCCCTTCTACTAAGCCATATCCAGAAGGGTGACTTTTTGTAGCGATACAAAATTTCAAACAAGCATCCCCTTGCGTCACACCTGGGAATGAACTAGAAGCTCCTTGTGTCCAGTTGGTAATATCGGCATTGAGTCCACGTATGTCATCATTTAAAATGTCAATTTGATTTTGAGCCAATGCCCTTAAACAAGCAACATCAGGATTACTCACTCCTTGAAAGTGAACCGCAACTGGTAATATGGTTGGATCTGTGCAATTTGTAGATCTTGTAGACACCATAGAATTCACCTTTTCTATTTTCTTTAAATGTTTAGCCTTGTAATCAGGATTCATCAAAAGTGATTGCATATGTTCCGCTGCACTGCACGTTCTGTGATCGTGATTATATGGAGCTTCTTGAAGGTCCATTCCTCCTACACTTTCGTCTTGACAAGAAAACAAAAACAAGACAAAACAAAGGGTTGTGATTTTTACTATTAAACTTTTCATTTTTTAGAATTTAGATTTAACAATTAGATTAAATGGGTCGAATTGCATTCATAATTGGATTTTCGTTTTTAATCATTTGCTTACTAGTATCACGACCCCTATAGTTCCCCTATGCCTGATCAAAAAAAAATTAAAAATCGCCTTAGAGGCCCGTATTCATTGAGAATAAAATTTTGATACCTTTAGGGCATTGATTAGTGATTATGGGAATAGAATTAACAAATGAATATTTAGAGGGCTTAAAATCTGGGGATCAGAAATCCCTAGAAAAAATGTTTAAGGCTTATCACAGATATCTTTATGTTATTGCTTTTCAATATGTTTCTGATGAAAATAGAAGTCGCGATATTATTCAAGATATTTTTTATGATTTATGGAATCGTAGAAGTCATTTGAATATTAAAGGTTCTTTAAAATCATATCTAAGACAAGCGGTGATTAACCGTGCATTAGCGACTATAAGAAAGGACAAAAACATGTCTTTTATGGAACATAATACTCTACCAGAAAACAATAATTCCAATAGCGTTGAGGTAGATTATGAACAAAAAGAATTAGAGGAAGTCGTAAAAAAAGCTGTGGATACATTACCGGAGAGGTGTAAGGAAATATTCTATTTGAGTCGTTTTGAAGGATTAAGCCATAAAGAAATAGCAGCAAGGCTTGAGATCTCCACTAAAACGATAGAAAATCAAATGACTAAAGCTTTGAAATCAATTCGATTGGCTTTAAAGGACTATGGTATTTTAAGTTTAATATTTTTTCTTATCAGGCTATAGGGGAAAACACTGATTTAAGATACTCGTGTATATATAGAAAATGGAAAGAGACGATTATATATTATTAATGTATAAAAAACTCAAAGGAGAAGCCTCTTTTGAGGAGCTCGATATCATTGATCGATTTATTATTGAATCAACAGAAAACGCCATTCTATTTGAAGAAATCAGAATGAGTTGGAATCAAAATCACGAACAAATATCTATTGAGTTAGATACTCCCAAGGAACTTGCTAGCCTTTTGAATCGAATCGATGAATCGTATCATAAAAAAGCAAAGACCAAAAAAATATTCCCATTTAAAACTCTGACCTTGGCTGCCTCGATTATATTTATTGTCGGCTTTTTCCTTTTCCAAAGCAAAAATGATTCTTCAGGATTGAATCATATCGCATCTAATGACGTGAAACATATTAGCTTGAGTGATGGCAGTTACGTTTGGCTTAATGAAGAAAGCACTTTAAAATCCGACAAAGGATTTGGTGATTCTCACAGAACGATTCTATTAAGTGGAGAGGCATATTTTGATGTTGCTCACAATAAAAATTTACCGTTTAAGATTTTAATCAATGGTGTTGAAGTAGAAGTTCTCGGAACTGCTTTTAATATAAAAGCAGTAAAAAATCAAGTTACCGTTTCTGTTGAAAGAGGAAAGGTCAGTGTTAAAGACATTGAAGTAAATTCGAAGGAAATTCTAACCAAGGGTATGCGAACCATTGTTGACACAAAGGCTCAAATGATGAGTACAGACAATAGCTTTGATAAAAATGATTTATTCTGGAAATCGAATCGATTTGTTTTTCAAGACATCAATTTACAATCGGCCGTAGATATCATTAATGAAAAATATCAAACAGATATAAGCATATTGAACCCATTACTCATTTCATGTTCTATAAGTGGTACTTTTCAATCCAGCAACATTGAAGATATTTTGAATGTAATTGCCAAGCAATTTGAATGTACTATTGAAAAAATTAATGATAGATATGTAATTCGAGATGGTCAGTGCAAATAAACAGAACTTGTATATTTGAGGTACACTCTAAATACTTTGCTTTGAAATGATTAAGGATTCAAAATTCCTTTCCACTCTATTTATTTTCTTCTTCCTAAGTTTGAATCTTCAGGCACAGTCAAATCAAGGATATACTATAGAAGAAGCTCTATTGGCTTTCGCCGAAAGGCAGGAATTAAATATCATATTTAAAGCTGATTATTTTGACCAAACTATTGTATTAGATAAAATTCCAAATGGTAGTCAAGAAAATGTGCTATCAGAAATACTTAGAGGTCAAGAAATCGAAATATCTATTCAAGGAAATCTCATTACTCTTCGTAAATACAAAAGGATCTTTGGATATGTTACCGATCAAAGTTCAGGTGAGCCTTTAATTTATGCTAGTATTTATGATTCAGAGAGTGGGACCGGATCAACTTCGAATGAATATGGTTTTTACTCTTTGAGAACGGACTATTTAAGTAAGCAAGTAGAAGTCAGTTATGTAGGCTATGCAACGCGACTTGTCCCTGTCAAAGAATCAGGACATTATTCAATCAAGCTATCCAATGATGTCAATTTAGAAGAGATAGTTGTAAATGCAAACAATCAAGGATCTGTCAACAACTATAATTTGATTGATAAAGGCGACATCATTTATAAAAAAGATATTGAAAATACGATTTCGGTAGGTGGAGAGGCAGATGTATATCAAAGTTTATTAAAAGAGACTGGTGTTGTTTCAGGTCCTGATGGTTTTGGAGGAATTCACATTCGAGGAGGGAGTAACGACCAAAACTTGGTACTATTCGATGGAGTTCCGGTGTTCAATGCGGGCCATGCATTGGGACTATTTTCAATTTTCAATCCGTACGCCATTAACAAATCAGTTTTGTCTCGTGATTTCATTCCTGCTAAATATGATGGTAGATTATCTAGCGTACTTCATATCCATACTAAAGAAGGAAACATGAATTCTTTTAATGGGCAATTAGGGACAAGCAGTGTAGCATCTCAACTAAGCTTGGAAGGTCCCATTGCTCAAAATAAAAGTTCGTTTTTTATAAATGTCCGAAGGAGTCATATTGATCCATTTTTTAAAAGCTGGACTAAAGCTGAAAAGAAAAAAAACTTTGCTTTAGGTGAAAGTAATTTTTACTTCTATGACATTACCGCTAAGCTGAACGTTAAGTTTTCAAACAAAGATCGAATTTACTTTAGTCATTACAGAGGTGGGGATCAATATAATGACGCAACATTTTTAAGTGAAGAATATCAAGATGGCTATCTGGACTTAGATAATGCGTTTAAAGTAAATTGGGGCAATGAAATAAGTTCATTCAGATGGAACCACTTATTTTCTGATAGAGCTTTCGGAAATTTCCAATTGTCCAAAAGCACCTACAATTACAACTCGGATTATTACTATTACCTCGCTGATTATTATTCAATAAGCGACAGTCTATATGAAGAACTTTATTTTACAGACTTTTCAAATGACATCAATGAATATGGAATCAAATATGATTTAGATTTTATTTTAAAAGAGGATAGGCATTTGTCTGTCGGAGCTAGTTATTCATTAACCAATTTTGAGCCTGGGGCAGTTAGTGTTAATCAAGAAATCTGGGAAGGAAGTATAGATTATGAAGATATTGGTACTTTCACAGAAGATCGTTATGAGGCCAATAAATTTAGTGGAAAGCTAGGGTCAATTTATACCAGCTATAAGCAAAAACTACTAAGTAATTTATCCTTAGCGCTTGGTATTCGTTATAATCATTTTAGTTCGGATGATGGTTTTGTTAATGAAAACTTCCGATTCAATGAATTTTCTCCACGTGGGATTATTTCTTATGAATTAGGCAGAAACAAAAGCATCTTCTTTTCCTACAACAAAACGTTCCAACCATTACACGTGCTTTCAACTGCAGACACGGGCTTCCCCAATGAACTCTGGATCCCGGCTGTTGAAGGAGTCGCCCCATCATCAGCTGATCAATATGTGCTAGGTCTTAAATATGCTATTGATGAGAGGACAATTTTCAATGTGCGTTATTTTGAAAAAAGACAACGTAATATAGTTCAATATGCATCGGGAGCTTCTCTTCCAACACTTTATGAAATCAGTTCTGATTGTCTCTGCGAAGACGCCATAACCGGTATAGCCAAAATACGTGGAATTGAATTTCAAGGAAGATTCAAGATTAAAAATCAAAGTTTACAATTATCTTATTCCTGGTTAAAAGCTCAAAGAAAATTTGACGAAATTGAAAATGGTGAATGGTATGATTATCGTTACGACCGGAATCATAGTTTCAATCTTTTCTACTCGAAAAAATTATCAAAACGATTTTCCTTATTCGCTGATTGGTCCTTTGCCAGTGGTATGGCTCAAACACTTTTTGTAAGTCCATATCAAATTCAAATTTCAGATAATTTAAGTTCGACTGATCTTGATACACGATCCGCGATCAACGCACATCGTTTAGAACCCAACCATAAGTTGAATATCAATTTTAGTTTTTTTCATAAAACCGGGAGATGGGATCACCGTTTTAATTTGGGAATTCACAATTTATACAATAGACAAAATACCTACTTTGAATACCTGATCGAAGACCCAGACTTCCCTGAGGATGACGGCCTTGAGAAGAAAAATGGATTGCCTCTTCTTCCAAATATCAG
>JAHDBI010000074.1:13607-18193 GCA_020630475.1 Saprospiraceae bacterium
GGGATTTTAAACTTCAATAATTTTACCAGACGTACGGCTTCTTCATCCAAGCCATAACCTAATTTGTTCATCACCTTCGCTTTGGAAACATTTCCTTTCCAGTCAATTTCATAGGATACTTGGACAGTGCCTTCCTGTTTTTTATCCAAAGCCTCTTGAGGATAAGACATATGCTTTTTGAAAAAATCCGACATGGCCGAATTCCCACCCTCGTAGATGGGTTTCTTTATAAAGTGTTTGCTCTTTTTTGATTTTTCCATTTAGGAACTAAATTGAGCACTAAGTTCGTTGGCCTCTTTTAAGCGTTTAAATCCAGGGTCGGCATCTATATAAATTTGTAATGCTTTATCCAGTATTTCAGACGCTTCTTTTTTGTCACCACCATCAAACAATGCCCTAGCCTTTTTCAATAAAATTCTCGCGTTAGATGGATCTCGCGACAATACCTTATTGGCGGTTGCTATTGCATTTTTCTCGTCTTTCATGTCAGAGTAATTATCCGCCATGATTGAGGCAATATCATGAAATGGAGTCCCGGTCGAATCGACGTATGTCTGAAGGAATTCATTGCTTTCTTCAAATGCGCCTTCTTGTCTTTTTTGGATCGCTTTCGCGAAATAATCAAAATCTGGTCCGATACTTCTCAACATAACAGGACGAATCACTTGATATCTTTCCCAATAGCTAGTATCCGTGCCTTCATATCCTGTTATTAAAAACTCTCCAATTTGATGAAGTAAACCGTTTTGAATGACATTTTGATCTATAGGGAACCTTTTATTCAATTCTTCTTTAAACTCTTCTTTTTTATCACATTCTGTATAAGGATCAACAAATTGGAAAAGTACCGTGGCACTATACATAAAAGGCTGCATATAAGTTAAGGCTTTCTCTTCATGTAATTCCATCATCTCAAATGCCTTATTACACTTTCCCTGCTTCATGAAAAAGCTAATCATGTTTTGATAAATGGCGACAGTATCTGCAGCTCTGTTGGCATATTTAAGTGCTTCATTATAATAATTTAACGAAGCATCAAAATCACCTAGCTTATGCTGAACGTCGGCAAGTTTCACTTGGATTTCAAAATCATCAGAATTGTATATCGAAGCTTCTTCGTAATACTCTGCTGCTTCATCCAACTTTCCTTTCATCACCAACAAATCACCTAACTGCGTACTTTCTCTGGCCTGCTCGGGATATTTTTCACTAAACTTTCGTATGTATTTTTCGGCCTCCTCAAATTCACCTGTAGACATATATAAAGTGGCCAATCGATTATAAAAGCTTCCTTCATGTCCGTTGGCCAAGGCCAATTCACCTATCTTTTTCGCTTCATCCCAATTTCGTGTTATGTTGGTGATATTCATCAGATAATCATAAGGCTGGTAATCTTTGGGATATAATTTGATCCAAGTTTCAAGAAGCTTTTTGGACTTATCACTCTTAAATTGAGAATTCAGATCATAGTACTTGATCAACAGACGCTGCCTTTCGGGTAAACCGGTAGATAAAGCTGACGCTTTACCAATGCTTTCTCTTAGCCCTTCTAAGTCCTGCATCATATTCAAATAAAATCCTTTCAAGGCATAACATTCCGCACACTTTTCATCTATTTCTATCGCCTTATTGATAGAGGCTAGGGAAGCCTCTATATTGTTATCCATTCGATATTCGAGCGATTCAATGTAATATTTCATCGCTTCTGTATTATTGCTGTACAAGTTATCTGCAGGCAAATCAATTTCAGTGGTTTCTTCAAAGAACTCAACAGAATATAAATGTTTATTTAAATCTTGAGAGAATTGATCAATTATAGGATATATACTTTCATTGGTGTAAACCTTGCTAAACAATTCTCTACCCGTTTTCGTATTGAACAATTTATATTCCACTGAATACAAGTCGCCTTCTTTGGATACAACACCAGTTACAAATTCATCACTATATCTATCCTTTGCGATTTTAAGTTTCTTACCAAATAGAATATCGTCTTTAATATCTTCTTTATAGGTTGAGTACTGTCTTTGCATGAATGAACCAAGACCGTAAATCCGCATATCTTGTTCGATATCCGCTTGAGAAATTAAAGGCAAACCATGTCGCATCCATTGATCATCTTCTGATGTCGTTTTGTTCTCAAATGGAAAAAAGACAATTCTATTGGTATTCTTTAAACTTGGAACATTTCTTACAATCGTATCTCCTTCTTCTGTGGTGATACTAACACGATCAATTGGTGGTGGTTCCGTATTTCCTGAATTAACAAAGAAAGTTGAACCAACAGCCAGCACTAAGGTGGCAGGCATCAAAACTTTTTCAAAGGGTTTCCATTCATCATCACCTGGGCGCCCATGGTTATAGATGAACACAGCAACGGCCGGCAAACAGATTATTGCGAAAAGCAAAAATTTCTCAATGGTAGAGTTGTCCCATTGATAACGATCTACTGCAAACAGAAGAAATTGTACCACACCCCAACATACGGCTACATAGGTGGCTAGGTATTGAAAAAATCTTCTATCCCAAAGATCTTGAAGAAAAGATGGTCTTGTCGGGTTTTCCATATCCAATTGATTGCTACGTAAAGTTAAAAGAACTAGATTAAATCTACTTCTTTGTCTGAATCAATGATTTGTTAATTATAACGTAGTTTTGTTACTTTATTCGGTTTAGTATGAGAGCGTTAGTCATTTCAGGGGGAGGTTGTAAAGGTGCATTTGCAGGGGGTGTCGCCCAGTACCTGATGGAAGAAAAGAAAAAAGAATACGACATATTTGTAGGGACCTCTACTGGCAGCTTACTCGTTCCGCATTTATCCATTGGGTTAACCCAAAAGATCAGAGACATTTTCACTTCGGTTACCCAGGAAGATATTTACAATGTATGTCCACTGAAAATTAAGAAACGAAAGGATGGAACAATCAAAACTTCCATCAATCATTTCAACGTGATTAAGATGTTTTTGCGAGGTAAAAAAACCTTCGGAGAGCATTATAACCTTCGAGATACTATCGAGCGAACTTTATCAGAGGAGGATTTCAACATCATTCGCGAAAGCGGTAAAAAAGTCATCATCACCGCAGCCAATTTGAGTACTGGCTCTGTTGAATACAAATATTTAAATGACTGCACGCACTCAGACTGGTTAGACTGGATGTGGATTTCTAGTAGCTTTGTGCCATTCATGAGTTTAGTACGAAAAAATGGATTTGATTATGCAGATGGAGGATTCGGAAATTATATCCCGATAGAAGCTGCGATTGATGCCGGCGCAACTGAAATAGATGTCATTGTTTTAAAACCGAGACAACGTAAAATAAAAAACGTAAAAACACGGAATGCCTTTGACGTTATGATTCAATGCATGCACTTCATGTTAGGTCAGATTGCCTATGATGATATTTACATTGGGCATTTGGAAAGTATTTATAATGATCGTGTGAAGGTGAAATACTATTTCGTTCCACGTGATCTCACTGAACACTCTTTTTATTTTGATCCAGAGCAAATGCGCGCCTGGTGGCAAGAAGGATATGAACTATTGAAAAATTAAAGTTTGCTCAATAAGTCTTTGGCCTTTTCATTCATTCTTGAATCATTTTTAACAAGATCATTTAGAATTTCTTTTGCCTCTTCTACTCTATCCGATTTTATGAATATCATGACTTTCGTCCAAATCGCTTGATCTAAATAGATCGGATCTTTCTCATCAATGATCTCTTCTAATACAGCAAGTGCTTCATCTTGTTTGTCAAAGTTATTTGCGGCAATGGCCTTAATAAATCTAAAATCTTTTGTCATGCGTTTTTCAGGCACTTTAATCATAGCATCATACAACCCTTCATGATCTTTTGATTGATACATTTCATAAAGCACCTGTTCCATACTTTTGTGCGAAGCCGTATTTCTAGTACGATCAAACTTTAATTTTGGTTCGTAAAACTCTGCATAGATGGCTTCATTATCGACAGTGTTGCCTTTGATGGTTTTGCCCACAAAATAACCTAGCATGAACAGCAACGGAATAATAGCCAACCACCACCAATTAAATTTATTTTTTGTAGCGGCCGTTTTAATAGTTTGCGGCTTTTCGCCAATGGCCGATTTGATTTGATTTTTTATTTCGGCAGTTTCTAAAGCGCGATATCCAGGCTTGATATTTTTTCTAAACTCTAATTCTTCCTGTAAGCTTTGATCTGAAGACAAAGCTGATTCGAAAGCAGACTTCTGTTCCTGATTTAATCGACCAAATATATAATCGTCAATGAGTTCGTGATAATCCATAGCGTTCGTTAAGCGTTTAAAATGGTTTTAAGTTTCTTAAGGCATAATGATTTTTTATTGCGAACGACCTGTTCGTTTTTATAATTCATCATATCCATTATAGTTGTAATACCTTTTTCTTCGAAATAATACATGCGAAGAATAGATTTACACACATCACCTAATTTTTGTATCGCTTTTAGCATAGGAGACGGCTCATTTCCGAAGGTCGTATCCACGGGATCAACACTAAGCGAAATAAATTGATCGATATCAATATGTTTAGCTTTCGAACTTAATTTTCTAAGATGCTTGTACCA
>JAHDBI010000075.1:0-13956 GCA_020630475.1 Saprospiraceae bacterium
TAAGTCTCTTAGTTTTTATTGGTACAAAGATACCGTAGGTCGAAGACCCAGACTTTCATGGCTGTTGGTGATATCCTATATCATGAATGTTTTATTTTACGGGTTGAACTAATACATTTTTTTTTGTAGGAATGTTACATTTTAGAAGAATCAGGTATTAACAGATGTGTATGGCATGTTAATTGATTGATTATTTAATAACGTCTATGCATATCAGTTAAATAAAATGTTATGAAGAACTTCCTATATTTCCTATTCTTATTTATTCTAAATGTATATCCTAATATCATCCATAGCCAATGTGACAAAGACGGCAGCGCCTTTATAAATGAGGTAAATATTGGTCGAGAAGGTAGAAATAACGAATACATAGAGTTAGTTGTTACAGGTGATCCTGAGAACCCATTAGATCATATAAATCTGGAAGGTTATATTATTGACGATAACAATTCAGCTGCAACGGGTTCAACTAGGGGTCATATTAGATTAGGGAATTGTTTTGCTCAAGTGCCACCTGGAACAGTTATATTAATTTACAATCATAATGAACCGCCTAAAGGAATTGACCCTACAAGTCAATCTATAAATGGGACACCAAATTTTTATGGGGCTTACGTGCTACCTTTTAGTGACGATTGTATTATTAAATATTCTGCGTGCCCTAAGCCGGGTGTCACGGATTTATATAATTGTAATTCAATTGCAAATAGTCCTAAACATCTATGGGAGAAATTTATAGGTTTGGATAACTTTGGAGACGTTATTCAAGTAAGAAAACCAAATCATAATCTCGTCCATGCGATTACTTGGGGTGGGGTTCAATATGAATATAACGGAGACCCGAAAGTTGTTGATCTTGGAGTCGATTTTGTGGTATCAAACCATACATGTGGACTATATAAAAACACTAATTGGTTTGAATTAAATAACTTCAAAATATATCTAAACTCATCTAATTCTCCTTACATACCCAATTCTTCCGACAATCATATTTTAATTGATAACATTAAAAATGGCGTAGGTTCAAATCCGTTAATCGGGATTGATTGTCAAGTTAATAATGGTGACAATGGATCGACAAATGGACAAGTTACTATTAATATTCTGGATGGAGAAGGTCCATATACAATCGAATTAAGCGATGGTCAATTTGTTAATACCTCAGAAACTTCAGTTGTATTTAACAGTTTATCATGTGGAAGTTATTCAGTCAATGTTCAAGATCAATTCGGATGTTTTGAGGAGTGTCATTTTGTTATTGAAGAATCAAGGGTTTTAGATTATTATGTTTGTGATGAAAATTGCATTGACGTTTTGGTAACCCCTTTGTGTGATACAAACTCAGAGGATTATTGTTATTATTGGTCACCCACAGATTTTTTCGAAAATCATTTAAATGAGAGTCAAGAATTTTGCCCGACCGATCTAGGCACTTATGATCTAATGATATCCAATAATGATGGAATGATCATTGGCCACTACTCCATAGTCATTGGAAGCGGAAGCGGTAATTCATGTGATGATGGTAATTATTGTACCATAAATGATACATATGATGAAAACTGCAATTGCATTGGTACTAATATACCGAATTGTTACCCTTGCGATACTGGAGCTTCATGTAGTGATGGTGACCCATGCACAACAAATGACACCATAGATGAAAATTGTGAATGTATTGGAGAACCAATTGCAAATTGCGGACCTTGTGTCGAAGGAAGCCCTTGTGATGATAATGATGTATGTACAACTAATGATCAAATCGATAATGATTGTAATTGCTATGGTACACCCATAGTAGATTGTTTACTATGTGAAGAAGACAGCCCATGTGATGATAATGATCCGTGTACTGAAAATGATGTTTTTAATGAGGATTGCGAATGTGAAGGAATTCAAATTGAAGATTGCATACCATGTCAGGAAGGCAGTCCATGTGATGACAATAACACCTGTACCATTGATGAGTCATTTGATGATAGTTGCAATTGTCAAGGAACCGAGATAATATTAGGATTAGCATGTGATGATAATGATCCATGTACCGTAAATGACGCTTTTAATAATGAATGCGACTGCGTAGGTGAAGATCCCGTCAGTTTAGTTATAAACATTAATACTATTGATCCTTGTGTCAATGGTTTGAGAGAACTGAGTATAGACCCCGTTTATGAAGAATACACTTGGCATATAGATGATGTTTATGTCTCCGATGAGCCTACTATGGAAACCTACCTGACAGGTGAAGTTCGTTTAGGAGTATCAACTAGTGATGGGTGTTCTTATTATGAAACCGTTGAAATCTTAGACTATAATGAATCGAATATTGAAATTATTGCTAGTGATGAATTTATTTGTAATCCTAAAAGTCCAGTGCGTTTAGAGGTTTCACCTTTTTATGATTCACCAGAATGGTTTGATGAAAACATGGTTTCTTTAGGCAACCAAAGCCAATTGGATATCACTTTACCCGGTGAATATAGGGTAGTGGCAACAGATCAAAATGGTTGTGAGGTTTTTGGGCTAAAGGAAATTAGATCTGAAATATTTGATCTCAAAATTGAACCAGAAAACCCTATTTTTTGCGAAGAACCTGTACAGTTAAGAGTAAACGTACAAGGTGAAAACTATCAAGTTCAATGGTTTGAACTAGGAGCTGTAATGCCGTTTGCGACCGGTGAAATGACCCAAGTTTTTGGCCCAGGCATATATATTGCTCGTATTCAAAACACAGAAATACCAAATTGTATTGAGCAATTACAGGTTAAGGTCATAGATCCTAATTCTAATGAACATATAAAGGAAAAATTAATAGACAATGGTTTTATTTGTTCGCCTATTAATATCTCTGGACCTGCATTTAATGGATCTGGAGATGACCCAGAAAACAGTTCAACATGTAGTGCTCAAACTTTTCAAAACCACTTAACCCAAGATTACTTTATTCAATTTTCTGACGGATCGGAAAAAAAGGTAAGTGATTATGTAAATGAAAAACTACAAGCTTCTTGTTCATGTATCGATGGTACTGCTGGTTTATTAATGAACGATTTTTGTGCTTCTCCTGATTTTGACCTTGAATTCTTTTTAGACTTTGAAAACAATTATGAAAGTCCAACTCAAGTATTTTTAATGCTTGGGGGTGGAGAAAATGGAGGAGATTGTTTATGGATTAAAAGCAATTTACAGTTTTCTAACAATTATCATAAAAATCCTTTGAAAAAAGAGTTTCAATCCCTGATGAAAAATTTAGCCTGTGCTTATCAGGAGAAAGATTCAGATGGAAACTGGATAGACTACTCTCTTTCCGAAATAGTTATTAGAGATGAAGCCATAACGCATTGGTATTCGGGCCCAGTTGAACTATTTACTAAGATAAATGCCTATTACGGAATTTGGGAACCAATTCCAACTAGTCCACCAATCGCAGGTTTTGTGGTCAATAATTACATTCCCGAAATGGCTTTAAATTTCGCGGAAATGGATAGCGAGGTTATATCCGTTACTGATGAAAGTATTCCTGTGGGTAACATTGGAATTTTAATGAATGGAGAATACTTACAGATTCGAATTCCATATAAGGGTAATGGTTGTGATGAAGTTTCTCTGACCATAACCTATCCGAATGAACCTGAATATTCAAACCTATTTGAACAATTAATCGTTGAACCATTCGATCTAATTTTAGAGGCAGTTGAAAATGAGAATTTAAATGTACTCGAACGGGTTCCCTCTTGCTTGGTAACCAAAATACTTACTATAAATATTTGTAATGTAATTAATGAACTAAAAAATAATTCGCAGGCGGATGCGGCGATTATTAATTTGATCGATGCACACACAAAAGAACAAGCCGAAAATTTAATCAGTTGTTTGGAAAGTGATCCTGAAGATTCTGAAAATTCTATCATTGATGATTTATTTGAATCATTCGGGTATTTTAATAAAAGTAGATTCCTGGCTAATTGCACTAAATTATATTATGTTGCAGAACGACAAAAAAATCCTGGATACAACCATCTCTCATTATTTAGGCTAGAGGAAATAATAAGTTTTGATTATAAAACGGCAACAGTTCTTGGTACTGAGATTTTTTCAGATTTCGATGATGAAGCAACAACATTAACACTTAAATATCGAGCTATATCTCCTGGGATGTATATCGACGATGAATTTGAGGTAGGGAATTTTAAACATTTTGATGGATACTTAGTCTATTTGGATGGATCCTTCAATAGATTACCACAAACAAAAAACGGTATTAAACAATGGGCCTTTGTTCCTGGAGTTTATTTTGAATACGCTATCCGAGGTGAGTACTTTGATGAAATTAGCAGGCTTACTTTAAATGGAGTATTTACATTAATACCTGGAGCTCAATTAAAGTATGCAAAGAATCTATCTACTCTTCAAAAGAGTTTTGCTACTGCGGAGATAACTGTAAATGTAGCTGATATATTCTTAAGTAATGAATCATTATGTGATGAAATAGGGATCTATGATTTTTGTGAAAAATGGAAAAAGGCGAAATACGCTGCAGATTTAATATTAGTCACTGGAGCATTTCTTCCCTCTCAAAATGCTAAGATTTTATCCTTAAGAGATAGTTACAATAATCTGAGTACATCCAAACAAAATGCATTCAAAAAGAAAATTGACGATTTACATGGTATAGGGAAGGGTGATGAGCTTGTAGAATTGATTCAATCAGTAACTAAAACCAGAGATGAATTTGCAGAGAAATATCCTTTATTAGAACTTAATCACCCTAAGATATTAGATGATATAGTCACCCAAAATCCGTTTTCTTATGTTTTACTTCTGGATGATATAAACAATGAACTCATAACTAGTTTTTCATTGAACAAAAGAAAGCAATTCTTTGAAGATATAATTAATACAAGTGGAACTGGATTGCCAAGAAGCCTAGGAAACAATTTGGAGAAACTTACTCCTCCGATAATTTCAGCCTGGGACAAAATGTTAAACGCGAATTCATCACTTTCGCTTCGTACGAATGCAGGTGCTCTTGAAGCTTTAAGCCTACCAAAGTTTTCAAGACCGCAAAATCCTGGGGATTATCTATCAGCAAATTATTTGTTTAATCATCTTTCAAATTTTAACGCAGGCGTTGTTCGATTTTCATCAAGTGCCCCTACAGGAGTTATTGGTCCTCCCGGTGGAACTTTTGTTATTCCAAAATCTCTTGCTGATAATTTAATAAATCAATCAGGTGGAAATGTTAGTATTCTGGAAGATTTACTTGGATTGAATTCTGGGACTTTAGGTGCTTCTCCATTTCGAATAGATATATCAAATCCAATTGGAACTAGAATGCCAAATGGTAACGAACTAGGAGCAAATAGTAATTGGATTCCTGGAGGCAAAACTTCAGGTGGCATTTTGGAAGCGACAGTTGATCCTATTCAGCCAGGGAATTATATTGTTAACCCGGTATTTTAATATTTGAATTAAAACTTATGAAAAAGGAAATCTTTAGAGGGTTTGGAAGTAAAATTTCCAAAATGGGAAAGAAATATTTTGTTGAATATGATTCTGGAGGAATTGCCAGAGAAACAAATGAAATCGAGATCACCGAACAAGAAATGATTAAATTTCAAATTAGTGAAAATGACGCTTATGAAGTATTATCTAATGCTCAGAAACGACACGAAAGGAATCAAAAGAAACCATGCAAATGGTTTAAATAAGAAAGTATTCTACAATCCAAATTGAAAATATCGTCTGGGATTCTTTTAACAATATAGGCCTCAGATGTGATATAATTCTTGTGAAATAAAAGACTTAAATCCATGAAACAACTTCTCATATTACTTATAACTGCAATACCTTTATTAGGATTTTCAAATATTGAAATCAAAGTCAACAACTCTGTTCAAAATGGAGTTTGTTCTGGTGTCATAGAAATCATTGCCAACGGTAATACAGGACCTTATCAAGTTGACTTATATTGGCAAGAAGCTAGTACAACCACACCTTGGATGACGGTTACTATTACTGAAGGTTCGCATATTTTTTATGACTTAAGTTTGGGCCATTACAACGCGACAGTGACAAGTGCCTTTGGATGTATAACGGAGCTATCAGCTCAAGTAGAATGTGGTTGCACATTAACTCTTGGGCCTCCTAAAGTCTTTCACCCAACCACATGTCAATCTACGGATGGAGGTATGACTTACTGGGGGACAGCGGGAATTCAAGGAGGTGTGGGACCATATATCTATGAATGGAGTAATGGTTATCAAACATTTGATGATCCAAGTCAAAATAATATGTCACATGGAAGATATTCACTTACAGTAACGGATGCATGGGGCTGTACCGCTTCAGCAGAATTTGAGCTTGTCGGCCAAAATGCACCTGAAATATCCGAAATAATAGAACAGCCGTGTGAGGGTTTGAGCAATGGTTCGATCGCATTAATCGCAACAGGAAGTGTAGGGCCATACGAATGGGAATGGGATCATCCTGATGTATTTGTCGATGGAAGTATTACAATCGTTTCTGACTTACCTGAAGGTGAATACTGCTATCAACTCTATGATGCAAGCACGGGTTGTAACCTTAATGGGTGTATTGTACTTATTGAAATACCCGATTGTGGCGAGTATGAGATCTTAACTTCAGAAGTTCAAATAATTAAATCTTGCCCAGAGCAACCTACTGGATCATTATATATTCCTGTAACAGGCGGAAATCCTATTAACGCAGACTACTCATGTGACGTTGGATTCTATAGAACACGTTGGTACGATGCCGATGGTAACTTATTGGCGACAAATTTAAACAACACGCTAAAAGAACTATGGGCAGGAACGTATCATGTAGAAATTGAAGATAAATGTGATAGAGTTATTGAAGCTTCATTTGAAATAGAAGCACATCCTTTAATTGAAGCGACACTTATTCCTATGATCGGATGTCCAGGTGAAGGAACTTTAGAGCTAACAAATATACAAGGAGGAGCGGGAGGTCCTTATACTTTTGAATGGATGGATTTTCCTGAAATAACATTAAACAAACTGGAGGGTCTATTTGAAGGAGATTACGGAGTTAATATTACGGATGGAGCGGGTTGCACTCGTTATTTTGAAGCATTTGTACCCAACTATCCTGATATGACATTATCGCTTGAAGTTTTTGAACCTTGTTTTATTCCAGAAGGACTAGAACAATACCATCTATTTGCTGAAGATTTGCAGGATGGTAATATTAATTTAACAGTAACATGGACTGACGGTAATACTCAAAATGCCACTTATCAATGGAATGATTTTGATCAGTCTACCACTCAGGATTTAAATGGAATTGGTTTTGAAGATTTTGAATTTGACTCTCAAGATTCTAAAACATTTACTGTGATAGTAACAGATGCAAATGGTTGTACTAAATCGGCATCAACTCAATTATTTAATAATGCTACCTTTGAAAAAGACTACAACGAGACACAATGTTTTTGTGACATTAATGTGCTATGTGACGGAATATCTATTTCAAAAGAAATTATGACTACTGAATATTATAAAGAGTGTGATGTTTGGTCATTAGAAACTTGTAATAAATATGAATGCATGTGTAATTATCCTGATATATTTGAGAACATACCTCCTCTTCATAACGAGTATCCTTTAAAATGTGAGGATGAAGAAGTATTTTTAAGTTTAGAGGTTGTAAACCTACCTAATTGTGAAGTAAAACATTTCTGTCCAGATTTTGCAGAATATCCTCATATTAATACTCCATTTCCATTCGACTTACATCACAATAGTGAATTAGATCCTTGCTTTTTGAATATTATTTCTTTAAATCCAAATCCAAATGTCATTGATGAATGTAGCACATTAGAGTTTGAATTACCCGAAGGCGGTGGTGATGTAACCATCGAAGTATTCGATTCGGGTGGAAATTCTATTATTATTCAAGATAATACTTTTAATAGCGGATTGAACTCTGTGGATTTTTGCTTTAGTTCCGCTGATATCTTTCGATTCGAATTAACTTTTAACTCTGAAACTAGTTTTATAGACATTTGCGTACATGATGATAATAGTACCTGTGATTTTACCTTTGATAGTGTCTCACCTAACCCGTTCTCATCAGATAATTCGAATGTGGAGATTAATTACACCTTACCTGTGAATGGTGGTTCTGTGACAATTCGATCTTTTGAGGAATTAAATAACCCTATGACGGTTTTTAATTCTATCACTGTGAATGGTTTAGAAGGTAATAACACTGAATTTGTTTTTGCAGATTTTTTTGCTAATAATGGTTTTAATGCTGTTTCAGTTGAATTTAACGGAGAGGAATTATTTAGGACTTGTATTAAATTAGACAATTTTGATGGTTCAAATAGTACAGAATTAAGACTTGATAGAAATATTGAAGAAAAAATATTTCTAGTCTACCCTAATCCTTCTAATGGTAATTTTACTATTCGAAATAGGAATAATCTTGTCATAAGACAAATTCAAGTATACAATGAAACTGGAAAGGTTGTTCTTAATAAAAAAATGAATCACAACGATTCGAGACTTGGTTTTAATACAAATACTTTGAATAGTGGATTATATTTACTTAAAATCCAAACTGAAAATGATTTATTTATTGAAAAAATAATTATAAACAAATAATGAAGAGAATATGTTTATCAATTGTGGCATTGACAATTTTAATCTCTTGTGGAAGTGAAAAGGGTTCGATTAATTGGAATAAACTTGTAGAAGGCGATTGGAATTTAAATATTAACAAAACAACCTTCGAAACAAACTGGAATCTTAGAAGTGAAAATGATTTATATCCTAGAGAAGTTCATCTTAAATCCAATAGTGAAATATCTAGTCAATGGTTAGACAGTATAAACAACAAATATTATTATGCAGAAGGAGTATATAACTTTTCCGAGAAGGCTCTCTCTTGTTCCTTTGACTATTCGTTGTATAATAATATCGAATATAGTGAGCCTTTAAATTTTAAATATTTCGTCGATTCAATTAGTCAAAACTACATTAGATTAATAGACACATCAACTTTGTTTATTGATGAGGTTGAACATTATCTCATCTGTAAACTTTCTTTCACAAAATAATTCAACAAATGACGAAGTGTCAAGGAATTTTTGCTAGAAATCTCTAACTACTTTTTGATATAAAACTTGTATGAAACAACTTAGAAGTTGAGTAATCGAATATTTAAAACGAAAATATAGACATGAGCGGCAACAAAATTATTAATCATTGTTTCATTGTGCTTTAGGATCATACTTCACCTCAAAATATATCCAAAGGACTCTCGATATTCTTGCTGTATAAAAAAACAAGAGTATTCCCAAAGTGATGATAATGGCGAATACTTGATTGACCGTCATTCCAAGAAAGATGATTCCAATTCCTGCAATTGCCAAAAATAAAAATGACGACAAGGCATAAGAAATAAACATAGCCCCATAATAAAATCCTGGAGCGGGCTCAAATTTTTGATCACAATGATTACATCGCTCAGGCATTGATAAAGGATCTTTAAACTTGAATGGTTTGTTGAACAAGTCACCTTGATAACACCTCGGGCATTTCATGGCAAATAAATTCTTGATTCTTGAGGAGGCCATCTTATGCGCTTTCCACCTTCTTCGCTTTTTCTAAAACAGCGTCTTTCATCTTTGACTTATAGGACATCAATGTTGAATACAATTGTGCATCACTGGTCGCCAATATTTCCGCAGCTAGAATTCCTGCGTTTTTCGCGCCATTTAAGGCAACCGTGGCCACTGGAATACCTCCAGGCATTTGCAAGATGGACAATACCGAGTCCCATCCATCAATCGAATTAGAAGATTTCACTGGGACACCGATCACAGGTAATGAAGTAATCGAACTCACCATGCCTGGTAAATGAGCCGCTCCACCAGCTCCTGCAATGATAACGCGTAAACCTCTATCATAAGCCCCTTGGGCATAATCAAACATTCGTTGCGGCGTTCTATGTGCAGAAACAACGGTCATTTCATAAGCTACGCCTAACTCATCTAAAATATTCGCCGCAGCTGACATAACGGGCAAATCCGAATCTGACCCCATGATGATTCCTACCTTGATGTTATTCATGTAACAACTTTTAATTTTTCTTTGATTGAATTTGCCTTCTCTATGGTTTCCTCTAAAGAATCTCCTAATATCGTAATATGTCCCATTTTCCTAAAAGGCTTCGTCATTAACTTGCCGTAAAGATGCGGATATACCATCGAAACAGAAAGAAGATCTTCAAATCCTTCATACCGCGCTATCCCTGTATGTCCCTCTTCTCCAAGGATATTCAACATAACAGAGGCATGTCTGTTTTTTGTATCACCCAATGGAAGATCCAATAAGGTTCTTAAATGCTGTTCGTATTGCGAAGTAACATTTCCCTCTATCGTTTGATGTCCACTATTGTGCGGTCTTGGAGCCACCTCATTGACGAGTATACGACCATCTTTTGCTAAGAATAGTTCTACCGCTAACAAGCCCACAATAGACATCTTTTCGGCTAAGTGTTCCGCTAAAACCGTACACTTCTTTTCAACGTCTTCCGAAATCCGTGCCGGAGAACATAAAAACTCAACCAAGTTGGCAGTGGGGTGAAACACCATTTCTACCACAGGAAAACTCTTAATCTCTCCACTTGGATTTCTTGCTACTATAACTGAAAGTTCCATTTCAATATCTACACATTCTTCGACCAAGCAAGGTACATCCATCAACTTTGAAAAGTCCTCAGATCCCTGAATTATGGCCACACCTTTACCATCGTATCCATCTGTCCTCGCTTTTTGCACAAATGGGAAGCTAATTTCTCCTTGTTCTACTTTGTCAATGATCGCTTCTGAACCTTCATACAATTTAAAATCCGAACTAGGAAACCCATTGTCTGCGTAAAATTGCTTTTGGGTTCCTTTGTCTTTGATAAGATTCAAAAGATGCGCTTGTGGATATACTTTTTTTCCGGCTTTCGCCAATGTTTCTAAAGCTGCGGTATTGACCTTTTCTATTTCCACAGAAATAATGTCCTTATCCTCTCCAAATTGGATCACATCATCGTAATTAGTAAAATCTCCAATTTCAAAATTGGCATTATTCGCGCCAGCGGGAAACGAACGATCCTTATCCAAGAAATGAATATCTAGTCCTAATCTATGTGCTGGATCAGAGAGCATTTTACCCAACTGACCACCACCTAATATCCCAATTTTTAACTTATGTTTGTCTTTCATTTTCTAAAGGTAAAAGTATCGAATTAATTGCTATTTTACCTACCAGCTTAAACTTGAAATATAATGTCTAGTATTCTTATTAAAAATGGCCAATTGGTCAATCGTGGTGAAATTTATGAAGGTGATCTATTGATTATTGATCAGCGAATTGAAAAAATTGCGCGGGGGATTGATGTAAAAGCAGATATTGAAATTGATGCCACTGAGAAATATGTATTACCTGGAATTATTGATGATCAAGTTCACTTTAGAGAGCCAGGTCTCACTTATAAAGCAGATATAGGCTCAGAATCGAGGGCAGGTGTAGCCGGGGGAGTAACGAGCTTCATGGAAATGCCCAATACTAAGCCGTCCTGTCTGACTCAAGAATTACTACAAGACAAATACGACATTGCCGCCGAATCCGCTTGGGCTAATTATTCTTTCTTTATGGGGGCGAGTAACGATAACGTAGAGGAAGTCTTAAAAACAGATCGTTCCAAAGTTTGCGGGCTTAAAATCTTTATGGGTTCTAGTACTGGAAATATGCTCGTAGATGATTACACTGTTTTGGAAAATCTATTTTCTAAGGTGGATATGCTCATCGCCACGCACTGTGAAGATGAAGCCACGATAAGAAAAAACTTAGAAACATATAAAGCTAAATATGGGGAGGACATCACTCCTCTAATGCATCCCCAAATCAGAAACACAGAAGGTTGTTATTTGTCGTCTTCCATGGCGGTAGAATTGGCGAAAGCCAACAACACCCGACTGCATATCCTCCACATATCTACAGAGAAAGAGTTGGATTTATTTAGAAATGATATTCCTTTGGAAGAAAAGCGAATTACTGCCGAAGCCTGTGTTCATCATTTGTTTTTTGAAGACAGTCAATACGAAGTACTTGGAAATAAAATTAAATGTAATCCGGCTATTAAAAGTGCTAAAGATCGAGAAGCCATATTTGCGGCAATGTTAGATGGACGTTTGGATATCATCGCAACGGATCATGCACCGCATACCAAAGAAGAAAAGGCAAATCCATATTTGTCTGCGCCATCAGGTCTTCCGCTCGTTCAGCATAGTTTGGATATTATGATGTGGTACCACCAGCAAGATAGAATTTCTGTTCCTCAGATTGTTGATAAAATGTGTCATGCTCCGACCAAATGTTTTCAACTCAGTGAGCGGGGTTATTTAGATGAAGGTAAATTTGCAGACGTAGTTCTATATGACCCCAACAAAGCATGGACTATTGAAAGTGATAATATCTATTATAAATGTGGTTGGTCGCCTTTAGAAGGATTTGAATTGAACGGAAGGGTAGAGAAGACCATCATCAATGGAAAATTGATTTATGATAACGGTAAGTTTCTTCAACAAGGGCAAGGCATGAGGCTTAGTTTTGACCGTGGATAAGTTGGAATAAAGCTACTGAAGCAGCCATAGAAACGTTCATCGAACTGTTGGTTCCTAACATTGGCAAATGAATGCACTCTTTACATATTTCAAGTAGTTGAGGACTTATCCCGTGACTTTCATTACCAAGAATAATGGTGCATGGTCTAATGTTCCATTGAATGTCAAATACGGACTTAGAATCTTTTGTCCACTCTAAACCAATGATTTCCCCTTCAATTTTCTCCCTTAAAAAATCTTCTAAAGTACAGTAACGATAAGGTGTAGACTTTAAAGTTGATCTACTGATTTTTTCAAGCTTTCGCCAATGAGGTTCTTGGATATCAATGACAATAATTTCCTTAATCCGTAATGCATCTGACAGCCTAAATACATGAGCTAAATTCATCTCAGAATGAAAATGATCCGTCACGAGGGTGATATTCTTAGATCTTAAGTTAGAATCTTTTGGAATAGCTTTATAGGCATCGTGATCAATTGGTACATGATTCATTAGCTGACATTCCATTCATTCGCACTCCAACTTTTATCCAACACAACTCTACCTTTTTCATTCGTTTTTAAAGAACAAACTTCGTTGTAATTATCGTGCTCCAAAAAGAGTAAATGATCCTGCTCAATAATCTCTTTATAATACTTTTTCCTTTCCTCTAAGGTGGTCAAAGGTCGTATATCATAGGACATCACAAAAGGCAAGGATATATGTGCTGTTGAGGGCAATAGATCTGCACAATAAAACATTTGTTGTCCATTCGCTAGTCTAACTTTCGGAATCATCATTGCCTCCGTATGACCGTAGACAAAGTTTAGCGAAATGTTGTCAGAAAAATCAACCCCTTGCTTAACATCTACAAATTTCAACAAGCCTTCCTCTCGAAGGGGTACAAAGTTTTCTTTTAAAAACGATGCTTGTTCACGTGCATTGGGTTCCATGGCCCAGTTCCAGTGATCTTCATTTGACCAATAAGTTGCATTGGGAAAACTTGGAGACACTTGACCATTTTCATCCATCATTAGAGCACCACCCACATGATCAAAGTGAAAATGAGTTATGAGTACATCTGTAATATCTTCTCTTTCTAAGCCTACATATTTCAATGAATCAAATAAATTATGCTCACCATGTGGATGGAAATGAGATTTGAATTTATCACTTTGCTTATCGCCCATACCTGTGTCGATCAAAATATTGCGGTCACCATCTTGGACCAATAAACATCTCATGGCCCATGTACACATATTATTGTCATCACATGGATAGCGTTTACTCCACATGGTTTTGGGAA
>JAHDBI010000075.1:14056-18009 GCA_020630475.1 Saprospiraceae bacterium
GTACACATATTATTGTCATCACATGGATAGCGTTTACTCCACATGGTTTTGGGAACGACTCCAAACATTGCACCACCATCCAACTTAAAATTTCCAGCGTGAATAGTATGCAATTGAATCATTAGAATCCTATTTTTTGTGATTGCTCAGAACATTTTCTTTTGAGCTCTAACATTTTCAATGCAGTCATGGCCGCTTCAACCCCCTTATTTCCATATTGGCCTCCAGCCCGATCTAAGGCTTGATCTTTATTATTTGGCGTAAGCACACCAAAAACAACCGGCTTTTTCAACATTAAATTTAATTGCATAAGACCAGTGGAGACGGCGTTATTGATATATTTATCATGATCGGTTTCTCCTTTGATGACACAACCTAAAGCAACAATGGCATCAGGATGGTGCTTTTGATTGGCTAGACTAGAACCATATACCAATTCGAAGGTTCCGGGTACGTATTCAACACTAATGTTGTCTTCTGAAATGCCGAATTTCTTCAATGTTTCAAGACAAGCATTTCTTAGAGAAAACGTAATGTCGTCGTTCCATTCAGAGACGACTATAGATATGCTCTTTTCACTTAATTGCGAAAAATCCAGTTCTGGTACAGTAGATAAATTTCTTTCCTTGCTGGACACTCAATAGAATTTTATTGAACCCGAGATATATACTTATCTACTAGTGTACCTTCTGTGGACAAAGGATATTTTTCTTTGATTTGGTTATAAGCTGATAGGGCTTCCGCCGAATTTCCTTGTCTTTCCTGAAGCATACCATACTTTTGAAGGTAATAGGGTGTAAGTAAATCATTAGAACCAGAACCGCTTGCTTTTTTGTAGCTACTTAAGGCTTTATCAAATTCATTCAATTCAGAATATGCATCACCCAAAGCTCCGAACTTCATAATTGGAGTAACTGTTCCTTTTGGACTGAAGGATTCCAAATAGTCGACAGCTGCATCGTATTTACCTAAATTTAAATAAGAAACTCCTGCGTAGTATTTTGATAAATTGGCAGCACTTGTACCACCATAGTTGTCAATAATATCTAGGAAGCCTTCCATATCACGACCAGGATTTTCTAAAGCTATGGCAAACGAATCTCTTGCAAATTGGTATTCAGCCCAATACATAGCTTCCATTGCTTGCTTTTCTTGAGGTTCCTTAATCAGAAACTTGTATACAACAAAGGCACCAACCAGTAATGCTACTGCCAATGCGATTCCTAAAATCATTTTTTGGTTTTTACCAAAATAATCCTTTGCATTGTCACGTGCTTCAACTATATCTACTAAAGTTTCTTCTTCTTTTTTGTTTGATCTTCTCCTTGCCATAACGTTCTTAAAAATTTGTGCAAAAATAAACATTTTGCTGGTTTTGAACCCTTGAATTCAAAAAAAGCATAAAATATATTATTTATTTTCTAATATGATATATACAGCTCTATTATGATAAAAAGGGATAATCCTTTTGGATATAGTTATCATCATATAACTCAGAAGATAGGGGATATTCACTTTCTTCAGCAAACTTCATCGCATCGTCAATCTCCTTAGTTAACATGTCCCTTATCTTTTGAATTTCCTTTGCCGTGGCTATTTTCTCAGATAATATTTTTTCTTCCAAGGTTTTAATTGGATCTAAGGCCTTGTATTCATTCAATTCCTCCTTCGTTCTATATTTCCCCGGATCCGACACTGAATGCCCTTTATATCTATATGTATTGATCTCTAAAAAGTATGGACCCTTACCACTCCTGATATGATCTGCCGCTTCCTTCATTGCCTCATGTACTTTGATTACATCCATTCCATCTACGCTAGAACTTGGCATATCAAAAGCCCTTCCTACTTTATGAATTTCATGTACATTACTCGTTCGTTCAATAGACGTACCCATAGCGTAGCCGTTATTTTCTACAATGTATAGTACAGGTAATTTCCAAGTCATCGCCATATTAAACGCTTCATACAAAGCACCTTGGCGAGCGGCACCGTCACCAAACATGGTAACACAAAGGTTTTTCGTTTTTCTGTATTTTTCAGCTAGGGCCATTCCTGTTCCAATTGGAATTTGAGCACCAACAATACCATTACCACCAAAATAATTATGCTCTTTTGAAAAGAAATGCATCGATCCACCTTTACCTTTTACACAACCAGTGGCTTTTCCGTATAACTCAGCCATACATGAATTGGAATCCAATCCTCTCGCTAATGCAACACCATGTTGTCTATAAGCGGTGACTAATTTATCATCAGGGGTGATTGCTGAAGTCAATGCTCCGGCAATAGCTTCTTGTCCGATATACACGTGACAAAAACCACGAATTTTCTGAAGAGAATAAGCATATAGAGTTTTTTCTTCAAACCATCTGACTCGCTGCATGACTTCAAACCACTTCAAATAGGTTTTTTTGTCGTACTTTGATTTCGCACTTGTCTTCTTTGCCTTTTTCAATACTTCTGCCATCAATTTGATTGTTAGTTGACTAGTAAAGTTACAACATAGTCGTATCATTGCTACACAATCGTTACCAATTTATTTCAACTCATTTATGTTCCTTAAAAACTCCAAAGCGGTCAATTTTAGAAGCTACAACCTGTTAGCCTTAAATTACTCCCCAAAATTTAATGTATTTCTAGGTTTAAATGGAGTAGGAAAGACCAATGCTTTAGACTCTATTCATTATTTGTGTCTTGGTAAAAGTTATTTCTCTTCTGGTGATCGCCATGTTTTAAAGCGTGGAATGGATTTTTTTCGCAATGAAGGATGGTTACAAAAGAATAAAAAAGAGCACCACGTGGTCGCTAAAATAGTTCCAGGAAAGAAAAAGGAGCTAGAGGTGAATCAGCAAAAACTTCTAAGACTCTCAGATCATATTGGTCTGTTTCCATGTGTCATGATTGCACCAGCAGACATCCAATTACTCATCGAAGGAAGTAGCGAGCGACGAATCCTTATGGATCAATGCATATCCCAATACGATAAAAACTACTTATCTGATCTTATTCTTTATAACAGATTACTCAAGCAAAGAAATGCCGTACTCAAAGGTGCCAAGGAGATTGGTTTCTTAGACGAACGTCTATTGTCGAGTTATTCAGAACAAATGTATGAGCCGGCTTTACGAATCCATGAACGTAGAAAGAAATTCAATGTTGACTTAACGGTGCTTTTTAACAACTATTACCAACAAATATCTCAAGGCTCTGAAGAATGTCACATTGAATATAAGAGTGCTTTATTTGACAATTCGCTCAGTACCTTATTCGAACAATCATTAGAAAAGGATAAAATTCTTGGACGAACCACTTCAGGAATACACAAGGATGATTTAGTGTTTAAGTTAGATGGTGAAGTCATTAAACCTTTTGCGAGCCAAGGACAACTGAAATCATTCATTATAGCCATCAAATTGGCCGAGTATAGTATCATTAAAAATTTGAAGGGGTTTCATCCAATTTTACTTTTAGATGATTTATTCGATAAACTAGATAACCAGCGTATTGCAAGTCTTCTAAACTTACTCAATTCAGATGAATTTGGTCAAATTTTTATCTCGGACACAGATGAAAATAGAATTCCTAACATTTTAAATGAATTAAAAGCGCACTCTATGGTTTATAAAGTAGATGGGCAACAAATAAAATCGAATGAGACTGAAGAAGAATGATTTTCCAATAAAGGATGTAATCAAGGCATTTATGTCATCAAACAACAAGACTAAAGAAGGTCTTGAACAAAAAAGAATTCAAGCTTTTTGGAAAGAGAGGTTTGGAAAAACCATTTCATCTTACACCGACCGAGTCGTTTATAGACAACAAACATTGTTCATTTATCTTAAGTCGTCTTCTTTAAAACAAGAATTACTTATGGGTCGGGAAAAGATTATGGAAGCATATAAGAAAGCATTACCTGACATTGTAATCAAAGAAATCAAGATTAAATAAAA
>JAHDBI010000076.1:0-4352 GCA_020630475.1 Saprospiraceae bacterium
CCTTGCCAGAATACAACCTACAAGACCCAACAGATTTAGATATCATGCGAGGCAGATTCAATATGTATAATGCTGAAGAATGGCAGGAATATATTGATGAAGCTGAAATTAGAGGGATGGGTTATAAAAACATCAACATCCTCAAAACGGCTCAACGAAAAGCAGGTATCGCAAAATATCTTAGCCCTAAAGTGATCAAATGGATACTATCTTTAGTGGAACAATTAGACTTTGATGAAGAAGAGTAAATTTGTTTAAAGGTGCTTTAAAACAATTTTTCCTATTTGTTGACTCTTTCGTAATTCATCAAAAGCCTGAAGACCTTCTTCTAGACTAAATTCAGCATGTATGGATGGAACAATCTTATGAGTATTCATAAAATCTAACAATTCCTTAAACTCTCTTGGACTTCCCATAGCTGTTCCAATGAATTGAATATGTCTCAAGAAAAACTTACTAATGTTGACCGTTGTTTTTCGAGAGCCCGTAGATCCATATGCTACAATACGGCCACCATATCTCATAAATTTAAAATATTGGTCTAATTCACTCGAAGGTGAACTGTCAAGCACTATGTCAATTCCATCACAAAGGTTTTTCAATTGATCGCACCAATCCTCATCCTTATAATTAACCCCTTCTTGTGCACCCTTCGATTTTGCAAAGTCTATCTTTTGTTGGCTCGAACTGGTAACAAAAACATTCGCTCCAAATGCCAATGCAATGTCCAAACCGGCTTGTGCTACTCCACCACCTATTCCGGTAATAAGTACATTGTCCCCTTTCCCTATTTGACCGTGCCTCGTTAAAGCACGCCAAGCTGTAAGACTTGCTACAGGAATGGCGGCTGCCTGTGTCCAACTTAAATATTTTGGTTTCCGTACTACATTTTCAACGGGTACTGCAATCAGTTCGGCCAAAGTTCCTGGATCGGGCATTCCCAGCACCCTGAACTTTTTAGAAGGGGCTTTTTCCTTTTCTCCCCAACCATAAGCTGGATATATTATTACTTCTTGATTGAGCCATTCGTTGTTTACCGCCTCACCTAAATCAATGATAGTACCTGCTCCGTCCGCCCCCAAGGTACATGGGACGGTCATTCCAGGATATAGACCTTTTTGAATCCATAGTTCACGATGGTTTAAAGAAGAAGCGGCAATTCTAACGAGTACTTCAGATTTACGAAGTTCTGGTTTTGGTAAATCCAATAGCTCTAGATTCATATCTTCTTTGAGCACAATAGCCTTCATTTCTAATGAGTTCGTTTAAAATTTCTAAAAAGAAGTAAAGTACATTTATTGAAGCTTATTCAAAGCATAGGTAACAAAAATTATCTTTTTCGTATCTTAAGAATAACGGTACAATCATGATAAAAACAACTTTCTTAATACTACTCTTAAGCAGCTGCCTATCTGCGCAAAGCTTAGAAGCGTATCTCAATTTTGGTGCAACGACCACACTGAGTTCAAACTTGGACGAAGGAGGTAGTTTATATGCCCGTAGTAAAAAACCTTCTATCAAAGCATTTATTGGTGTTGTTCTTAAATCAGAATTGGATTACATCAGTACGGATTATGCCTTGAGTCTTTCCATTTATAGTAAAGGGCTCGGAAATAATCAAAATGCCCTGTATACGGATATCCAAATAGACTTTGTGAACAGCCTATCGGTGGGATTAAAGCTGCCGTCAGATATGAAGCATTTACGTCCTCATTTTTTTTATGAGGATGGTCAAGGATTTAATCATGAACGAATTAAACCTATCCGAACCTTAAATAACAGTGGTTTTTATGGAATCCTCAATCGATATACCAATTCCATTTATATGTCTACCAATTTTATTTTAAACAACCATAAGCGAAATCAAATCGTTGGTGCCTTTGCCCTAACTTTTCATGATGTCACCATTCAATATTATAATGATGGGACCATTCCGTTTTTCGATCTTTTTGGTTTAAATGATCGGTTTGATCGATGGTGGACTGGTGGTGGTGGTTTATACATACATCGGACAGGAAATGACTACAATCTCTTTGAGTTCACTTTTGATCAATTTACTGGGTATGCTCCATTAATGTTTGAATTAACCTCTATTCTGGGCATAGACATTCCGCCATATGGAACGCAAAAATCATCCGAAAAAATAAACAAGAGGCTATATAATTTTAGTGATTCAGACTCCGCTTTTAATTCGTCCATGTATAATATTCGTGTCAATTTCAATAAGGGTTTTGGTGTTGATTTTGGAGTTTCTGGAAACTTACGCTCCAGCTCAGGAAAAATTTGGGGAATACAAGATATGATTCATCTACTACGGGATATCCCTTTACATCCCAATAATACTTCCAATAAACTTCATTTAGGTCTAACTTATACAGATTATTATGCCTTACCGCCATTTTAGATATATTATTTTCTTCACCTTATTTTGCTGTTCTTCCTGTACTCAAAAGTTACAGTCTATATCCAGGTCGAATATTTTATTTGATACGTATGCTCATATTATCGAAACTTTGGAAGAAGGTGAAGACAAAGATAATGCGGTCCTTTATAGGGATTTTGATATCAAATCTCTCTTTTATAGAGAATATCCAATTTGCAATCAATTGATAGAAGATCAATTCATTTTAGAGGATTTTATCGCATTAGACAATAATTGTGTAGAATTTCCAAACAAGGAGATTACAGGTTATCATGTGATTGAACTCATCGAATTGAGTTCAGAAAAACAAGACATCGCTTTATTTCTTTCATATAAGGTTGATCCTTTACAACGAGAATGTGCTCCTGATTCGATACATTCCAAAGGATTAATCAAATGCTTATTTGGTGGCATTCAATTTCCAGAAAATAGCGTTCAACACACATCTAAAAACGGTGTTAGCTGGTTTTGTTTTACTCGTGAAATGTATTTTCGTGAAGATCAAGGAATCGTAAGATCAAAAGACATTGATCTATTATTTGAATTCAAGCATCGTAATGGAGATGACTCCATAGAAAACATTTACCTACATCAAATTATTGATAGAAGCTTTAATAGGATTGGTGGGAAAAGCAATTTTGTCTTTGATGTCGAAAAGCTTGTAGGCATAGATAAAGATTCTTTAAGCCTTATTTCATTGAAATCAGATAAATCAAGACTTGAGCTGTGTAAACGGTAAGTTTTTAGGCTTTCGCCGAAAGGCAAACTATATGCGTATTCCTTTGTATTATTGAACATTTAGGTATCTTTAGACATACAAACAAACGTTATGAGAAACCTTATCCTCTCCATTTTTGCTATTGCATTATTTAGTTCTTGCGGACCAAGTTTAGTGGATCTTGCTATTGATAACCCAACAGAAAGCGCTGTGACTTTAATGGTTGATTCTCTTGAAGTGGAAGTTCCAGCTAAAGAAGTCGTATGGGTAGAAATGGGAAAAGGATCTCATAATATCACCTTACCTTCTGACAGCATAGTCACTTTTAACTTCACTGAAAAGATGTATATGGTAAATCCAACTCAATCTTCCTATTTGATGTATGAGGAAATCTATGGAACACCAAGTCCAATGATGGAATTAGGTGGACCAATTTCCAAGAAAAAAGTGACTTACCTAGGCATGGAAATAGAAGGAGCCTATGAAGTAGTAGAAGATGTTGTCAACAGAATTAGATGGGATTACGGTCCTAGAGAGTCGCTTCCAGAAATGATAGAAATCGAACAGGGAGATCGTCCTGGTGTCATTAAATTAATGGATCCTTATGAATTCATGAATTTAATCATGCAAGCTGCTGCTTCACAAGAAGGAGAATAAACAAAATCATTTGGCTGTTAACAAAAAAAAGCTCCTCGGATATCACTACATCTGGGATGTAAGTCTATGTCCAGCAGATAAAATATCTTTAGTGGAGGATATTTCTTCCTTTGCTGATGCTGCGTGTAATCTATTTAGTTTATCCGTACTAGGAAAAAAAGCAAATCAGTTTGCCCCTCATGGTGCTACCCTCATTGTTCTCTTAGAAGAAAGTCATTTGAGTATACATACTTGGCCAGAAGAAAAATACATGGCTATTGATCTATTTTCTTGCGTAGAAATAACTGAGCCCGAAAGAATTCATCAATTATTAAAGGATCATTTTGGCGAAAGCCTACAAATAGAAACACAATACGTAGAAAGGGGAATTTAAGTTTACTCCATAAAGCAATGGCAGATGAACTCACAATCATCGGTCAAAATATCATTTTCAGCGGTTCTATAATTTAAAGCTGCTGTACCCTTCTCCGTCACAAACACTCCGGCTTGATATCGATAGTTTTCTCCATCTAAAGGATTCTCAACATACTCTTGAAAGATTTGATCTTGGTCGCC
>JAHDBI010000076.1:4452-15333 GCA_020630475.1 Saprospiraceae bacterium
GATCATTCATAATGATATGGTACAAATCCTCACCTAATTCGGGTTCTTCAAAAAAAATCCAATCCCATGGGAAAAATTTGAAAAAATAATCCGCTTTATAAAACTCATTGAACCGTTCAAGATAGATTCCATTGTCTCTGTCAAAGGATACCTCAGGCAGATCAGCATAAAACGTTGCCCAGCCCGCATCAAAAGCTAAATCCAATAAGACATTTGTATTGACCTGATCTTCTTCATAACCCAGTGAACTACCTAATATCATATGACGATGCTCACCATTGATATTTTTTCTTTCCTGAAAAAACTCGACAAGGTGATCTTCTAGATCATTAAACTGTTGATATTTTTCGTAGTTAGAATCATGTAATTGAAAAGGTTGCCAAACTAATGTCTCAGGCACCGTACTGCAGGTATCTGCATTAAATTCAATGACCTTTCCTGGTACGTTGTTGAGGATTCCGTTAACATCCATTCTACCGTAAAGAAAGGGATGTTTATCTTTTCGATCCCAGGTGTATTTAATAAGATCAAGAAATTTGGAAGGTAATTTGAATCTATCGAAATCTTGTTGATCTATGATTTCACCCAATGCTTCATTAAAGTTGGCAAATACAGAGGATACGACTTTTTTGTAGGCTTCTATTTCGCGTTTACGCAATACAAGTATTTCATCGGTGAAGTAATCTTCACTCAACATCCAATGTAAACTATGGTGTAATTTTTTCTTTTTGGGGACGCGCGCTTCTAAGAAACGATCATCCTCCAAATGAACGGAACGATCTCTTTCCCCCATATCCTTTAGATCCTTTACCAGGAACTCGAACTTTACGTGTTGTCGCTGAAGACATCATGTTGTTTCTAAGTCCTTTTGATTTATTGAATGAATCTGGATTTTTATATGATCCTTTATTTAATGAAGAGGATCTAAAGCCACGAGTCAAATAAGTCGCTGCTAGAGTTCCTAATAAAAACGGTCTTAAGTTTGATCTTGAACCATAATCGCCATTGACCATTTTAGCAAACGTTAATGTATCGATCGTTTGATCAAGATTATGAACAATCGCTAAGGAATTCGTTCTATCATCAATAACTTCTTCATTTAAAACCGTGTACTTATCACCTGGCTCCAATTCTTCTATTTCGCTAATTACACCTTGAGTGGTTTCTCTAATCTCAACTTCTTCCGAATCTTTAAATCGTGGACTTCCATCATAATCACTTCCACATGATTGAAGACAAAGTATACTTACAACAAAAAGCATAAGCAATTTAAAAGAGGTATTTAGTAGTAATTGTGAACTTTTCATAGTTAAATTGTGCGTGATTATGTAATCATTCTCCGTAAATGTAATAAAGATTTAATAGATGAAGAAGAACATTGCGATTTCGATAGGAGTCTTTATTGCAGGTCTATGTTCAATTATATATGAATTACTGATAAGCACAGCCGCTACGTACTTTCTAGGTGATAGCGTTAAGCAGTTTTCTTTAACTATTGGCATCTATTTATTCTCCATGGGAATAGGCGCTTTTGTGTCAAAATTTTCTCAAAGAAATCCCTTGAACGCCTTTGTTTCAATAGAATTTTTACTGGGATTGATTGGTGGATTGTCCATTCCATTCATGTATTTCATGTTTATACGTTTGTCTATATCACAAATGCAATGGACCACTTGGTTTTACATTTTTGTCATTGGTTTACTCACCGGTTTAGAAGTGCCGCTCTTAACTTTTGCTGTGAATAATGTTAATTTCAAAGAGAGTCTATCTAATATATTATCCCTTGATTATATCGGTGGTTTGATTGCTACCCTCATTTTCCCATTCATTTTACTACCCTTTGTTGGACTATTTTATTCATCACTCATTTTTGGTGCAGTGAATATTCTTTTAGGAATCTTTATGTCTCGGTATGTAGAAAGTAAATCAAGTAGAAATAAGTACATGCTCTTTGGAGTAGTCAGTATTTTGCTCCTTGGTGGATTAACCTACAAAGGAGCAGACATGCTTAAAATTTGGGAAGAGAAAATTTATAAGGCGCCTATTGCTGTACGCGAACAAACACCTTACCAGCATATCGTGATGACAAAAAAGAAAGATGACATTCGTCTCTTTTTAAATCGGGTGATTCAATTTAGTTCGAAAGACGAACATCGATATCATGAAAGTCTTGTACATACTCCAATGTTAATGCATCCTGAGGCAAAGGATATTTTGATTTTAGGAGGTGGTGAAAACCTTGCGGCTCGAGAAATGCTCAAACATCAAGCCATCAACAAAATAGATATTGTAGACTTGGACAGTATGGTGTTTCATCTCGCGATGTACAATCATGATTTATTGAAAATAAATAAGGCCGCCTCTTTGCATCCGAAAGTCAATATGATCGTTGAGGATGCCTTTAACTATTTGAGTACAAATGCTAATCAGTATGATTTAATCATCTCTGATTTACCTGACCCAAATTCTGAGGCTACGGCCAAATTATACACCAAACAGTTTTTTGAGTTGGCTAAAAACAATCTCAAAGAGGATGGGATTTTCATTACACAGTCTGGAGAGATTTACATGTCCAATGCTGCATTCAGTTGTATCGTCAATACCATGAAAACCGTATATGAAAATGTCCAACCCATTCATTGCTACATTCCTAGTTTTGGAGATTGGGGATTTGTAATGGGTTCGAAGCGTGATTTGGTGAGGACTGATCTTTCCCAACTAGATAAGATCCATACTAAGTTTTTAACGGATAAGGTCATGGCCAATTCTTTTGGCCTTCCCAAGGATGTCGACATTATCGATACTAAAATCAACACCTTGGATAACCCCATCATTCTGCAATACTTTTTAGAAGATTGGGAGAAATGGAAGGCGGATTTGGTGCCGAAATAGAAAAGGCAGCACAAATTCTAAGCAGTTTACTTCGAATAATAGAATAACTCATTGATGTACAAAAAATGCATCAACTTTGAGTATGAAATATTTAATTGCGATAATCTTATTATTGTCCACTCTTCCTTCTTGTTGTCAAGCGGAGCCACTAAAATTTCAAACGTATATTGACGACAACAATGTTTACTCTTCTTCAGTACAAATAAGATATACGATTTCCTCTGAAATGGATTTAATCAATGATTGGTGTTCTTACAAATTTCCCTGTAAGTATGACTATATCGGTTTGTACCAAACTGACAATAACGAATTTTACCTCAAGAAGATGCCCTTAAGAGATGAACAAAGTGAATATTCGGTTGCACGCTCTAATGAGGTTCCCTTATGGGTTTTTTCAGATATAAGTTTAGAACAGAAGAAATATATCAATGTTCACGAGATAAACTTTCATTCTCAACAGAATGATACTTTTGCAATAACACAAGGAGAAATTCTCTTCACTAAAACGAAATGGTCGGAAGAATATCATTCATTTAAACTTTATGCCCAAACTACATTTTATGAAAAGAAAATAATCTTGAGTATCGATAAAATCTACAATGCCGATTGGTTTTCTTCTGGTATTAGGACGGCATTAGTTTTTGATTTAAACCAAGATGAATTCTCAGATGTCATTTTTACGTATCAAGATCATCATGAATCGTGGAAGTACATTGCCTGTTTCAGTAAAAGAGTAGAAAATAAACTTGAATATGAATTATTTGTTATTGGAGGAGGGACAGGATGATCGATACCAAAATCAATACTTTGGATAATCCTGTGATTCTTCAGTACTTTTTAGAGGATTGGGAGAAATGGAAAGCTGATTTGGTGCCGAAATAGAAAACAAGGTTCTCTTTTAAATCAATTAGGATATTTTTCTTTCAAACAGGAAGGATAATAATTTTCAAAATGTCTATTTCCTTTTAATCTATATTTTCTCCAGTTTTCAGTTTCAAAATTAAACGAATAACTCCAAAGTCTATCTTCAAAATAAGGCCATTTTTCCATGAAGTTCCCTTCTAAACCATGAGGTCTTTTATTCAATTTACTAACAGAGGTAATGGAAGAGGTTTTATAAAATGTTATATCAATAAAACTAAATTGATTTTTAGATTCTGCGATCATTGAGCAGAAATATTCATCTATCAATATTTCGTTTTGATTGGATTTATTGTAATTATAAATTAAATAATTTGCACGTAAAACGGGTAAATCAAAATTTGCAGATTCTGTTATTGACGAAAACTTTTCTAGTCTTTCAAATCCTAATTCGTTAGAGCAATTTAATGAAACTGATATAGCGAATAGCACAAGTAAATTCCTCATAACTAAAGTTAATTCATAATTCAATGATATTTTCTTTTATTCAATAAAAAAGGCAGCACAAAATTGCACTGCCTTTCTAATTTGTATTGGATTCTTATCCTTTTGCTTTCTTTAGCGCTTCTGTAATTCTTGGAACCACCTCAAACAAATCCGCACAGATTCCATAATCCGCTGCTTTAAAGAATGGCGCTTCTGGATCTTTATTGATCACTACGATGCACTTACTACTATTGACACCAGCTAAGTGTTGGATCGCTCCAGAAATACCTGCCGCGATGTATAAGTTTGGCTTAATAGCTACTCCCGTTTGTCCCACGTGTTCGTGGTGAGGTCTCCAACCCGTATCGGCCACTGGTCTTGAACAAGCAGTAGTTGCTCCCAGTTCTTTGGCTAATTCTTCGATGATTCCCCAGTTCTCCGGTCCCTTCATTCCTCTTCCTGCGGATACCACTAATTCTGCTTCTGGAAGTGGGGCTACATTACCTTGTTGTTTATTCACTTCAATTACGTTCACGCGACTATTGGCTTCGGCGCTTACTTCTCTTATAGCTGCATCAGCACCAGTCTCTTCTGGCTTTAAAGAATTACCTGACAATGAAAATACTTTTACATCAGACTGAATCGAATATTCGGCAACAGCCTTACCAGAGAAAACATTTTTCTTCACTTTTAAAACTGAACCATCCGCCGTGGGAATTTGATTCACTGCAGATACACTTCCTGCATCTAATCTAACTGCCAATCTTCCTAATAAAGATTTACCCGTAGATGAATCAGCAACAATCACAACTTTTGCTCCTTCGTCCTGAGCCACTTTAGATATCGCTTTCGCGAATGTTTGACTGTCAAAATGATCTAGTCCGTTCAATTGAATGATTTCAGATGCTCCATACTTACCTAAAGATGCTGTCCCTTCGGCTTGACCGACAACAACAGCTTTACAAGCACTTCCTAAAACCTCAGCCGTTTTTTTAGCGAACGTCACAGCTTCTAGAGCTGACTTTTTATATTTTCCATCTTGGGATTCTGCGTATACTAATACCATGATTTTCTCTTTTTTGATTAAAGAACTTTCGCTTCTTCTTGAAGCAATCTTACCAACTCGTCCATGTTTTCTGGATCGATCATCTTACATTCCGTTTTTGCATCAGGGAGTGTAAATGAACTCACCACTACCTTATCATCAAAGCCAACTGGCTCCACAACGTTCAATGGTTTTTTCTTAGCCATCATAATTCCTCTCATGTTCGGAATTCTTTGTTCGGCCATGCCTTTAGCTGCACTCAAAACAAATGGAGTATCTATCTTTGAAATCTCAGATCCTCCTTCTATGTCTCTTGTGACCGTTGCACTATTTCCTTCTACTTCTAATTTAGTTGCGAAAGAAACAAATGGTTGGTCAAGGTATTCGGCTACCATCGCTCCTACTTCAGACCCGTTGTAATCAATTGTTTCTTTTCCGCAATAAACTAAGTCAAAACCTTCTGCGTTTGCCGCAATTTGCTTCGCTACATACAAAGCACTTTTAGGTTCAGCATCAACTCTTATCCCTTCGTCCGCTCCGATGGCTAATGCTTTTCTTATCACCACATCATTTGATGCAGGACCCACATTAATGACCGTTACTGTACCTCCTAAAGATTCCTTTAATTCTATTGCACGAACTAATGCATACCATTCATCATAAGGATTCATGATAAACTGAACACCACTTTCATCAAAAGCCGTATTTCCATCCTTGAAATTAATCTTGGCTGTTGTTTCTGGTGTTTTACTAATACAAACAAGTTGTTTCATATTTATGTGTCTCTTTAAATTTTCGCAAATATCTGAATAAAAAAAGCCCAAACAGAACCGTATGAGCTTTTTATATGAATTGTTATTCTTTTATCCCAGTAAAGATTGCAATTTCATTGCAAGCCCCATATCACCTTTAATCTTGACCTTTCCACTCATAACAGCCATCATAGGATTTAATTCTCCATTTTTTAACTGCTCTAAGATTTCAAGACTCGTAGTGATGGTTGTATCTGCATCCTTATCTTCTCCACTCACTTCATTGGAGTCACCGCTTCCATCAATGTATACCGGATTGTCATCCAATACAAACTTAATGGTACCCCCTATAGGAGCTGCATTTGATGCTTGAGATTTGAATTGTTCTATAACTGCTTCGAAATTCATTTGTGTTTATTTTTACTTAAAGAAATGAGGTATCATTTCTACGCCAAAACGGCTTTGTTTTCCTCTAATATAGTTAAGCTATCTTTATGCTTTAAAGTTTCGCTTGCGCTGAATATTTTTGGCAATTCATACTTATAATAAAACTTCATAGTGTGAATTTTGTTTTCATAAAACTCGCTTCCAAATGTCATATTACCTGTAACCAAAGCAGTTTTAGCTACTGTTGCCATCTTTAACCATTGCCAAGCTATTGTTACATTACTCATCAATTCCATAAAAATAGTAGCATCCGCGATATATCTTTCGTGCTGACCATTCATAGCAAACTGAAGTAAATGCATCAAGGTAGATTCAAGCGTCTTTGAAGCCTCCTTTAATTTTTCAGCATACGGCTTTAAATCATCATAGTTACTTGCGGATTTAATCGTTTCAATCATTTCTTTTGTCAACAATTTCATCGCCTCTCCATTCTTAGAAACTACTTTTCGACCTAGTAAATCCAATGATTGGATTCCAGTTGTTCCTTCGTATAAAGACATAATTCTAATATCTCTGTAGTATTGTTCTAGAGGGAATTCCGTACAAAATCCGTATCCACCAAAAATTTGTAAACCATTTGAAATAGAAACCCGTCCCATTTCTGATGGATATGTTTTAGCGATTGGTGTTAATAATTCAAGTAAGTCGTGGTTTTGAGTTCTCGTATCTTCAGGACCATGTTCTGCTAAATCTTGATATTTAGAGCATTGTAGTAACAAAGCCAATGAACCTTCAATCACTGATTTTTGTAACAACAACATTCTTCTTACATCTGGGTGATTGATGATTGTTGTTTGTTCAGCTTCAACATTTTTTACACCACCAGATAATATTCTTCTACCTTGAGGTCTCTCTTTAGCGTACTGTAAAGAAGCGTAGTAAGCCGCTGTAGCTACAGAAGCCGCTGTACAACCCACATCGATTCTGGCTGCGTTCATCATTTGAAACATACATTTCAAACCTTTATTCTCTGGACCTACTAACCAACCCTTACAGTCATCTTTTTCTCCAAACACTAAGTGTGTTGTACAATATCCTCTTTGACCCATTTTCTGGAAATCTCCAGCTGTAATCACATCATTAGATGTTAAACTTTGATCTTCTTGAATTCTATTTTTAGGAACTACAAACAAAGAAATACCTTTTGTCCCTGCTGGAGCTCCTTCTATTCTGGCTAAAACAAGGTGAACAAAATTATCGCAGTACTCGTGATCTCCACCTGAGATAAATATCTTTTGGCCTACAATATTGTAAGAGCCATCGTCATTTAATTTCGCTGATGTGCTAATATCTGATAATGAACTACCAGCTTGTGGCTCAGTTAAACACATTGTTCCACCCCACTTACCTGCAAGCATTTTTGGAACATAAGTATCAATCAATTCTTGAGATCCAAAAGTGACAATCAAATTGGCTGAACCATTGGTCAAACCAGTATATCCTGTCAAATTATTATTCGCTGCTTCAGCAATATGACCACAAGCCACCTCTACTGTATGCGGTAATTGCATCCCTCCTACTTCATAATCAAAGGTCATTCCTATTGTTCCATTTTCACCAGCTTGTTTCATCATGGTATCCACAGATTCGTGAACGATTACTTTACCATCTTCAAACCTCGCTGGGTCATGGTCGCAATCTCTAAACGTCGGATACATGTATTGATCCGCCGCTCCTTTAACGGAATCAAGAAGAATATCAAAACTGTCTTTGTCGTATTCGGAAAATCGAGGAAGATTACAAAGCTCTTCAACGTTCAACATTTCGTGTAAAACGAAACGAAGATTATCCATGCTCATGTACTTTGCCATAAATAAGAATTCTATATTGTTAAATTAATTGAACACAAAAATATGAATAAAAAGTGACACAGTGTCATCTTTTTAAAAATTGTTGTATTTTCGAGAAAATTTTAGCGTGATTATGAAGTATAGATTACAAAAAGTAGCGGTTTTAGGATCTGGTGTTATGGGATCAGGAATTGCTTGTCATCTTGCAAACATTGGTTTAGATGTTTTATTACTAGACATTGTTCCTTTTGATATTAAAGAAGAAGACAAAAGCAACCCCGTCATTAGAAATAGTGTCGTTAACGGTGCCCTAAAAAATGCAATTAAGTCAAAGCCTGCATCATTATATACAAAAGGTTTTGCCTCACGCATTACTACAGGAAACTTTGATGACGACTTTGAAAAAATCAGTGATGCAGATTGGATCATTGAGGTTGTAGTCGAACGACTAGATATCAAACATTTGATTTTAGGGAAGGTAGAAAAGCACAGAAAAGAAGGCTCATTGGTCACTTCAAATACCTCAAGTATTCCAATTGAGATGCTCGTTGAAGGAAGGTCTGACGAATTCAAAGCTCATTTCTGTGGAACACACTTTTTTAATCCTCCAAGATATATGCCTCTATTAGAGGTCATTCCTCATAGTTCGACTTCCGAGGATGTCATTGATTTCTTTATGGAATATGGTGACACTTATTTAGGCAAGCAAATGGTACTTTGCAAGGATACTCCTGCTTTTATCGCTAATAGAATTGGTGTCTACTCCGGAGCTAAAACTTACGAGTTAACAGATAAGTACGACATGACTATCGAGGAGGTTGACGCGATTACTGGGCCACTCATTGGGCGACCCAAAACAGCAACGTTTAAGTTACAGGATTTGGTAGGTATCGACACCGGTGACAAAGTGAGTAATTTTGTTTTCAACAATGTGAAAGGTGACCCTGAAGTAGATCGGATGAAAACAGCTGATACTCCAAAGTATATTTCATTCCTTCTAGAAAATAAATTCCTTGGACGGAAGTCTAAAAAAGGATTTTATGAAAGAACAAAACAAAAAGATGAAAAGGGCAAGAACATCATCTTGGCTCTTGATCTAAAAACACTTGAATATAAGCCAGCGGTTAAACCGAGATTAAAAGCTGTAGGAGACGCAAAAGGTATTGAAATTTTTAGCAAGAGAATCACCAATTTAGTAGATGGTGAAGAAAGAGAAAACAAGTTTTTAAAGGAGTATTTCTCTTCTTTATTTTCTTACTCCGCATTGAGAGTTCCTGAGATTTCTGATGAGTTTTACAGCATTGATGATGCTATGCGTGCAGGCTATATGTGGGATTATGGTCCATTTGAATTATGGGATGAACTCGGAATTGAAAAAGGAATTGAAATTATCGAAGCTATTGGTGGGGCTGTTGCCGAATGGGTAAAAGATATGGTAGCCAGTGGCCATAAACAGTTTTACAAGTTAGAAGGTGGAAAGAAAAAATACTTCGATCTAGCTTCTAAGTCCTATAAGAATTTACCAAGCGCAGAAGGCTTTATTATTCTAGATGCCTTACGCGAAAATGAAGCCGTCTTTAAAAACAGCGAAGCGACTGTTCATGACATAGGAGATGGAGTAATGTGTGTAGAATTCAGATCGAAGAGCAACGCTATTGGTGAAGGCATTGGAACAGCCATTCATGATGCTATTCAGAAAGCAGAAAATGAAGGGTGGAATGGTGTTGTTATTGGAAACAACTCTAAGAATTTTACTGTTGGTGCCAACTTGATGAATGTAGGCATGCTCGCCATGCAAAAGCAATTTGACCAATTAGATCAAATGGTTGATCAGTTCCAACAATTGACGATGTATTTACGAACTTCTAAAGTTCCAACCGTATTGTCAGGCCAAGGATATGTGTTTGGTGGTGGATGTGAAATGGGTATGCATTGTGATGCAGGTGTATATGCCACAGAATCTTATATCGGATTAGTAGAAGTTGGTGTTGGATTGATCCCAGGAGGTGGAGGAACTAAAGAGATGGCGCTAAGAGCATCAGATGCCTACTTTGAAGGGGATGTTCAAATACCTACCTTGATTAATCATTTTAAACCAATAGCGACAGCTACTGTTGCTACTTCTGCATGGGAAGCCTATGACCATCATTTATTGTTGAATACCAAGGATGAGGTTTGCATTAAAACTCAACGCAATATCGCTCAGGCAAAAGCCAAAATATTGGACCTGGCCAAAGACTACGTGGCTCCTGTTCCAAGAAAGGATGTAAGCGTCTTAGGACGGACTGGTTTGTCAGCACTATACACAGCTATTAACGAGTTTAAATTAGGAGGATATATGTCTGACTATGATGTAGAGATTGCCAGAAAGGTAGCATATGTTATTTCGGGAGGAGACTTGACAAGTTCGCAAAAAGTTAGCGAGCAATACTTATTAGATATTGAGAGAGAGGCTTTTTTAAGCTTATTAGGAAATCAGAAAACTTTGGATCGTATCCAGCATATTTTGATGCATAATAAGCCATTGAGGAACTAGGGGCCTTTGGCAGTTTCGGGATGTCGGGATGTCGGGATGTCGGGATGTCGGGATGTCGGGATGTCGGGATGT
>JAHDBI010000076.1:15433-17747 GCA_020630475.1 Saprospiraceae bacterium
GGGATGTCGGGATGTCGGGATGTCGGGATGTCGGGATGTCGGGATGTCGGGATGTCGGGATGTAATTATAAAATTAAAAGGTATTCATGGTAAAAGTACTATGAGACATGAATTTAAAAATCTTCGAATATAGAAAGAAGCTCGAATTCTTAACAAGAGAATTTATGAGATTTCGAATAAATTTCCGAACGAAGAAACATTTGGTTTAACAAGTCAAATTCGAAGAGCATCGGTTTCGATATCATCAAACATATCTGAAGGCAGTGTTTACGAAAGTCAAAAGATGTTTAACAGATACTTGTTCATTTCGTTAGGATCTTTATGCGAAGTTGAATCACAAATACTTTTATCGTTTGATTTAAAATATACTGACGAAATAACAGTCGAAGAAATAGAAGCTAGAATAGACAAGCTTAAGAGGATGATTCTGTCATTCATCAAAAAACTGAAAATATAAAAATCACGAATTCTCGATATCTCAAAATCGCGAATTCTAAAAAAAGAAAATGGAAGCATACATAATTAAAGGATTCCGCTCAGCGGTAGGAAAAGCAAAAAAAGGTGGATTTAAAAACTATAGATCTGATGATCTTGCTGTAGACATCATTAATCACCTAGTGGGTCAAGTTCCAAATTTAGATCCAACCATTATTGATGATGTTATCGTGGGTTGTGCAAATCCAGAAGGTGAACAAGGTCTTCAAATTGGAAGATTAATTGCAGCTCGTGCTTTGGGAAAAGAAGTGCCAGGTATAACAATAAATAGATATTGCGCATCAGGTTTAGAGTCCATTTCTATGGCCGTGGGAAAAATTAAAGCTGGTTTTGGTCATGCTTACATCGCAGGAGGTGCAGAAAGTATGAGTCAAATTCCAATGACGGGATATAAATTAGCACCAAGTTATAAAGCGAATCTTGACAACATCAATTATCATGTTGGGATGGGTTCAACAGCAGAAGCGGTGGCCGGCAAGTATGAAATTACTCGAGAGCAGGCAGATCAATTTTCTGTGAAGTCCCATGAAAAAGCTGCGGCAGCCATTGATAGTGGAAAATTTAAGGATGAAATAGTGCCTGTAACGGTAGAAGAGGTTTTTGTAAAGAACGGAAAGAGAACAACAAGTTCGCATACAGTAGATACTGACGAAGGAGTGAGAAGAGGAACATCCATGGAAGGTCTTGCTAGATTACGACCAGCTTTTAAACAAGGTGGAATCGTAACTGCAGGAAATTCATCTCAAACATCAGATGGGGCAGCTTTTACTTTGGTGGTGAGTGAGGAAATGGTTAAACAATTAGATTTAGAACCGATAGCCAGATTGGTTTCTTGTGCTGTAGGAGGTGTGGATCCTTTATACATGGGTATCGGTCCTTGCGTGGCTATACCAAAGGCATTAAAACAAGCTGGATTAAATCTTTCAGATATCCAACAGACTGAATTAAACGAAGCCTTTGCATGCCAAGCTTTAGCCGTTATTAAAGAAGCTGGGCTAGATCCTGAAACTGTTAATGTCAACGGTGGTGCTGTTGCCTTAGGTCATCCACTCGGATGTACAGGCGCTAAGCTAACGATTCAACTTCTCAATGAGATGAGAAGAAGAGAGCAAAAGTATGGAATGGTCACAGCATGTGTTGGTGGTGGTCAAGGAATTGCGGGTATTTTTGAAAGATTAAATTAACGGGATGTCGGGATGTCGGGAATAATCGAAAACTACGTTTCAATACCGAATGAATAAACGAGCCGAAAATAAAGCACAAGTAAAACAGAGTCTTCTCAATGAAGCATTAAGATTATTTTCCTCTCAAGGTTATGAGGATACAACCGTTGCAGACATTGTCCAAGCCTGTGGTATCGGTCGAGGTACTTTTTATAATTACTATCCTGATGCCAAATCCATTTTCGAAGCAGTTGTTGAAAAAATAAATACGGAGATCCAAATCCAAATCAAAAGGGCCAGAAAAGACGCCGAAAATTTTTATGAGCTACTTTATGCGTCCTTTAAGAATTACTTTGATTATGTGTCTACCCCACCTTTGAATGAATTTCATAGGAAAAACCAGGCATACATCAGAAACACGGCGTATTCCAGTGAGGCGTTTAGAAAAATGACTTTGGATGTTAAGGATCAAATGGTCGAACACGGAGATATTGGCCATTTCACTAAAAAACATGAATACCTGTTATTGAGTATTTTAATTATGGGTGGGCCGATAGAGCTATTTTTAAATCAACCTTATATGGATGCCAACTTATCCAATGAGGACATGGCTAAATTCTTAGCCAAACTATTCATAAAGATTTTGAGTAAATAAA
>JAHDBI010000077.1 GCA_020630475.1 Saprospiraceae bacterium
TCAAAATTGACAAACTTCATTATGGAATCTACCTTCATTGAATCAATGCTATTGGGCTGTTTTTTATTTTCATTTCCGAGTCCCCAATAATTGAGTAAAGGATAAACAGTCGGCTCGAAATCACCTCTACTCCATTCGTATACCTCCTTAGATTTTTCAAAAACCTCTTTGAAATAATCATCATTTTCATCAAGGACATAAGTAATTGCCGCTCTGTTCATTTTTGAAATTGAAGACGACGGAATATAGGTCGACATACTCTGATTGACTTTCGCTAGACATTCTTCTATGTCTTTTGAATAATCTTGAGATTTATTGTATTTGACACGATAGTAGGTTCCCATGGTTTCACCAGAAATTAACTGGTAATTTGACTCTTTTTTACAGCCTATCCCTAGGCAAAAGATGAGCATTAATATGGAAAACCTTTGAATCATTATATTATGCCTTTGGCCTCAGCCTCTTCACCGGCACCGTGAAGCTGGACTGGTTTATTCTTCTTTCTTATTTTCATATTTAAAAACTCTACTCCTAATGCAAATGCAATCGCAAAGTATAAATACCCTTTCGGTACAGCGCCGATTTCAGCACCAAAGAGTTTAAAGTGAGCCAAATGTCCACCTTCAAGGATAAGCATAAACCCGATGAGTATAAGGAATGCTAATCCTAGCATTTGAATCGTTGGATGTTCATTAACAAAACGTCCAACAGGTACTGCGAACAACATCATTAACACGACTGAAAGTACAACAGCAACTATCATAATGACTAAAGCACCTTCAAGGCCGTTGGTCATACCAACTGCAGTCAATATGGAATCAAATGAAAAAACAATATTGATCAAAGTGATTTGTATGATGGCCTTTTGCAAGGTGGTCGTCGCTTTTTTCTCACCAGCCGTGTGTTCCTCACCTTCTAATTTGTGATGTATCTCCGTGACACTTTTATATATGAGGAATATACCTCCTATAAGTAGGATTAAACTTTGACCAGAAAATCCACCTTCTAACCAGCTCCAATGAAAGGAAATCCAAGGTGCTTTTAATGCAATTAGCCATGAGATTCCAAATAATAATATAATTCTCAGTGCCATGGCCAATACTAAACCTATTTGTGTCGCTTTTTTTTGCTCTTTTTCAGGTAATCTACCAGCTTCAATCGAAATGAATATAATATTATCAACGCCTAAAACTATTTCAAGAAAGGTCAATGTTACTAAACTTAACCATACTTCGGTACTTGCAAAATCGGGCATGGTCATTAAGGAAAAAGCCATCATCTCAATAATATTTTTGTTTCAAAGATAAACTAGAATCTTAATAAGTATTAAGATTTTCTAAAATATGGTATCCTTTTTGGACTTGAAACGTCTATAGCTTGACCTAAGGAATGTTATGAGATATTTAATCGTATTATCGGTATTGTTAAGCGTTAGTCTTTCTTTCTCGTTCACAAACGACCCTAAAGACCTATGTGGTGAGTTCACAAAGGTCTTGGATGATCCATTCACGACCCGTTATAAGGTTTTGAATAAAGAGGATATTAAAATGGTGGATACGGATGGTAAAATGCTCTTTAAGCTCACGATAGTTCGCCACGAAGATGAATTTACATTTTCCTTTCAGTCCGCTAGGAAGCGTTGTTTTGAACAAGAAAATCTTATTCATTTTGTTTTGGAAGGTGGAAAAGAAGTGAAAATGAGAACCACCAATCCGACAAGTTGCAAAGGACATTTTACCCTAAATTTTGGAGGGATTTATAATAGTCGGCAACAACTCATGGATTTGGCCAACCACGAAATCAAGGAATTGAGGTTTAAAGATGTGAAATGGGATTATAGATTGATATTAAAGCCCGAACAATCCCGTTATATTAAAGGTACATTAGATTGTATGTTAGGAATGTAAATCCTTTAAAAGAATGACTTTCCCAAAAATTATAGTTACTGGTGGACTTGGTTACATTGGATCGCATACTTGCGTGGAATTAATTCATTCAGGTTATGAAGTCATTATAGCTGACAATCTCTCTAATGCTGATATCTCGGTTCTTGATGGTATCCATTCAATAACTGGAATTAAACCGAGATTCATTCAAGTAGATCTATCTGATTCAGATTCAACTTTGACTTTTTTTAATGGCTTTAAAGATATTGCTGGGATCATTCATTTTGCTGCATTTAAAGCAGTTGGTAAATCTGTACAATTTCCATTGAAGTATTACAAAAACAATGTGGGTTCCATGATCAACATTGTTTACAATATGCTTGAACTGGGAATATCTAATCTTATTTTCTCGTCCTCTTGTACGGTCTATGGACAACCGGACCAACTACCAGTCTCAGAATCTAGTCCAATCCAAGCGGCATGGTCACCATATGGAAACACCAAGCAAATTTGTGAAGAGATACTTAATGATGTTTGTTCTTCTCAAAATCGATTTAACGGAATTGCTTTAAGGTATTTCAACCCAATTGGCGCTCACGAATCAGCCCTGATTGGAGAATTGCCATTGGGGACACCCAACAACTTGATGCCTTTTATCACACAAACTGCAATTGGGCTTAGATCTGAGTTAAAGGTTTTTGGAAGTGATTACAATACTCCAGATGGTACTGCGATAAGAGATTACTTACACGTTGTTGACTTGGCGAAAGCCCATGTCACGGCATTAGAAAGGCTACTAAAAAAAGAAAACACATCAAACAACGAGTTTTACAACCTGGGAACTGGAAAAGGCTCAAGCGTTTTAGAAGTAATTCAATCTTTTGAAAAGACATCAGGAACCTCTTTAAATTATGTTATGGCAGAAAGACGTCCCGGTGACGTGGAAGCCGTCTATGCTGATACTACCAAAGCTAAAGAAATCCTTGGTTGGGAAACTGAACTTAGCTTGGATGATATGACTAGATCAGCATGGAAATGGGAACAGGCACTCAAAGCTCGATCTTAAGACCGTTCTTCGATCCATTTTCTTGCATTCACAAAAGCTTCCAACCACGGAGATACCTCATCATTTCTACCTTCTGGATAATGCGCCCAATTCCACTGGAAAGTAGACCTTTCAATATGCGGCATAGTCACTAAATGACGACCATCAGCACTGGCGATCATGGCCGCATTATAACTACTTCCATTTGGATTAGATGGATAAGCGTCATATCCATATTTAGAAACGATATGGTACTTATCTTCAGACTCAGGTAGTACAAACTTACCTTCACCATGAGAAATCCATACACCCAATGTTGCTCCTTCTAAAGAGGACATCATAACTGAATTATTCTTTTGTACGGTTACCGAAGTGAACGCACTCTCATGCTTATGGCTATCGTTATGGGCCATTTTAGATTTCAACTCATGCTCTGGATTGATTAAATCCAATTCAACAAACAATTGACATCCATTACATATCCCAATAGACAAAACATCATCTCGCTTGAAGAAATTTTCTAAAGCTGTTTTGGCTTTTTCATTATACTTAAATGCTCCAGCCCAACCTTTGGCTGAACCCAAAACATCTGAATTAGAAAATCCACCAACTGCACCAATGAATTGAATATCTTCTAATGTCTCTCTTCCAGAAATCAAATCTGTCATGTGAACATCCTTGACGTCAAACCCTGCAAGAAACATCGCATTGGCCATTTCTCTCTCTGAATTACTACCCTTCTCTCTGATGACCGCTGCTTTGGGTCTTGCATGCAAGGGCATACTTGGTTTGATTCCCGTAAACTGTTCAGGAAATTTGTATTTAAGTGCTTGGTTTTTGTATCCTTTATATCTTTCTTTCGCCTTGATAGCTCCAGATTGTCTTTTGTCGTGTAAATAAGAAGTTTCGTACCAAACGTCTCGTAATTCTTCCACATTGAAATCAAATGTAGATTGGTTGTTTCTAATGCTGACCACCCCCTCTGAATTTACCTTTCCTATCTTATGAATCGTAAAACCTTCATCGATAAATGCTGCTTCTAATTCGGCGGAAGCCTGAACAACCAAACCAGCATTTTCAGAAAAAAGCAATCGCATGTTGTCCTCTACTTGAAGGGACGTTAAATCTATATTTGTACCTAAATCATTATCCGCAAAACACAATTCAAGGAGACATGTTAGTAAACCACCTGACGAAATATCATGACCGGCATGAATCCAATCTTTTTTAACCCCTGATTGAATTAAATTAAAAATGGATTTAAAGCGCTCGGCACTAGTAACATCTGGTGCCATTTTTCCGATTTTATTTTTGGTCTGAGCAAAGGATGAGCCACCCAATGCCAAGTCCGCAAAAGACATATCGATATAATATATACTGCCTTTATCTTTTTTGAGCACGGGTTCGACAACACGTCGTATATCCGAACAATGAGCTACTGCTGAAATCACGACTGTCCCCGGTGCTAAAACTTCGCCATCCGGATACTTCTGCTTCATGGACATAGAATCTTTTCCAGTAGGAACATTAATGCCTAATGCTATCGCAAAGTCAGACACAGCTTTGACGGCCTCATAAAGGCGAGCATCTTCACCCTCATTTCTACACGGCCACATCCAATTCGCCGAAAGGCTAACAGAAGATAAATCATCTTTCAAGGGAGCCCAAATGATATTAGTCAAAGCTTCAGCAATGGCATTCCGCGCACCTGCGCCAGCATCAATCAACCCACTTACAGGTGAATGTCCCATCGATGTAGCGATACCGTGGACCGAGTCATAATCCATAGCCATGACCCCACAATTGTTTAATGGAATTTGTAAAGGCCCAACGCATTGTTGTTTAGCCACCTTTCCACCTACACATCGATCTACTTTATTTGTTAACCAATCCTTACAGGCTACTGACTCCAATCGCAAAACAGCCTTCAGGTCGTCAAGCAATTCATTTTCGTCGTATTCAATGTTATCGTATTGCGCAATGATGGTCTTATCCGTTAAGATGGTTTTAGGCGAACTGCCAAACATATCATTCATGTCCATGTCCATCGGCTTCGTACCTGAGTTCGTGCCTTCAAAGGTAAAGCGATGATCTTCTGTAACGACTCCTACCTCATACATTGGCGCGCGTTCCCGCTCTGCAATTTTTCTCAATTGCTCTATATGTTCTTCAGCGATAACTAATCCCATTCTCTCCTGTGATTCATTTCCAATGATCTCTTTCGCAGAAAGCGTAGGATCTCCTATGGGCAAAGCATCTAAATCAATTTTACCACCTGTTTCTTCTACTAATTCAGATAGACAGTTGAGGTGCCCACCAGCACCGTGATCGTGAATAGAAACGATATTATTTTTACCGCTTTCAATCAAAGCACGTATCGTATCTGCTACTCTTTTCTGCATCTCAGGATTTGATCTTTGGATAGCATTCAATTCAATACCCGAATTAAATTCACCAGTATCGGCGGAAGATACTGCTGCACCCCCCATTCCTATTCGATAATTGTCCCCACCTAGAATCACCACGCGATCTCCTTTTTTAGGAGTATCTTTCAAGGCTTCTTCAGCCTTTCCATAACCAATTCCTCCGGCAAGCATGATGACCTTATCAAAACCAAGTCTTCGAGCATCTTCTTCATGTTCGAAGGTCAATAGAGAACCATTGATCAAAGGTTGTCCAAATTTATTTCCAAAATCAGAGGCACCATTGGAAGCCTTCATCAAAATATCCATGGGTGTTTGATACAACCATTTCCTTTCGTCCATTCCATTTTCCCATGGTCTATTTTCTTTGAGCCTAGAATATGAAGTCATGTATAAAGCGGTTCCCGCTAATGGAAGAGAACCTTTACCACCGGCCAACCTATCTCGTATTTCACCTCCTGATCCAGTAGCGGCACCATTAAATGGTTCTACTGTGGTAGGGAAATTATGGGTTTCCGCTTTTAGAGAAATGACTGAATTAATTTTTGACTTAGCGTAATAATCAGGTTTATCGCAAGATTTAGGAGCAAACTGTGTAATCTCAGGTCCTTCGACAAAAGCCACATTGTCCTTATACGCTGAAACAATAGAATTTGGGTTTTCAGAAGATGTTTTCTTGATCATTTTGAAAAGGGAAGTTTCCTTTTCTTCACCATCTATAACAAATGTGCCATTAAAAATTTTGTGGCGGCAATGTTCACTATTCACTTGAGAAAAGCCGAAGACTTCTGAATCAGTGAGTGGGCGTCCAATTCTATTTGAAACATTTTCTAAATATGCTACCTCTTCTTCACTCAGGGCCAATCCCTCTTCTTGGTTATAGCTGTTGATATCTTCAATGTTAATGACATCTTCCGGTGTGATGTCAATAGTAAATAAGTTCTGATCTAATTTTTCAAATTTTTGATGAAGCATTGGATCGAATTCGAAACCGTCTTTAAGATGAAGATATTTTTCGATTCTAAGCAATCCATCGATGGCCATATTTTGTGTGATTTCTACGGCATTGGTACTCCATGGAGAAATCATCGCAGCTCTGGGACCAACGAGATTTCCACTTAAACTTTCCTTGGATAAATACGTTTGATCTCCAAACAACCAAGTCAATTTTTGAATGTCTTCCTCGCTTAATGATTGATTGGATTGAACAGCAAAAATGTATTGGTCGGGATTCCCAAAAAAGTGGATCATATCAATGGTTCTTAATTGAATGGCAAAGGTCATTTATTTATTAGAAAAAATCTAATATGACTGGGGCTAATATCTTTTAGGATTGGAATTTATTTTGGAGTAACGCTTCAAAATGAAGAGAAGTAGGATTTAGAGTTTTTTGTTGGTTTTTAGTGGGTGTGATATAAATGGTTTAAACCATTTTTATCCTTGATTCCCTTTTGTCCCTAAAACGTAACCATGAACCAAAAAAAAATATATACTTTTTACTTTACTTCCTTAACCTTTCAAATCATTAAAGAGCGTCTCAGGTAAACCCATTTCAGTTAAATTTTGACCCACTTTAATATCCTCTACAAATAAATCTATTCCCAAAAGTGTATGATCGGAGGCTAATTGAACACCATTATAATCTTTCCAATTCGACCAAGTGGTACTGATTCCTTTGATAGGAATAATACTAGTCCACATTTTCCAGGACTTCGGGATGTTATTATCATCTAAGATCCACAGGTACTGATCACCGGGTGTGACTCCACCTGATTCATATGTGATGAGCACAGCATTTTCATTGTCCTGTGTGATTACTTTAGTTCGCTTCGTTCCAGGGTCAAACATTTTAAAGGGAGCTATCAACCAAAAAGAATCATTACACCAATTGGACCATGCCTTTTCCTTCATTTCATCGTGTACCGATCCAGTTTGTTTTTGGCCGTTGATGAGACAAATGGCTTCTTGAGTTTTTAAATCCATGAACACCACATTAGTTTCGTCCCACTCTATACTGGCTAAATCATTTTTCTTATCCCAAACATATTTTTGACCAGGCCTAAAAAATTCCCATTGAATATAGTGTGTCGTATCAAAGGCCTCTTGTCCCAAATTCCTCATCACCAATTGCGCCAATTGATCAGCTTCAGGACCCTCCGTACCAGTCGGAACATCTTCGCTCATCCAACATATGCTCAGCAACGCAATTACGATTAAAATAAGAATTACTGCGCCTAGATATTTAAGAATTTTCATGAGCCTCTTTTTTATGTAAATATGGGCTTTATTTTGCCTTTCGGCGAAAGTCAAAGCTTGGATTCAAAAATGATTGCTTTTCGGGTATGTCACCTTAGCGAACTATTTCATAAGTTTGAGTATGGATAAATTCACACATCTTGATGAGCAAAATAAAGCCAAGTTGGTTGATGTTGCTCAAAAGGAAATAAGCTCAAGAATTGCAAGAGCTCAGTCCTTAGTTCGATTAACTCCAGAAATCCTTTATGCTTTTAATGACGGCGATATCAACAGTAAAAAAGGACCTGTCTTTCAAACTGCACGACTGGCTGGAATCATGGCGGCGAAAAAAACAAGTGATCTTATTCCATTATGTCATCCTTTGAGCATCAACAAATGTGATGTTGACATTAGGCTCAATGAAATGGAATTGGTTGAGATCAATTGTACCGTTTCATGTTTGGGAAAAACAGGTGTTGAAATGGAAGCACTTACTGGAGCGTCAATTGCAGCACTGACCATTTATGATATGTGTAAGGCATTTTCGCATGACATAGAAATTGTTGAAACAAAATTAATTGAGAAAAAAGGAGGAAAGCGTGATTTCAAAAGAGACTAAGAAGCACACAAAACATACTGCATTGACCAAACCTGCGGGAGGAAAATTCCATAGAAATGAATGGGGAATCATTGGAGCGCCTTGTGATATTATTGACCAATTGGCTCAGGATATAAATCAATTATTATCCAATGATTTGAAGATAGGATATATCAATGCAGATCATAAAAAGGCAAGAAAGAAAAATCAATTTCATTCTAGCTATACCAATAAAATTAGTTTTCAAAATTTTTCAACGAGCACTGCTCCGCAAGAAAAACAGGCAAGAAAATATTTCAATGATCTAGATGTTTTATTGGTCAATGGCAACCACTTTATTGCAGACAAGCAAATCGTTTTAATCAATGAAGACAAAAGAGAATCCCTAAGTAAAAAAACGGTTCGTTTGACGAATATAAAGATGATTTTATTGGAGCGATCCTCAGATGAAATTTATGACTTTGTTATCAACCGAGTAAATGAACAGGTGAAGGTTTTTAGAGTAAGTGAAACAGCTAAGATTGCCAAGGCTATTTTTGATGATTTACATGAAAACAAAGCCCCTTTATTTGGATTGGTACTCGCCGGAGGAAAGAGTCAACGAATGGGCGAAGATAAAGGTGCTTTAGACTATCACGGAAAAGCACAAAGAGAATTTGAGGCTGATCTAATCAAACCTCATTGCCATCAAGTATATATTTCTTGCCGTAAGAATCAAGATGAGTTTATTGAGACTAATTACAAAAAATTGTATGATAGCTTTGAGGGATTAGGTCCCTATGGGGGCATACTTTCAGCCTTTAGAGAACAACCTAATGCGGCATGGTTGACCTTGGCCTGCGATTTACCCTACTTAAATGCTGAAACGCTAAAGGAACTCGTATCTCAAAGAAACATCAATAAGTTGGCTACCTGTTTTTACAATCCTGAAACGAAATTTCCAGAACCTCTGATCACCATATGGGAACCCAGAGCCTATCCGGTTTTATTAGAGTTTTTAAGTCAGGGATATTCTTGCCCCAGAAAAGTATTGATCAATACGGATATAGAAGAAATCGAAATGAAAGACCCATTACATATGGTCAACATTAATGACAAGGCAGAATTTGATGCCATAATCCCTCATTTCAAATCTTAGAATACTATGGTGAAAATCTTAAACTCTGAATTAAACGATTTAGATGAAATTTTCAGATTTTACGAATTAGCCACTCAACATATGATCAAGATCAATGCGCCTGTAGTTTGGCCTGCATTTTCAAGGGAAATGGTCATCAATGAAATTAAAGAAGGTAGGCAATGGAAATTAGAAAAGGATGGTCAAATCGCCTGCGTTTGGGCTACCACTTTTGATGATCCACTAATCTGGGAAGAGAGAAACGAAGACCCTTCAGTGTATATACATAGGATTACCACCAATCCCGCGTTTAGAGGTCAAAATCTAGTACAGCGTTTAATGGAATGGGCAAAACCATTCGCCGAAAGGCAAAACAAGAAATACATCCGATTAGACACCTGTGGTAGAAATGATCGTTTAATTAAACTATATCAAAAAGCAGGATTTGATTTCCTTGGTATTTGGAAGCTTAAAGAATATGGAGACTTACCTGCTCATTATCAGGATGCAGAAGTTTGCTTCTTTGAAATGAAAATTTCTTAGAATTTTCGAGCTAGCAATATTTGCATCCGATTGATTCCACTTAAATTTTCCTTAGTGCTTAACCAAGGTTGTTGGGTCAACTGTATTTGATAACCATAGGAAAGTCCTACATTCCATCGATTATTCATCTGGTAATTCACATTCAAATTAAGGCCGGAATTAAAGCTTAATTTCTGATCAAATTCTACATTTTCCAGGAGCAACACTTCATCATTAGATCCTATTTTCCCAGAGTTCGAAACTACTTTATTCGCTCCAACAAAAGGTGCCAACGATAATCCAAGGTTTTTATAGAGATTAAAGTTTTTTCCTAAAGAAAGTTCTAAACCGACAAGATGTGCATAATTATTATGGTAGGTCACTTCGTATCTATGAATTTGCGAACTACCTGCAAAATTCAATTCAGAGTTAATAAATCTTCTAGATTGAAAAATCGAATGTACTAGTTCATAATTGACTGATGCAGAAACAAAAAGACCTTTACCGATGGCTTGCTGGATCCCTAATTGATTTGACATTCCATAGCTTTCTGATACCGTTCCTATATCTGATATTTCGGCATTCCTATTCAAACGAATGCTATTGACTCCGCTTGAGACAAAAACACGTGTTGTTTTACAGGATTCATTTATTTCTGGAAGCTTAAAAAGAGATGGTTTTTGAATAATGATTAATGGCCTTGAAGGAAGTTCAATCTGCCCAATAGTTCCCAAATATGATAAGGGGTTAAGCCGTAAATGTTTCGCTATTTTGGTTTCTAATGGTGCAGATGAACTAAATGCAGGGTATGAATCCTTTGACTCAACTTTCTCTCTAGTAAGCCCATTGCTATTTGCAGATGATGTCTTAAAAGCTGAAGTGTAAATATCTTTTTCAATCTTAACCGGAGTGTTCTTTGATTGTTGAATTGTTTTCTCCTTTATAGATTTAAGGGGTTGTTTAGCTTTAATAGTTTTACTTGAATTTGGCGATACTGCCTTCTCTACTTCCTTTTTGGAAAGGCTGGTTTCATTAGAAACTGGAGATGGCATTTTGTTTTCATTGGCCGTCTTTTCTGTGGCTTGGGCACTTTGAATATTTTCGGAAGTTTTATTAGAATCAAAGGAATTAATTGTCAAGACGGCAACAGCTGATAAGATAAAGAGTCCACTAAAAAACCATAATATCAAACCACGTCTTCTATCCTTTTTCTGAGGAAAAGAGATGTCCATATTTTCCCATTCAAATCCAGCAGGAACACGTTGCTCCTGATTTAAAAGGGATTTAAATTGCTCATCTTGCTGTATGTGATTCTTCTTCATAATTACGCAGAATGCTGTTTAATAATAGTTTTTCTCGCCCACTTTCTTGCTCTGTTCAAAATAACTCGTGATGATGATTTGCTTATACTTAACTTTTCAGCGATTTCTTCATGTGAATAACCTTCCATAATCGACAGGTTAAAAACATCTATATACTGATGAGGCATTTGAGACAATGTTTGAAGTAAAACCTCTAAATCCAATTTATGAATAGCTAAGGAACCATCATCCTTAGTCAGATTATATTCTTCTGGTGTTATATCTACAATATTTTGTTTGTAGTAACTGGTTCTTTTAGTTAGTAGTATTTGATTAATACAAATCCGACTCAACCATGTCTTGAAGGAAGCTTTTTCATGGTTGAATTTCTTTAGAGCATGAAATGCTTCTGAAAAGATAATCTGCATTTGATCTTTAATGTCATTTTCATTTAATCTATATCGAACGCAAATCGTGTAGATATATCCGACATATCGCTCATAAAGCAATTTGAAGGCCGCTTGTTGACCTTCTAAACAATCTTTTATTATGTCTTTATCTAATCTCATTTAATGAAAAAAAAGGTGATTGATCGAAGTCAATCACCTTTTCCTTAATTCTAATTAATCACATTGTGATGACTCCTTTACAATTTCTGCATTAAAAGCAGCCTCTACAGGTAAGGTTCCTTGTACTTCCCCTAACTCATTAAAATATAGAAAATCACCAGTCATAGATCCTGAAACGGTTGTTCCATCATTCGAAGTGATTTCATATTCAACGTTAACCATGGTAACAATTTGCTTTAAATCTACACCAGTTAGCGCTTCTCCAAATACAGCTGTTCCCAAGCTAAATTCTCCTAATTCTCCATCATACATTTGGAATACATAATCACCCTCTGCAGAGTCCCAAAGATCAATAGCTAAACTATCCGGTAACAATTCCAATTTATTGGACACAGCCAAATGCTCTTGACCATTTTTCATACAGTAAGAAGCTACCGCATCAGTAGTAACCGTTCTATTTTCTACTTGAAAGACAATTGAATTTTCTAACTTTTCTTCCTCTTCTTCTACAGTTACACTGTTATCAGAACATGAAGCCATAAATAAACCGATCATTAATAAAAGGATCGGAAACTTTTTTGTGATTGCATTAAACATCGTTTTTAATTTTAATTTTTTACTCTGCGCTCAGAATTTAAATATATGCATCACTTACATTATTAACATTACGAACAAAAGCGTTACAACTAAAGTCATTTTTTTTGAAATAAAATGGACAGGCGCTATTTTTCATTGACTACATCAATAAATGAAAAATAAGCTTGGACTGAAAATACATCATTCATAGAGTGAATTCAACGAGAATGTATTCACTTCAAATCAAACAATCTTCTTGATAATATTAAAATGCTTGAATGGAGCATACTTTAATGGCAAATCAAGCCATGTTGGAGTGGAAACCACCGCACGTCTATGACTAAAAGCTAAAAAACTATCATAACCATGATAACTTCCCATTCCGCTATTCCCTACTCCACCAAAAGGTAATTTATGATTACCAACATGCATTAATGTGTCATTAATACAAGCTCCACCAGAGGTCGTTTTGGCAATAACCTCTTTCGCTTTTTTGTCTTTTCCAAAATAATAAAAGGCTAATGGCTTTTCATTCTTATTGACATAGTCAATGGCCTCATCCGTATCAGTGTATGTCATGACAGGTAAAATAGGGCCAAATATTTCCTCCTGCATAATTAAATGATCAGGCTCCACATTGTCAATGATCGTAGGCGCAATAAATCGTTCCTTAGGATCGATTTCGCCACCAGTATGAATGTTGCCTTCATTTAATAGGCCAGTTAATCTGTTGAATGCACGCTCGTTTACAATACGGGGATAAAAACGACTTTCCTTAATATTGTCACCATACATTGTCTGTATATTCTCCGCCATTTTGTTTAATAACTCGTCTTTAATAGACTCATGAGCTAAAAGGTAATCTGGCGCTATACAAGTTTGTCCTGCATTAATTAATTTTCCCCATGTAATCCGTTTTGCGGCAATATCAAGATCAGCGTCAGCATCCACTATACAAGGACTTTTGCCTCCTAACTCCAATACAACAGGTGTTAGGTTTTCTGCAGCGGCTCTCATCACCACCTTGCCAACTCTAGGGCTGCCTGTAAAAAATATGATATCAAAGCGTTGGGAAAATAATATCGTGTTGGTCTCTTTATCCCCCTGCACGAGGCAAATGTAATTGGGATCAAAAGTTTCTACTATCATATCTTCCATAACCTTAGCCACATTAGGTGTGTCCGGCGAAGGCTTCAACACACTACAACATCCCGCGGAGATAGCACCTATTAATGTGTTAATGAGCAATTGAAAAGGATAATTCCAAGGAGCGACTATCAAGGCAACTCCTAATGGCTCGTAAACCAATTGACTTGAGGAAGGCTTAAGATGGATTGGCGTTTCTACCTTTTTAGGACTTGCCCATTTTTTCAAATGCTTCATATGATTATCGATCTCACTGGTAACGATACTTATTTCCGTTAAGTAAGCTTCCTCAGGTGACTTATGTAGGTCTTTCCACAAGGCATCCTCAATTTTCTTTTGATGCTTTAAAACAGCTTGTTTTAATTTACGAAGTTGCTTACGTCTAAAAGCAATATCCTTGGTTTGATGACTCGCAAAAAAAGCCTTCTGATTCACCATATGTTCTACGATAATATGTTCTGCCGTCTCTTTCACTCCTATATTTTTATGAATTGATTTTTGTAAGATACAGAAGACTATCTAAATCTAAGAATAGGAAAACGAGTTCCTTTTTTAAACACATCCAGTCCTCTAGACAAATGGATAAAAGCATCCACCTTGGCCAAATTTGCTAAATCACCTGAACCATTTCCTTTTCTTGGATGTGCCATAAGCATACCATTATCTACAGATTCTAAAGCGACTTCTAAAAAGTAATCTAAATCTGGTTTAAAGGTGACATCCTCAGAAAGTGTAGCATACTCCAATTTTGGCGCAAAGCCAGTTAAGGAAACATCCAACCAATGTCGAAAATATTTCAAGGCACATACGAACGAAGAATTAGGATTACCGGGAAAAGCAAAAACCGTACAGTCCTTTTTAACTCCAAACCAAAAAGGTTTTCCAGGACGCTGTTTTACACGATGAAACAATTTTTGAACACCCAAACCGCTTAAGACATCAGGTATAAAATCAAATTTCCCTTTGGAGACTCCGCCGCTTAATAGAATCGCATCATATTCAGCTAAGTAAGCATCTAGCATTTTCTTGATCTCGTGAGGTTCATCATTTAGATGGTTGGTATGGACATCAATCCCCCAGGACTTTAATAATGCTTTGAGACGATGAACATTAGACTTCCTAATTTGATGTTGTAAGGGTGTTTCGTTTATTTCTACTAATTCATCGCCCGTCGAAATAATCATTATACGAGGCATCTTCTTCACCTTTACCCTCTCCTTCCCTATAGTTGCTGCAATTCCAATTTCAACAGCTCCTATCTTTTGCCCTTTACCAATCAACAAGTCACCTTTACTTAAATCACTCCCCTCAGGATGTACATTTTGCTTTGGACGTATATTATCGATTATAATCGTAGCGACTCCATCTTCTATAAGCAAGTCTTCGTATCTAATTACCGTATCGACGTTTAAGGGTTTCATGGCTCCAGTCATGACTTCGATACATGAACCTTCATTTTTTAAATCGTTTTGGGCTTGACCCGCAGGAGCAACTCCTTCTATTTTAAATTTCCTAAGTCCATTTTCAAAATCAATATAACGAATCGCAATACCATCCATCATCACTCGATCAAAGGGTGGCATATGCCTATCTGCAAACCATTGTTCAGCTAATATTCGACCTAAAGCATCGTGCACATAGAGTTCCTCCTCTCCAAAGGAGGCAACATGTTTTTCTATGATCGCTATGGCTTCGTCAACTGATATCATGATGTAAATTATCCTCCGATGGTGGCCATTGATTCGCTCACTTGATTATTATTAGATCGATTGTTTTCCGCTTCAAAACCATCTTTAGCTCGATGTCCGATGGCTTCTTTAATGGCTGTAACAAGTTGCTGGTCATCTGCTCCCGCTCTAATCAAATCTCGTATATTAAAAACTCCATCATCATACAAGCAAGTTTTAATACCACCAGTGGGTGTAATTCTCAATCGATTACAACTCCCACAAAAGGTTCGCGAATACGCTGGTATAATTCCAAAACTCCCCTTAAATCCTCTGACTTTATAATTCAAAGATGTGGATCCTTTCGGATCTTCTAGCTTTTCTACTCTTCCATATACATTTTCGATATGTCCTAATATCTTTTTATAATCCCACTCGAGCCCTAAGTAATTCGAACCTATTCCATTAAACGGCATCTCCTCTATAAACCGGATCGATACTTCTTGTTTTTGAGATAAAGCCACTAAAGGAATAATGTCTTCAATGTTTTTGTCCTTCATAACAACCGCATTGATTTTCACTTCACATTGCTTTTCAATCATCGTCCGGTAACAATCCCAAACCGCGTCAAAAGAATCTCGCCTTGTGATTTCTTTAAATCGCTTTGGGTCAATACTGTCAATACTAAGGTTAAACGAATGTATACCTAGGTCAATCAATTCGTCTAAGTATTGTTTTGTTAGTGTTCCATTTGTGGTAATGGCTATTTTCTCTAGCCCATGAATCCCGGAAATATCCTTTATTAAAGACATGACATCTTTTCGTAGGAATGGTTCTCCTCCTGTGATTCTCACTTTGGATACGCCTTCCTTAGCGAGGATATTTAATATTCGTTGGATTTCCTCGTAAGATAAAAGTTTGTCTTTTTTGACGAAATCAATCCCGTTTTCAGGCATGCAATAGAAGCAACGGAGATTACACTTATCGGTCACTGCTAAGCGCACATAATCTATTCTTCTACCATGATTATCTATCAACATAATTAAAATCGTTCGTGTATGGTACCCGGTCTATACTTTAAGGGTCTGCCTTCTCTTTTTCTCATCACACTGATTATTTCTGCACAAATAGATACTGCAATTTCTTCCGGTGATTCGGCACCTATATCCAATCCTACAGGACTAAAAAAACAATCCTTTTTGTTCAGATCTCCCAATTGGAGTTCCGTTTGCATTTTCTCCAAACGCTTTCTTGGACCTAACATACCGACATACGTACTCACTCTCTCTAAAATACTTGGAAGGATTCGTTTATCCCAATTATAGTCATGTGACATTAAAACGACAGCGGTAAATTCATCAATAGGCACTTGATCTGCTTCTTCGTATTCGTATATGGCTTTCGCCGAATGGTAAAGTTTTTTAGGGATTTTCTTTTTGCGTCCTACAATATGGATTTCCCATCCTAGTTCGATCGCCATTCCTGTAAGGGCCAAAACATCATAGTTATCTCCTATGATCACTAACTTTGTTTCTGGCCGAATGTATTCTACTAATATTTTAAAGGCTTCTTGCTTATCATTGACCACTTCAATCACTTGTGGTCGTCTTTTGATTCTTGTTTCCTGGATGGCTTTCGCCAATGATTCCATATCTAAACCATAGAACGAAGTATGTGAAAATCGTTCATCGATGATTCTGCTTTTCGCCAATAAACCATCTTCAGGGCTTTCAATAATTTTTAACAATATGGAAGGGCCTTCACTCAGTAAAACGCGACGTAATTCTTCAATTGGATTGTCCGGATTAGTCCGATCGATGGGTGTAAACAAAACTTCGATCAAGCCATTACATCCGAGTCCAACACCGATTTCCTTTTGATCGTCGTCCATAGTATCGTACACCACCCGAGTAGGCTTATTATTAAAAATCGCTTGTTGCGAACGACGTAGCGCATCTCCTTCCAGGCATCCTCCGCTGATTCCACCAGTCCATTGCCCATTACTACTAACGAGCATTCGTGCTCCAATACGACGATAAGAAGATTCTTCGACATTAACGACCGAGGCTAATGCAAAACTTTCCGAGGCATCGGCAAGATCAAAATGACTTAATATTTTACGGATTTCTTTCAATAAAATGATTTACTACTAGTCAAATTTAGAACATCATCAACGCCCTATTCTTTAAATGAAAGTATACATTTACTTCATCAATCTTATTAATTCATTCAGGTTTAATTTGATGAATATTGAACTTATTGGCATCATCGTCTTATTCTTTATGGTTGCAGTCATTTACTCCGCAGCAGGATTTGGAGGTGGGTCTAGCTATTTGGCGATTCTTTCGATGTTCACCTT
>JAHDBI010000078.1 GCA_020630475.1 Saprospiraceae bacterium
AGGATGTTGATTCTCAAATGGATGACTTCGACGGAAACGATAATGATGTGAAGCCTGGTGATGAAAACGATGATGTTATCACTGAAGATCCAGGTAACCCTGGTGAAGATGACGAAGATGATCATGATCCAGCGGGTGTTGACGTATTTGACTTAGCTCAGATTAAAACTACAGTTGATGAAGGACCATTCACTTATGGTGATGTAGTCAACTATACAATCACAGTATACAACCAAGGTAATGTACCAGCTACAAATGTTGTAGTGAATGACTTCATACCTTGTGGTTTAGAATACTTAAGTTCAAACGATGCCGATTGGACTTACGATGCAGGTACAAGCATAGCCACAACAACATTTACTGGAATTATTAATCCAGGTGCGTTTGCAGTAGTTAATATTGCACTTGAAGTGCAGGCTTGTCCTACAGATTCAGAAAATTCATGGACGAATGTTTCTGAAATAGAAAGTGCAACAGATGATGAAGGTAATCCTCAAGAAGATTCTGATTCTGATCCAGATGATGATCCTACAAATGATGGTGATCCTACGGATGATGAAACAGATGGTGATCCAGACAATCCGGATAATCCAGATGAAGATGATCATGATCCAGAAATCATCGAAGTATTTGACCTTGCGTTACAGAAAATGTTAGTAACAGGTGGACCATATAGCTATGGTGATATCCTAGAATTCAACATCAACGTAATTAATCAGGGTAACGTAAATGCATACAATGTTCAAGTTTCAGATTACATCCCTGCGGGATATGCATTTGATAACGGAATGAATGTTGGATGGACTTACTTCGGAGGAATTGCTCAGACGGTGGTACCATTTGTTGGCGCAGGAACAACAGAGTCAGTAACGATCAGATTAGAATTGATTGAAACTGGAGCTGGTGGTGAAGACTACTACAATGGTGCAGAGATCAGTGATGCTGATGATGATACTGATCCTGGTAACGAAGATCCTACAGATGCGGATTCAGATCCAGATTCTGATCCTGATAACGACAACGACGTGAAGCCAGGAGATGAAAATGATGATGTTATCACTGAAGATCCAGGTAACCCTGGTGAAGATGATGAAGATGATTCAGATCCAGCAGGACCAGAGTTCTTTGACTTAGCTCAAATTAAGCAGCCAAGTATTACAGGACCAGTTGCATTTGGAGATATCATACCGTTCACAATTACAGTTGTAAATCAAGGTACGATTACAGCGACAGATGTAGATGTAATTGATTACTTACCATGTGGTTTAGAATATGTATCTAGTAATGATGGATTAGGATGGACATTTAATGCGGCAGATAATACAGCATCAACTACGATCGCTGGACCTATAGCTCCTTCAGCTTCTGCTCAAGTAACATTCTTTGCAAGAGTGGTTAATTGTAGCGATGCAGCTGATGCATGGACAAACTATTCTGAGATCACTGGAGCTGATGATGATGAGGGTAACCCACAAGACGATATTGATAGTGACTCTGATGATGATCCTACCAATGATGCTGGCGGAGATCCTAATACAGATGATGATGACAATATCAATGGTGACGGAGACTGTGGAGATTGTATCCAAACAGTTGAAGTTCCAGTGAATGGAGTTGAACCAGCAGTAGTAAGTGCGGTATACGTTGATGGTGCAGTATTAGCATTGCCTAACTACCCATATGACTTGAACGATCCTGCGCAAGCAGCTCAGTTCTTAGCTGACTGTTTAGCTCTAGGTTACAATGTAAGTGAAAGCTATGATCCTGTAACAGGAATCTTATCTATCTCAGTATTGTATCCAGGTCAGACATTCGATAGCTTCAACTTCAATGGTGGAGAAGAATTCTACTTCACTTGTCATAATTGTAATACAATCTCTGATGAAGATGATCACGATCCAGCGTTTGTACCAGTATTTGATTTAGCCTTAAGAAAGACTATTGATGATGTTGGACCATATGATGAAGGAGAGATTGCAGAATACAATATTGATGTATTCAACCAAGGTAATGTTGATGCTTACGAAGTAGTTGTAAGTGACTACGTAACGAATGGATATGTATTTGATCCAGCAATCAACCCAGGTTGGTCGTGGAATGGAGGATTGTTAGAATACACTATCGGAGGACCAATTGCTCCTGGTGACAGTGTAAGATTAACATTGAATCTTGAAGTATTCATTCCAGAGGGAGCTCATGCACATACTTGGTATAATGAAGCAGAAATAACTGATGCTCAAGATGAGGATGGAAATCATCCAGATGATGCGGATAGTTATGCAGATAATGATCCAGACAATGATAATCCTCTAGGTGACGGTCCAGATGATGACAATATCTTAGATGGTGACGGTAATGACAATGTTATTGATGAAGACATCAACGATCCATTCGGAGAAGGGGATGACGACGAAGATGATAATGATGCTGCCGAGATTATTGTAGTAGGTGGATTAGGAGATACCGTATTTAAAGATCTTGATGGAGATGGTATTCAAGATGTGAATGAGCCAGGAGTTGCTAATGTAATAGTTACACTTACGGATTGTATGGGTAATGTATTAGAGACTCAGGTGACGGGACCAGATGGATTCTACTTCTTCGAGAACTTAGTTCCAGGAGATTACCAAGTAAGCTTCGATATCAGCAACTTACCAGCAGGATGTGATTTCACATTCCAAGATGTTGGAGGAGATGATACAGCAGATAGTGATGTAGACTTAAGTGGTGTTGCACCATGTACACACATTGATGGTGGTGAGTACGATAGTAGCTTTGATGCAGGATTATTGATTCTTGCAAGCTTAGGAGACTATGTATGGCATGACCTTGATGGTGACGGTTTACAGGATGCTGGTGAACCTGGTATACAAGGAGTAACAGTTAATCTATACGATGGTGATGGTAACTTAGTAGCGACTACAGTTACAGATGCAAACGGATATTACTTATTCGATCTATTATACCCAGGAGACTACTATGTAGAATTCATCCAGCCTGATGGCATGGAATTAACGTTCCCTAACTCAGGTGTGAATGATGGAATTGATAGTGATGTAGATGGTTCTAACGGACCAGGTACAACAACAATCACTCACTTAGATCCAGGTGAAAATGATCTTGACTGGGATGCAGGATATTACTTCTGTGTACCGATAGGAGATCTAGTATGGTATGATACGAATGAGAACGATATCTGGGATGGCGTTGAAAACGGTATCAACGGATTGACAGTGAACTTATGGAGAAACCACTTCGGAACATGGACATTATGGGATACTGAAGAAACAGGTCATAAACCAGGAACTCCATCTGATGATGGTTACTACAAGTTCTGTGCGCCTCCGGGACAATATTACATTGAGGTTGTAATGCCTCCATATGGATTAGTACCAGCACAAGCTAATAAAGGAAACAATGAAGAGATCGATAGTGATATCGATGGATCATACGGACAAAGTACAACAGATGACTTTGTAGTCTTCTCAGGAGATGAGAAGTGTGACTTAGGAGCAGGTTACTACCCAATGGCTCAAGTAGGAGACATGGTATGGAGAGATGATAACGGAGATGGTATGCAAGATCCAGGAGAGCCAAGATTAGCTGGTATTAAAGTACAAGCTTATAACACACTTGGTGAAATGATGGGTGAAGCTACTACAGGAAACGATGGTACGTACATGATCGATTATCTACAGAAAGAAGATTATTACTTGAAGTTTACTCCGCCATCAAGTTATGGTGCGACGCAAGCGAACATGGGTGATGATACAATGGATAGTGATGTTGATCACAGTAATGGTGTGAATACGACTAAGTTCTATCACTTAGAGCCTGGTATGGAGTTACCACACGTTGACCTTGGTTTAGTACCAGCAGCATTACCAGTTGAATGGTTAGACTTTGTTGGAGAAAACAGAGGAGCTTACAACAAGCTTGACTGGTCAACTGCAAGCGAGAATAATTCAAGTCACTTTGAAGTGGAAAGAAGACATGAGTCTGAGACTGATTTCCGAATGATCGGAAAGGTCATAGCAGCAGGAACGACGTCTGAAGTTTCACTATATGACATGAATGACTATGATATACAAGAGGAAGGTATCTACTACTACAAATTGAAACAAGTAGATTACGATGGTGGCTATAGCTACAGTAAGACAATTGCAATCAGAGTTGTTGGAGAAACAGATGGTAGTCAAATGACGATGTATCCAAACCCAGCAGTAGATGATGTCAATGTTGACCTAGTGCTAAGTCAATTATCGACAGTAACGATCAGCATCTGGGATGCTAATGGAAAAGTGGTGAGATCAAATGTATTCAACCAACAAGTTGAAGCTGGAGCTCATACTCAGAAATTAGATATCAGCTACTTAACATCTGGTGTTTACCAAGTGAAAGTAGAGATTGGTACGGATACTTCAGCTTCGAAAGAAGTAATGAATAAGAAGTTAATCGTATTGAAGAAGTAGAGGCCATTCCCAACCGAACATGAGGTTTAGCCCAACTAAATCTCAAGATACCAAAAGGTGGATCCGCGGAGGATCCACCTTTTTTTGTTTACCATTGGCCGAAAGGCAAACTCTGATAATGTCCTGTACTTGATATAAAATTTGACAGATTCATGATAATTTTGAAAAAAATGTACGAATCCAGGCAACCCTAAGGGAAAAGGATGCATATACATTAAAACAAGGCATTTAATGTCCGAACAGGAAACAATATATCAAGCATCGAAAAACGATCGTGTAGCTCAAGGAAAGCTATATGAGCAGTACCGTGTAGCGTGGTTCATGATCGCTATGAGGTACAATAAAAACCGTGAGGACGCAATGGATGTATTACAAAATGCCTTGATAAAGATTTATACCAAGTTGAACCAATTTGATACTGCAAAAGGCAATTTTAAGGCCTGGTCTTCAAAAATTGTTGTCAATGAAAGTTTAATGTACCTGAGAAAAAATGCCAATGCCTTTAAAGTAGATGATATTGATGAGGTGTTTAATTTAGAAGATGAACAAGAAGATGCGTTGGATATTTTGTCGGCAGAAGAATTAACAAAATTGATTCAAAAATTGCCGATAGGTTATAGAATGGTATTTAACTTGTATGTGATCGAAGGGTATACTCACGTAGAAATATCTGAGATGCTTAAAATTTCGGATGGAACTTCTAAATCACAATTATTTAAGGCAAAGAAAATGTTGCAAAAAAACCTGGAAGTACTGATTTAATCCCCTGATATGAAAGAGAATAAATACGATGAATTGGATAAGTTATTTCGTTCTAAACTCAAGAACGAAACTCCAGCTGAAAATGGTTGGAACCTGCCTCCAATGAGCGTGTTGGATGAAGCCTTGGCTCAAATTCCGGAAGAGAAAGAAGAAAGACGTCCGGTGTTTTGGTGGTTATTCGGTGCAGGAGCCTTATTAGTAGTATCCGCTTTCGTTCTTTATAATTTTAGTAGAATTGACCGATTGGAAGATTCAATCAATAGTCAAAATTCTATTTCTGAGACAAATCAACAAATGGTTGTTACGGAAGAAAATGATATCTCTACAAAAGAGAATATCGAAGAAACGATTCCAAATGAAACCATTGAAACGAAAGAGGATGTTTTCTCTAGTAAATCGACACGGAGTGTAACGACCAATTCAATAAAATCTATAAACAAAAGTTTCAAAAGCAAGACTTTGGCGCCTAACCGAAGTAAAGATGTCCAATCCAGTGCTCATTCAAATTCAAGCCCAGTTAAACTTAAGAATAGTTTTATTTCAGATGCAATTGTATCTAACTCACCTTCCGTGGTTGGGAATAATGAAAAAGAAGAGATCAATGTTCAAGCGCTTAGTCATTTGTCATTGCACATGTTTAATACGAACTACGAAAGAGCTGAAGTAGTATTGAAGACTGAAAAGTCAACGTATAATAAAGAACAAGTTTCCGATTTGACATCAAGTCTTTACTTGTTCGCTGGAGCTAATTTTTCATCCTTGGCCATGTCTAATGTAGAGGCAATGCCGTCAAGCTTGGTAGATTATGATAAGCGTTATTTAGCGTATCAATTAGGTTTTGGATGGAGCCTTCCAATGACCGATAGATTAAGTTTAAATCTTGAAAGTTCTTATCAACGCCTAATGAATAAGAGTGTCTATAAGAGCTTAATGGATTACAACTCTTCCAATGAGGTCGTAGGGATGGATGGTATGACTTACTATGATGCTACGATGGATATTCAATCTCCAATGGGTTCTTATTTGGCCGATTTTAGATTTGCTGTTGATGATGTAGCCATGACTGATGATGATGTAATGGATAATAAAACGAAATTAACTCAGATCTTTCATGTGGTGAATTTATCTGCTGCACTTGAGTACAAGATTTTATCCCTTGGCAATATAGATATCAACTTAAATGGTGGTTTTGGAGCTAATTATTTATATGCCTTAAATCAAGAAATGGACGCGGCTATCTATTTTGGTCAAAAGACTTTGATGTCTGAAAAGTATGAGACGACTGATGTTCCTGAAAAAAATAATTTGTTTTTTACGGCTTTCGCCAATGTGTCTGCTGATTATCATTGGACAGATAAATGGAGTACAGGATTGTATTTAGGTTACGAACGCGGATTAACTTCTATGCGGAGTAAATCACAAGACACAGACCCGAGTACTTATCTCAATACTTTGAGAGCCGGTATGAACTTTAAATACAGCTTTTAGAAATTGAAACTTATAAAAGGACTGTAAGGCCATCCGTATGGGTGGCTTTTTTATTTTCCTAAAGCACTATTCACTCTATCTGGATAATCTGATATAATGCCATCAACCCCCAATGCAATGAGCTTTTCGATGTCCTTCGGATCATTAACTGTCCAAGGGATAACCAAAATGTTTTTTTGCTTACAATAAGTCAACATTTCTGGATGGATCAGTTTGTAATTCGGACTATAAATATCTGGCTTAAAATTAAGTGCTTCGATATTCTCTAAATAACTCTTGTCATTGTCGATGAGCAATGCAAAGCGGATATCAGGGGAAAGTTTTTTTGCTTCTCTTAATGATTTGAGGTCAAAAGACTGTATGATGGTGTGTTTTTCTATACCGAGGTTGATCACTTCTTTTAAAACTAATTGAACAAATTTCTCAGCGTCTGGATGATAGACATGATCATATTGAGCCACGCGCTTTATTTCGATATTGAAGTCAGGCATTTCAACATCATTTTTTTTGCAGTACTTGGAGGTTTCTTTGACTACTTCGGAAAATAGCGGTCGGTACGTCTTAATGTTTTGCCTATCTGGAAAGCGAGGGTCAGGTTTGGATCCGACATCATACTGCTTAATTTCTTCGTATGTCATTTGATACATATTGAAATTCGTTTCCTCTTCTTTAGGGATTTCATTCCCGTCAGGATCTAAAGAAATTGCTGCTCGAAAATAAGGTTCATGTGAGACAATTACTTTTTCATCTTTTGAAATGGCTAAATCCATCTCAAGCGTATTGACTCTTAAGTCCATGGCTTTCATAAATGCAGGAACAGTATTCTCCGGCATTAGACCTCTACAACCTCGGTGGCCTTCAACATCGAATTTCATTTCACTAGGATTAAGGTTACAATTTAAAAAGAACAATACAATAAATATAAAGAAATGGAGCTGTCGTTTCATCTTGCAAAATCTATAATTAATAAAGGATCGCATAAGCTTCAATGTAATTTAATTATTAATTATTTCGAAAATATTTTTTTCTCAGACAACCCTTTTGTTCACTCGAGCATAATCAAGATGTAAGAAGATTTAAGTAATAATTAAAAATGATAAACGATGACAAAAGGTATTTTTTATATGATCGCACTAGTATTTACTATGGGAGTTTTTAGCTCCTGCAGTGAAGATGAAACAAACGAAACAAACAACGCAAGTTTTGATCTAAACATCTCTGGTCTTGAAGACCTTGGAAGTGACTATGCTTACGAAGGATGGGTAATCGTTGACGGTGCTCCTGTATCCACAGGTTTATTTGATGTAGATACAGATGGGCATCTTTCGCAAACGAGCTTTTCCATTGATGCCGATGCACTTCAAGATGCAACAACATTTGTGTTAACAATCGAACCAAGTCCGGACAATGATCCCGCTCCAAGTGATGTGCATATTTTAGCTGGAGATTTTTCAGGTTCAAATGCTAGTTTAACGGTATCTCACCCTGCAGCCCTAAACAATGATTTTACGAGTAGTGAAGGAACATACATTTTAGCTACTCCAACAAATGGAGCTGATAACAATGAGAATAGTGGGATATGGTTTCTTGATTTATCAACAGGTGTGCCTACAGTAGGGTTAGACCTTCCTATTCTGCCAGCAGGATGGGCATATGAAGGTTGGACAGTAATCGATGGTATACCAGTGAGTACAGGGACGTTTACCGATGTGATGATGGCAGATGATGATGCTTCTTTTAGTGGAAATGACCCAGGACCTCCATATCCAGGAGAAGACTTTTTAATGAATGCTCCAGCTGGACTTTCATTCCCAACAGATATAGCAGGTGGAACAGCAGTGATTAGCATTGAGCCTGTTCCAGATAACAGTACTGCGCCCTTTACCTTAAAGCCTTTGGTTGGTCAAATCCCAGCAAACGCTTTAGATCATACGAATTATGACATGGGTCAAAATTTAGCGTTCCCTACGGGTTCTGTCTCAAGATAAAATATCAATAAGTTAGATTGTTTCCTTAAAAAGGCTGCCTTAATGAAGGTGGCCTTTTTATTTTTTGGCTATCCATAGAAATATTTAAATACATAATTAAATGAAGTACAGACCTTAATGTGATGTGAAAACATTTATGTGTTAAGCATCTATATTTGATATAGATAGTTTTATAGATTTAGGCCTCCTTATCCCTCAGCTGAGCTCGACGTTACTCATAAATAACCAAACATGACGAGTTTATCCCTAACCCTCTATATGGGTGTTTTATGCTTTGTGCATTCGTTCCCTAGTACGGAATCTTATCTTTTAGTATCCTTGGAAAATGATCATATTAGCCTGGAATGGAATCAGATGGATAGATTTCAAGAGGGTGTGTATAACATTCAGCGAAAGCGAATTGAAGAAAACCAATGGAATAATATCTCCACTATAAATCCTTTGGAAGATGTATCGGTTTATAGATACGAAGATGAAACTATATTGGAATCTTGGATTTATCAATATAGGGTAGTGTTGATGGACCATGAAAAAAAAGCGCTAAGCAAAACGGGAGTTGATATCGCGCACATAAAGTCTAGAAGTGATCTAGAATTGATCGTGAAAGAAGGAATTTTGACCATCGGATCTTCGATAGATTTCACTGGAAACGAAACCCTAAGTTTATATAATCATTCGGGTGACTTAATAGTAGAAAGCAAAAAAAATCCCACCAAAAATGGCAGGATTCTTTATGATTTATCGGCGACCTGGGATGGCCTCTTTTACGTTTTGTTGAAAAGTCCTACAGGGAGGACTAATATTGGAAGTTTTAAATTTGTTCATGATTAGATTTTTTTAAGATAGTCAGTATACGAATCCAAACTTCCTATTTTCATAGAAATTCTTATTCCCGAAAAGAAGTACCAATCCATATTTTCCGGATCTCTGGAATCAGAAACACCATCGATGTAATCTGAAAAAGGATACCTCATGGAGGCCTCTAAATTAATGTTGAATGCCGGATGCAGATCTAAGAGTAATCCTCCTCCCATAGGAGTAGTAAAATGAAATCGGCTATACATGGTTGGATCCATTTCTGGAGCATCTTCTGACATTCCAACTGGGGTAGGAGCAGCATACAAAACACCTGCGCCTAACATAAGAAAGGGCGAAACACGTTTTTTGTACTTCTGAGTCAATACCATATAATCTGATGAATATATCGTCAAATCACCATAAATGTTATACACCCATAAGTTTCCGCCACTATCTTTTCCTGTAAAGAATTTTCCTTCTTGTTTAAGTTCAATACCTCTTTCATTATAGACTTGACCAACTGAATTTTTGTAGGAGTACTTATAGCCGTCTTCATCGTAAAGTTTCAATTCTCTTTTGGACATCGGAGCCCATCTAAAATTGACATTCAATTCATGTAATGGAGCTTGAAAGCTTATAGGTGAAGTCCAAGTTCTCCTTTCCTCAAAATTCATGTCATCGCCAGATATTTTGGCGTAAACATATTCTATACCAGCACTAAAACTGGAATTCAAATTTCTCTGAACCTGTGCACCATAAGACATTTGCATCTCCTCCATGTATAAGACATTATTACGATTGATGTCGCCAGTATAATTGGAAATGCCGGAGAAAAAACTGAGTTCATATTTCTGTGCTTGCATATCTGAAAAAGCAAGCATCATCGAACTGATGAAGATAAAAGTTAACAATCTCATTTAAAAAGGGTTTGTGTAAAACTAAATGTGACTGTTTCTAGGAGTTATAAAGATAGCATATATTATAAAAAAATGTAATATGTTTTACTCTTTTTTATCATCTACTAAGAAAATTAATAATAGTCTCCACCCCAATTGTATTGTAGCCCAAAGCTTGTCATAATAACATTAAGGATGAATCGTAATTTAGTGAATCATTGATAAATCAGGAAATGAAAATAAAAAAGCCCCTGCAAATCAAAGACTTACAAGGGCTATAGTAGCGGGGACAGCGCTTGAATTACCATTTCTTTAGATTTCCGTGTAATTAACATAGTCAATAAATACTGATGTTTTTTGGGCTGGAAGCCTATGGAGTGGGATGGGCTAATAATAAAAAACGACAACGCTTTGGTGGTTGCGTTGTCGTCACTTATCTTTAAAGTGCTAACAAATAAAGAAATGTCCAAAGATACAACTCAAACAGGAATTACTATTCCAGATGTGCGATTCAACCTCCGTTCATTAAAGGATAAAAACAAAGCAACTCTAATTGTTGCAATATTTCGATATGCCTATGATCCTGGAATAAAGAAAGGTAGAAGATTAGTTTATTCGACAAAGAACAAAATAGAGCCTAAACATTGGGACTTCAAAAAACAATGGCCAAGATCTTCGTACAACTTTTATTTTGAGTTAAAAGGCGAGTTGGATAAGATTGAAAAGGCAATTAAGTCGACCTACCAAAAAGATCGAAACATTGAAATTGATTTATTCAAAAGTAGACTTGATATTGAATTAGGTCGTACAAATGAAGTAAAGAAAGACCCAAAAACATTAACTGGATTTATTGAAGCATTTATAAAAAGGCGTGAAAAACTAGAAGATAAGAGTACAAGAACTATTCAAAAGTATAAGACGACATTCGAGAGACTAAAACAATATCAGTCGTATACAGGAAACCCGATTGATTTTGAAGATATGAATAACGTCTTTAAAGAGGATTATCTGTACTGGCTTTATAATGTCTCAGGCATTAATTCAAGAAATACAGCAAACAAAGAATTTGCAACTATTAAGATGTTCTTAAATGAAGCAAAAGAATCAGGGTTCAATGAATTCAATTATTATCAAAGTAAAAAATTTGGAGTTAGCAGAGTGAAAACCACCAAAATTGCCTTGACTGAAGATGAAGTTAAACGTCTTGAAAACTTGGATCTATCAGGGAACAGTCACTTTGAGATGGTGCGCGACTGGTTTCTTGTTGCTTGTTATACCTCATTAAGATGGTCGGATTTTTCAGAAATAACCAAGGCCAATATTGTCACTATTGAAGGCGACCTTTGCATTCATAAATGGAGTAAAAAGAATACCGAAGAAGTTTATATTCCAATAAATGAAAAGCTATTAATCATTTTGCAGAAGTACGATTATAAAAGCCCCACTTTCGTTCCACAGGTCTTTAATAGGACCATAAAGAAGGTTTGCGAATTAGCCGGGATCGTTGAAGTTTTAACAATCAATAAGGATGTAAAAGGTAAGACGACAATTACAACTGCTCGAAAGTGTGATGAAATAAGTTCCCACCACGGACGAAGGTATTGGGCTACTCATCACTACCTAAAAGGATATCCTATTCTACTACTTATGCAGGTTACTGGCCACACAAAGGAGTCTACATTTATGGGCTACATCGGAGTATCAAAAAAGTACCAGGCAAAAGCATTATTGAGGGAAAAGAAAAAGAGGAAAAGGGATGAAAGTAACATTGTACGCTTACATGGCACTTAGTGAGTGCTCAAAATTATTTTTTTGATATAACATTAAATTATATATATTAGTGTAGCAAAACTTCATTCTGTTAACCTTCATGTTAATAGTCTCATCCAAAATTATTTGGAATTTTCTTTAAAAGAGGTCGTCATTTTTTTTAATCTAATAATGAAAAAAATGATTAGTAAAGTAATCTTGACGACTGAGTCAGAACTCAAGTCTATCGTCGATGAAGCCGTGTCTAAGGCTTTAAAAGAATCCACACATACAACAACTAAGGAGCTTCTAACACGCCCTGAAGCAGCTAAGAAATTAGGTATTTCCGTGGCCATGGTTGATAAACTCGTAAGGTCGGGTCAACTGGTCAAACACAAAATTGGTCGGAAATCACTAATTAGATCTTCTAGCATATCTGAGCTATTAAAACAACGAGCGTAAACACCCCTTACACCATGTAATACTTTAACCTTTGCATATAGCGTCTCTTTGTGTCAAATAACAATTTACTATAACAATGCAAGAAACGTACAAAGGTAAATCAGTTCTTTCCTTGAAGGAATTTGCAGAATATGCAAGTCTCTCTATGTCGAAAGTTTACAAATTGATTCAAGCCAAAGAAATTAGGAGTTACCGCAAAAGCAATAAGCTTATTTATGTGAAATTCTCTGATGTCTTAAACTGGCAATTATGTAAAACGGCTGAAGTCAATAAAATGGTAGGGTAATGAATAAAAAAAATAATGCCCCTTACAACTGGACGAAGGGTGTAAGAGGCAAAATAAATCTTGATAGTATGACAGCAAGATACGAATACTTTCGTAGACTTCAAATTGACTATTCAGAATTGAAGTTCTTAAACATAGATAAGCACTTAGATCAGATAATTACTGATATGTTCCCTCCGTTTACCGGATCTATCAATAACAGGTATGCAGACAAGGAATTTATAAAAGTTACTGATTTGAAAAATAGAGGCGCAAAGACATTGATTTACAATTATTGTCCTTGGTTAAAGTCTCAAAAAATTGCCGAATCACAACTAATACGTGCTTTCCACAATGCAGGTATAAGAGTTAACTACGATTATGATGGCGCTTTGATAATTGTAAAAGCTGGAACTTCAAATGCTCTTAAAGGTCATTTCAAAACCTTTATTTCCCCAATAGATGCCAGTTTACAAAACTTAAAATCTATTCATAAAGATGAGGTTAAAGTAATAGAATTATGAATATAAGCTTCTACAATAAAGTAAACGATAGAAGACCTTCAAGAACGTTAACTATCGATCAATTTCTAAAAGATATAAAGGACGAAAAGTATTTTGATCTTATTACTCGAATAAGGAATGCAAAAGGTAAGGATAGGAAAGCGTTAAAGCCAAAAATACTTCCTGGAGTTACATTGTCCGCTTTATTTGAAGGGAATAAAACAGATGCAACCATTAAGGCTCATTCGGGCTTTATCTGTATTGATATTGATAATATTCAAGATCCAAACGAAATTAAAGAAGAACTAGCAGCCGATGAATGCGTTTATTCGGTCTTTACGTCTTGTTCTGGGCGTGGTGTAGCTGCAATATTTAAGATTGATGGCAATAGGCACAGAGAGGCCTTTTATGGTATTTCAAACTACTTATACGAAAAGTATGGTTTTATTTCCGATACTAGTTGCGTGAATCCCTCTCGCTTTAGGTTCGTTTCATCTGATGCAGATATTTATATAAATACGGATGCAATAGATTCACCTTTTTACGAGTCTTTAAAAGAGGAAAATACCTATCAAGGTGATGAGATAATTGATTCCAAACAGATAGAAAAATTAGTTTCCGACCTAGAGGCTCATCAAATAAATCTTACCGAAGAGTATGGAAGTTGGGTTAAGGTTTGCTATTCACTTATAAGTGAGTTGGGTAAGGATGCCAGGGGCTTATTTCACAGGATTTCAAAAATAGACCCAAGGTATAACGAAACAGAGTGCAATAGACTTTTTTCGGGCTGTTTGAGATCACGTAAAGGAGCAAATGACAATGGGTGTACTATAGGCACTTTTTTATGGTATTGTAAACAGTACAATTTAGTTGTAAATGATAATCAAAGAGATGAATTTAATTCGTTTGATGAAGAACCAGTATTTGAAAGGATTGATGCTAAAAATGTCAACAAAAATAGAAAGGATAACAGGCAGAAAATCACCCCGTTATTAATCGTTGAAAACTTTTTTTCATCAAAAAATATTCGACGAAATGAAGTTACCAAGTTTTGTGAAAATGAACATGGGGACCAGTTAGAGGAAACAGATATCAATACCTTTTATATTGATTGCAAAAAACGAAAAAGCACCGTTTCAAAATCATTAGTAACTGATTATTTATTTTCTCATTATACAAAGTCTTACAATCCGTTCATAGACTTTTTTGATAAGGTTGAACCAGTCAATCCAGTCAATGATGATTTAATAGAAAAACTTTTTTGGTCACTCAATCCTCAGATCCGAAAAACAGAACACGAACCGTGTTTGTCCTTATTTAAAAAATGGTTGTTACAAATTTATGCAAGTGTATATCGCGCTGGTGATCTTGATTTGATGCTCATATTAATAGGTGGAAAAAACTGCGGAAAAACGTATTTTTTTGACCACTTGTTACCAAAGCCTTTACGAAAAAATTACTATTCGAGGATTTCAAATTTTCCAACCAATGAGGCTGATGCAAAAGCACAAGTATGTGAAAACTTACTTTTATTCAGAGATGAATTAACTCCATTGTCAAGTGGGAAAAATAGTAGTTTCCAGAAGTATATATTATCTGGCACACATGAAACCTATCGCGCCCCTTATGGCAAAGGCAGTTTAAAAAGAGAAAAATACGCTGTTTGTTGTGGCGCAGGTAATGACTACCAAATACTTCCGAATGATGGTAGCAATAGACGATACTTTGCCATTTCAATTAACAAAAGAGATAAAGAGGTTTATGATCAAATTGTAGAAGATACAAGCTTTAGACTTTGGGGGCAATTGAAGTTTATTTGGGAGTCAGTACCTAAAAGCAAAAGACGTGACTTATATCGTATTTCAGATGAAGAAATAGAATACCTATCTGAATTAGGCCAATTTAAGGAGCCGGATGTAATTGGTGATATAATACTTAGACATTTCAAAAAAAGTGAAGGTAGAGCCAATTATATAACAGCTGGTGAAGCATATGCTCATTTGCCAAGTAATATTCATTCTAAGGTGAACATTAACCAATTTGGAAAGCATATTAACTCGGCATTCCCTGACTGCAGAATTAGAAAAAAAATAGGTGGAAAAGTCAAAACAGTATACTTATTAGACCGACTCCAAGACAGCGTTACCATGGATATGTCGAGTAGACCTGATCTAAATGAACCAACATTGGCGGTTGTGTAGGTTGCGCAGGGGTTGCGCGGCTTAAAATCGGTCTTCGCAACCTCTGAAATAGCCGTGTTTATTGACTTTTAGACAAAAGGTTGCACGGTGTATAAGAAAAATTAAAGTTAAAGATATTATGAATATAGATTGTAGGTATGTAGCGTGTACAGCTCAAGGTTGGATTTCTTAAATTCCGTGTGCAACCGTGCAACCTTCCGTTTTACCCAACGAATACGGGCCTTTCAGCGGTGCGCGATAAAAAAAGGTTGCGCGATACCTTCAGAAAATTAATAAAAACACACACAGCATGACCATATCAGACAAATACAGATTTTACATCACCATGCCGATAACAGGTGAAGAACCTTTTGAAGTTTCAAATGATAAGTTAGTTTGGAAAATAGAGCCATATAAGGACGAGAAATTTTTTCGTAAAACACTAGAAACAGAGCTTCAGATATGCGATAAGGAGCTATTCAGAAGACTTTACGAGCTGCATAAAGATAAATGCAGATGTAATATTTTAGATGTTAGGATTGAAAAAAGATGTAGTTTAACTGATCCATTTATTGAAACATTTAAAGGCGTCTTTGCTTTCGTTGATGGTGATTGGAATCCAGAGAGGTGCACAGTTAGTTTCAAGCCACGGTTAAGAGACGAATACAGTTGTTTAATAAAAGAGTGGAAAAGGGATAAAAACTATTTGGAGATCAATGACAGGCTTTCTGTGAGTGCTTTCTATGGGGACATTGAGTGTATTGAATGTGATAACATAGGTACGTGGTCCTTTAGTCCACCTTTACCCCCTTTTAATCCAGGTGGCTTATCATTCGGTGCTACCGTTTGTCATGACGGTGGGCCAGGCTGGACATTGGTTAAACGGTGCATAAATGAAGTTTTTGCTGGTAGTGGATCAGGTTTCGGCAATGTCATTAAGACGTACAAGATGACTTCCTATTATTGCCGTGAGGTCGTAAATGGTGGTCCACAGCCCCCAGGAACTGGATGGGTTCAAGATGGTTCAAATTGGGTGCGTCCATTGCAGACGGGTGCAGTACAGAATCCTTTTACCTTGACTTCAATTGTTGGTGATTGTAAGAAGTACCCCGTGCCAGGTCTTGATAATGACCAGAACGAAGTGGCATTTGCCAATGGCATCAAGCTATATGACTTAATCAATTTCTTTATCGGTGATTGTTTTCCTTGTATAATCTCGAATTTCTTTGGTATCAATCCAGATGGGACCAATCCAAACAACCTAGCCTATCAATGTGCTGCAAATGACTTACATGAATTGGTGGCTTTGCAGTCATCTGATGTGATCGTCCCCAATGGATCAGTAGCAACCAACGAACAAACAAACCCGAATGTTCAAATCGAAGCAGGCGTTAAGCAGTTTTGTGATCTATGGAGCAACCTTAGAGATATGTTCAACCTTTGCATATGGTTTGATCAAGATTCTAACTGTTTGAGAATTGAACACATTTCATATAGTAGAAGGGGGAAGGTGCTCGACATGACCACTA
>JAHDBI010000079.1:0-1715 GCA_020630475.1 Saprospiraceae bacterium
GTTTGATTACAAGATGAACAAGGGTTAGGAGCCAGAAAATCAAAACTAGTCGCACATTGACCAAAGCTTATGTCTAAGACATCGGCAGTGAATGAATTGCCATTTGCCGGTAAATTATTGATGGTTTGAACTTGATTATAATCAAAAGGTCCGTAATCGATATTGTCAATAGTAACAAGATATAAGTTAGTGTTCCCTTCATTGACAGTAATGGTAAATTCGATGCTAAAGTAATCGTCAACTAAGTTGTCTCCAGTATTGTTGTCATTACAGTCGCCTATGATAATTTCTTCTAAGGTTATTTCACAAGGAGAAGAACAAGGTGAAGGAGCCTCAATATTCACTTCTATCGTACAGTCTCCATCATCAATATCCTGAATGCTGTATGTCAGGTTTCCATCAGAGATTATAAACGGTCCTAAGCTAATCACATCATCATAAGCCCCAACAAAATTTCCTCCTATTTCTTCCCAATTTATCCCTGTGTTTACTCCACTGACGATGAGGTCAAAGGTGTAGGTGTCATCTAAGGCATCATTTTCTGTGCCTTGATTATTACATTGAATATTTTCAATTATATAATCTAGGGTACATTGTGAACTACAAGGATTAAGCGCATCCAAGGTGAACGAATTTTGACATTGATCGTCTTCATTGTCTACAATCAAAATAATTGGGCTTGTGCCATCAGCAGGTAAAGTGAAAGTTTGTTCAACTCCATATTCATAGTTGAAGAACAATAAGCCATTAATGAAAACATTATAGGTATTATTACTACTACCATTTACGGAAGACACATTTAAAACGATGTCATAAAAATCATCAATAGGGTCTGCATCTGTTCCAGCACTATTACAATTGTATTCAAGAAGGTCAAAATTCACTTCGCAATTTGTTGAACAGGAATTCAACGGTCCAATAGTTTGTGTTACTTGACAGTTTTGATTTCCATCCTCAAATAGAACATCGACAAGGGCGCCATTAGCAGGTATATTAAGAATATGTAATTCACCATAAGGGTAACTGTCACCTTCGACATTATCTAGGAAGATGGTGAATGTACCTTCATTATTCATGTTGTTTGAAATCTCAAAACTCACAATATAATAGTCGTCTGAGGGATCAGTATTGGTTCCAGCATCATTACATTGAATGGTCAAAGTGGCAATTTCGATATTAAGACCTACTAAAATTTCAAAATCTTCAGAGTAGATACACTCGTTTTCATCAATAGAGTAAACAGTATAATTTCCAGGACTTAAAGAATCAAATTCAGATGTTTCAGAGTAGTTCGTGCCGTCCAAACTAAATTGGATGATTCCGTTACCCGCTGTACTCATAATACTTAGGTTGCCATCTTCATTGCTGAGACAAGATTCATCATTCGTCATTAGTTCGAATAGTGGGATTTCTAAGACTTCAAGTTCCAACATCACAACGGTTTTACAACCTACGCTGTTGATCACCTTTACGAAGATAGTTTCACCACCAGCTGTTTGATTGGTATAATTGACAGGTAAAGCATTTGTACAAGCTTCTGCATCATTCAATGTTGGGTAATATTCAAAACTAAAACTAGAGTTAATGCTGATTGATGTATTGGCTAGACTTAAGTCAAACACGATAATACCGTCATCGTTATTATCACATAATGCCAAGGTAGCGTCCATCGCTTCAGGATTGTCAATGATTTCAAGAATCACTGGTGTCAATAC
>JAHDBI010000079.1:1815-16874 GCA_020630475.1 Saprospiraceae bacterium
TCAAAAATTTCTATGTTAGCTATAGCTGTATCATCAGGACAGGCATTGAAACTTTGAACAGTATATGTTAGTTCGTAGATTCCCGGTGGAACACCTGCAAAATTTACAGACATTGGATTACTGATATTGATGTTCATTCCCGGAGGTAAAGTCCATGTTCCAGAAAAATCAATCACATCATTTAGATAATCAAATAGATTGACTACTGGATTCGTGTTACATGTTCCACCCATCCCATCATTTCCAGCAAATGGAGGAGTATCTACCAGTAAATTGAAACTTTCTTCATCAGTACATCCGAAAGAATTGGTAGCAAGTATGTAGTAAGTTGTGATACTCGAGGGTGATACATTTGGACTTCCTAATTGGTTTGATGCATTTGCCGGTGTGCCGGAATGAAAAGTATAATTAGGATTTGTATTGTTTACATCAATGATGTTTAAGTTCAATAAACTGTAGGAGTCGCCTTGACAGATGTTAAAGAAAGTAGGGTCAATAATAATATCCGGTGGAGTACTAATGGTAACATTTTGTACGTGGTTTTCATCTAAGCCTGAGCAGGGATTAGTAAAGGTCCACGTGTAGGTAATTACATTATCTACCTGGGAAGAAGTTGCTTGGACAACGCCCATAATTTCACATAAGCCTACTTCATTGTTGGTATAAGTCAAAAATGGAGGAACGTAATTACTATCATCACAGTCTAAGGTAATATCCGCAGGTGGATCTACAAACATAGGATCCATGGCAGGATTAACAGTAATGATTTGAGTCTCATTAATGGTTCGACCACAATTATCTGTGAATGTCCAGTTGTATTGGATTTCGCCACCACATTCATCAAAACTTCCAGACTGGATGGCAGGAACAGTTCCAGATATTAAACAAGCACCAATTTCATTATTGGTGTATGTTAGGTTTGGTGGAGTAGTGGGAACAGCATCACAATCTATAGTTACATCTGCAGGTAGGTTGACAAAATTGGCCATTGGGGTAGGTTCGACAGTAATAGTCTGAGTTTCTGTTATACTACGACCACAATTATCTGTAAACTCCCAGGTGATTTCTTGGGTTCCCCCGCATTCATTGATGTTACCGTTGATGAGTGGTTCTACCGAACCTTCTATTAAACAAACGCCACTCGCGCTATTCGTATAGCTTAATGGTCCCGGAGGATTGGATTGAGCATCAGAACAAGATATTGTGATGTCTGGTGGTGACATATCAAAAACAGCCTCTGGAGCTGGATCTACCGTTATATTTTGAATGTGTGTTATCGTTCGATTACAATCATCGGTAAATTGCCATGTATAAGTAATGATACCACCACACTCATTGGCATTACCCGATTGCATCGCTGAAACTGATCCGGCAATAGCACAAATCCCAGTTTCATTGTTCGTATAGTCCAAGTCTAGTGCATTAGCTGGAATCTCTGAGCATGCTATAGTTTCGTCACCAGGCGGATTAATATACATCGCCTGGGGTGCTGGGTCGATGGTGATATTTTGGGTATGAGTAATCGTCCGATTACAGTCATCGGTAAATGTCCAAGTGTAGCTATAAGATCCTCCGCAAATATCGATCGTTCCGTTTTGTACCGGCGATTGATTTCCTTCAATGGCACAATCCCCTGTTTCTCCATTGGTATACATTAAATCTGGAGCTGAAGTAGGAATCTGATCACAGGAAACGGTAATGTCACCCGGTGGGTTGACAAATGCTGCTGGTGGAACAGGTTCAACAGTTATGGTTTGTGTATGTGTTATAGGCCTTCCGCAATCATCTATAAATTCCCAAGTATAAGTAATAGAGCCACCGCATTCATCAGCAGTTCCCATTTGAGTTGGACTTTCGGTTCCTTCAATCAAACAAGATCCTGTTTCATTATTTGTGTACATTAAATCTGGTGCAGAGCTTGGGATTTGATCACAAGTCACCGTCAGATCACCCGGTGGGTTGACAAAGCTAGCCTCTGGAATAGGTTCCGCTGTAATGGTCTGTGTATGATTGATGTTTCTCCCACAATTATCAGTAAAGTCCCAGGTATAGGTAATGGATCCACCACATAAATCGATACTACCATTTTCAGTTGGGCTAATGGTGCCTTCTATTAAACAATCACCTGTTTCATTATTGGTATACATTAAGTCAATTGGAGCACCCAAAGCTAGATTCGAGCAATCGACAGTCATGTCTGCTGGTAGATTAATGAACATGGCTTCTGGTGCAGGATCAACAGTGACATTTTGAGTGTGCGTAATCGTACGATTACAGTTGTCCGTATATTGCCAAGTGTAGTTAATGATGCCGCCGCATTCATCAGCCGAACCTAGAACCATTGGAGTTTGTGTTCCTTCAATGAGACAGCCACCCATCATTCCGTTGGTAAACATTAGATCAGTAGGCATCGTTGGTGCCATGTCGCAACTTACCGTGATATCCCCTGGAGGATTTAGATACGATGCCGCTGGTGTTGGGTCAACTGTGATGTTTTGAGTATGTATAATGGTCCTATTGCAATCATCTGTGAACTCCCAAGTATATGTAATCGTACCGCCACATTCATCAGCAGAACCACTTTCAATAGGAGTAATCATTCCGTCGATGAGACAATCACCAGTTTCGTTATTGGTGTACATTAAATCGCCTGCGCCCGTTGGAATCTGATCACAAGATACGGTCATATCACCAGGGGGATTTACAAAGGCTGCTTGTGTTGTTGGATCAACATTGATAGTCTGTGTATGTGTAATAGGACGACCACAATCATCTGTAAAGTCCCATGTGAAGGTGATCGATCCACCGCATTCATCCGCACTCCCTCCCATAACTGCTGAGACCATACCCTCGATAAGACAATTTCCAGATTCATTATTGGTGTACATTAAGTCTGGACCACTTATTGGTATTTGATCACAAGTCACGGTCATGTCGGCTGGAGGATTGATAAAACTCGCTTCTGGAGCAGGATCTATTGTAATGGTTTGTACGTGCATAGTATTCACCATGCACATATCTGTAAAATCCCAATTGTACGTTATAGTGCTTCCACAAATGTCGAATGTTCCCATCTCAGTGGGACTTACCATTCCTTCAATTAGACATGCTCCTGTCCCTCCATTGGTATACATTAAATCCGATGCAATCATCGTTGGTGCGTTAGCGCAACTAACGGTCATGTCAGCCGGAGGATTAGTAAAGGTAGGAGGCATAGTAGGGTCAATGGTTATGGTTTGAGTGTGCGTAACCATGTTCATACAAGCATCTTCGTATTCCCATGTTCTCGTAATGCTTCCTCCATTACAAATGTCTGAACTTCCTGTTTCCATTCCAGGAGCGGTACCCATTCCGTCACAATTGTCCGTCCAATCTAAATCCATCATCACAGGCAATTCACCATTACAGACATAAGTAATGTCTGCAGGTGGGTTTGTAAAGACTGGTGGAACGGTATCTTCAAATGGTATGGGTAAAGCTTCTAAATCACAGCATTCTACAGTACAATCAATACTTGAAACATTATCACCAACGGACGGAATAAATGAAGCCCCCGGTATATAGTAATTGTAACTGTATAATATAAATTCGCCACAAACATCTGATGTATATGTTCCCATATTTGTTGGAAAGAATTCTAATATTACACCATTGGCATCTGTGATGAAAAATAATTGTGCGTAATCAGCATCCATATTGTATCCAGTTACTGACCAATCAACAATTTCTCCCGGACACGCAGGGATCGGTGTTGCAGAAATGTCACCTGCTTCTGCCTCGCAACAAAATTCCACCAGAACAGTGACATCATCTTCAATCAAGCAACCCGTGTCACCTGTCAAAGTGACTCCATAAGTTGTGGTCATTATAGGACAAACTGTAATTGACTGGGTCATTTCTCCTGTGCTCCAGGAATAAGTGTCGCAACCCGCTCCTGCATCCAAAACGACACAGCTGTCAGGACAGACAGGTCCTACATCCTCTGGTAATTGAGTACCTGCTGCTAAAATCTCAATTGGAAATTCTAAAAGGAAAATACAGCCATCTGTTTGACTCCATCCACCTGTTTCACCATCTTCTGTTAAGTAAAAGGAAATATTTTCCATAGCATCTCCTCCTGTAGAAGGACAATAGGTTAAATCAAATCCGAATTTAGGACAATTGATTTCACAATCGATTCCCCAATTATCAGAAGGGTCACCATCCACTAAATATGTGTCATTGGCTTCACACCCGTGGATGCCAAAATCATCGACGCATTCGGTTCCATCAAAACTTGATCTATTACCACTATTGGCACAGGTGAGACCTGGAGGGTCCCAATAGTATCCTGCACCATAAGTATTTCCCGAACATAAACCTGTTATAGAATTTAAGAAAATCCAGCCAGCGTTGGCCGGAATAATAGTTCCTTCTGCAGCCACCCAACCTCCAGAATTAAAGAATGAAATTCCGTGTATCCAGTTGATGTTATCTCCTTGATCCCAATTGAAGTCTAGCTCAACAGATATTTCGATTTCACCACAACTTGTGGCTGTAACTTGTAATGCATTGGAAGCTACTCCAGTTTGACCTGCCTGAACAGCCCCATTTACGGTTGTTGTGCCGTTATTTACTGTTCCGCCAGTAATAGAAGTAATGGTCGCTGAAACCGCACACACGGCACACGAACTACCTGCACATTGGGCAGATAATTTGGTTATACTCATCAACGAAATGAGTACTATTAGGTTGGTTTTTATGAAGCGATCCATAATGGGGTTATCATCGGAGCCTAAACAGCTTTAAGTTAAGTAAAAGACTCAAGGCTTAATAGCTATTTTAACACTTATTTCAGGTCAAATCTCGTTCCATAATTAGCCCTTTAGAAGATTAATTACCTTTGTAATGTATAAATCTTGAAATTTTGAATGTGATAAGTATATTTTGTTTTTTTATTTGGATTTCGTTTTCATTAAGCGTATGTGCGCAAGAGTTTGGATTTGATCTTAGACCTGATTATCAAAAAGGTATTTCTAAATCTGCATTAGTGGGGGCTAAAAAGATCAAAGATTTTGATCCGGGATTTCCAAGTAGTTGGATACAAAAGGAAAATTATATTTCCACGAATATCTCCGTTGAAAGCCATGGGAAGAAGGAAGGTTTTAAGGGGATAAATGACTCTTTGACCACTGAACAACAAAATATATTAAACACTGCTGAGATCGGTTCCATTATTTCTGTAGTCGTACTTTATACAAGCAATAATGTCATAACAAAGCAAAAAGAAGAAAAACGAGTAGATGTTGAGTATACGGTGACTCCTTTTTCAGATGCTGAATTCATTGGCGGAAGCCAACAATTTGATAGATTCTTACGAAATATTATCATTAATGAGCTATCATCAAATGATAAGCAAAGTATTCAAAGCGCCCAATTCATGTTTAACATTAATGAGGAAGGAGCTATCAATAACATTCGAGTTCTTCACTCCACTTGTAATGCCTTTTTGGACGATTTTGTGTGCAAGCAGCTTCAAAAAATGCCGGCTTGGCGTTCAGCTAAAAATATCAAAGGAGAAAGCTTAAATCAAGAATTTATCCTCAGTTTAGGTTCCTTGGTCGGTTGCTAGTCAAATAATCCTTCGTATTCTGAGCTACTTGAGCTAGAATTTGTCTGAATATCCGGCATTTTTAAATCAAGAGTTTCGTCATCCACGTTTACTTGACCACCGAGAAGGAGTAAAGTACTTTGCTTCTCATATTCCTCCAGCATTTGAAGACCTTTTTCTTCAAATACACCGTTCTGAAGGTCAATAGAATTCATGAAGTCAGAAGACATTTCCATAAACCTTTCCATTTCCCCTACTTTTGTAGCCACATCATCAGCAACGGTTTCCATCGCTTGATCAAACATTGCTCTCTTATCTGGATCACCTTTGATGACACTCATGGCTGATTTCATCGCTGAATGACTAGCTCTTATTGCTTTTCTTTCTTGCTCCTTCACTCTTACTTGGTCCTTTGTGTCTTCCAAAAGGATTTCAGAATTAGTATACATTTTTGAAAGTACTTTGTACAGAATCCCAATCTTTTTGTGGAGAGCAACATATTTTCCGTTTGTATCTTTCAACCGTGCCGCCTTTCTAGATGACAACATCATATGTTTTTGATCTCCCTGCTCTTTTGCTTTTCTAGCGATCAATAGATTATGTTCGATCTCTTTATTGTTTTCAGTAACCATGTTTTTAAGCTTGCGCATTTGGCCCTTTAAGTTGCCTATTTGCTTGCTCATTTTTCGAAGGTTATCTTCTAAGTCGGAGATGTAATTCTTTAAAATACCGATCGGGTCTATAGTGATAAACCATCCAGTAATAGTCCGCATTACACTCTTGTACATGTAACTCACAAGATTTCTCATTTTCGGGTCGAGAACCATGTATATAATAGCTCCAAGAACCAACAATGTTGCCACTAAGCCTAGTGTACCTTGAATTAATGCCGCAATTGCACCGATATTGGTTACAAACACGTAACCTAATAAGGCAATGATCGCAGTGATAAAGATTGCGCCAGTTGTCCCCTCGGGCCGGCTCCAGAATGATTTTGGTTTGTTTAGATCGCTCATCGTTTCTTAATTATTAGGTGAATTTACAAATACTGATCAATCAATCCCATATCTTCCTCAATCGTTTCAAATATATTGGAGAAAGCCTGATTGAAGTTGTCTCTAGTTTCGCTGATCCTGTGCTGATCTTTTTCTATTTCAGTATCAATATTTGCCATTTTGGTTTTATAGGCTTCAATTTCTTTTTGCAGTTCAAGAATCTTGGATTCACATGCGCTGATTTTGCTATTGTACTCAGTGGCTTTTATCTTTTTGGCTTCTACTTTATTGGTGATTTGATTTCCAAGCGCTTCCGCGAAAATTCTTTTTTCCTTGTTAAGGACATTTAAATAGTGATCACCAGTCTTTTTCAGTTTAGCTTTCGTTAAACCCATAGTAGAGGCCGTTGCAAAAGCAGATTTGAAACTGGTGGCCGCATCGAGATCCATTTGTTGAAGTTGTAAAACAGCTTGTCGAAACTTGAGATAATCAAAAGTTTCAATGTGGTTTTCCTTTAGCGCCTTCAATAAAGTGTTACGCATTTTTTTGTCGGAATCTTCTGATCCAAAAAGTTTTGTAAGATCTATGGCCATACTCTTTTTTATGTTCAATTTAAATTCTAATTATAAAGTTTCCTAAGTATATCGCTGAATTAGCTTTAAATTTCTACGAATCTCCTAACTCATCGAATTCATCGCCCCCTGGAAGCTCTAATTGTTGAACAGATCCAATAGCATTTCCAGCAATTCCTTTAATCGAACCATAGAGACCAGTCGTATTTAAAATGACTTTATTCAGTTGCTTTTCTCGCTCATTCCAAATTCGATACATCGCATTTTTTTCCTTATTCAGCGCTTCCTGCATTTTTGAAAAGCCATCAACGATTCCTTCTATCTGCATTTTAAACTCATTACTCGTTAAATAACCATAGAGCATTTCCATTTTATCCCCCTTGTTTTCTTGAGATGCGCTCGCCTCATTGACCAATATAATGGTCTGTCTAAGTACTTTCGATAAGGATTTAAATTCGTTGAATGAGCAAATCCATATGCCTTCTTTTTGTCCCATTCGATCCATTCCTTTCGGCATGGCCTGTGTAACGATAACTCCAATATCCGCACCTCGATTCCTCATGTCCGTTTTGAATTTTTCAATCCATACTGGCTGAAAATCCTTGGTCCTTTTACTTTCGTAATAAATGGTCCCGCAATTTTTTCGAGTATGCGTATGAATGGTCTGTAGGCAATCTCCACCTCTCACACCTTTTTTGATTTCTTCTATGCCGTCCAGGGGAAATTCTGATTTAATGTATGCTTCTATCGCCAATTCTTGCACTTCTCCTTGAAGTTGCATCGAACCTTGTTGATCCTTTCTACGCATTTCTTCAATCAATGCTCGCTGATCTGCTAGTTTCTTTTTGAGTTCGGCATTCTTTAATTCATTCTCTTCAGTGATTCTTTTTTGTAATATTTCTTCTTTTTCAAGTAGAAGGTGACCGAGCTTCTTTTCATATTTCAATTCGATATCTTTCTCTTGCTCGTTCATTCTATTTTTCAATCTTTGAATTTCAATTTCTTTCTCTTGGAGTTCGATGACTTTTTTTCTTTTCGCTTCTAATTCTTCTTCCTGAGCTTTTATTTTTAATTCAAAGTCCTCTCGTATTTTAGTTTTTAGTTGCGTTTGTTTCGTTGCCACTGCCAGGTCAAGTCGCTCTTGGAAAATCTCATTTTCTCGTTTCTTTTTTTCTTCAAATTCCATCTGAGCTTCCTCTAGATCTTTTTGCCTTTCGGCGAATTGATCCTGAAGGGTTTTGCGCTGCAACTCTAGTTTTTGTTTGTATTCTACCTCAAGCTTATTGGCCAATACTTCTTCTACATCGAATTGATGAGCACAATTAGGACAAGTAATATTTTTAATATCGGACATGCAGAAATGTTGTATATAAATTATTTATATACAAAGCTAAGAATTCAGAGAAAATAATGGCTCTAATTATATAAAATCAACATCCTGCGCATAAGGGTAGCGCATCAAATAAGTAATGGCGTCTCGTATATCGTATTCGTCAAAAATGATTTTGTATATCATTTGTGTTATCGGGATATGCATTCCAATATTCTTAGCCAATTGATGGACAATTTTGAGTGTTCGAACGCCTTCAATCACCTCTGATGTTTCTTGAATATGTGCTAAGGTTTCCCCTTGAGCAATCCGCATTCCACATTTATAATTCCGACTGTTTTCGCTAGTAGCTGTAGCGATCAGATCACCTATACCGGCGATCCCTAAAAAGGCTTTACTTGTTGTACCTAATTGGGTGCCAAAACGAATCATCTCTCCAAGACCCTTAGTTATCAAAAGAGATTGAATGTTTTTTCCCATGTTCAGACCACCAAGAATACCAGAGGCTAAGGCAATGATGTTTTTATAAGCACCAGCAAGTTCAGCCCCTTTTAAATCGTGCGATCCAAAGACAGAAAAGTTTTTACTACTTAGTACTTTCCTTCCAGCGACGATAACTTCATCAAAATCAGAAGCTAAAACTGTGGCTGCCGGTTGTCCATCAAGAATTTCTCGAGCTAAGTTCGGTCCTGAGAGACATCCAATACGAACTACATTGGTTTCCTGCTGTATGAGTTCGCTCATCGTACTCACATGCTTCCTTGCGATTTCAACACTATCTAGATCCTCTACAGAATAACCGGCCAAGTCAAAACCTTTTGTTCCGTGTATCAAAACATGTGAAGGATTGATATATGGATTCAAAGCACATATCATTTCCCTGAAATTACGAGAGGGTATCACAGGAAAAATCAGGTTACATTCATTTCCAATTCTAGCTAAGTCGGAGGTGACTTCAATTCTTTCTGAAAGGGTAACGCCTAAGTGTTGGTGCGTTTGATTGATCTGATCCGTTTGCGCTTGACGCCGACTATATACCAGTACATCTGTATTGTTTGACAAAAGCGTAGCCACTGTGGTCCCAAAACTTCCTAAACCAATAACCCCAACTTTTTCAGACATGATCGTATTTCTGTATTATTTTCTTTTCCTTTTCTGTGCTTCTTGCTGCTGCTTCATCGCTTCTTCTAGTCTAGCTTGGAAAGCTGACTTTTTCTTCTTTGGCGCAGCTTTTTGCTTAGCCAATTGCAACTTGATCTTTTCCTCGTCAAAAACAAATTTCTTCGTTAAGACCGTTTGTAAGATATTGAAAATATTACTGAAAAACATATAACACGTCAGACCAGATGCATAGCTATTAAAGAAACCAAGGAACATGACTGGCATTAAATACTGAACATACTTCATGGCTGGGTTAGCAGACATATCCATATGTTTCGTGTTATAGTAGGTGTATAATAATGTAGTCACCGCCCATAAAATGGTAAACAAACTAATGTGTGCTCCCATTCCTAAGGGTAATTCAAATGGTAGATTAAAGAACACGTCATATGATGACAAATCTGTTGCCCATAAAAAAGGCTCCTGACGGAAAGTGATAGAAGCGGGGAAGAATCTGAATAGGGCATACCAGATAGGCATTTGCATGACCATAGGCATACAACCACCAAAAGGGCTCACACCATACTCCCGATAGATTTTCATGGTTTCGACCTGCTTCTTCTGAGGTTCGTCTTTATATTTTTCAGTCAGTTTTGCTATTTCTGGTTTTAAAGCCTGCATTTTAGCCTGAGAATGAAGCATTTTATACATCAATGGATACAGAAGCATTTTGATGATAAAGATCAATACTATGATCACTATACCTTTTGAACCAATAAACTGAGAAAGGAAATTGAAAAAAGGTCTAATAATATGCCTATTAATGGTTCCAACGATACTGACACCAAATGGAAGTATTTCTTCCAAGGAGTTGTCAAATTGTTTTAAGTTGGAATACTCATTCGGACCTACGTACATTTTCATGGCGAAAGTCTCAGCACTTCCTTGATTGAATGGAATGCTAATTTCAGACTTTACCAATTTCATGTCCTCAGAATCATCGGCGGATAATTGAGTAGACAACTTGGCTGATTTGAACTTTTGTCCATTCGCGATAAGCGAAGTATTGAAAAACTGATGAACATGAGACACCCAGTCTAAACCTTGTTCGGGTGCTTCATCATCGTCTGAAGTACATGAACAATAATCAGCACTACCTTCATCTGACTCTTTAAAGTAAACTGTACTATATCTCTTTTCGAAGGTTTTATTATTTTCAATCCTGTCTAAATAGTTAACCCAATTTAACTTAATGGATTCTGCTCCAGGGTTCAATACTTGATCTAGGCCTTTAAAGGTGACATCATAATCTAAAGTATATCCATCCTCAGCAAGGGTATATTTTTGCTGAAAAGCACCTCCTGAAGATAAGGGAGCAGTAAATGTAATACTGTTGCCCGATTGTTGTGTTTGAAAAATTAAATTACTGGTTTTAACAATGCCATTTCCAGCACCAGGAACAGGTAAAAGGTATTCAAACTTGTTCTTAACGTCTTCAAGTAATTTGACCTTGGATCTTTGTTCTCCAGTCGAGTCATAATGAACCTTATCGTACCCTTTTAAAGTAGCTTCATTGATGTAACCACCTTTATTAGAAAACTGAATTTTGATGTCATCATTTTCAAGGAAATAATTTTGTATGTCACCAGTAGCAGCATTAGCAAATGCACCGTATGTCGCTTGATTTAATAAAGTCTGAGCAGAATCGGATAATGTCGGTTTTTGAGGCTCCACATAGTTGTCAAGATTAGCGGGAGCTTCTTGAGGCAAAGCTTCTGCCATTTTAATAGAATCCTGGATTCTTGCTTGTTCAGCAAGTTGTTCTGCCGAAGGGGCGTTGAAGTAAGTGTATCCTATCAATAATAGGAAAATCAGAAATACACCCGTAATCTGGTTCTTATCCATTCAGTTAAGGCTAATTTAATTGGCGCAAATGTACAATTTAGTTATTATTAAGTCCATTTGCTTAGATGATTAATGTCTTAAGGACGATGGATTGGAATTGAACAGCGACCAATATATATATCCAATGATTCGTTTATTTTAATTCTTAATGGTCAATCCTTTACAATTATCTCCTTTTTTCTTTTCATCGGCATAATAAAAGGTCATTTTAGAGTAAATGGAAATTAGAAAATACTACATATTCAATGGGACAAAACCCAAAATAGGGCCATTGGACTTGAGCGAATTAGTGAACATGAACATAGAAATGGACACGCTAATTTGGTTTGATGGTTTAGATGATTGGTGTGAAGCAGGTGAATTAAAAGAAATTAGGCTTGCACATAGTGTTGCAGAATTAGGAAATAGGAAAACTGTTGATGGAGGCATTAAAAGGAAGTCTAAGGTGAGTAGTTTTCGACGATTCCCCTTTATTAATTTGGATGGTTTAGATTATAATGGGATATATCATCCCAATTACCCATTAGAAGATATTGATATCGAGCACCAACAAAGAATGGCCTATCATCGATTAAGGGTTGGAATAAATCCATTTTTTGGGATTCTCATACATTATTTAAGTTTTGGAATTATGTCTATTGTTTTATGTGGTTTAAAACATTCAGATTTGCCTCATATAAAATATGATGATTTTAAAGCTGGTCAGGCCATCGGTTTTCTATTTATTCCTTTTTATAATCTATACTGGGTTTTCGTTTTTTGGCAAAGATTAGCCCAAAGAATAAATTTACAATTTGAGTTAAGAGATAAAAAGGTAGGAGTGTCATCAGGTCTTGCTTTGACCGTTTGTATTTTTTCGGTCATTCCTTACTTAGGTTGGTTGGTCAATTATTTATTATTCCAGCCGATCTTAGCTTTTCAAATTTATAGAAGCTGCAATCGATTGGCCAAAGAACCTGATATGATCTTCGAAGAGTATGTTTAATACTTCGCTTAATCTTACGATATAAACGTTTCGTCATTCTTCCCAACTCATATTATATAAATGCTTTATATTCGCTAATAATAATTTGAATTTGAACATAAACCGCATGAATGTGTTCAGTTATAAAATAAAGACATGAGTGTTTTAGACTTAGTTAGGGTAGTTGTTTATCGTTGTCACGAAAAGGGGTTGGAAGTTTTTTTAATCAGTCCAACGGATAAATCCGATAATGATTTGTGGAAATTACCTAGGGCGGATTTTGACGTCACAAGGATGAATGGGATTGAATTGAACCATGAAAATGATGAGAATATTAGCACCATCGCCATAGAAGGTGATTGGCATGATATACCCTCCATTAGAGGATTAGTGAAGCACGATTTGAAAAGGGTTAAATCGAAAGTTAAATATGTTTTGCCTTGTCTTGAAAAAGGCTCATTTGTAGAAATGAAGCAAATTGTAAAGAAGGTTTTACCGAATGAATATGCCGCCCTCAAAGAGTTACGCGAAATAGTGAAAGAAAGAAATACCATTCTTAATATTTGATGAATATGAACCTCCCATCAGAAGATTATAGCATTAAAGAAGCTTCCTTTCTATTCGACGAAAGTCAAAAAGTATATAATGGAAAAGTCAGAGATGTGTACACTATAGGAGATTCCTTAGTGATGGTGGCTTCCGATAGAATTTCTGCCTTTGATCACATCTTACCCAAGGCGATTCCGTATAAAGGACAAGTACTGAATCAGATTGCTTCTTATTTTTTGAATGCCACTTCTGATATTGTTCCCAATTGGTGGGTAGCAAGTCCTGATCCTAATGTCAGTGTAGGTCATCAATGCGAGGCGCAAAAAGTAGAAATGGTCATTCGTGGTTATTTAGCAGGCCATGCTTGGCGTACTTACCGAGATGGTGGAAGGGTCTTGTGCGGAGTGAGTTTGCCTGAAGGATTAAAAGAAGGAGATAAATTACCGAGCCCGATCATCACTCCTGCGACGAAGGCTGAAGAAGGTCATGATGAAGATATTTCGAGAGAGGAAATTCTTGCTCAAGGAATTGTCTCGGAAGAGGATTATGTAAAGATGGAGGAATATACTTACGCTTTATTTGATAGAGGCACCGAAATGGCCAAAGAACGCGGATTGATACTCGTAGATACCAAGTATGAATTTGGTACCTATCAAGGTGAGGTATTATTGATCGATGAAATCCACACTCCAGATAGTTCGAGATATTACTACCTTGACGGATACGATGAGCGCCAGCGCACCGGTGAGAAACAGAAGCAGTTATCAAAGGAGTTTGTAAGAGAATGGCTCATGGCCAATGGATTCCAAGGTAAAGAAGGTCAAGTGATGCCAGAGATGCCCAACGATTTTGTTTGGGAAATCAGCAAGCGATATATTGAATTATACGAATTACTGACCGCAAAATCTTTTGACAAAGGAGAAGGTCAAGATATACTACAAAGAATTGACGCCAACGTGAAGCACTATTTGAATCATCAAAAATAGTTGCTTTCCTAACATTTTTAGGCTGATCTGTACCAATTATAGAAATATCAAATTACTTGATGAATCATCTACGATCTTTACATCGTGATGATAAGAAGTCATTGCATTTTAAGGGTGTTAGGCCGATACAGGGATGTATCGGCTTTTTTTGTACATTTCGTTATGAGAATAATTCAATTTGGAATTTTAATCTGTGCTCTGGTCATTAGTTTCTTTATTTATCAATACGGAATGGACATGAATGAATCAAAACCACTCAATGTTTATGGCGAAGCATTGAAACTATGTTGTAATGATCCCAAAACGGGATTTTATCGGGATGGCTATTGTCAAACGGGTAGAGATGATTACGGAACACATATCGTTTGTGCTATTGTAACCAATGAATTCTTGGAGTATACAAAAGAACAAGGAAATGATTTAAGTACACCTAACCCCAATTTTCATTTTCCTGGATTAAGAGCAGGGGATAGATGGTGCTTATGCGTATCTCGGTGGCTAGAGACCATGAATGCTGGCGTAGCTCCATTTGTCGATTTACATGCGACTGAACAAAGTACATTGGACTATGTGACATTCGAATTATTGGAGATGTATAGTGTCGTCCGAAAGAATTAGAATATTTTTGCGGCTTGGTGGGAACAAATGAATGTTCTTCATCGTTATTCTAAACCCTGCCAATAGCGGTAGGAGTTTAATTTGAAATATGGGGCTGAACTGGTATCGACAGGAAAGATAGTCGATTTGTAAGCATGCCGGAGAATTGATCATACACTCCGTCCAAATGATGATCACCATTTTAATTGGCGATAGAAATTTCGCTATGGCTGCCTAATCTAGGATTAGAAAGCTTTTGTGCCGCCCGGTTGACGTCCGATACATGTCGGTTGCCGCACATAAACAAACCCTCGGACTAGCAGAGTAGGATGTCTCGACTACAAAGCGAATTTAAGAGAATAAGCTGATGGCTGGTCGCTTGATCACCTGCCTGATGTCGAAAACCTGAGATTAAGCTAAGCATGTAGAAAGCACTTTGATGCTTTGTCTGGACCCGAGTTCGACTCTCG
>JAHDBI010000080.1 GCA_020630475.1 Saprospiraceae bacterium
GATAAATTGTTCTCTACAACATCAACAGCAATGAGATTTAAAAACTGATTATAATTGTCCTTTTTGATTTGAGCTCCTGGGAAAATTAAAAGATTACCTCCTTCTTGTACAAATTTGGACAACTCGTTCGATAGTCCTGAGCTAATTTCATTCAGGTCATTCAAAATGATCAAATTGAAATCCTTGAAAGAAGAATATTTAACTGCTGAAGCTTTTTGATTTACTAGTTTGAAATAATCGAGTCCTTCAAAAGCGGCGGACATAAAACTATTCCCCCCTGACTGATTTATACAAAGAACATCAAGTTGCTCATCCACTTGAAACGACAGTAGGTATCTATCATCAAATTGGACAGGGTAGTCGGTTATCTTCACTTCTAACTGATGCCATCCTTTTTTAGATATGTTTAAATTAATGGTATCCTCGATGCTGGAAAGTCCTTTTATTGAAGCTGTACCTACGGGTTTCGAGACACCATTATGAAGGGCAGTAATTTTTACATTTTCCACTTCATCTTGTCCATAGTTTTTAATGCGTACGATCAATTGGTTGTTTTGATTCAATAAGGGTACAGGTGAATTGAACCATACAGAATCTATACTTACATTCTTTTCTTGAACATCCTGCAGAGGGATCAAATTTATTTCAAATAAACTGTCTTGATATTGCTCTAAATCCGTGATGGATTGCTGGAAGTCCGAAAGAATATAACTCACAGGTGTTAAGCTCGATTTTCCAATAACCTGATCTTGCCGATTAATAATTTGCTGCATTCTTTTAGCAGATGGGCTGACTGCAATTTCATCTATCAGGCTTAAGGCATCTTTTTTCCCAACACTTCGCTGATGTCTGGACAAAAAGTCATGTGTTAGAATCTGAAATTCATCTGCTTCCGAATAAGCGTTAATAATATCTCTAGCTTTTTTCTTAGCCTTTTCCAATAAGGGTACATCACTGCTTAAGGCCTGCATGCTAAAGGAGTTATCTATAAATATACTGACGGCCTTTTTGCTATAATCAACGTTGTCCTTTTTGGGTAAAAAAGGTTGGGCGAAAGCCAAGACCAATAAAGCCATAGCTAATAAACGCATCAATAAGACCAAAAGATTTTTTAATTTATTTCTTGAAGAAGTCTCTTCTTTTATCTCCTTTAAAAACTTCACATTGGAGAAATGAACTTTCTTAAACCTCCTGAAATAGAAGAGGTGAATAATAACCGGAATGGCTAATAATAAAAGTGCCCACAAAAAATTCGGAAATAAAAACTCCATACTCGACAAAAATAGGATTATGTAGGAATTTAACGTCGCTTATGTCACGATATTTCAGGGATTTAACGGATAATTAAATGTCTTTACTCTGCGCCTGAAAATCCAAAAGACTTAGATAATATATTAAAAGACATTAGATGTTGTTATGGATACCTTTTAATTATGTCCAAACGATTAATGGGATTCGAACATGCTGTTAGTTGATGCTGTTTGCAACTAATATTTAAATTTTAATGGATTCTGACGAACATCCCAAAATTGAAGTATTAGAATTTCATTTTCCTTAATTTCATAAATTAAATAGTAGTTTTTGAGAATTAATCTCATTCTGACGCCAACTAAATTTGACTTCATACCTAATTTTGGTTTATTCTTTATTAGATTAATTCCTAATTCAATATGAAATTTCAGTTTGTCAGTATAATCTGTAGATTGGTTTTTATTGTTCCAGAATTGTACAATTTCGATAAGTTCATTTTTGGCGTTGTCTGACCAAATTACCTTAATCATTATTTATCATTTCCATTACATCATTATGGTTATGGAATTTACCATCCTTAATCTGGAATTGAGATTCTTTTATTTTATTCAATTGAGATTCAGAGAATTTTACTTCGATTGTTTGATCTGACTCTTTAATTAAAGAGGTTAATTGTTCTATAATTAGAGTGTCCTCTATTTTATTAATTTCCTCAATTAATTTTCTTTTCAAATCAGTCATAATTTCTTTTTAACGAATATAAACCATATAAAAATCAATTTCCACTTTGGTTGTACTAAGATTTTTTAGCACGGTTCTATGAAATATAACAAAGGACAGACTTCTAAATATTATTTGTAGTAAGTCTAATCCTTGAAAGCTCGAATGAGTTGAGTAGTCGATGCATCATGTTCACCTATTTCAGAACCATTTAAATCCTTCAATGTTTGACCAGCTAGTTGTTTTCCCAACTCCACTCCCCACTGATCATAACTGAATATATTCCAAATAATTCCTTGAACAAAAATCTTATGTTCGTAAAGAGCGATTAAGGCCCCAAGACTTTTTGGCGTAAGCCTATCAATAAGGATGGTATTCGTGGGTTTGTTTCCTTCGAATATTTTAAATGGGAGCAGTTGACGAATCTCCTCAGTTGCCATGTCTTTGGCTTTTAATTCCGACTCGACTTCTTCTTTGGTCTTACCATTCATTAAGGCCTCTGTTTGTGCAAAAAAGTTGGCCATTAATTTATTATGGTGGTCTTTATTGTCGTAAAGTGATTTTTTGAATCCGATAAAATCTACAGGAATTAACTTGGTTCCTTGATGTATCAATTGAAAAAAGGCATGCTGTGAATTGGTGCCTGGTTCTCCCCAAATGATCGTTCCCGTTTGGTACTGGATAGGATCTCCATTTCTATCGACACTTTTACCATTGCTTTCCATGATGCCTTGTTGAAGATAGGCAGGAAATCTGCTCAGGTATTGTGTGTATGGAATGATCGCTTCTGTTTCAGCTTTGTAAAAGTTATTATACCATATATTCAAAAGTGCTAGGATGACAGGTATGTTTTTATCGAAATCTGCCTCTTTGAAATGTTCGTCCATTTCATTAGCTCCTTGGAGTAATGATTCAAAATGATCATATCCTATGGCCAAAGATATCGACAAGCCTACGGCACTCCATAATGAAAAACGTCCGCCAACCCAATCCCACATCGGGAATATGTTTTCATTCGTAATCCCAAATTCAGTAATGCGTTGAGTATTGGTAGATACTGCTGCAAAATGCTTCGCGATATCCTGTTGAGTTGCATTTTGCAAAAACCAATTTTTAATGGTCATTGCATTACTCAAAGTTTCTTGAGTTGTAAAAGTTTTAGAAACGATAACGAAAAGTGTAGTTTCTGGATTCAAGTTTTTTATTACTTCTTGAACATGATCTCCATCGACGTTGCTCACAAAATGAACGTTCACTTGCTTCTTATAAAACTTCAGTGCTTCTGTAACCATGACAGGCCCTAAATCCGAACCTCCAATTCCTACGTTGACTATATCGGTAAAAGTTTTTCCGGTATGACCTTTTTTCTCTCCTGAATGAATAGCCTCTGTAAATTGCTTGATTCGATGCTTAACTTCATGGATTTCTGGGGCAACATTAATTCCATTGACCAAAATACTATTGTCCTTTTTTCCTCTCAAAGCGGTATGCAATACCGCCCTTCCTTCAGTTTGATTGATTTTCTCACCGTTAAAATAGCTGGCAATAGCCTCCTTAAGATTAAGTTCATTAGCTAATTCCAAAAGTAACTCAATGGTATTTTCGTCTATCCTGTTTTTCGAATAGTCGACTAGAAAATCATTCCATTGTATAGTGAAATTCTTCGCCCGATGACCATCCTCTTTGAATTGAGATTTCATTAGAATCCCATTCGTCAAATCGAAATGTTGTTCGAGTTTTTTCCAAGCTTTAGTGGTGGTAGGATTGATGTTACTTAAAGACATTTAAATATACAATTTGCGCTTATTCGTAGATGCTCAAATATAGAAATGTTTAATATCAATTGCTTTAAATGCGCGTTTAATTCCTCGTTATAATTGTGCGAGTTGGGTACATTCATTAGTCAACAAGACTGACATCACCGACGATTTGTCTGACTTCTCCATCCACTCGTAAGTATTCTATGATGAAAGTGAATACTGCTGGATTCAAGGCTTCCCCTTTTAAAGTGCCGTTCCATCCAAACGCTTCTTCATTCGGGGCGAAGTTTAATCCTTCGAAAACGAGTTCTCCCCAACGATCAAAAATGTACATGTGGTTGATTTGTTCTATTTGTCCCGCTTTCGCGAATGGGAAAAAGAAATCATTATGTCCATCTTTTTTATGAGGGGAAAAAACGTTAGGTACATAAACATCGATTTCTTTAGCAAACCTAATGTCGATTTCAAGAATATCTTCACAACCATTTTCATCCGTTACAAATAAACTAACGATGCCATCTTCGTATCCGATGATTTGAGGGTTAAGACAGTCATTGCAATCTAAAATGTCTGTCCCTGACCAAACAATTAGGTCTAGAGCATCTTCTGGAATATTCAATAAGACCTCAATGAAACGCTCTTCACCTATATCAACAAAAATTTCTCCATCCGATATAATGTCTACAGGAATGACTTCTTCAATTTCACATTCGGCGAAAGCCGTACAACCATCAATATCAGTAACGACTAAATTATAGTTGTTTGGAATTACATTGATATAATTCAAATTTTCAGATGAATTGTTTCCTCCTTCTATAGAGGTCATATAATTTCCCATTCCTCCTTCAAGGTTCGTGAAGGTAATCGAACCATTAGGCTCAAAGCAATCCGGCTGAACTAGTTCAAAGTCAAAACTAGGTGGCTCGTAACTCAAAATTTCTACATTGTCCAAGCTGCTGCAACCATTGATCAAATTGGTCACTTCTACCGTATATGAACCAGGGATACTACTTTCAAAAACTGAACTGTTATTGATTATATTGTTATTGTAATACCAGTTAATGCCATGATTGGTTTCTGCATTTACGGATAGACTAGCCTCTGGATTAAAACAATTGATCAGGGTAGTGTTGGCAGATATCAATGGTGAGGTGGTATCAATTTCCACTTCAAACTCGATGATATGTTGGCATGCATTGACTCCTGTTGTCACCAACTCAAAAATGCCATTATCTTCCAAGTCATGAGATGAACTGTTTGAGAATGTGATACCGTTATTTTTCCATTCGTATTGATAGTTATTGTTGGGATTAAGCACTTCAAGAAAACTTGTAGAGTTGTAGCAATTAATATCATTAAAGTTGATCTCGGAAAAAGGAGCGATGGTATCTATCAATACTTCTATGGTGTCTAAGCTGATGCAGCCATTATCTCCCACGACAGAAACAACAAAATTTCCTGCATCGATTGTTTCAAAACTTGGAGCAGTTTCAATGATTTCATTGTTCGAGTTGGTCCATTCATAAAAGGCATTGACTAAATCTGTTTGAACAGTCAATTGAGTATTGGTAACAGCACAATTTAGATCGTTGGATTTATTGGCTTCCGCCAATGGGTAAGTGAAGTCCTCTAAAATTTCAAATGTTTCCATAGAGGTACAACCATTCTCACCAACTAATTCTAAGCTGTACCATCCTCCTGCCGAAACATTTAAATTTTCGGTATTCAAAATTTGATTATCTGGAGTAGACCAAGTTGTATTGACGATATCATCTTGCGTTAAATAAATAACATCGACGGTGGTTTGATGGCAGTTTAATGTAGGGATTTCCAAATCATAAATTGGGCTGATGGTATCTATCAAGACATCGACGGCTAGTGTAGTATCGCAGCCATATTCATTTCGCGCAGTCAATTGATAAATTCCAGGGAGGTCATGGGTGATATTATTTTCATTCGAACTAAAATTATCGGGTCCCGTCCAAATAAAATCTAGGTTCGGATCACCAGTAGTTGTCATTGAAGTTTCTTGAACATTACAATTGATATGATTAAAGGCTATGTCTAGTTGAGGAGCGTCATTAAATGCCAAAACCTCTATACTTTTAGACTGCAAACAGCCGTTGTTCCCTTCAACATGTAAAGAATAAACACCCGCCTCATCAACTAATATCTCTGATGAAATTTCTTCAAAGTTGTTTGGTCCAGACCAGTTGTAATTAAGTATATCGTTTTCTGAATTAACGGTTAAATTCACTTCGGGTTGGTCACAGCTAATGGTATCTGAAATTATATTGATCGTCGGAGACAATGTATCGATAGCCACTTCGATCGTGTCATAAACCACACATCCATCTTCTCCGGTTAATTCGAAATAATATTCACCAACTAATGTGGACTCAAATTGATCCTGAGTAATCACACTGTTATCGGGTAAGGTCCATTGGGCATTTTGAAAGTTATCTTCCGCATTAAAGGAGATAATGGCAATCTCTTCCTTACAGTTGATGTTATTGTACGAAGTTTCAAAAACGGGGTAGTCATCATCAGATGGTAGTTCGATTTGATATAGGTTTGTGCAACCATTTTCAGCGGTTACGGTCAATTCATAATGACCAGCAATAGCCGTACTTATGTTTTGTTCATTAGATTCAAAAGTTCCTGGGCCATTCCATTGATAAGATAGGTTGTCGTTAGTCGATACTTCAATCTGGCCATTTTGAATGCATTGAACACTATCAATGCTATAATTTATGCTCGGGGTTATGCTGTCAATCAATACTTCAATAGAATCCATACCTACACAGCCGTTGATATCTGTAATTTCAAAAAGGTATGTTCCGGGTTGATCAATAATCGGTGAAGAGGTAGAATCGATAAAACCATTTGGTCCTTCCCAAGCGATGATATCGTAATTCCCTCCGGGATTTGATTCTAAGTGAATAGAAAGTGTTGAACAATTGAAGGTGTCAGCTTCAAGTTGATATTCGTAGTCACCAGGTATTTGAACGACTTCAATGGAGTCTATACTCGTACAACCATTTTCTCCAGTAAGTTCGAGATAATAAATTCCAGGCAGGTCGATATTTACCAACGAATCATTTTCTTGACTTTCGTCTATTCCAGGTCCTGACCAAAAGTATGTGTCGTTAGGGGTAGCTAAATTATTTTCTAGCGAGACACTTAATAAACTACAACTTAAAGAATCCGAAGCTAAAGGGTCATTTTCAGGTCCCGTTAAATCATCGTCAACAAACACTTGAGAAGTATTGGTACAACCATTTTCTGCTGTAACCACTAAGGTGTATAATCCAGGGCTTTGAGTCACAGAAATTAGATCTGGTGAACTATATCCATTTGGTCCTGACCAAACATAATTTAAGTTTGGGTCTGAACCAGAACCGTCCAACGTTGCTTGCGGTTCATTACAAGTCAAGGTAGATTCTGGTCCCGCATCAGAAAGAGGTAAATCTCCATTGGTTTCTACTTCAACAAGAGCAATGTTTGAGGTGCAAGTTTTGCTGTTGATGGTTTGTTCTAAATACAAAGTGTATTCTCCAGGATCATTCACAATAGGATTCATGTCATTAGACATAAAACCGTTGGGTCCTTCCCAGAAATAAGTGACACCAAAATTATTTGAAGGCATTGACCCTGTACTAAAAAGGGTAATAAATGGGGTGTCACAATCTAAGGTTTCAGGGTCAATGATATTGGCAAAAGGATTGAGGATGTTTAGATTAAAATTTATCGTACTATCACAGCCGTTTTGCAATGATGGTACAGTAACGCTATAAGGACCGGGATTTGTAAATTGTTGTCCGCCAACTTCAAAGCTCTCCCCTGGGCAGATATATTGTAAGCCTAAGTTTTTTTCGAATGTTTCATTGACAATGAGGGTTGTTTGTTGGAGTTCATAACAACCATTGACTAAAGGTATTTGATCGTAGTATACCCCTGAAGTATTCTGAAGTCCTCCCCCAACAAAAACACTTTCGTTATCACAGATAGTTATTTCTTGAGTACTAATGTCACCATGTTTAAATGTTTGTACTCCTGGGCAAACTGTTTGAGTATTTGTGGAGCCTCCTGTGCTCGATGTATATCCCCAATAGGCGGTTGTACTTCCCCCAAAGCAATTATTGATGATGTCATAGTTTCCGCTGATATATACATTTCCATCAAAAAAAACTTCAAAAAACTGAGTAGCTGCATTCCAAGTGAAATCAACAGTATGATCTTGGCCATCTTCAATATTTGATGGAGTTAAAACTGTGGCTGGGAATGGTGCAACAGCATGATCTAGATTACCATTAATACATACTCCTGTGTGATCCAGGGCAGGATCGTTTCTATTTGTATTTTGCCAAGTATCAAATTCTACAATAAAAGAATTGGCCATTCCACCAGCACCAATATCACCGCCCGAGCCACCGCAAAAATTGTTGCCTACTGATTGATAGGCCAAGCATATTCCATCTGCGCCATTACCATCTTGAGTTCCAAAATTCATGACCATTGAATGTGTAAACGATTGTGTGAAGTCGATGATCTCTGGATACCAAATACATCCAACTTGCCCAGTGGAATTTGGTGTAAGCATAATGCATTCATCTGATATGTAACTCGCCGAACCGATCAATAAAAAATCTGGAATTATGATTGGCGTTTCATTAATATAAATGCTAAAAGTACCTACCGGCGTACCACTCTCAGCCCATATTCTGATGAGGTAGTTTTGACCAGCATTTAAACCAGTAAATGTGTAGATCGGCATTTCAGTGTTGCCACATAAATCATTAGGAATACAAATAAGCTCGGTGGGGCTCGAACAAGGGAGTTCGTATAGGGCCATGGCAGCATCTGTGGTTATCCCTTCAAGTAAAGCAACGAACAAATCGCCAGATGCAGGTGCCGTTACTTCTAGCCATAAATCTGGGCCAGTATAATTTTCGCAATTCGGCGGTGTAATTCCTGAATCAGAATTTCCGCTTAAATCAAAATCAGTAAAATCGGTCATAGCGTTAGAAACTATGGTTGCTGAGCAAGGGTCATTACCCGCTAAGGCCTTAGTGCTAAAGCTTAAACATATTAGACAAAAAATTATGTTAGTTATGAACCTCACCTATAGTTTCTCGTATCTGTGTTAAGTTAATCAAAAATGGTTTTAATGTCTTATTTTCATGGACCTAGTCTTTCACTAGTTATTGTTAAAATTAATACCATCATATGCGACAACTTATCTGTATTACAGGCTTGTTTTTTATTTTATGCCTTTCGGCGAATGGTCAAAAAATTAATCTAGATGACTTTGAATCGCTGAGCATAAGAAATATAGGACCTGCTGGAATGAGTGGTAGAGTTACTGCCATTGACGTAAATCTTAGGGATAGCGACCATATTTATGTGGGTACTGCTTCAGGTGGAGTTTGGGTTTCTGAAAATGGTGGTTTGTCTTGGAATCCCATTTTTGACGACCAGGCAACACTGTCGATAGGTTCAATTAAAATAAATCAAAATAATCCAGATGAAATTTGGGTAGGAACAGGAGAAGGTAATCCGAGAAACTCTTTGAATGTCGGTTATGGAATCTACAAAACCATGGATGGAGGAAAGACATGGAAATCAATGGGTTTGGAAAATACAAGAGTGATTCACAGAATTATCATTCATCCAGATAATCCAAACGTCGTTTTAGCAGGTGCCACCGGCTCTCCTTGGGGAGATAGTATGGATCGTGGAGTATATCGAACAGAGGATGGCGGCCTGACTTGGAATAAAGTTTTGTACGTGAATCAAACAACGGGTGTAGCCGATATGGTTATGGATCCTTCAAACCCCAATAGGATTATCGCGGCAATGTGGGAACATCGAAGAACACCTTGGGATTTTGTATCCGGTGGTGAAGGATCTGGGATGCACATCTCTTATGACGCTGGAAAGACCTGGAAAAAGTTAGGTGTCGATGAGGGAATGCCTAAAGGAGAATTAGGAAGAATTGGAATCGCTTTTGCTCCCTCTAGTAGTAACATTGTTTATGCCCTCATTGAAGCCAAAGAAAATGGATTCTATAAATCTGTTGATGGTGGAGCGAATTGGTCATTGGTTAGTCAGAAGAATATTGGTAATCGACCTTTCTATTATTCCGAAATATATGTAGATCCTAAAAATGAAAATCGGATTTACAATCTTTGGTCCTATGTCTCTAAAAGCGAAGACGGTGGAAAGACTTTCGAGACCATTATGGATTACGGTAATAATATTCATCCAGATCATCATGCATTATGGATCCATCCTGAAGATCCTAGTTATATCATAAATGGAAATGATGGTGGAATGACCATTTCAAGAGATCGAGGTGAGTCTTGGCAGTTTGTAGCCAATCTACCAGTGGGTCAGTTTTATCATGTGAATGTGGACAACGATTTTCCATATAATGTTTACGGTGGAATGCAAGATAATGGAAGTTGGGTTGGACCTGGGTTTGTTTTGAAAAGAGGAGGAATCAGAAACTACGATTGGCAAGAATTATATTTTGGGGATGGTTTTGATGTTGCACCAAATCCAGAAGACAATCGATATGGTTATGCGATGTCGCAAGGAGGTAATTTGGCTTACTATGATCGAGAGATGGGAAGGACTCAAAGTATCCGACCTTATTCTTCGGATACCATTGATTTAAGATTTAACTGGAATGCACCATTGGCTCAAGACCCATTCAATACTTGTGGGGTTTATTACGGAAGTCAGTTTGTTCATTATAGTCGAGATTGTGGTAAAAGCTGGAGTATCATATCTCCTGACTTAACTACGAACGACACACTAAAGCAAAAGCAAGACGTTAGTGGTGGGTTAACCATAGATGCGACTAATGCCGAAAATCATACAACACTAATTTGTATAGCTCCAAGTGCAACGAATAAGGATGAAATCTGGGCCAGTTCGGATGATGGCAATTTGCAAGTGACTAGAGATGGGGGTGATCAATGGATGAATGTATCTTCAAAGCTTTCGGGCTTACCAAAAGGAAGTTATATACCTCAAATCCGGCTTTCGCCAAAGGGAAATGGAGAGGCATTTGTTGTAGCTAACAACTACAGAAGAAATGATTTTTCAGCCTACGCATATCATACTTCAAATTATGGGAAGTCATGGACGAGAATAGCAGATGACAGTCAGATCAAAGGATTCGTATTGTCCATCATTCAAGATACTGAAGAAGAAAATTTATTGTTCTTGGGAACGGATGTTGGATTGTATTTCTCTTTGGATAAAGGAAGGAATTGGCAGTTATGGGATAAGGGATTTCCTCATGTACAAATAAGCGATTTGGCATTTCAGGAAGATTTTGATGATTTGATTATAGGAACCTTCGGCAGATCATTTTGGGTGTTTGATGATGTTGAAGTTTTGCGGGCTTTAGCAAGGGATGCAAGCTTGTTGAATAAAGATTTCAAAGTTATTGGAGCGCCAACGGCTTACTTAGCATCGAATAGGTCTTATGATGGAATTCGGTTTATAGCACAAGGAGAGTTTGTTGGTCAGAATAAAGGTTTGGGGGCCTATTTTTACTATTGGCGAAAGCCGACTAAAGACAGTGATGGTTCGTCAACCAAAGAAAAATCTAAGGATGAAGATGGTGGATCTAAAGGAGGAAAATTAAACGTAATAGTTTTAAGTGAACAAGGAGATACCATTCGTACTTACAAATCTAAACTGAAAGATGGATTGAATAAACTGAGGTGGGGGATGAACCGGAATGGGGTAGAATTTCCGTCAAGAACAAAACCAAAGAAAGATAGCGATGCCCCAAGAGGATATGGTGTATTGCCAGGCAATTATATAGTTCATTTTTATCTGGATGGAATGAAGGATTCAACGACTATAGAAGTTAGAAATGATCCTAGATCGAGCACTACTACAGAAGATATGAAAGACATTCATATGGTGTATGATCAATTTTATAAAGATGTGGAAAAGGCAACCAAGGGGATTCATCGAGTGATTGATGCTAAAAAAAGTCTTGCTTTGGTGAAAGATTTATTGTCGGTTCAAGAAGATAGTATTAGTAAAGTTCAGTTGAAAGAGCTTAAAGAAGTGAAGAAAGGATTAACCGATTTAGAGGAGTTGTATTTTATGCCGCAAGGACTTAAAGGAATTCAAAGAGATCCTAAAAAGTTATCCAATTATTTATGGTCAGCTCGAGGTATGATAGGAAGTTCTTGGGAAAAACCGGGAAGTAATGCGATGATTGCTTTTAATAAAGCAAAAGCTAAAGTGGAAAGTGTGGTGAGCGAAATTGATCAATTCTTTAAAGAGAAATATGATCCGCTGAAAGCTTCAATAGAAGAAAGAAAACTCAATCCATTTGGATCGAAAGAATAAAAAAAAGGGAGTTTGAAATTCAAACTCCCTTTTTAATTACATTTTTATGATTCTTTCAAAACTAGTTTTTGATGGGGTATCAATTTGGATAATGTAGGTTCCAGAATTAAGGGAAGATAAATCAAAGGTCATATTTTGATGACTACTGATCAATTGTCCATTTAAGTTTAAAACTTTGATCGAACTAATATTTTCACCTGTAACTGTTATTACGTCACTCACTAAATTAGGATATACACTGACGTTGCTGTCAGACTCAATTCTCGAATACAAAATATTTGAATACTTGAAAGAACCATCAAAATCAAATTGCTTTAATCGATAATAATTCACGCCTTCAACTGCATCGCGGTGACGGTATTGATAATATTTAGCTTCGCTTGAATTACCATAACCGTTTTCCGTATGAATGGTTGTAAAGGTTTTATCGTCAGTTCGCCATTCAATTTCGAATCTATCGTTGTTAATTTCCTCCAAAGTGATCCATTCTAGAACTATTGCATCTTGACGAGCAGTCAAGCGAAAATCTTCTAAGCTTACAGGTAAAGCTGCGGCACATCCTGCACCTCCCGTATCATTAGCGACATTTCCTGGGAAGTCAGGGAAGGTTCCATCGGTATGTTGATTACCAGATCCGTCTTGAGTTTCCCAATTCGTCACATTTAGTATATCTGCAGCGGAGTCAAAAACATTAGCATCACCATCAGAAACAAAAACACCAACATCTTCATCTCCATCAATATCAATGGCATTGACACCATCAGTCAATCCAGTTCCATCAAGTGTTCCATTAGAAGCAGTAAAGCTATCATTAGCTAATGCTGTAAGAAAGCAAGTTGGCGTCGAATTTGTCGAACCCATATAAGCGTAAACCACTTCGTTAGAAGTATTTAGATTGAGGTTGTTGATTTCTAGTGCTGTACTTCCACAAGACGCTGCAATCGTCACACTATTGGTATTGGTAATTGTGATCACAGTTGCCGCAGGAACATCTGCGGTGGCTGTCCAAGAGATAACGCCTTCTGTTAAACTATTAAATGCGCCACCTGCACCAATGGCCATTCCATTCCATTCATTGTCTGTAAAATATATCGTTGTTCCAGCGGGAATAGGATTCATGGCTACGAAAGCGATACCATCGTCTGTATCTGCATTAAATCCAACAAATAAGATGTCTCCAGGATTTAGTCCGGCTGCAAATGAACTGCCAGAGATAAATAAAAATAGTAGTAATGAGTAAAAAGTCTTCATAGGTTAGGTTTGGTTTATTGAAGTGCAAATATCTAACGAAAGACTTTTGAAAACGATTAAAACACATTAAATATTTATAAACTTTGTTCGATTTATTTTAAGCGACAAAATCGAGTGTTATCTTGTGCAAAAATTATCATCATGCGTATCACGATATTAGGAGTATTATTTTTCTGTTTATTCGCTTGTAAACCTTCGGATAATAAGGGGTCTACTAGTGATTCAGCAGTGGTTGAAGGAGAAAATAATGCAACTCAAGGAAATTATAAACCGACTACTTTAAAGGGAAAGGGTTCTGGTAAAAAGGCTACGATCAATGATGCTGGTCTACCTGAACCATGTGAATTGATCACGATAGAGGAATTGTCAAGAATTTTTAGGATTAGTCAAGATGCGATTAGTATTAAAGATGCATCAGATGCAGCCGCTCCGCATACTGTTTCGTGTTTTTTTAGATGGGATGCAGGAGCATATGATAATCAAGGTATTTTGATTCAGGTGATGAAAAACCCTATTCCAGAGGAATTTGAATATTGGGTTTCTACTTTTGTATCCAGCAAAAGGACAAAGGGTGAACAAACGTTTATGGGTGAGCCTTTAAACTTTAAGTATAAAGATTATCCAGGTTATGGTGATGATGGTTCTTACAGCTACGAATTAGGAAAATACTTTTGGAGAATAGGGGAGGAAAAGGTATTTATGATTGCCTTCAAAGTTGATGGTTTATTAGAAAATCAACAGGTTGATTATGCTAATAAAATCAATGATAAAATGATGTCTCATTTATAAAGAAAAATTTACTTCCTTAACAGATCGGAGTAGGAATGAGAGATTAAATCCTCGGGTTTAATTTTAAATAATTGTATATATTTATTACAATCCTCTTGCATCGAAGATAGATCAAGATTGTTTTCTAAATCAGTGACTTCAATTTCCATAAACGAACCCAGTTCGTTCACCTCATCAATATGAAATTTCACGTGGTCAATAAAATAGATATGCCGTTGTTTGTCAACGACTACATCAATACCGTAGGCATTCTGTAAAACTTGTTTGAGTTTTTGAGGATCCTTTGAAGGATATAGCGTAAAATTAGATTGTTTTGGCCCTTGCTGATTGGATCGTTGATATTGAATGAGATTATTTTCAATATTGCCTTCTCTTAATTTTAGTCTACCGTGAGTGGTTTTAAAGTAAGTGTCAATTTGATGATCCAAGCCTTTATAATCAGCGCCCAGATTTTGAAGTGTTTCTTTGATGAGCTTCGGTTGATGACACCTAGCTTTGATTTCAATGTTCTTTGAGTTATTCATATGGAACGAGTAAGCAAGTGAGTAGAAATAATCCCTGCTGTTTCGGATCTTAATCGGCTAGCGCCAAGTGAAATACCTTTAAAGCCATGCTTTATAGCCTCTTGATATTCTTGAGGAGAAAATCCACCTTCTGGTCCAACAGTTATGATGGATGATTCATTAAAATCGATTTGATGCGCAAGTAAAGTTTCGCCCAATAAGTAGGCGATGTATTTATGCTCAACATCCTTCATGTTAAGGATTTCGGCAAATTTTTGAATGGGGTGTAAAATGGGTTTGAAGGACTGGAAAGATTGTTTCATTCCGGAGATGAGGATCTTTTCTATTCGTTCTTCTCTGATTTTTGAGCGCTCTGAGTGTTCGGAAATAAAAGGCCAAATATGATGAACTCCTAACTCTGCTGCTTTTTCAATAAACCACTCAAATCGATTGATGTTTTTAGTAGGCGCTATGGCAATATGACTCTGAGGAGCATGTCTTGTATGACTTTTTCTTTCGAGTATTTTATAGCTAGAGTCGTGACGATCCGATCCGATTAATTGCGTTGTATAAATACTACCCTCCCCATCAGTAATCATAATAGGACTACCCTTTGCTTTTCGTAGCACTTTGGTACAGTGCTTATGTTCCTCACCTTCTAAGACAATGAACTCGTCTTTTATTTTTGTAGAATAGAATAGGTTCATGATGTGAAGATATTATATCTCGACTTTTCTTGTCCATTTTTTAGGAATGAAAGAATAAATGGATCGATCAAATGTAATGTGCACAGATATAATTATGTAGATTTTTTATGAGCTCTTTGGTTACACGGAAAGGTCAAAATGGGATTAAGGATAAAAATGGTTTAAACCATTTTTATCCCCTTTACTTTTTCAAGCAAAAAATAGGATTTGTTGGACAAAAAACTAAATCAACGTTTCCACACCGCGTGAGGTGCATGGAAGGTATGACCCGAAGGGGAAGTAGCCCGTACGGGCGGAGCGAATAGCGAACCCTGTAATGGACCGCCCTGACCCGTATGGGGAAGGGCACGCCCAAAATGGCCTTAAATAATTTGATGAGTATAGTCCTGAAAACCCTTGAAATTCTAAGGAATCAGTACATTTGCAGCTATTTGAAACAAAGCAGCGCAAACCAGCGTTAGGGTAAGCGTAATAAAGATAAATTATGGATACAATAATTACAGTGTGTCAAGTATTGTTGAGTCTTTCGATTCTTGTGATTTTGCATGAGTGTGGACATTTCTTTCCGGCGAAATGGTTTAAAACAAGGGTTGAAAAATTCTATTTATTTTTTGATCCATGGTTTTCATTATTTAAAGTGCAGAAAGGGGAGACTGAATATGGAATCGGATGGTTACCACTCGGTGGATATGTAAAAATATCAGGAATGATCGATGAAAGTATGGATAAGGAACAAATGGAAGGACCTATTCAGCCTTGGGAATTTAGAGCTAAGCCAGCTTGGCAAAGACTGATCATTATGTTGGGTGGAGTCATTGTGAATTTCATTTTAGGAATATTGATTTTTGCGATGGTAGCGTGGATTTATGGTGATACCTTTTTTACCACTGAAGCGATTAAAGACGGAATTAGAACGACAGAGTTGGGACGGGAAATCGGATTTCGGGATGGAGATATGGTGATGAAAGTAGGGGATGTGTCTATTGATAAATTTGGTGAAGGGAAGGTCATTACCGAGTTGATCATTAATCAGGCTAAAACGGTCGGAGTAAAAAGAGATGATCAAATGGTGACGTTGACTATGCCGGATGATATATCCAATCGTTTGGCTAAACAATCGGAAGGCGCTAAGATATACACGCTCAGAATGGCCAATGATATATTGAATGTTTCTGAAGATTTAAACGCGGCTAAATCTGGAATTAAAGCTGGAGATAGAATTCTAGCTATTGATGGGCAGCCAGCAGAGTACAGAAAAGAATTTACCGAAGTGTTTAATTCATTGCGAGGTAAAACGGCCACATTAGATGTTTTACGAGG